>DATNJC010000094.1:0-7055 GCA_035604115.1 Bryobacteraceae bacterium | reverse complement strand
ACCGCTACCACGTCACCGACCACGGCAGGCTCATTCTGAACGCCTTGCTCTCGGCGCAACGCACCACCGCTCAGCAGCTTACAACTTTGGCCGCATGAAATCTTCGCGCGCTACAAAGAAACCAGGGTCTAGTAGTACATCCCATCACTGCTTCGAGAACGACGCCAGCAATTGCTCGAACTTCTGTTGATTCGCCGTCACGGTCTTCGCCGGCCCGGTGAACTTGAGGAAGATGTTCCCGCCCGGATTCACCAGAATCGCCCCCAGCAGCCGGTAGTCCTTCGCCACGCTCGCGGACGTGGCCAGCGGTCCGCCCATCCCCGAGTAATTCCCCGCAACATCGATGGTCGTCACCGCCAGCCCGTTCACGGTCCGCGTCGCGATTTTGGCCGGCGACGGTTTGCCGTCAGGAGTCTGGAACTGGCTCTTCCAGCGATCCAAGTTGGCTTGAATCGGCCCGCCCTGGCCCTGGCCGAAAAAGTAGACCACGCACTCGGCGCTGTCCTTGTCGCCGGCCACGGCCGGGACGTTGTAGGTGGCCGCCCGCATGGTCTGCGACCCGAGGTTCTTCCACCCGGCCGGAGCGGTCCACTTCAGGCCGGCAACCGACTCCCCGCTCAGCAGCAGCGCGCCCCCGAGCAGGCTCGCGAATAGAAATCCGTGACGAAAGCTCATGTCATGAGTCTAATCGAATGGCCGCCCTGGGCCCGGCGTACGGGCGTGCGAGCGGTGGAAATGTTAGCCTGAATGCCATGAGAATGCTCCGACTTGCCGCTCTTTCCCTGGGGCTCCTTTCGGCTCCGTTCCTGTACACGCTCCGCGCCCAGCCGGCTCCCGCGCAGCCTTCTGGCGTAAGGGCGCCTGCCGTCGTGACGTTTCCTTCCGGCGTCGTGCCGGTCACCACGGTCGAAGGCATCACCGAATACCGCCTGGCCAACGGCCTCCAGGTACTGCTCTTCCCCGATAGCTCCAAGCCGACCGTCACGGTCAACGTGACGTATAAGGTCGGATCGCGCCACGAAGGCTACGGCGAGACCGGCATGGCGCACCTGCTGGAGCACATGATGTTCAAGGGCACCAGCAAGCGCAACCAGTTGATGGGCGAGCTGCAAGGCCATGGAGCGCAATTCAACGGCACCACCTCCTGGGACCGCACCAACTATTTCGAAACCGTCGCCGCCTCCGACGAAAACCTGCAATGGGCGCTGGAGATGGAATCCGACCGCATGGTCAACTCCCGCGTCTCGCGCCAGGATCTGGACAGCGAAATGACGGTGGTGCGCAACGAATTCGAGAATGGCGAAAACAGCCCGCCGCGCATTCTCGAAGAGCGCGTAATGTCCACCGCCTACCTGTGGCACGCTTACGGCCACAGCCCCATCGGTTCGCGCAGCGATATCGAAAAGGTGCCCATCGACCGCTTGCAGGCCTTCTATCGCAATTACTACCAGCCCGATAACGCCCTGCTGCTGGTGGCCGGCAAGTTCGACGCCACTAAGACTCTGGGTTGGATCAACGATACCTTCGGCAAAATCCCCAAGCCCACCCGCCAACTGACGCCCACCTACACCGAAGAGCCCACCCAGGACGGCGAGCGCGAAGTGATGTTGCGGCGCGTCGGCGACACCCAGGAACTGATGATCGCCTTCCACGCGCCCGCCGGCGCGCATCCCGATAATGCCGTGCTGGACGTGCTGGCGGAGATCCTCGGCGATCAACCCTCCGGCCGCCTGTACAAAGCCCTGGTGGATTCGAAAAAAGCCACGGCCGTGAGCGCCGAGAATTACTCGCTTCACGACCCCGGCTTGGACATGTTTACCGCGCAGGTGCGCAAGGATGGCGATCTGGCCGACGTCGAAAAGACCATGCTAGGCGTGATTGAGAGCATCGCCAAGGAGCCGCCCAGCAAGGACGAAGTGGACCGCGCCAAGACCCGCATCCTGAAGAACGTCGAGCTGGAGTTGAACAATTCCGACCGCGTGGGCCTGGTGCTGAGCGAATTCGTGGGCATGGGCGATTGGCGTTTGTTCTTCCTGGATCGCGACCGCTACCAAAAGGTGACTCCGGAAGATGTCGCCCGCGTAGCCAAACAGTATCTGGTGGCCTCCAACCGGACCATCGGCCGCTTTATTCCAACCGCGGAGAATCCGGTGCGCGCAGAGGTTCCGCCTACTCCCGACGTGGCCGCGATGCTGAAGGACTACAAAGGGAACGCCGCGGTCGAGGACGGCGAGGTGTTCGATCCCTCGCCCGCCAACATCGAGGCGCGCACCAAGCGCATCACATTACCAAGCGGCCTCAAGCTGGTTCTGTTGCCTAAGAAAACCCGTGGCGGAACCGTGGTGGCGTCGCTGACGCTCCACTTTGGCGACGAAAAGTCCCTGGCCAACGAGGGCGCCGCCCCGCAGATGACCGGCGGCCTGCTGATGCGTGGGACCCAGCAACACAATCGCCAGCAATTGCAGGATGAACTCGACAAGCTGAAGGCGCGCCTGAACGTCAGCGGGGCGCTGAACGGAGCCACCGCGAACATCGAAACCGTGCGCGCCAACTTCATCGCGACCCTGCGCCTGGCCGCCGAGATTCTCCGCCAGCCGGCCTTCCCGGAATCCGAATTCGAGCAGGTCCGGCAAGCGGCCATCGCCCGCATCGAGAGCCAGCGCAGTGAGCCGCAATCCATCGCCACCGTCGCCATGAGCCGCTTCATCGCCCCGTACCCCCCCGGCGATCCGCGCTATGTGCCCACGGTGGAGGAAAGCATCGACCAGTTGAAGAAGGTCACGCTGGCCGACGCCAAGAAGTTCTACACCGATTTCTATGGCGCTTCCGACGGCGAATTGGCGGTAGTCGGCGATTTCGACGCCGCCGACGTGGAAAAGCTCGCGGGCGAATTGTTCGGCGGCTGGAAGAGCCCGAAACCTTACGCGGTGCTCAAGCGCACCTGGCAGAAGCTGAGCCCGGTGAACCAGATGTTTGAGGCGCCCGACAAAGCCAACGCGTACTTCCTGGCCATCACCACGTTCAGCGTCGACCAGGACGATCCCGACTATCCCACCATGTTCTTCGCCAACCAGATGATCGGCGCGGACCCCAAGAGCCGCTTGTGGGTGCGCATCCGCGAAAAGGACGGTTTGAGCTACGGCGTGCAGAGCGTGTTCGACGCCGGTGCACAAGACAAGTTCGGCCGCTTCATCGGCGCGGCCATCGCCAATCCGCAGAACGTGCCCAAGGTCGAGGCGGCCTTCAAGGAAGAGATCGCCAAAGTGCTGGGCCAGGGCTTCACCGCGGACGAAATCGAATCCACCAAAAAAGCGTTCCTGCAGGAGCAGGCGTTGCAGCGCTCGCAGGATCAGGGACTGGCGCGTTTGCTGGCGCGGGAGGCCGAACTCGGCCGCACCATGAAGCGCGAGGCGGATCTCGAAGCCAAAGTCTCCTCGCTAACACCGGAGCAGGTCAACGCCACAGTGAAGAAGTGGATCGACCCGTCGACGATTTCGTACTTCAAATCGGGCGACTTCAAAAAAGCCGGCGTAACCCAATAGGAGTCACCCAGTAAAAGTGGGCCAGGCTTTCAGCCTGCCGCCGCCTTTTGAAGCGGCGCGTCCGCTCCGTGCTCCCCAAGGTTGAAACGCCGTGCTAAAGCCGTGAATTACAAATTCGCGGCAAAAAATCGGAGATTTCCTCGCAAAGACGCCGAGGCGCAAAAGAACCGAAGACTTTGTGTTTCATACTTAGCGTCTTGGCGTCTTGGCGAGATCCGGAAGTCTAGGATTTGTTGGAGAACCTCTGACTCGGGACACTAACGGTTCGCGTCCGCCGGAATCACAGCAAGCTGAAGGATGACCTGATCCTTCTCGTGCAGCGAGATCTTCTCCCCCCTGCTCTCGACTGGTTTCATGAACTCCGGATCGAAGTAGGCGCCCGATTCGACGTCTTCCCACGCGTAAACCCGGTAATCGCCGGGCACCACCGAGGTCAAATTGAAACCCCCGGCCTGATCGGTGGTAGCGACCCGATAGTCGCGCTGCTGTTCACGGCGCTCCTGATCCTGGGGAATCAGCACCACGGTAGCGCCCGCCACCGGCTGCGACTGAGCATCCTGCACCAGCCCTGTGACCTGACCCGCATTGGGACTAAGAACCACGTCCAGATCCCCCGGTGCGCCGCTGGTCAGATCCAATCCGGCAGCGAGAAGATCCGTGTCGCCGGATTTGATCGATTTGACGTAAAACCCCGGCGGCAAGCCGGGAAACGATAGGTTATATACGTCGTGATTCACTTGCTCGATGCGAAATGTTCCGTCTTCCTGTACGCCCGCGCTCGATGTAACCCCGGCGAACGGTTCGCGCGACGGCAGCGTGACGCGAATACCGGTAAGCCGGACGGTCGATTCGCCATCAATGCGCACGTGGCCGTTAACCTCCACGCCCGGACCGGCCGTCAGCGTCAAGTCCTCGATATCGGTGCCGCCAACTTCCACTGGCGTGCGGGCAGTATGAGGTTTGCCCGCTTGGTCTACAAACGCCCTTAGGTAGTACGCTCCTGGAGCGATGCCGCGCAACTCGAACGTTCCGTCGCGTCCGGTTGTGGCCGATTTGTTGTATAGCGGACCGCCCGCGGATCCGCGCGGCGTCAGACTCACCGTTGCGGCAGGCAGCAAATCGCCAATTGCGTTGACCACCCGGCCCGTAATGCGCGACGTCCGCGTTTTGTCCAGGATGAGGTCCGCCCGAACTTGCGAGCCCGGCGTCACCGGCAGGTCCATCGCTGTAGAAACGTCGGTTGTGCCCGGATAATACACCGGCACGTAGTCTTCGGCGGGGGGCGCGTTGGCCGAGCGATCCACGGTTTGGTTCAGCAGCATATTTCGCTGATACGTGGCACCGACATAATACCTGCCGGGCGCCACTCCAAAAATGCGGTACTCCCCGAGATCGTTGGTAATGCCAATGTCGCTGGCCTGAAGCTGCTTTTGCCCCTGCTGATACCGGTAGCGCAGGAGCTGGACCCAGGCTCCGGAGACTGGATCGCCATCGCGGTCCACGATCCGCCCCGTGACCACTCCTTGGGGCGTGAGCTTCACTGCCAAGCCCGTGAGGTTCTGCGCGCGATCCAGGGAGAGCGTCGCACCCGGGCGGCCGGGACCGCGCGAGCCGTACTCGCCGTTCACATAACCGGTGTGGCTCACGGTCAGCCGGTATCGCCCGGGCACGATGTCCTTCATCCCGAATTTGCCCGAATCGTCGGTCGACGTGCCGTAGCCGTTGAATCCCGGTGTGGTCCGGGCATCGACGGGGCGTAGCGCGACGGCGGCTTTCCTGACGGTACCACCCGTTGCGGCGTCGAACACCTGGCCTTCCAGAGAAGCGAGATCCTCAGGCAGGGTTTGTGCGGCCAGTCCGACCGGCACCAGCAATAAGAGCAGGGCGGTGTGGCGCATTGCTTCTCCCGTCTTCACACTACGCCTTTTAGACGCCCATTGGCAGGCGGGCGTGCAGCCGCCCGGTTATTTCCCCTGCTCAGCGCGCCGTTTCTCTTCCGCGCGGGAGTGCGCGACGCGCTCCACAGCTCCCACCGAAACTACAAAACGAACCCGGCCGCTTCTTCATTAATGTCCATGCACGTCCATTCATGGCCAAAAGCTAGCCTTTAGTCACAGCCCATGGACGAAGCAACTGTCGCACTGTTTTCAATCACCTGCGCCCAACCACCCCGCCTCCCGCTTTGAGCCCCGCAGTACCATGAAGTCGTAAGAGAAACTTCCTGGCCAGGAAGCGTTGCAATTGAAGTGGTACTGAACTCTCGGAGGCCGTTAACGCCTCGCGGTGTCAGCTCGTAGCATGGCATCGACGGGAGACAGAGGAATCGGGTTCCTTAAAGTCTGTGAGGACCGCAAGGCTCACGCGGATATTCAGAGAGTGGCGCGGCACCCTTAAACAAGGTGGTCCGCATTACGCTCGTAGTAGCATTGAAAAGGGGTTTAGAGCGTTAGGCTCAGAGCGCCATCCAGCGTGTAACTAATGGACCCTTTAGATGCCCTCAAATCATGGGTGGCCGGTAACGCACGGCGATAAGTCCGAGAGCCCCGGCCACCGCAACGAACGAATTTCCCTCAGCCGAAGTGTGTCCGCTCGGAGCACAACAACTCCATCCTGGTTACGAACGTGCACGCCCCCCCGATATGCGAGCTTTGGCGTGGACTGTTGCTGTAGTGTTTCTAAGCAGTCATGTAGTATTGGGTCAACCGGTTGCGTTGGGAGTCAAGGCGGGCTTCTGGCCCACCGATGACGTGAGCGGAAGCCTGCACCCTGAGTCGAAACGCTACATCGTGGGTCCAGCGTTGGAGGTCCGCCTGCCGCTGCGTTTCTCCTTCGAGTTCGACGCGCTCTACCGGAGGCTCGGCTTCACCGGTTACATCAACTCCATCGGGTTTTACGGGACCCAACGGGAGCGCGACAATTCCTGGGAGTTTCCGATGATCGCCAAGTACCATCTCCCCGCGCCGCTGCTGCATCCCTTCGTGGGCGTCGGCTACGCTCCGCACACCGTTCATGGAACTGATACCATCTCCGGCTGCACTCTGCAGGGATTAGGCCCGTACGTCTGCGGGTCAAACGGGAACAAGCTGAACACGACTTACTCCCTCACACATGGGCTGGTGGTTTCGGGCGGCGTAGACTTAGGCAGCCGTCACGTGCGCGTTGCACCGGAATTCCGCTACGTGCACTGGATAATGCCGTTCTTGAATCAATACGGCGGCGTCGGAAGCTTTCGTTACGTCTCCGCGCAGAACGAGCTGTTCGTTCTAGTGGGCGTATCCTGGCGCTGAAGGGCGCCTCTATGGGACCGGAACCTTCCGCCCGCTTGTCCAGACATTTTCACTCGCGCACAACGCTTTGACGCGTGCGCGCGTCGCCTTTAGACCATTTTCTGAGTATTTATAGACCATAGCCGCAGTGGCGAAAATGGGCTGTTGCGTGTTCTGAATTCACCGCAGTAAGGGCCGCGGCCACGGCATGCTCCAGCAATTCCAGTTGGCGGATCTTCCAAGCTCG
>DATNJC010000093.1:0-23603 GCA_035604115.1 Bryobacteraceae bacterium | reverse complement strand
CTCTCGTTGGCATGGAACGCCTGATTCCCTTGGACAGCATGAATCCCAACCTGTTTTTCCTCCTACAACGTTACCTTGGTCTTTGCTGGGCTTGGCGGCGTCTAAGCCGTCGATCCTGGCTAATTTGGACAGCTGTGGTTGTAAACCTGCGGCGGGTTGTCAATCGGCCTGTCCGCGTCTCTACGCCCGGCCAGCGGGTTGACAACCCGCCGCAGGATGCCATCCTGCCCCACAACTAGAATGCAAAGCGTTCGGCTCAAGTCCCTGGCCAAGATCAACCTCGACCTGCGCGTGCTCCACAAACGCCCCGACGGGTATCACGAATTGCGGACCGTGTTCCACACGATCTCGCTGGCCGACCGGATCGAAATCGAATTCGAGAAAACCCGCCGTACCACACTCACGCTCGACGACCCTCTGGAAATCCCCGAAAACCTGGTGCTGCGTGCCGCCGAAGCAGTCCTCGATGCGCTCAAGGTTCACGCGCGCGTGCATTTTCGGCTCACCAAGCGCATCCCCATGGGTGGCGGGCTGGGAGGCGGATCATCCAACGCAGCGTCGGTGTTATTGTCTCTACCGTTCCTGGCGCAACGCGCGCTGCCTTTCGAGCGCCTGCGCGAACTGGCTCTCGGCCTCGGCAGCGACGTCCCGTTTTTCCTGCTCGGCGGCGCGGCCCTGGGGCTCGGACGGGGCGAAGAGCTCTATCCTTTAACAGACCTGTCACCAGAGCCAGTGCTGGTGGTTGCTTCGTCCGTGCATGTTTCCACAGCGGACGCGTATCGGACTTTGGACCGTAGTTTGACTTTCACCGGATCGTCAAGTAGCATTAATAGTTTCCAGGCGTTTGTACGGACGCTCGTGGGTGGGCGTTCGGCAAATGCGGCGTGTGCGCTTACCGCGAACGACTTCGAAGCGCCTGTTTTCCGGCAGTATCCCCAGCTCAAAACCATCCAGGGTAAGTTTTCCATGCTTGCCCAGCCGGGTGGGCTCGCCCCGGCGGGTGACCGGGCGGCGGCGGGCGCCGCTGCGAGAGTTGGTGTGAGGATGTCGGGAAGCGGCTCGGCCGTGTTCGCCTTGTTCGGCTCCAGCGAGGCCCGCGCGCGCGCGAAACGAGTGTTAGAAGGGGACCGGGTGCTCGACGGATGCCGCCTGATACCGGCGGAACTGGTGAGCCGCCGCCGCTACCAGCGGATGTGGCAATCGCAGTTATCCGGACGCCCGGCTGCCGATAACGAATTATGGCCGCCCCAAAACTGGTACGCGCGATGAGATTCAACCACTTCAAGGTTTTCACCGGGAACGCCAATCCCGCCTTGGCCGCGGAGATCTGCAACGAACTGGGATGCCCCTTGGGCGCCTGTACCGTACGCCAATTCTCGGACGGCGAAGTGCATCTCCAGGTTCAGGAAAACGTTCGCGGCGCCGACGTGTTCGTGGTGCAACCGACCTGCACTCCGGTGGACCATCACATCATGGAGCTGCTCCTGATGATGGACGCGCTCAAGCGCGCCTCGGCGGAGCGGATCACCGCGGTGCTACCCTATTATGGGTACGGGCGGCAGGACCGCAAGGACCGGCCGCGCATGCCAATTTCAGCCCGCCTGGTCGCCAGCCTGATTGAACGCGCGGGCGCCGATCGGGTTCTGGCGCTGGATTTACACGCCGCGCAGATCCAAGGGTTTTTCGATGTGCCGGTGGACCACCTGTTCGCGGCCCCGGTCATGGTGGATTACTTCTCCGCGTTGGGCGGTGAAGGACTGACTGTAGTTTCCCCCGATCCAGGCGGAGTGGAGCGCGCGCGGGCGTTTGCCAAGCATCTGGATTCGCCTTTGGCGATCATCGATAAGCGGCGGCCGGAAGCGAACGTGGCGGAAGTAATGAACGTGATCGGTGAGGTGGCCGGGCAGCACTGTCTGATCGTGGACGACATGATCGACACCGCCGGCACGCTGGTGAAAGTGGCGGAAGCGCTGGTGGAGCAGGGCGCCAAAAGCGTTCGCGCCTGCGCGACGCACGCGGTGCTTTCGGGCCCCGCGGTGGAACGGATTGAGAATTCTCAGCTAGAGGAAGTGGTCGTGACCAACTCCATCCCGTCCGGGCGGCGGCTGGAGGGATGTTCGCGTATCCGGCCGCTTTCCGTGGCCCAGTTGCTGGCCAAAGCCATCCAATCGATTCACGAGGATGGTTCAGTCAGTACGTTATTTGTGTAAGAAAGATTTCCGAGCCGCGACGGTAATGGAGCGGCGCCGAGGTGAACGAACGACATGCGTAAAGACATCACAATAGCCGCCGAGCCGCGGTCGAAGCGCGGCAAGAACGAAGCCCGCCGCCTGCGTGCCAGCGGCGCCGCCCCGGCCGTAATCTACGGTTCCGGCGGTGAAGCCGTAGCCGTTGCCGTTGACCCCAAGGAAGTGGGCCGCATCCTCCATAGCAAGTCCGGCCACAACACCATTTTCAATCTGTCGATCAAAGGCGGCGAGAACACCCCGGTGATGATCGTCGACTGGCAACGCGATCCGATCAAAGAAAACCTTCTGCACATCGACATGAAGCGCATCGACCTGACTCTGAAGCTGCGCGTCCAGATCCCGGTGCACACCATCGGCATCCCCAACGGCGTAAAGCTTCAAGGCGGCCTGCTCGAGGCCATCACGCGCGAGGTGGAAATCGAATGTCTCCCGGACGAAATCCCGGAGAGCTTCACCGTGGATGCCTCCGAATTGATGATCGGCCAGAGCATCCGTGCCGCGGATATTCCGCTGACCGCGTCGATGCGCCTGCTGAGCGCGGGCGACTCCGTGATTTCGCACGTAGTGGCGCTGAAGGCCGAAGTGGTTGAGGCTGCGCCGGTCGAAGGCGCCGCGACCACCGCCGCTCCAGTCGAGCCCGAAGTGATCAAGAAGGGTAAGAAGGAAGAGGAGGGCGCGGCCCCCGAAGAGAAGAAGAAACCCGAAGAAAAGAAGAAACCCGAAGAGAAGAAGAAAAAGTAAGCCCGCGCCAGCGGCCGGGAGCCAGGGGCCAGCTAGATGCCGGACCAAGTGGAGTATCTGGTGGTTGGCCTGGGGAATCCGGGTGCGGAATACGAACACACGCCGCATAACATGGGGTTCCTGGTGGTAGACCGGCTCGCGGAGACGCATTCGATCCGCGTAACCCGGAAGGAAAATGTCTCGCGAGTGGGGCTCGGCTCCATCGCGGGGAAAGCGGTGGCGCTGGCTAAACCGCAGGCGTTTATGAATCTGAGCGGCCCTTCGGTACGGGGCCTGCTCGAGCGGTACGGATTAACTCCCGGCCGTTTGATAGTGGTTTACGACGAGCTCGATCTTCCGTTCGGCTCGCTGCGCGTGCGGCCCAAAGGTTCCGCCGCCGGGCATAACGGAATGAAGAGCGTGATCGGCAGCATCGGAACCGACGAGTTTGTCCGGGTTCGCGTCGGAGTTTGGCCCGCTTTGCCCGAAAAAAGCGGCCAGACCGGCGGCCGGGCCAGCAGTGGTCCGAGAGATGGAGCAGCGTTTGTGCTCGCGCCGTTTAAGCGGGCGCAGATGAAAGACGTGGAGGAAATCGTCATCCGCGCAGCGGAGGCGGTGGAGACCATAATCGCCGAGGGCGCCGAAAAGGCCATGGCGAAATACAATCGCCGCGCCCAAGGCTTAAATACAGAGGAAGAATGAGAGTCTACGAGGAGTTGTTCATCATCAAGCCGGACGCGCCGGATGAAGAAGTCGACGCGTATGTCGGCCAGGTGAAGGAGTTGATCACCAACGGCAAAGGCACCATCGACAAAGTCGACAAGTGGGGCATACGCAAACTGGCCTACAGGTTAGGCAAATACAACGAGGGCTGCTACATCCTGGTGCAGTTCAGCTCGACGCCGGAGCTGGTCAAAGAGGTGGAGCGCCGCATGCGCGTCACCGACATGGTGATCAAATTCATCACCGTGCGTATCGACGAAAAACTGAAGAAGATCGAGAAGCGCAAGAAGCATCGCGACAAGCGCGCCGCCCGCCGGCCCGCGCCGCAGATGTCCTCGCCCGCTCTGCCCGCGTCGGAACCCGCGGCCGCCGCGCCCGGTCTGCCTGGAGCGCCCGGGTCGCATCCCGCGCCCAGCCGTCCTGCGCCGGAGGCTCCAAGAGACAAAGCGGAGTCGCCAAGATTTGAAGGCCCCAAGCCGGAAACCCCCAAAGTGGAGAGTCCTCAAGTGGAAGCTCCTGTAGCCGAGACGAAGGAGTAACAGGAGAACTATTATGGCTGAACCAGGACGAGGCGGAAGACCCATGAGCGCGTCGCAGCGCCCCACCGGCGGCGACAAGGCCTTTGGCGGCAAGAAGCAGTATTTCCGGCGCAAGAAGATGTGCCGGTTCTGCGTGGATAAAATCGACGACATCAACTACAAAGACGTCCGTTTGCTGATGTCCTTCATCAGCGAGCGCGGCAAGATCACGCCGCGGCGGATCTCCGGAGTCTGCGCCCCGCACCAGCGGCGGCTGGCCGAGGCGATCAAGCAGGCGCGCAACATCGTGCTGATCCCGTTCACAACGACGCTGTAGGAGAAAACCATGGAAGTCATACTGCGGGAAGATATCGACAAACTGGGCCAGCGCGGCCAGGCGGTGAGAGTCGCCTCGGGCTATGCGCGCAATTTCCTGTTGCCCCGGCGCTTGGCTGTGGCGGCCACCGCCTCCAATAAGAAGATCGTCGAGCAGGAGCGCCAGGCGCACCTGCGGCGCGAGGCCAAACAGCAATCCGACGCTCAGGATCTCGCCAAACTCATGGCCGCCGTCGAGGTGACGATCGCGCAAAAGGCTGGTGAGAACGATCAGCTCTTCGGTTCGGTCACGGCCAGCGACATCGCCGTCGGGCTCGAGAAGCTCGGCTACACCATCGACCGGAAGAAGGTTCACCTGGAGGAGCCCATCAAGACTTTGGGCGACTTCAAGGTCTCCATCCGCCTGCATCGCGACGTGACCCTGGACATCCCGGTACACGTGATCAAAGAAGAGTAGGGGCAGTTCCGAAGTGGAGCAAGCTTCAGCTTGCAACCTGGGCTTCAGCCCAGGTCCAGACGGCGACTAGAAGTCGCCGTTGCAGGCTAAAGCCCGCTCCACCAAAACCCAAGAATGAGTGAAGTTCAAGACCTCCTGCGCGCGGCGGCCCACGGCCGCGTCGGCGTCGACCGGCGTTTCGTACAATCCATCCTGGATCGCGGCCCCCACGCCGCCGCGGATGCCCTGGCGTTCTCGCGTGCGTCGCATGAGGACGAACCCGTCCTGTTGGACTCTCTCCTAGTGGACCTGTTCCGCCACTGGAACACCCCAGAAGCGCTGGAGTTTTTTCTTGACGTAGTTCGCCGCTATCCCGAAGAAGTCGACGACGAGCTGGTCCAAGCCTTGCTGCCCTTCGGCGAGCGCGCCATCCAGCCACTCCTCGCGCTGTACGAAGAGCTGGGCGAGGAGCAAGGCTCCGATATTGCCTTCCTCCTGGCCGCCTTGCGTGTCCACGATCCGCGCGTCCTGGAACTCCTGCTCGACCGCCTGGAATACGACGCCGCCGACGGCGCGTTCTGCCTGGGTTTGTACGGCGATTCGGCCGCCCGCCCCGCGTTGGAGCGCGTGCTGGCGGAGCTTCCCGCTGAGCCCGCCTCCGACGACGACGAAGTCTCCAACACCGAGCTGAAGCGTGAGATTCAATTCGCTCTCGAACAACTGAGCGCACCCGAACCCAACTATCAGCCCCAACCCGTCGACATCCTGGCCGATTATCCCGAGCGCGCCTTACCCGAGTTCGACGTGCTGCCGGAATCAGAGCGCATCGAACTGCTCAAGTCCCCCGAAGCCGATGTGCGCGCGGGCGCGGCGGGCAGTTTTTTCAACCAGCAGATCAGTCCCAAAGCCCGGCAGGCCTTGCTCGAAGCCGCCCAGTCCGATCCGGACCCGAAGGTCCGCGGAAAAGCCTGGGCGTCGTTAGCCGACGCGACCGAAGACGATTCCATCCGCGACGCCATGTTGGCGGTCCTCGCCGATCTCGCGCGTCCGGTGGAGGAACGCGGCGGCGCAGCCGTAGGTCTGTACGCGGTGGCGGATCAAGACCCCGTCCAGCAAGCCATCGAGGCGCTCTACGCCGAGGGCGGCAAGGCTCGCGTCAAAGCGCTCGACGCGATGTGGCGCTCGCTGTGGAAGCCCTACGCCAAATACTTCCCGCCTCACTTGGACGACCCCGATCCGGAAATCGTGCGCCAAGCTTTGCGCGGAACGGGCTACTTCCAGCAGACCCGTTACGCGGATAAGATCGCCAGCTACTTCGACCGCGACGGCAAATTCGAGGATCTGCGCGAAGATGCCCTGTTCGCCTACGCCCTGGCGATGCCCGGCGAGACCACGCGCGGGCGCATCCGCGGCATGCTGCGAAAGATCGAGGCGCTGGCGTCTCTGAAAACGGCGGAAGTCGACCTGGTCGAATTCGCCCTCGACGAGCGGCTGAAGCTCCACGGCCTCGATCCGGTTTTCTCCGCCGAGGACAGCGAAGTTGAAGAAGCGCCGGCCCCCGCGCCTCCGCCAGCCCACAAACCGGGCCGCAACGATCCCTGCCCCTGCGGCAGCGGCAAGAAATACAAGAAGTGTCACGGACAATAAAGCTAGCCAGGCTACAATAGGAGAAGGCTGGCATGAGATGTCCGGTTTGTGGCCTCATCAATCCGCCCCACAGCTCCCAGTGCGATTGTGGATATGACTTCGCCAAGCAAGCGGGAGGCCGCCGACCGCCATTGTTTGGGTCACTACGCGATCTTAGTCGCGATGCTCTAACGCCAAGAAATCGTGACGCTTTAGCGTCACAACCCAACACGCGGCTCCAATCCTTCTTGCTGAGCCTATGGTTGGCCTGGCTGATCGTCACGGCTTGCGATCTGGCCACGCTCGTCTCCGGCCCTGCCAGCTTTCCCGATGTTGTATTCGACATGTTCACGCCGATCCTCATTTGGAACGTACGCATAGTCAACGTACTCCTTCTTTTCGTCGGACTGTTCGCGGGCGATCTGTTGGGGAGGCAAATTCAGCTCAAGACCTTGCGTCTTTCCTATAACTTGGTTTTCCTTTTCGCCATGACGGTTGCCATAGATCTGATCACCTGGGGTTCGCCCAGATCCATCGAGCACTTCGAATGGGCGTCCGGTTGTGTGCCCACCGAGCCAACACCGTGGTGGTGCGTGGTTGGGAGGCCTCAGCCTCAGCGCTAAGTGGTCGGCCACGTCGCGGAGACGCGCCTCCGCGAAAACGATTGGATGATGAAGGTGTAGCAATGGCACGCATATCCGGCTTGCACAAGAAGTGGATGAAGGAGCCGAAATACCGTAAGGCGTACGCGGTTCTTGAAGAAGAGTTCGTCTTGGCCTCGGTCCTCATCGAGGCGCGGAACCGTGCCGGCCTGACACAGCAGGAGCTGGCTCGAAAAATGGGAACGACTCAGCCCGTGGTCGCGCGCCTGGAGAGCGGGCGCGTGCGTCCTTCCATGCGGACCCTGGGGCGCTTGGCTGAGGCCGCCGGCTCGCGTCTGCTCATCCGTTTCGAGCCGCGCGCTTGACCCGCTGATCTTCACCGAATATTACGTCGCCAAAAATCACTTGCATAATGCAAGTGATAGCGATAAGATCGACTGTGCCAGGGAAGCGCCGGTCCGGTTGTCCCGTCAGCGTCTCTCTCGAGATGTTGGGGGATCGCTGGTCGCTGCTGATCGTCCGCGACTTGATGGTTCGCGGCTACCGGACCTTCAAGGAATTTCAAACCTCCGGGGAGGGAATCGCCACCAACATCCTGGCGGACCGCCTGCGCAAGCTCGAGGCAGCGGGTATCCTTGCCGCGAAGGTGGCCAGCGAGGATGGGCGGCGAGTAAACTACCGGTTGACCGAGAAGGGGATTGATCTTGCGCCGGTGCTGCTGGACTTGTTGATTTGGGGCGCGCGGCACGAGCGGACCATGGCTCCGTGCGCCGCTATTGAATGGATGGAACAAAACCGCGAAGCTTTCCTCGCGGAAGCCCGGCGGAAGTGGCAGGGGCGGGACCCAGTTCCGCTACTCCCCCCGTTCGGTCATAAGGGTGTGATGAAAAAATCGAGGAGAAAACAAGCATGAGCAGAGTTCGCGTACTGGTGGGCACGCGCAAAGGCGCGTTCGTCTTGACGTCCGATGGAAAGCGCGAAAAGTGGGACGTCGCAGGTCCCCTTTTTGCGGGCTGGGAGATTTACCACCTGAAAGGCTCCCCCGCCGACCCGAACCGCCTGTATGCCTCGCAGACCAGCGGTTGGTTCGGACAGATCATCCAGCGTTCGAGCGACGCCGGAAAGACGTGGGAGACGCCGGGTGGAGAAGCCATGCCGGCGCCGGGCGCTCCGCCGGCGGGCAAGAGCAACAAGTTCGTCTATGATTCCTCCCCTGAAACCGGCAAGCCCCTAACCACCCATCAGTGGTACGACGGCACCCAACACCCCTGGGAGTTTAAGCGCGTCTGGCACCTCGAACCATCGCTCACCGACCCCGATACCGTATACGCCGGCGTGGAAGACGCGGCCCTGTTTCGCTCCACCGACGGCGCGCAAAACTGGCACGAGCTCGCTGGCCTCCGCGGCCACGGCACCGGCCCCAAGTGGCAGCCGGGCGCCGGCGGCATGGGCCTCCATACGATCCTGCTCGATCCCACCGATCCCCAGCGTATGTACATCGCCATCTCCGCCGCCGGGGCGTTTCGTTCCGACGACGGCGGCGAAACCTGGAAACCGATCAATCGCGGGCTGGTCTCGGAATTCATCCCCGACAAGACCGCCGAAGTCGGCCATTGCGTCCATCGCATCGCCCTGCACCCCAGCCGCCCTAAAACTCTCTACATGCAGAAGCATTGGGACGTCATGCGCACTGACGATTCAGGCGAGAACTGGCGCGAAATCAGCGGCAACCTGCCCACCGACTTCGGATTCGTGATCGACGTTCACGCGCATGAGCCCGAGACCATCTACGTCGTCCCGATCAAGAGCGATAGCCAGCACTTCCCTCTCGACGGACAACTGCGCGTGTACCGCAGCAAAACCGGCGGAAACGATTGGGAGCCGCTCACCAAAGGTCTGCCGCAGCGCGACTGTTACGTGAACGTCCTGCGCGATGCGATGGCCGTCGACTCGCTCGATTCCTGCGGTGTGTATTTCGGAACGACAGGCGGGCAAGTATACGCCTCGGCCGACGCCGGAGACACTTGGGCGCCCGTCGTGCGCGATCTCCCCGCCGTTCTTTCGGTCGAAGTTCAGACCTTGGCATGAGCGCGACTGTACGAGTCGTGCTCCCGGCGCACCTGCGAACGCTAGCCCACGTGACTGGCGAAGTGACTCTCGATCTCACGGGGGCCGTCACTCAGCGCGCGGTTCTCGACGCACTCGAAGACCGCTACCCGGCGCTGTGCGGTACCATCCGCGACCACGTTACGCAACAGCGCCGCCCCTTTGTGAGGTTTTTCGCCTGCGAGCAGGATCTCTCACACGACTCGCCCGACACTCCACTGCCCGACGCCGTCGCCTCCGGCCAAGAACCGTTCCTGGTAGTAGGCGCGATAGCAGGTGGCACAGGCTTCAGCCTGTGAAGCTTACAATAGAAGCCGGAGTGCCTTCCTCAAAGCCCGCCCTGCTCCGTCAACTTGGCATCGTCAGCGCGACCGCCCTGGTAGTGTCCAACATGATCGGCACGGGGATTTTCACCACCACGGGCTTCCTCGCCGGCGATCTCGGCAAGCCCAGCCTGGTCCTTTGGAGTTGGGTGGTCGGCGCGGTGTGCGCCCTGTTGGGCGCGATGTGCTACTCGGAATTAGGTGTGAATTTCCCCAGTTCCGGCGGCGAGTACGTCTACCTCACGCGTGCCTATGGACCCACCTGGGGGTTTATGACCGGATGGGTTTCCTTCTTCGCGGGCTTCTCCGGGCCCATTGCCCTGGCGGCTCTGGCATTCTCCGAATATCTCGCGTACTTTTTCCCCGCGCTCAGTCAGGAGCACCCATTCGTGATCCTCGGCTCCGGCGACTGGGCGCTGCGTATCGGAGGCGCGAACCTCGCCGCCAGCGCCCTGGTGATCGTGTTCACGGTGCTGAACGTGTTCGGCGTGCAAAGAGTGGCCCGAGTACAAAATGTCCTGACCACCGTGAAAGTCCTGGTGCTAACCTCATTCATCGTGCTGGGCTTCTCCAGCGGACGTGGCAGCGTGGAACATTTTTCGGCCGTCGCCACGCGCACCAGCACCACGCAGATCGCCGCGCAGTTCGCGGTCAGCCTGTTCTTCATCTACCTGGCTTACAGCGGCTGGAACGCAGCCACCTATGTAGCCGAGGAACTCGAGCGCCCCTCCCGCACGCTGCCGCTAGCCCTGGGACTCGGCACGGCTCTGGTTACCGCGCTCTACTTCCTCCTCAACCTGGTCTTCATATACGCCGCGCCGCTGGAGGACTTGAAGGGAAAAGTGGCCGTGGGAGCCTTCACCGCCTCGCGCCTGTTCGGACCCGAGGTCACCGGAATCTTCAGTGCGCTAATGGCGCTCTCGCTTATGTCCACCGTGAATGCGATGGTCACCATCGGCCCGCGCGTCTACTACGCCATGGCCGGCAACGGAGCGTTTCTAGCCGCTGCGGCCAAGGTTCACCCCAAGTTCCACACTCCCGTGGTGGCGATCGTTGCCCAAGGGATCTGTACGGTTCTGATGACGCTCACGCCCTTCCCGCAATTGGTGCTGTATATCGGATTCACGCTGAATTTCTTCGCCGTGATGAGCGTGGCGTCGCTGTTTGTGTTCCGCCAGCGTCCGGGCTGGAAAAAACTGCGCGTGGTGAGTTTCGCCTGGCCGCTATTCCCGACGCTCTTCATGTTGGTGGGCGCCTGGATGACCTACCAGGGCGTGATGCTGAAGCCGTTCATCTCGCTGGCAACCGTCGTCACACTCGCCACCGGCGCCGCCGTCTACCACCTGCGCTTAAAATCCCGCGCGCCCGAAGCCCCGGTCGTCGAGATGTATTGAGCTACTTGGTATTCCCTTCCGGTTGCACATTGCCGACCCAATACTCCAGCCCCTGAACGAACACCGTCGCCCGAATCGTGTCCCCGGCGTGGAGCTTGGCGAATTCGGCCTCGTCTTTCACCGGAAAGTCCATGGTCATGGACTCCATCCAACCCTCGATCTTCTCATTCTTGATCGTGGCGATATGCCCTTGCGGGTCCAGCCGGAGGACGGCTCCCCGCAGCGCGTACTGCCGGAGCGGTTCATTGCTTTCCTTGAGCGGCGCCGGCCCACGATTGCATCCGGCCAGAGCGGATAGAAGTACCAGAATCACCAGGGTACGTTGCATGCGGTGTACGTGATCGATTATGGCACGACGCCGGTCTGAATCTACACACCACACCCCAGTGGTGTCTTAGCTGCGTGCAAGGACAGGAACAACCGCATTCATATCAATATTTTACTGCGACCGGAAATGAAATTCGATTGTAATCGTTCCAGTACTGGGGTATGATGCGTGTAAGTTCCGAGGTTTGTTGAGTTTTGAAGTCGCTCGTTGCTGGTCCGGGAAGTACCAGCGGATTT
Organism: Bryobacteraceae bacterium; assembly: GCA_035604115.1. GTDB lineage: Bacteria > Acidobacteriota > Terriglobia > Bryobacterales > Bryobacteraceae > Palsa-187. The sequence continues at coordinate 12,006 of DATNJC010000093.1, read as the reverse complement.
TTGAAAGTTTCGCCACGTAAGCGCGTATCTGGCCCGTAGCGGCTCGGATGCACGGCTGGTCTGCCATTCCCTCGCGAGCTTGCGGCGACTTAGAGGAGAATACAATGCGTTGCCATTCCACTTTCAAAGCGGCTGCAGCATGGGCCGTTGCACTTCTTCTTGCTCTTGGGTGCACCCAAGCCCTGTTGGCGCAAGCCACCGACGGCAACATGGTGGGGACTGTAATCGACGCCACCGGTTCCGCCGTTCCCAAAGCCACCATCGCGGCCACCAACAAGGATACGGGCGTCAAGTACTCGGCCACCACCAACATGGCCGGCGAGTTCCGCATCAACAATCTTCCGGTCGGGCAGTACGACGTCGAGTCGAGCGCGTCCGGCATGGCTACCAGCAAGACCACCAACGTGGCTGTGGAGTTGAATCGCACCTCCTCGGTAACCTTCAACATGACGGTGGCCAGCACCACCACCACGATTGAGGTGGTCGAAGCGCCCCCGTTGCTGGACACTTCGTCGGCCCAGTTACAGGCAACTTTCAAGGGCGATCTGAGCCTGAACCTGCCTTCCTCCGGCAATTACGTGAATGACACCGGCGTTCTGAATTTGAGCTTGCTGGCCGCGGGTGTCACGCAGGGCGGCGGCGTCGGCTATGGCACCGGCCCCAGCGTGGGCGGGCAGCGCCAGACCAATAACAGCTTCAACGTGGACGGCGTGGACAACAACCGCCACGATGTCACCGGCCCGACCATCACGGTCCCCAACGACTCCGTGGCCGAGTTCTCCGTGCTGCAGAATCAATTCAGCCCCGAGTTCGGCGGATCCTCGGGCGGCATCTTCAATACCGTGGTGAAGTACGGCACCAACGAGCTGCACGGCTCGCTGTACGAGTACTTTAACAACCGCAATCTCAATGCCATCGACTCGAAGTCGGCGGTGCAGGGATTCACAACCAATCCCCGTTTTGACTACAACCGCTTTGGCGGAACCGTCGGTGGACCCATCAAGAAGAACAAGCTGTTCTATTTCGTGGATTGGGAATACTCGCCGCTCGGCCAGGCGTCGGTTCCCGGCGCGCCGATTGAAGCTCCCACCGCCGCGGGCTATCAGACCATTGCCGGACTTCCGGGGATCAGCAAGACCAACCTCGGCATCTTACAGACCTACGACCCGGCCGCTCCCGCGGCCAATGCGGGTACCATCAGCGTGGGTGGCGTGAACATTCCGGTGGGGCTGGTTCCAACGTCCGGGCCATCCTTTGTCAACAAGCAGAATCTGGTAGTCGCGATCGACTACAACCTCGGCGACAAGGACCAGATTCGCGGGCGCTACATTATCAACCGCTACCACGGCATCGATACCAACGCCCAGTTGCCGGTCTTCTACAGCACTATTCCGGACAACCGCAGTCTGGCTTCGATATCGGAATTCCATAACTTTTCGCCGACGTTTTTGAATGAGCTGCGTGTTTCCTATAACCGCAAGAACAACAACTATCCGGTCGGCGACCAGGAGTTTCCGGGCCTGGATCAGTTCCCCAATCTGGTGTTTAACGACCTGAATTTGCAAATCGGTCCCGATTCCAGTACCCCGCAGGGTTATATCCAGGGCAGCTTTCAGGCCACCGACAATATCACGAAGACCCTCGGCCGGCACACCATCAAGGCCGGTTATCAGTTCTTCGACGTCATCGCCAGCAACGCATTCGTCCAGCGCGCGCGCGGCGATTACGAGTACAACGCGGTGGATACGTACCTGCATGACTTGAGCCCCGACGTTATCGGAGAACGCAGCGTTGGCGTAGCCGGCGGCATTCCTTCCGGGTACCTGTTCCATGGCCTATTCGCCAACGACGATTTCCGCCTCCGCCCGAACCTGACCGTGAATCTCGGCATCCGCTATGAATACGTGACCGTGCCGGTGGTATCGCGGTATCAGTCGTTCAGCGCCGCGGCGAACTACCCGGGGCTGCTCACCTTCGGGGTGCCGCAATCGCAAAAGAACAACTGGGCGCCCCGCGTGGGCTTTGCCTACTCGCCGGGCAAGAGCGGTGACTGGACGATCCGCGCCGGCTTCGGCATCAACTACGATCAGACCTACAACAACCTGAACATCAATGCCAAGCCGGGGTACTTCCAGCAGACCGAGGACGTGCCGGACCTCACCGTCCAGACCCCCAACTTCCTGGCCAAGGGCGGACTGCCTCCCTCCAACGCCATCGTGATCACAACCGATCCGATAGCCGCGCGCGCCGCGGTTTCCGCTTACAACTACGACCAGATCCGTCCCTATGCGATCAACTGGACCGTGGGAGTCCAGCGGAGCCTTGGCCGGGACTACGTCCTTGAGGCCCGCTATCTGGCCACCAAGGGCGTGCATCTCTACGTGCAGGATCAGATCAACCGGGTTACCGACGTAACGCCGTCCTATAGCCTGCCGACGTTCTTCTCGGCTCCTTCGGCTTCCCAGATAGCGGGCCTGAATATGACCCTTCAGGATGTGCGGAACACGCTGGTGTCAAAGACCGGTTATCCGGCTTCGCCCAGCGATGCTTACGGCGTGTTCGGGTTCCCGAACACCATCACGGCCTACCATCCCATCGGCAACTCGAAGTACAGCGGCTTAGCGTTGCAATTGAACAAGCGCTTCGCCCATAACTTCTCGTACCTGACCGCGTTCACCTGGAGCCACGCTCTCGACGACTCCACCGCGACGGTATTCAGCACCGAACTGACGCCCCGCCGCGGCCAGGACTTCGGCAACCTGCGTAACGACTGGTCTTCGTCGTCGCTAGACCGCCGCATCCGCTTCACCTTCACGCCGACCTACGACTTCAAAGGCTTTGCCAAGAGCAACTGGATGATGAAGAATGTCGTCGGGAACTGGAACATTTCGGGGACCTACACGTACCAGTCGCCGGCCTACACCACCGTTCAGAGCGGCGTCGATTCCAACCTGAATGGCGATACCGCGGGCGACCGGTCAGTGGTCAACCCGGCGGGCGCTTGGAATGTGTCTTCCGGTGTCACGGGCATCGACAAGACCGGCGCTCCCATAACTTCATCCACGCATTGCACGGTCGCGGGCGTCGCGATCACGGGCCCCAACTGTACCGCGGCCTACGTAGCGACGAATCCCAACGCCCGCTACGTGCAGGCGGGTCTCGGCGCGTTCGCCAACGCCGGCCGCAATACCTTCCCCATGCATCCGATCGACAACATCGACCTGCAGTTGTTGAAGCGTTTCGCCATCACCGAGAAGAAGCGTTTCGAGATTGGCGGACAATTCAGCAACCTGTTCAACCACGCGCAGTGGACCGGTGACCTGTTGAACGACGTGTATCCCAATCAGAACAACAACACCCGGAACTTCCTGCTGACCGGCAACCCCCTGTTTGGCCGCTTCGATCAGTTCTTCACCAGCAATCCCCGGAGTACGACGCTGGTGGCCCGGTTCGTGTTCTGATGCGCCGCTGAATCCCTTGCCGCTTGGGACGCCGTGCACATCGCGGCGTCCTTCCCCCGCCCTGTCACGGAGCCGGGCTACTTGCCGGACACCACGATCCGCACTTCCAGCCGCGAGTTGGCCGACGGGCGCGGGTCCTCGACGGTGCCCGATTGCGCGGTGCGCTGACTCGCCCGGGCCGCCAGATCGTCGGTCGAATCTTCTTGCACCGGCCGCACGGAAAACAGCACCAGCATGGAGGCGGCTCCGTCGGGCACGCGCAATTCGGCGGGCGTGGCCCGCACCACATGGGCCGTCGACAACACCAGCCGGTCGATCGGCCCCACCACCGCTCTCACCAGCAAATAGCCGTCGGCGCCGGGAACGATCCGCAGGACGCCGTCATGGATGGAGTAGTCGAAGGAAAAGCGGCCCGGGGGTGGGGACAGTCTAGCCGCCGCTCGCGGTGCGGGTACGCCGCCCGGCACACCCGCAACGACGCCGTCGCGAGCCGCTGCGGCGGGCTGAGGGGCAGGCGGAGGAGCCGCCGCTTGCGCCCGTGGGGCCGCCGCCACGGCCGGTGGAGCCGCTACGGCGGTGGAAGCCACCGCTACGGCCGGAGGCGCCGCCGCGCCCCCACCCCCACTAACCGCGTTCTTTGTTTCCACTGTTTCCTGCACGGGTCCAGCCGCCGCTCGCAGCTGGTCCGCCTGCCCGTTGGCATCCTTTTGCCGCTCAGCCGCCGCTTGCTGGGTTCCCGTGAGGTCCGGCTTGGGTTCGTTTTGTAATTCCGGTGCGGGCGCGGCAACCCGATTACCGGAGGCGGTTTCCGTGGCTGGGGCAGAGGGCCTCGCAGCAGCGGCCGGCTGGACCGTTCCCGTCGTCTTGGGTTCGTTTGGTATTTTCGGAGGAACCCCCGTATCTGATTGGGAGGACGGGGCTTCCGCCGTCACCGGTGGACGCGCTTGGGCCACTTCCGTGGGGCCGGAAGGACGCGGCCGGGACCCCGAAGGCGTCAGGAATACCAAAGCCATTAAACCCGCCGAGATCGCCAGGACGGAGCTGCCCATGAGCCACGGCAAGGGGTGTCTCCACCACTCCGTCGTCTGCCCAGGGGTGTCGAGAGACGCGAAGAGCCGTTGCCTCACGCCCGGTGCTTCCAGCAACTCCTTCAGCGCCTGGTCGCGGGCCAGTTCGTCGAACAGCTCCTGATCCTCCAGGGCGGCCTCGAACAGGAGTTTCCGCTGATTTTCCGAGAGCGTCCCAGTTGCGTAGCCGCCGAGCAGTCTCCGGATGTGGTCCGGCTGCGGCGTCATCGCTCCCACTCTCCGCCGAGCTGCTCCAGCAGTTGCTTGCGGCAGCGGAAGTCCCACGTATAGAGCGTGTTGATCGATGCGGCGTCCATCTGTTTCTGAATTTCCGGGAATGAAAGACCTTCGAGTTTCAGCCGGAACAACTCCCGGCAGCGGTCGCCCAATTGGGCCAGGGCGGCCTGCAGGCGCTCGGTGCGCTCGTGAATCTCGGCCAGGTCCAGCGGGCCGGCTTCCGGCGACGCCAACGGAAGGTCGTCCACCGGGACCTGGGTATGCTCGCCCCGGCGGACGCTTTTCCGGCGCGCGGCCCAGATTTTGAGGCGGGCGATCTCCAGCGAGACCGGGACCAGGTCTTCGGCGCGATCGAGCGTGGGGTATTTTTCGTGCAACACCAACAGGACCTCCTGCGCCACGTCTTGCGCCAGATCTGAGGCGGAACCCCCCTGTAGACGGGATGCCGCGAAGCGGACGATCCTTTCACGCAATCGCTCCAGAATTTCAGCTCGGTTCACGGGGGGTTCTGTATTCATTATGATGTGGGGTCGGGCCTTCCGGCCTGCCGCCGCCATTTCGGGCGGCGCGCCAGTAGCCGGGATTCGGATCCCGTAAAAGCGAGACTGGCGGGAACACTAGGAGCTTGCGGGGTCCGGCACAACGCCGCCCGGAAGGGCGGCGGCAGGCCAGAAGGCCTGACCCCACCATTGCAGAATTTCAAGGGCTGAAACCGCTGATTCCTGTGCGAGAATAGGGCGCATGCAAGTCCGTGTTCTGGCCTTCGTGCTTGCGGGTGGAAGAGGCACACGACTGGCGCCGCTCACTAAGGAACGCGCTAAGCCGGCCGTGCCCTTCGGGGGACGTTACCGCATCGTCGATTTCGTCCTCAGTAACCTGGTGAATTCCGAAATCCATTCCATCTACGTCCTGATTCAGTTCAAGAGCCAAAGTCTGTTGCAGCACTTGAGCGAAGGGTGGTCGCATACCACCGGCCTGCTGAAACAGCACTTCATCATTCCCGTGCCGGCGCAGATGCGTTCGGCGGGAGAGGACTGGTACCGCGGAACCGCCGACGCGATCTACCAGAACATCAACCTGATCGAGCAATCCGATCCGCACTACGTGGTGATCTTCGGCGCCGACCACATCTACCGCATGAACATTCGCGAGATGCTGGAGTTTCACATCCACAAGCGCGCGGAGGCCACCATCGCGGCCATCCCCGTTCCCAAGGAGAACGCGCGCGAGTTCGGAGTGATCGAAACCGCGCCGGATGGCTCGGTCATCGGGTTTCACGAAAAGAATCCCCACGCGCCCACCATGCCCGGCGATTCCGAGCGCGTCTACGCATCCATGGGAAACTACATTTTCTCCACCAATCTGCTGGTGCGCGAACTGTACCAGGACGCCGAGAACCCGGAGAGTTCGCACGATTTCGGCCGCGATATCCTGCCGTCGCTGGTGGGGCGCTCCAGTATGTACGCCTACGATTTCCAGACCAACCGCATTCCGGGCGATCCTCCGGAGCAAGCTCCGTACTGGCGCGATGTAGGAAACATCGAGGCGTATTACGACGCCAGCATGGATCTGCGCGCGATCACGCCGGCTCTGAATCTGTATAACCGCCAATGGCCGCTGCGGACCGCGAGCTATTCCGACGCTCCGGCGAAGTTCATCTTCGACGAGAACGGCCGGCGGGGACAGGCCATCGACTCGATTGTCGCGGGCGGCGCGATTCTATCGGGCGCGGTGGCGCGTACGTCGGTGATCGGACGTCACGTCCGGCTGCATTCGGGCGCGGAGGTGGAGGACTCGGTGCTATTCGACAATTGCGACGTGGGCGCGAGGGCGCGTGTGCGCCGCGCGATCCTGGACAAGAACGTGCGTGTGCCGGAGGATGCCAGAATCGGCTACGATCTGGAGCGGGACCGGCAACTGTACCACGTCACCGAGAGCGGGATTGTGGTGGTGGAAGGGCACCGCTCGATGGTGGACCTGGCGACCTTGCAGGTGTGACCTATGCCTCCGCGGTGCCCATCCGGATTCGCCTCAACTTCTGCTGGGGAGTGTGCGACGAACGGTGGCAGTTAAACTACTAGATCACTGCTGTCCGGCTAAAAGTCGAACAAAATCAACTGGTTGCCGGAATGGAGTACTTCGAAGTCGGAGTCGGACGCTTGAAGGGCCTGTAAAATGGGCGTTTTCTCGAAAAGTGTCCCGCTCAAAATCTGTAGAATCTGGTAGAGGCTTGCCGGCAGGCTGAGTCGCTTGCGGATGATCGCGACCAGCACGTAGACGGACACCACGATCCGGATTTGGGTTTTCACAGCGTTCTCGCTGGTGCCGAAGAAGGCCTTGATTCGCAGGTGCTGCTTGATCCACTGGAAGAACAGTTCCACCTGCCAGCGGCATTTGTAGATGTGGGCGATAGTAAGTGCCGGCAGTGTGAAGTTGTTGGTGAGAAACTTGAAGCGCTTCCCGGTTTCCACATCCAGATAGCTCACGCGCCGCAACGCGTTGGGGTACACTTTCGCGGAGTCGATGGCGGTCAGGATGACGGTGTGATCGGAGCGTACCCCGGTGGTCTTGTCCACTGCGTGGGAGTAGCGGCGCTGCAACAGGACGTTGGATTTCGTGCGCACGACGAAGAATGCGGAACGGAGCGTGAACCCATAGAGTCGCTCGCAATCGACGTAGCCGCGGTCCATGACGTAAAACGCTCCGGCTTCTGGCAGAATCTGTCGAGGATGTTGACGTCATGCACTTTCCCGTCGGTAATGCTGATGAACGTGGGGATATTGCCGTGCAGATCCAGCCGGGTGTGCATCTTGACAGCGGCTTTGCGCTGGCGAAACTTGGCCCAAGGGAACAGCGACAGGCACAGATCGATGGTCGTGGAATCCAGCGCATAGAGACTGTGCGTCAGGTCCACGCCGATCGGATCGTCGGCGTGGAGTGGCCGGGCGATGCCGATCAACACCTGCGCGAAATCGGAGTAGATGCGCCAGTCGTGGCTCTCGTTGGCGTCAGCCAGCGTGGTGCGCGCTATCCTGCCGCGAAATCCCATGTGATACAGCTTGCGGTCCATCGAGCGAAGGCACGCCTCGATGTCGCGCAGGCTCTCCCGGTAAGTCAGTTGCGCGAATGCCATCGCCAGAAACTGGTCTCAACAAGAGAAGCCTCTTGGGTTGGCGTCACCACGATAAAGGGCTACGCATTTCTGGAACTCCTTGCCAGGAGCATGTGCGAGCAGTTGAGAGAAGACAGTGCGGCCGGTGTTCATCCACCATTGTTCCGCAGCGGCGACTCGCCCTCATCCGGTCGAAAAGGCTATCAGGATTTCAAATCGTTCCAGCGCTCGGTGACTGCATCCCATTGGTGCAAGGAGATTTACTGCGTCACTCCGAAAAATAGCCGGACACTAGTGTACTCAGGTGATGCTTTCGACGCGCGAGCTCTCCGCGGAGCTTCCCGCAGAGGCCCAAACCTGGGTTAATCAGGAGTTGCAGTTCACCCACGACTATGGCTTGGTCATGAGCTTCGTCTCGAAGACCATGAGGGACGGCTTTCCGCAGTACGTGCTAGAGAATATCCCGCCGGAATCCACGTACGGCCTAACTATAGTCCAGCCTTCCATCTATTACGGCGAGGCGATGCCTGGCTATCGGATCGTCGCGACGGGCGCTAAAGAGTTCGACTACCCCAAGGGAAATCAGAATGTCTACACGAGTTACGCCGGAACGGGAGGTATCCCGCTGGACAGCTTGTGGAAGCGGCTCTTGTTCGCCTGGACGCAGACCGACGTCAACATTCTGTTCACCTCCTATCTTCAACCAGAGAGCAGGATTCAGATCTGGAGGAACGTCCAGGAGCGCGTGAGGCAGATCGCTCCGTTCTTACGCCTCGACCAGGATCCCTACGCTGTGGTGAGTGGAGGAAAGCTGTATTGGATCCAGGATGCCTATACCGTGTCGGATCACTTTCCCTACCCCAGTCCCCACGCGGCCGATTTTGAGGCAGGGCAGAACTACATTCGAAACTCCGTAAAGGTCGTTGTGGACATGTACGACGGAACCGTGCGGTTCTACGTCATGGATCCGAACGACCCCGTCCTGGCGGCCTACCGTCGTGCGTTTCCCGGCGTCTTCATGGACCTGAATCAGCTTTCGGCGGATCTGAAAGCGCACCTGAGGTACCCGGAGGATATCTTTTCCATCCAGGCCGACCAGTACCGAACGTTCCACATGACGGTTCCGCAGGTCTACTATAACCGCGAAGACCTCTGGGTGCTCCCCCAGGAGAACTATGCAGGCACGGTCGCGCCCATGAAGCCCTACTACATTCTGATGAAGCTCCCGGAAGCGACAAGCTCGAGTACCTCATGATGACTCCTTTCACGCCTCAGAAGCGAAACAACATGATCTCCTGGCTGGCCGCGAAAAGTGATTTTCCCGAATACGGGAAGATGCTCTTTTACCAACTTCCAAAAGAGAAGCTGATCTACGGCCCGATGCAAATCGAGGCGATGATCGATCAGAACACGACGATCGCCCAGCAACTGACGCTCTGGGACCAAAAAGGGTCGAAAGTCATTCGCGGAAACCTGATCGCGGTGCCGATCGAGAACTCGTTTATGTACGTGGTCCCGCTGTACCTCACGGCGGAAGGAACAGAGTTCCCGCAACTCAAGCGCGTAATCGTGATTTCGGGAGACAAAGTGGCGATGGAGCCTACACTCGATGAGGCGATCCAAGCCGTCTTCGGGACGCAGCCCGCCCAGAATCCTACGCTGACGTCCCGCCTGCAACCGGCATTAGGCCGGGCGAGGACGCAATTCGATGATGCCCAGAAAGCGATGCAGCGAGGGGACTGGGGAAACTTCGGCAAATCGATGGAGGCCCTCAAGCGCTTGCTGAACGGGCCGGGGCAAGGGGTCCAACAATGAGGAATCCTACCACAGGGATGATCCTAAGGCGGCACTGCCGCGAGAAGTGGCAAAGGAGGTAGTTGGTGACACGAGAGCAACCGCAAGAGTCCAGGAGGATTCTGGAGCTTCAATAGGCGGGTGCTGGCCGGACGCTACGGCAAAACCGGCAAACATCGGCGAATCGAGAAGAGCGCCGGCGTTCCGGAACACGGAAATGCAACGACATCGATCTAGAAAGAAAGGAATGTAAGTCATGATTGGAAACGAACTCGGTTGTAGCCATTTACGGAACCCACTCCCAAGCAGAGGAAGCGGTGAAGGAACTGCAGAAGTCTGGGTTTGATATGAAGAAAATGTCCATCGTCGGCAAGGATTATCATACCGACGAGCAAGTTGTCGGGTACTATAACGCCGGCGACCGTATGAAGTACTGGGGGAAGCAGGGCGCCTTCTGGGGTGGTCTCTGGGGCTGGTTGTTCGGAGCCGCTTTCTTCGCCATCCCAGGCATCGGACCGGTATTGGTAGCCGGTCCTTTGGTCGCCTGGATCGTCGGCGCACTTGAAGGCGCCGTTGTGGTGGGCGGATTGAGCGCGATCGGAGCAGGGCTGTACAGCATTGGCATCCCCAAGAACAGCGTCGTGGAGTACGAGGCGGCGCTCAAGTCTGACAAGTACATCCTTCTGGCGCATGGCACGGCGAACGAGGTGGCAAAGGCTAAGGACATCTTGCAGACGACGCACCCAGTGAAGGTTGCAGTACATGTGGCCGAAACCGGGCAACCTGTCGGGGTTAGCGCCAGTTGGACTACTATCGGTAGGTGAAACACTTCGGATTCAGACCGCAGAGACTGAACGACCGGGGCTTTCACCTGCTCTTAAGTAAGACGAACTTTTGTGGAAAACGGCGTTCCGAACCACTTGTTGATCGGTTCGGTCTGGTCGAGGAGGATGGACTCTGCGGATAGGTTTGAATCCATGCCTGTCTCAATCGTTTCGGCGAGAAGCTGGAGTGATAGTGGACAGGAAACAGCGGGATCCTGCCTTCAAGACGAAAGACGGGGGACGACTTTTATGAGAACGACCTTAAAGCGCTGTGCGAGCCTGAGGCAGTCTTCGTTCTGTCAGCCTCGCCTGATGGGTTCCCGCAACCGAAAGGCGGCGTGATGCTGAGCATTCAGAAAATTCTTGTTCCTGTTGTGTTCGCGGATAGCTCCCGGCACGTCGTGCAACAGGCCGCGTGGTTGGCGCGCCGCTTTCATGCCGAGGTGATCCTGCTGCATGTCGTGACGCCTCTCAGCTATCCCGTCGGACTGCTGGAGAGCGGGCACGAGATCGCGGCGCGGGACTTGCACGCGCACATCGTTCAGCGAGCTCAGAACGATCTGGATCAGCCGTTGGGGCCAGAGTTCGATGGGATTGCGGTCACACGCCTGCTGCTCAGAGGCGATCCGGCACGTGAAATCGTGAGGACGGCTAGCGACCGGCGCGTCGATCTGATGGTGATGTCGACACGTGGCGAAGGGGCATTCTACCGCTTTCTGCTGGGCTCAGTAACAGCTAAGGTGCTGCACGAAACCGATTGCCCGGTCTGGACAGGCGCTCACTTGGAAGATCCGACGACGCGCGAGTTCTCGATTCGCCACGTCCTCTGTTCGGTGGATCTGAGCCCTCACAGCAACCACACCATGTCGTTGGCCGCCGAGATGGCCGCGGCCGTCGATGCGACGCTTACACTCGTCCACATCACGTCCAGCGTGGAGGTCTGGGGCCCCGGCGGGTCGTACGCAGACCCGGTATGGAAGGAGAAGATCGTCGGCTACGCCGCCGAAGAGATCGCCAAGCTTCAGCAGGATGCGGGCACGAAGGCCGAGGTCATCATCGAGAGCGGCGATGTAATGGAGGGGTTGAACCGAGCGGCAGCGCAAACCAAGGCTGACGTCCTGGTCATCGGACACACTCCTGGGCGCAGGCATTTGGGGGACAACGGGAACGGCTATGGGATCATTCGGGCGTCGGAAATCCCCGTCCTGAGCGTCTGAGGACTCCGGCATTTCAACTGCGGCGGTCCGCGTTTAACCCCCGGGAGAAGAAGTTCGTCGAGCGGCGGAGATCGAGAAGTCGCAACCAACACGTGCGACAGAAGAGGCTGGAAAAGAAATTGGTGCGCTTGGCCGGTTAGGCCTTCACAACATCCTGGATGGCAGCGTATGGACGACGGACAAAGACGGAATCGTCCCGGCTCTGCTTGCGGCGGAAATCACCGCGCGGATGGACCGCGATCCCGGCGAGATCTACCGCGAACTCACGCGCGAGTACGGCGATCCTGTTTACGA
>DATNJC010000092.1:0-2424 GCA_035604115.1 Bryobacteraceae bacterium | reverse complement strand
CGCGCTCGCGCATACTGTTCCAAAACGGTTCGTTGTTCCGGGTCCAGCTTGACGAGCCGCGCTACTCGCATTAGGTCGCCCTCCATTGTAAGGACGTGGCCCAATTTATACTCGTTACTATTCCTGACGCACTAGACTAGCAAGGGCGTTCCCCTGGCCCATCTGTTTCGTGACGGGCGCGCGCGGGGGACCGTTCTGCTGTGGGTGGTGAGCTTCATGAACCTGCTGAACCTGTATCTGCTCACCAACTGGCTGCCGACGATCACGCGCGACTCGGGGGTCCCGGCACGCGCGGCACTCTTGGTGGGCGTGGCGTTTCAGGTGGGCGGAACGGTGGGGACGCTGGGCTTGGCCCAGGGACTGACTTGGCTGAGGGGACGATTGCGGCTGGTCACGGTGCTGGCGATTTCCTTCGCGATCGCCGCCGTGAGTATCGCCCTTACAGGCCAATCGGGCTTGCCGCTGACGCTGCTGTTCGTGGTGGTGTTCGTTTCGGGGTGGTGCATCAGCGGGAGCCAGCCGGGGGTCAATTCGCTTTCCGCGTCGTACTATCCGACCGGCTTGCGCTCTACCGGGATCGGCGCGAGCTTGGGCGTCGGCCGGGTGGGAGCCATTGTGGGTCCCGTGCTGGTTGGGTTCGCGCTCAGCTCGCGATGGACCAGCCACGCGATTTTCCTCTCGGCAGCCGTTCCGGCGGTGATCTCCATGCTCGCGGTGCTCGCGCTGGCTCCGGCGATTACTGCTTCTTCCAAGCCGCTTGCCACTTCGCCCGCAACGCCGCCCGATCCACCTCCTGCCCGCGCAGGAAAACGCGGCTGATGCGGCGCGAGTTGACGATGTTCTCGAGCGGGTTGGCGTCTAGCACCACGAAATCCGCGCTGCGCCCCGCGGCGACCAAGCCGGTGTTGAAGTGCCCAGCGTCGGCGGAGTCTCGCGTGGCGGCCACAATCGCCTCCATCGGCGTCAAGCCCATCCACACCCAGTTTTCAAATTCGAGTTGTCCCATCCAGCCGATGAAAAACCGGGTCTGTCCGGTGTCGCTGCCGAGCGTGATCTTCATCCCTGCGGCGCGCAGCTTCAGCGCGTTATTGGCGCCCATCTGCTTCAGGTTCCTCCTGGCGCGATCCACAGCCTCGGGTGTCTGCTTCGCCAGGTAGTCGCCCCAATGTTCCTGGATTTGCTGGGGCGAAATCGTTTCGCGAAGCAAGGGATCGTTCCAGTCTTGCTTGCTGGTGGCGGCCGAGCCCGCGCCTGGATTGAACCACATATTGGGACGATCCTTCTTAGCGATCCGATCCTTGATCATGGCTAGCAGCTCGTCGTCTGGCACCTCTCCGCCGCGGACGGGGAGATGCAGCCAGCCTTCCACGCCCGCGCGCATCAGCTGCTTGGCGTCCGCCAGGGTGACGTTGTGCGCCGCTACCGGGACGTTGGCCTTGTGCGCCTCATCGATGATCGCCAGGTACAACTCGGGCGTGAGTTTCTTCTTCGTGCCGCCGCGGTCGTCCACCCAGATCTTGATGAACTCGGGCTTCAGGCGGAGGTTGTCGCGCACGGCTTCCCGGGCTTCCGCGACCGTCGTCACTGGATACGGGACGTCGGCGCGAGAGGGGTGGCCTTGGGCACCGGAATCGGGCCAGGCTAGACCTGGGCCCGCGGTGCGGAACAGCGCCGCGCCGGGAACGGGGTCGTCGCGCAGGCGCAGAGGCACGTCGCCCCAACCGGTCCGGCCGCCGTGCAGGTCGGAGCGATCGACCAAGTCGCCGATACCGATGGTTGCGGCGACCCCGTAGTAGGCGAGGCGCTGCAGATGGTCGGTGAGATTCTCGCGCGTGTAGTACGCCTTCGACATGGTGCCGTCGAAATCGTGCTGGAAGCCGAAGTGGCCGTGGAGATCCACTTTCGCGGGCATTACCGTCTTACCGGTCAGATCGACGCGGGCCGCACCGGCCGGGACCCGCACGTCGCCGCGGAGCCCGGCCGCGGTGAATAGATTGCCGGTGACGACGAACGCGGAATTCTCGATGGCGGTGCCGTTGCCGGTGATCAGCCGCGCGCCTTCAAAGACCGTTACGCGGCCTTGGCCGTGCGCCAGACCGGCCGCGAACAGCGTCCAACACAACATCATTTTCAGCCGCTTCATGGGAGCCTCCTCAACAAAAGTTTGGTTGGACACCTAGACAGAATACGCCCTCGAGCCCACCGGCCGCCACGGGCCTCCCGGTGATGGAACCGGGGGACGGGCGAACGCGTCTGATGGGCATGACTGCTCTACGACTCATCGCTAGTGTAGTGTCCAGGAATTAGCTGGACTTTCTTTTTCGGGTTTTGGGAACCGTACAGCCGGGCTGGATTCGTTCAAGAGTTTGACGACAGCGGGCGAGCTTGGCGAGGATGGAATCCACGGTGGCGGTCCAGACGAAC
>DATNJC010000091.1:0-14753 GCA_035604115.1 Bryobacteraceae bacterium | reverse complement strand
AATCGCAGAAAGGAGCCCCGCCAGCTTGCCTATCCTTCAGGCTCATCCTTCAATGAGAAAATGCTGGCCGGGACCGAGACGGTTATGCTAGAGAAGCGGCCGATGAACGATACTCAAATCCTCACGATTGCGCTGGCGTCGGTGCCGACCACGCTGGCCGTGTTGGTCGGCATCCTGATCAATAACTCCCGCCTGGGAGATTTGCGCGCGCACATGGACACTCGGTTCAACGATGTGGATCGAAGGTTTGAAGAAATGAAGGACATGTGGCGGAGCGAGTTGCACCGCGTCGAGGAAGTCCTCGATGCCCGCTTGAAGCATCTGGAAGAGCGGTAGCGCCTAGGCCCGCCAGTTCGCCACAATCAGCGGACCGAATTATTTAACCTTGCTTCTCCACAAATCCCAAGCGCGTTCGAAGCCATCCTGCGCGCCGGCCAAGTCGGCCTCCTCGCGCGTCAGGTACGTCACCGGACCGCCCAGCGCCATCGCTTCCCGCTGCAAACGGGCGTTCATGTTCAGGTAGTAAGCCCGCCCCGCCACCACGTGCAGCGATTCCGCCACGATCACGGCACCGTGTCCACGCATCAGCGCAGCGGGCTTTTTCGCCAACGTTTGCGCCAGCTTGCGGCCAAGATCGGCGTTGCGAATCAGCATGTCGGTGTTTTGGCCCGAGGCTTTGCGGATATCAAAGGTGGGCAAGCCGTCGCTGATGAAGCCGGCCATGTGGTAGACCGGCTTGAGCGGAATGCTGCTGACGGTGAACGGAATCACGTCGGGCGAATGGGCGTGCACCACCGCCATCACGTCCGGCCGCGCCCGATAAATCTCGCAATGGATAAACCGCTCCGTGTATCCCGCGGACGCCCCGGCCGAGAGCGGGTTGCAGTCCAGATCGTACTCGATGATATCGGAGGCCGTGACCACTCCGGCAGCCATGTGGCGCGCCAGGAACAGATGCTGCGGGTTGGCTGGATTGCGGATGCTAACGTGGCCGTAGGCGTCCACCACACCCTCGTTGGCCAGGATGTGATTGGCGATGACGAGTTCGTCGATGAGGGCTTTCGCGGAGGAAGCGCCGCTAGTCTTCTTATCTTGCGCGAAAACGGTTACTACGAACGCGCATAGGAGCGCGCAGGCGAGCGTGGTATGCGACCGTGACATGCTCGCATGGTATCACTGCGGCTGGACCTTCTCACGGCCGCGGCTCCCGTGCATGCCCCTCGCCGGGAGGGCGTCATTTCCCGGAGTTCTTCTCAGTGCACACCGGCCCCACCCACTTCGATGTGAACGTCATGGTGTTGTTCACGGCCTGGCCTTTGGCTTGGGCGGGGCCAAATTGCATTTGCGTTTGCACGGACCCCTTCACGTGTTCCGAATCCATCGCGTCGATCTGCACCGCGCCGGTAATTTTCGACTTGTCGGTTTCGCAGGCCATGTCCATCCGTATCTGACTAGAGGTGGACGTAGTCACAGTGTACTTGCAGGTATCGCGCATCTCGGCGGGCTGGAAACCTTTGGCGATGTCTTCCTTGGTCACGCAACTCGAGGTCACGTTTGAGCGGGCTTGGCCCGCTGCCTTCATGGCCGCTTCCATTTTAGCCCGCTGGTCCGGTGTCATCTTATCCAGGACGCCTGGCGGAAGCGCCGCCAGGGCTGGGGCCCCGGATGAGTTCATCGTGGTTTCCCATTGGCCGGGCTTTACGTTCAACGTCTGACCCGAGGCCAGGCTGAATCCGATTGCAAGGAATGCCAGAGCTCTACAGACACAAGTAGTGGTCACGCTATTTCCTCCTTGATTCACGATACCCTGCGGAAGCGGAACCGCACAAATGGAGGCGAAGATCGACCCCTAAGGTGTTAACCCTACTTGTCGCTGACCGACTGCCGGTCCGGTCCATAGGTCGGGCCATGCACCGTGCGATGCGACACATACAGCCAGTGGCCGTCGCGTTTCTCGTACACCCGCTCGAACCACACCGAGAACCACGAGCGATCCGCCGGTCCGGTCCGGTTCTGCGCAACGTAGCGCCCGTAGGTGATGGCGATGTCGCCGTGCAGTTCGACCTTGACCGAGTCCAGATCGCGCGCGTTGTATTGCTTGTTCTTGACCCTGTCGAGAAAGGCCGCCCGATCGTCCACCAGCAGCGGCTTGCCGCCGTGTGTCCAACCGTCGCCGTGCGTAAAGCTCAGGTCGGGCGCGCTCACGCGATCGACGTAGGCGACATCGCCGCGCACCACCGCTGCCTCCATCGCCCGCTCGAACGCAAGCACTTCCGCAGCCGCACCAGTTGCCTCCGCCGACGCCGCTGCATCTGCCGCCGTCACTTTGGACGCCGCGGCTGTCGATTTGGGTTGTTGACCGAACGCCGCGCAAGCGAGCACGGGGATCAGCAGAACATGCCAAGGAAATAACCGGTTCATGCCGGAAATTCTATCACACCGGCGGCTTCTCGCCGGCCGCACGATAGGCATCGAACGTCAGCGTCACCGCGCGAGCGCAATCCCGCACCGTCGCAGGAGGCGGCTCTCCGCGGCCGATCCGATCCAGGCAATCCTTGACCACGCCCGCCCAGCTCCCCACATAATCCGCAGGCGCCTTAAGCGTTTCGTTGCGCCCCGGGCCGATAATCTGCACGCCATCGCCCGTTGCGGTCGCGCGCACCAACGCCTTCTGCGCCGCGATCTTCCGCTCACTATCGGAGCCGTTAGTGGGAAACGTGTAACTGGCCTCATTCAGAAACACCATCCCGCTGGGCGTGCGTAGCGTGACGAACGCATAGTCCTCAATATCCCGCTTCCAAATCGCATGACTGGTGACGGCCGAGACCACCGTCGGATCTTCACCCGTAATGTAGCGGCACAAATCGAAGCCATGGAATCCCAGGTTGAGCAGCGCGCCGCCGCCCGCCTGCGCTTTCGTCACCATCCACGAGTTGCCCTCGTCCAGGTAGCGCTGAATGCCCGGCTGATTGAACCGCACCAGCATGTGAGAGATGGTTCCCAACTCACCGCCCCGCACCATCTTCCGGGCAGTCTCGGCCCACCAGCTATACCGGAACGACATGGGCGCAGTGGCCCAGGCGTTCTTCTTTTCCGCGTAATCCGCCAGTTCGTTCACGGTTTTATCGTCGATGCCCCAAGGCTTCTCGGCCAGAAATGGAATCCCGGAATCCACCAGAAAACGGAACGGCCCCGGCATATCGACGTGCCGGTTCAGCGAAAGCACGAACTCCGGCTTGGTCTTATCGATCATCGCCCGATAGTCGGTGTAAGGCGTGCTGCCACAGCGCTTGGCCCGATCTTCTGCAACGCTACGATCCGGATCGTGCACGCCCACGATGTCGAGCTTCTCGTTCTGCAAGAGCCGCAGGTAAAAAGGAGCCAAGGTAGCGTGGTAGTGGCCCACCCCAATCACTGCGACCCGCTGGGGCCGTCGTGCCGCCGCGCGCTGGGGCGGCTGCTGCGCCCGAGCCTCGGTCGAAGCGAGGCTCTCAAAAATCGCCGCGGCCGTCAGGCCACCCGCGGCAAACGTCCCGGCATGCTCCAGAAAGTCGCGGCGGCTGTGCCGGAACCGGCGGAAAAGATCCAGCAGCTCCCGCGGATATGGTGACGCCTTCTCTGGTTCCATTGCCCATCCCTCCTCTGCCGCCGTGGAGCGGCGCTCCCTTTCTACTGATAACTCACCGAACTGGAAATCGCCACCGTGTCAAGGAGAGGTTCTTCACCTCGGCTCTGCCCGGCTTGCTCCCGACGCAATGGCCGCGTCTTCGGCGGCGTAATCGAACGGGTGCGGGTTGGCTTCCCCGGGCGGATTCGCCCGCTCCCATTCAATGGTGCGGCGGATGGCCTCGTCCAGCGGAACGATTTCGCGGTAACCCAGTTCCCGGCGAATGCGCGTCGAGTCGAGCTCCCAGTGTTGAGCCGTATTGCCAGGCGGCTTCAAATGCGCCGGAGTCCGCTCCTCCGGCAGGACCATGAACTCGCCGGTCCAACCAGTCGCCACGGCGATCTTGCGCGCCCATTCGAGTTCGGAGTACGCGGGCGACTCGGCGACGTTGTAGATGCGGCCTGCGGACAGATCGTTCACAACGGTGAGCGCCAGAGCGGCGACCACGTTTTCCACGTACCCGCGCGGCGCGCGCCATGCGGCCCAGCCCTGTTCATACAGAATGACGCGCCGGTTATCGTCAATCCGCTTGAGCACCGGGTGGAACCGCCGGGCGTAATCGCCAGGCCCGTAGATCATCGGCAGGCGCAGCACCGTGCCCGGCAACTCGGGATCGCCCAGGATCGCCTGTTCCACGGGAATCTTGTCATAGGCATCGTCCCACCAGGGGACCATCTTCTTTATCAACTCAATTTGTTCTCGCGGATACGTCTGCGGCTTGGAGCGGAGTGGCGATTCTTCGGTGAGAGGTACCGGGTCCGGCGGACCCTCCTCCAGCCGATGCAATATCCCGCAAGCGCGGTAAACGTCGGCACTGCTGGCGGCGACAACGCGGCGGGCCCGGCCGCGAAAGACGGCCATGAATTCCCGGGCCTGCGCGCCGGAGGCCAGAATGAGATTCACCACAATGTCGGCCCGGGGCTTGAGCTTCGGCAGATCCCGCCAATCACCGAAAATGTGTTCGGCCGGCAAGTCCGGCCGCGACTTGCCGCGATGGAACACGCAAACCGAACGGCCCATCGCGGCGAGTTGGCGAACGAGAAACTGCCCGATGAAGCCGGTGCCGCCGATCACCAGCACATCCATATATCGATAGAATAAGCTACGCCTTCGCTGGCGCGCCTTTGTCCCAATCGAGTAGGCCCGCGTCGGAACCAGCCACCGAGTACAACGCCCCCGGGGCATTCCGCGTCTTCTGAAACTCCTCCAGCGTCTGCCCGCGCATCGCGGCGTAGATGTGCATGTTGGACACGCCCACTACGGCGCCGAACTTCTCCAGCATGAAGAAGATCACACCGTAATGAATCAAGCCGCGCCAGTCGCGGCGCCGCACCAGGTCGCGCTCTTCCGCCGTCAGCCCGTGTTCTGCAAACAGGCTTTCCTCGTCTTCCAGGAACCTGCGCCGGAATGCCGGCTCTATCAGGCTGTGGAGGAACTTGTTCAGGCGGTAGGTTCGAACACTGGTCTCGACGGTGAACGGATAGGAGCCTTCCAGTTTCTCAATGCCCGCAAGCTGACGCCCCACGTGCTCGATATACGCGGCGTTGGTTTCCGCCATCGGCTCGACCGATTCGTTCTCATAGATAGCGGTCGACAGCGCGGTCATCGTAGGCAGGTAGTAGGTCTGGTGGACTTTGCGAACGTTGTGGGAGAGCGCGCCCCGCGCGATCAGCCACATGATCACTTCCGAGCCTTCCACGCCTCCCAAGCGGGCGTAATCGGCCACCGTCAGCTCCGCCAGCTTCAGGGGGTCTTTCTCGAACAGCTCCAGGAACTGCATGTCCCAGGGCGTGTTGTTGAAGCCCGCCCGCTCGCCGTGCACTTGATGCGAAAGGCCGCCCGTCGCCACCAACACCACCTTTAGATCCTCGGGATAACTCTCGATCGCCCGCCGCAGCGATCGCCCCAGCCGGAAGCAGCGCCGCGCTGAAGGGATCGGAAACTGGAGCACGCCGACCTGCAACGGGATCACTTTGCAGGGCCACTCTCCGTCTTGCGGAAGCAACATGGACAAGGGCGAAAAGCATCCATGATCCAGGCCTTTGTCCTGGAAGAAGGAGAGGTCGAACTCGTCCGCCGTGAGCGCGAAGGCAATGTGATGCGCCAGGCCCGTGTGATTCTTGATCGGCGGCAATGGCCGCGGTCCGCCGCCTTCATCCGCCACTGGAAAGGATTCGCCGATGCCCAGCGCGAAATGGGAATAGTGATCGAAAAAGAACGAGGTGATGTGGTCGTTGAAAGTTAACAACAGCACGTCCGGTTTCTTCTCCGCCAGCCAATCCTGAACCGGCTTGTAGGCTTCGAAAATGGAAGCCCAAACCGGGTCGTTCTGTTTCTGACGATCCAGTGCAAAGCCGATGGTGGGGGAATGGGAACTGGCGATAGCGCCTAGAATTCTAGCCATGAATCTCCTGCATTAGTATTTGGTGGGGAACACTACAATTGTACCGCGTGGACCGGCTACGCCTTACGCGGCTCCGGCGCGCTCCAGCCCACCGCGATCACCACCAGCGCTCCGATGATCGTGTACCAGAGGTACGCGACGTTGGTGAACTTCGCGGCTGCGAAGATCACCGCTTGGCCCGCCAGCACGCCATAGAACGCCCCCCGAGGCCCTACGCTTTTGAAGAAGAACGCCAGCACGAAAACCCCCAGCAATCCCCCATAAAATAGTGACCCGACCTGATTCACCGCCTCGATCAGCGCACCGAATCCGCGCGCCGTCGCGGCGAAGGCCACTGCGTACAGGCCCCAGAACACCGTGGCCCACCGCGAGAAGCCCAGGTAGTGCGCGTCGGTGCCTTCGCGATGAAAATAGCGCCGGTAGATATCGATCAGCGTCACCGTGGCGAGCGAATTGATTTCGCCCGCAATCGAAACCATCGCCGCCGTGAAAATCACCGCGATAATCAGGCCCACCAACCCTACCGGCAAGTAGTGCGTCACGAAGGAAAGAAAGATGTAGTTGGTGTCGCTCTCCTGAGTTAGATGCATGGCAGTAGCGCGGGCTTGGTCCATCTCGGACTGCGCGGATTGAAACGATGCCAGAGCGTTCGCCCGCGTCGCCGGATCGCCGGCCACCTTCAACCCGCGCGCCGCGGTTCGCCGCTCCTCGAAAGCCTGATCGTAACGCGCTTCGATCCCGGCATATTCCGGCGCTTGCTGGGCGCGAGCCAGTTCCGCCGGATGAAACAACAACGGCGGGCGCTCGAACAAAAAGAAGACGAACACCATCGCGCCGATGAACAGGATGAAGAACTGCACCGGCACCTTGGCCATGGCGTTGAAGAGGAGACTGATGCGGCTCTGGGCGATGCTGCGTCCGGCCAAATAGCGCTGCACCTGGCTTTGATCGCAGCCGAAATAGGCCAGCATCAGACAAGTGCCCCCAATCAGTCCGCTCCACAGGTTGTAGCGGTCGTTCCAGTCGAAGCGCGTCGTGATCGCGTTGAGCTTACCCGCCGCCCCGGCCAGCTTGATCGCGTCCAAAAACGAGACGTCGCTGGGCATCGACCGGACGCCGATAATCAACGCCACAATCAGCGCCGACATGATTACCGTCATCTGCAAAACGTCCGCCCACGTAACGGCCTTGATGCCGCCCAGCGTGGTGAACAGCACCACCAGGCTGCCCATGATGACGACGGTTACGCGGAAGGGCCAGCCCAGGATCACGCTCATCACAATCGCCGGCGCCGAAAGCCCCAGCCCGGCCGCCAGCCCGCGCTGGATCAGGAACACGATGGTCACCAGCAAGCGCGTGCGCGAGTCGAAACGATACTCCAGATACTCGTAAGCCGTGTAGACATTGGCGCGATGGAAAATCGGCACTGCCGTCGCCGACAGAATCACCATGGCGATCGGCAGGCCCAGGTAAAACTGCACGAACCGCATGCCGTCCACGTAGGACTGCGCCGTGGTGGAGATGAAAGTGATGGCGCTGGCCTGCGTCGCCATGATGGAGAGTCCCATGGCGTACCACGGCATGGTCTTGCCGGCCAGCAGAAATTGGTTGACGCTATTGGATCCCCGGCCGCGCCAGATTCCGTAGCCCACCAGGAACGCCAGCCACGCGAACATCACCGCCCAGTCGAGCGGCCTCATGGTCGGAACGCAACCGTGAACCAGTAGAACAGGCCGATCACGACAGCTAGCTCGAACATCGCAAACGCGTACACGCGACCCCAAGTGCCCAGCACCGGCGGCGGCTCGTCATCCACGTGTTTGTGCGGAACGGCCTTGTGCAGAACGTTTTTACTCGGAACGTTTTTACCCGGAACGTTTTTGCCCGGAGCGTCGCTGCCTGGAACTGCCGGGTGTTGGTCCCCGCTCATTGCACCCGGCCCGCGCTCAGCATGTTGGCGAACATACGGAAAGCCCCCGGCACGCCCGCCGGGAGTTCGCGGAACCAGTCGTAGGCCGAGAACACGTAGGCTCCTTTGCCGTAGCGCGCGAACAGCATGCCCCCGATCAGTGGATCTTCCCCCGGGTCGTGCGATTCGAGCACACTCATGTAGCGCGAATCGAACTGGTCCGGGAAGTACACCCCGCGCTCCTGCACCCAGTCCTCGAAATCCGCCTCGGTGATCTCGTTGGGCGCATGCAGCAGCGAAAGTTTCGGATTGGGGAAGGTCACCGGAGCCTCCTCCACCGTCACGCGGTTCGCGCTGTTGCGGAACGGGTAGGGACCAATATGCGCGGCGTCCAGGATAGCGCGGTCCCCCGGATTCTGCGCGTAGTTGTACTGCACCACCAGCGTTCCTCCGTTCGACATGTAATCGAACAGCCGCTGATAGTTCGCTCGCAGGTCCGCACGCACATTGTAAGCGCGCACTCCGGTGACGATCGCGTCGAACCGCGAGAGATCGCCGCGCGCCAACTCGGCCGCGGTCAGCAGCGTGACCTCGCAGCCCATCTGCTCCAGTGATGCGGGCACTTCGTCGCCCGATCCCATCACATAACCGACTTTCTTGGCCAGATTCTTCACTTCCACGCGCACTACCGGCTGCTCCGCCGCGGGAAACAGCGTCTGCGCCACCATATGGGGATAATCGATCGTGTGGAGCCCGCTCGATATTTGGCGCGGGCCAACCTGCGCAATCGCCCGGACCACGCCTCGCGAATTGGCCGCGGGCGGAGTCAGTTCGAACGACAGCGTGGTCTGTTCATCGGTAGCGCGCAAATCGAAATGGCGCGACGGCGGTTCCACGGTCCAACCCGCGGGCACATCCAAGCGCAGGTCTCCGGACGCTTTCCCGCTGTTCGAGCGCACCGGCACATCGATTTTGCGGGGCATCACCTGCGCGAACACCGAGGGCTCCGGGCTCAGTTCCACCGAAACGGCAGGCACTACCACCAGCGGCCGCACCAGTTCCGCCATCACCCGGTCCACGTAGCGATGCTGCACCGGACGCACCACCTCCAGCTCCGCGCCCGCGATACGCAAACGGAAATGCGCCTCCAACACCGGCGGACTCTCAGGCAGTCCGACCTGGCGCTGGTCCGGAATCGTGTACATGGCGTCGCCGTCTTTCGGCCGTTCCAGCCAGTAAGGTTGCGAATAGGGCTGATTTTCGGGCACGTGGACGGTGGTCGTGTACTGGCTGGGTTGATTGTTCACCAGCACCACTGGGTCCAGTTTCACCGTAGGCGCGCCGTCCATTCCAGTGAGCTGGATTCCCGTAAGCGTCACCTGCGCGGGCAAACGGCTCAGCGCGCTCAAAGCGACCTTGAGATTCGACCCCGGAGTCACGAAGAAGTTTTCCGCCTGCGCGTCCAAGAAGACGCCGGTGCACAGCAGCATCGTTTCGTCCAGCTCCTTGAGTTTCTGTTCGGCGAGCGGATCGCGCATGGCGGCGATCAACGACCGCGCCTTGGCGAGGTTCGCGAGCAGCGCCTCGGGATGCGCGGGCGAGAACGAATCCTGCGACTGCTTCAGGATCGCGCCCACCGCCGCGCCGCCCGGCACCCGGTTCCAGGTCGTGTCGATAAAATCGAACAAATCCTTGGAAGCGTTGTCGCCCGCCACCGCAACGAAGTAATTCATCTGCGTTCCGCGGCGTTCAGCCTGCCCCTGCCCCTGGCTGCGATTGGTGCTGCGGCTGATCGCGCCGATCTCGCTCCACGATGCGCCCAGTTCCGCGGAGTATGCTCCCACGTCGATCCCGATGCGGCCGGGGACGTCTTCCGCCGCTTGACCGGCGCCCGGGCCCGCCGCACGTGGACCGCCGCCTCCGCGTCCGCCCCGCCCGCCGCCCTGCGCCGCGGCGCCAGCTGGTGTCCCAGCCCCGCCCGGCGTTCCAGATCCCACCTGTGCCGCAACGCCGGATTGTCCGGCCGGCGGTGCGTCCGCTCCCGGTGCTGCGCCCGCCTGCCCCGCGCCCGGCTGTCCCGGCGCCGGCGGACCGCCGCCCGGCCCTCCCAAATTCTGAGTGTTCACGACGCGTTTAGCCTGCCACGGCTGTACATAGGCAAGCTGTTCCGGATACTTCGCCGGATCGGCCGCCGCCGTGTACGCCTCCTTGCCGAGAATCGCCGAAACCTGATGGTTCCCGTGACCGTCGCGCAACGTGCCGGTGAACACCAGAATGATCACGTCGGGGCGGAAGCGGCGGATGTTCCACACCATGTCGGCCAGGATCTTATCGCGATCCCACTTCATCAGCGTTTCGTCGGCGGTCTTCGAGAAGCCGAAATCGATGGCGCGCGTGAAATATTGCTCGGCGCCGTCGATGCGCCGCGAGGACTGCAGCTCCTGCGTGCGAATGATCCCCAGCTCGTCGCCCTGCTCCGGCCCCACCAGGTTCTGGCCGCCCTCGCCGCGATTCAGCGACAGATACGCCGTGCGCAGGTGACGGCCCAACGCCAGATACGCCAGCACCACCTCGCGCTCGTCGTCGGGATGCGCGCCGATCATCATCACGCTGCCCAGCGTGTTCAGCCGCTCCAGCGCCTGCCGGATTTCGATCTCGCCGGAAAGCCCCCGCTGCGGCGCCGAGTGCGGTCCCACTTGCGCGCCTACCTGAGCCCAGGCCTGAGCCGCACCTAGGGCCAGCGCCAACCAAAGCAGAGAGCGTCTCAGATGTTTCACAGTATCGTCCATATATTCTACTTGATGCAGCAGCCCCGGACGGCGATGCGGTGTGTTATCCCTAGTTCTCATGGCCTCGGAAACCAATGCACTTAGTCCGGACCACGCGGCGCAGCCCCGGAGCACTCCGGCTACCAGCCCCGGAGCGCGTTTTCTCCCGATCCTATTGGTCTTGTTTGCCGCCAGCGGATGCGCCGCTCTGATTTACGAGATCGTCTGGTTTCAATTGCTGCAACTCGCGCTAGGACAAACCGCGGTCTCGCTGGCGGTGTTGCTCACCGCGTTTATGGGTGGATTGTGCGCGGGCAGTCTGGGCCTGCCGCGTCTAAACCTGGCCGGGCAACATCCCCTGCGCGTCTACGCCTGGCTTGAAGCGGGCATCGCTTTCTTCGCGCTGATCGTAGGCCCGCTCATCTCGTTCTTCAACCGCATCAACTTCACAGGCGAGCAGCACGGCGTCGCAGGACTGTTGCTGCGAGGCGTGATCGCGCTGGTCTGCTTGTTGCCTCCCACGGTGCTGATGGGAGCCTCGCTGCCGGCCCTGGCGCGCTGGATTCAAGCTACGCCGCAAGGCCTGTCGTGGTGGGGATGGCTCTACGGCGGCAACACCGCGGGCGCAGTGATCGGCTGCCTGGTGGCCGGATTCTACTTTCTTCGCGTGTACAACATGGCGATCACCACCTACGTCGCGGCAGCGATGAACGTGGCGGTCGCGTTGGGCGCTCTTCTCCTGGCGAAATGGACCCCTGCGAGCGCGAACCCGGACCCTGCGGCGCCAGAACCTGTAGCCGAACCAGAGCCCGCCGGTCCACACGCGTGGACCATCTACGCAGCCATCGCTCTATCCGGGGCCACTGCGCTCGGCGCGGAGGTCGTCTGGACCAGGTTGATGGGCATGCTTCTGTTGGCCACCGTATACGTGCTGTCGGCGATTCTAGCTGTGTTCCTCTCCGGCCTGGCGATCGGCAGCGCAGCGGGCGCGTGGCTCATCCCGCGAGTCCGCCCGCGACTTGCTCTAGGCTGGTGCCAGATCCCGCTAGTCGCCGCCATCGCGTGGACCGCGTTCGCGATCGTTCACTCGCTACCTTACTGGACCGACGACAAGCTGACCACGGTGGACCCCTGGCGCATGTTCCTCCTGGACCTGAAACGTTGCGTGTGGGCCCTGCTGCCAGCGACCATCCTGTGGGGCGCGAGCTTCCCGCTAGCCTGCGCCGCCGCCGCCCGGCCGAAACAGGACTCGGCGCGGCTGGCCGGAGGAATCTACGCCGCCAACACCCTCGGCAGCATCGTCGGAGCCGTAGTGGTCAGCCTGATCCTGATCCCTTGGATCGGGTCGGCACACTCCGAGCGTGTGCTGATCGCGATCTCCGCGCTGAGCGGAGCGCTCGTCCTGGTGCCGCTCATCCGCCAGACCAAATCCATTGCGCTCGGCACTGGACTCGCCGTATCGCTAGCCGCCGCGGCGCTGCTATGGGCCAGCGTCGACCCCATCCCCGGCGAGTTGATCGCCTACGGCCGCCGCATGGGCGTGAATGTGGGCGCATCCACCATCCTGTACTCGGCCGAAGGCCGCAACTCTTCGGTGGCGATTTCCCAGTGGAACACCGGCGCGATCTACGTCAACGTCAACGGACATGTCGAGGCCACAACCGAGCCATACGATATGCGTTTGCAGCGCATGGTGGGCCACCTGCCCGCACTGCTGCATCCCAACCCGCAGTCGGTGCTGGGCATCGGCTTCGGCGCTGGAGTCTCCGCGGGAACCTTCACCCGTTACCCGACCATCCGCAAGATCACCATTTGTGAAATCGAGCCCGTGATCCCCCCAGCATCCACCCGGTTCTTCGGCGTTCAGGACTACCAGGTCGCGCTCAATCCGCGAACCCACATCGTGTTCGACGACGCCCGCCATTTCCTGCTGACGACGGCGGATAAATTCGACATCATCGCGTCCGATCCGCTGGATGTATTCATCAAGGGCACGGCCGCGCTGTATTCGAAAGAATACTTCGAAGCGGTCAAACAACACCTGAACCCCGGTGGCATGTTCACGCTGTACGTTCCGCTGTATGAAAGCGACGAACCCACCGTGCGCAGCGAACTGGCCACGTTCTTCGCCGTGTTCCCGCACGCCACGGTGTGGGCCAACCTGCGCGATGGTTTAGGTTACGACACCGTGTTTATGGGCCAGGCCGATCCTCTGAAAATCGACGTGGACGCCATCCAGCAACGTCTGGATCGTCCCGACTACGCACCGGTGGCGCAGTCCCTGAGCGAAATCGAGGCCGGCTCCGCCGTCCAGTTATTTGCGACGTTCCTGGGTCAGCAGTCGGATCTGGGTCCGTGGATCAAAGGCGCGGAAATCAGCCACGACAACGATCTAAAACTCCAATACCTGGCCGGCTGGGGCATCAATTCCGCAATGGAAGACGTTCTGTACAGAAAGATGCTGGCTCTGCGGAGACCTCCCCACAATCTGTTCACCGGCTCTCTGGAATCCGTGCGGGCGCTGATGTCCCAGCTGGTCGGCGCCGATCGATAATGCTCACCGCCATCACGCGTTCGGTCAGCCCCAGCCTGAACCGCTGCGAGCTGGGCTATCTGCCGAGGCAAGTGATCGACGTTGCCAAGGCCGCGCGACAGCATCAAGCTTACGAACAATGCTTGCGCGATTTGGGCGTGCAGGTCATTTCCCTGCCCGCGGAACCAGATCTGCCCGACTCGATGTTCGTGGAGGACCCGGCTGTAGTGGTGGACGAATTCGCGATCATGACGCGCATGGGCGCCGAGTCGCGCCGGGCCGAGTCGCAATCCCTGGCCGCAGCCTTGTCGCGCTACCGGCCCATTCGATGGATCGAGGAACCAGGTACGCTCGAAGGCGGCGATGTGCTGCGAGTCGGCTCGACGCTATTCGTGGGGTTGTCGCGGCGCACCAACGCGCAAGGGATCGCGCAACTCGCGCTCCAACTGGAACCGCTCGGTTACTCCGTGAAGGCGGTGAACGTGCACGGATGCCTGCACTTGAAATCGGCCTGCTGTTCGCTGGGCGACGGCAGGCTGCTAGCCAACCGGAACTGGATCGACGCGGCGCCGCTCGCGGAATTCCGCATCATCGATGTACCTGCCGCCGAACCGCGCGCCGCCAACGTCCTTGCGGTGGACGGCACCGTACTCGTCGCCTCTGCGTTTCCTCTTACGACCGAACTCCTGGAATCATCGGGCTGGAAAACGCGAATTCTGGATATTTCCGAGTTAATGAAGGCCGAAGCGGGTCTAACCTGCTCC
The DNA here is from genome assembly GCA_035604115.1 of Bryobacteraceae bacterium. Lineage (GTDB taxonomy): Bacteria > Acidobacteriota > Terriglobia > Bryobacterales > Bryobacteraceae > Palsa-187. The sequence goes on along the minus strand of DATNJC010000091.1, from coordinate 708 downwards.
AGCATTCTCTTTCAATCCGCCTAAACGCACGGTTCCCGCCTTAGTTCGGGTTAGTCAGTAACACTTATTCCCTTCGCGCGGACTTTAGTGCCTAATCGTGAAGGAGACCCACCACCAAATGAACCTACGACACTTCGCTCTGCTCACCGGATGCTGCCTCGCCTTGACGCCACTCGGCCACGCTCAAACCACATACACGGGAGAAGCCGCAGTCGCAAACGTCAACGTGCTTGGAATCCTCAACGCAGCGATCCAGGACACCGGCCCCTTGCCAAGCACCGGAGGCTCGCTCTCCACCCAGCTACTTTCGTTGACCGTTCCGGATCTGCTCAGCCTGCAGCTTCTCTCGGCGAGCACCGACGGCGAAAACTCCCAGACCAATTCCGCGGCGTCCGTCGTCCAGGTCACGGTCACCGCCGCGGGCGTCAACATCTCCGCCGACGTGCTCACCTCCAACGCGAGCGCAACCTGTGCCCCCTCGGCTACGGGCACGTCGACCGTCGTAAATTTAAAGGTCAACGGACTTTCCGTAAAAGTAACAGGCGCGCCGAATCAGACCATTCCCCTGCTAGTGTAGTGTCCAGGAATTAGCTGGACTTTCTTTTTCGGGTTTTTGGAACCGTACAGCCGGGCTGGATTCGTTCAAGAGTTTGACGACAGCGGGCGAGCTTGGCGAGGATGGAATCCACGGTGGCGGTCCAGACGAAC
>DATNJC010000090.1:0-14924 GCA_035604115.1 Bryobacteraceae bacterium | reverse complement strand
ACCGCTACCACGTCACCGACCACGGCAGGCTCATTCTGAACGCCTTGCTCTCGGCGCAACGCACCACCGCTCAGCAGCTTACAACTTTGGCCGCATGAAATCTTCGCGCGCTACAAAGAAACCAGGGTCTAGTAGTACATCAGCCTTCTCGCGACAAGCCTAGCGCGCGGATGCGTTTGTGCAGATTGGTCCGCTCCAGGCCCAGCAGGCGGGCGGCGCGCGAGACGTTCCAACGCGATTCCTCCAGGGCTTGGCGGATGTGTTCGCGCTCGGCCGAATCGCGGGCGTCGCGCAAATTGGAGCGTGCGCCGGAAGGGCGCACGGAGCGGATTTCGAGCGGCACCGAATCCGGCCCGATCGCGTCGCCGCGCGTGAGGATGGCCATGCGCTCGACGGCGTTGCGCAGCTCGCGGATGTTGCCGGGCCAGGTGTAGTTTTCCAGAGGCTCGAAGACTTCCGCGGCAAATCTCTTGGGCTTGAAACTATTGCGCGCGCAGAATTCGGCCAGGAAGTATTCGGCCAGCGCCCGGATGTCCTCGCGGCGCTCGCGCAGGCTGGGGACGCGCACGGGAACCACGCACAGGCGATAGTACAAGTCCTCGCGGAATTTCTGGTGCGTCACCAGGTCGCCCAGGTCGCGATTGGTGGCCGAGAGCACGCGCACCGAGACGCGGATCGAGCGCTCGCCGCCCACGCGGTGGAACTCGCCCTCTTGCAGGACGCGCAGCAACTTGGCTTGTGAGGAGGCGTGGAGGTCGCCCACTTCATCGAGAAACAGGGTCCCGCCATGGGCCAGTTCAAATTTGCCGCGGCGGGCTGCGGCGGCTCCGGTGAACGCGCCCTTCTCGTGGCCGAAGAGTTCGCTCTCGAGCAGTTCGGTGGGGATCGCGGCGCAGTTCACCTTGATGAATGGGCCGGAGGCGAAGGGGCTTTCGGCGTGAATATGCGCGGCTAACAGTTCTTTTCCCGTGCCGGATTCGCCGGTGAGCAGAACGCGGGCGTCGCTTCCGGCGGCGAGCGTGGCTTGCTCCAGCACGCGGGTGAAGGCTGGGCTCGCGCCGATCATGCGCGAGCCTCCGACCATCTCGCGCAGGCGGCGGTTCTCCTCGCGCAACTCGGATTCGGCTAGCGCGTGCTTCAGGGCTAACAGGACCTTGTCGCGGCCCAGCGGTTTTTCTAGGAAATCGAAGGCTCCGGCGCGGGTGGCTTCGACGGCGTCGGCGATGGTGCCGTGGCCGGAGATCATCAGCACGGGCGTATCGGCGTCGCCATTCGATTTCAACCAGCGCATCAGGTCGATGCCGCTGGCGTCGGGCAGGCGGACGTCGACCAGCCAGGCATCAGGCCGTCCCGGGGCATCCGGCCGGCCGGAGGCGTCGGGTCCTTCCGATTCCGCGGCGGCTGCCAGATTGCGGGCGCCGGCGGCGGAGGCCGCGACACTCACGGCGTAGCCTTCGCGCTCCAGGATCAGCTTGAGGGAGCGGCCGATGTTCTCTTCGTCGTCGACAATGAAGACTCGCTTGGGCACCGGATCGATTCCTTTGCTGTACTTGTGGAGCGGGCTTCAGCCTGCAACGGAGACTTTAGTCTCCGCTTCGACGCGGGTACTGAAGTACCCGTTGCAGGCTGAAGCCCGCTCCACAAATACTCAAACTCCCTCCCCGGCGGCGGCAGCCAGCACCACGCGGAAGGCGGCCCCGCCTAACTCACCCTCCAGAGCCTGCAGGTCGCCGCCGCATAACAGCGCACCACGCCTGGCGATCGATAATCCTAAACCCATGCCGCCTTTCTTGAACGAAATCGACGGCTCGAACAAGCTGGCTTTGGCCTGCTCGCTCAAGCCGGGACCGGAATCGTGAATCTCGATGTTCAATGTCTCGCCGGCCACCGCCGTACGGGCGCGCACGATACCTCCGGAGCTGGCGGCCTCGGCGGCGTTCTCCAGCAGGTTGGTGAGCACGCCTTTGATCAGGTCCAGGTCGGCCACGGCGCGCGGCTGCTCGGGCGCGAGGTTCAGCTCGTAAAACACTTCGGGGTGGGCGGCCTTCAAGAATTGAATGCGCTCTTCGAGCAGCGCATTGACGTCGATTTCGGTGGGCAGCACCGGCGGTTCGGCGGCGAACTCGGAGAAGGCGCGCACGCGGCGCTCGAGCGTGTTCACCTCTTCGGCCACGATCTGGGCGGCTTGCTCCAGAAACGCCGGGCTCGTATCAAGAGACGCCGCGCCCTGGCGGCTCACGATTTCCTCCATGGTCAGGCGAATGGGCGTCAGCGAATTCTTCACCTCGTGCGCCATTTTGCGCGCGACCGCCTGCCAGCTCGCCAGGCGCGTCACCAGGATCAGACGCTCGCGAGCCTGTTGCAGTTGGCCTGCCATGTCGTTGAAAGCGTCGAGCGCGGCGCGGATTTCTCCGGGACCCGAGCCGGTGGCGGGCACGCGAGCGCGCAGGTCGCCCGCGGCTACTTGTCTTAATCCCTCAGTCAACTGTTGCACCGGGCGGCTGATGCGTGCGGCGAAGAACATCAACGCGGCCAGTGCCGAGACCCACAGGACCGCGGCAATCACCAGCAAGGTCTGGCTGAAGCCACGCCGCAGGTTGCGCTCGCCGGGTCCGGACAGCGCCTTGCGAGCTCGCGCGTACCGCGCGGTTAAGTCTTCCATCGCGACACCCATGGGCCGCGAATAGATCCACACTTCGCCGTTGCTCTTGCGCACGTAGTAGTCGAGGCGCGAGCCGCGGTCGCCCGCCAGTTCGAACGATTCCGTCACGCCGCGGTCTAGGAATGTCCGGGCTTCCTCGGGCGTCAACTGGCGTCCCGTGATCCGGCCTTGGGCTACGTCTCGGGCCAGGGATTCGCGGGCTTGTTGGTACAGCTCGCGGCCCGTGTCCTTGAGGGATTCAGAAACCGCGTCCAGTTCGGACAGCGGGGCGATGGACAGGCTGCGGTCCAGCAGACGGACCGAGGTCCACAGCGTCAGCCCCAGCGGCACCACTGTGGCTAACAGAAAAATGAGAATCAGGCGGTTGCGCAAACTTTATGGTGGCACAGGCTTCGGCCTGTGAATGGCAGGGCATGGTCCTGCCCCACATCTGTCATATCCCGTGGCCGCGGCTGCGGCGCAACTGGTCCAGAGTGAGCGGGCCCGCATCCACGCTCCAGTGCGGTTGCGCGCCTTGCACCGGGCGGCTGAAGATTTCGATCAGGCTGGCCAGGCTGATGCCGGATTCGTCCACGCGGCCGCGCCCGAACAAGGGAGCCGGGTCCTTGAAATCCGGCGCGCGAATCTCCAGGCGCGCCCAGAACGGATCGGTTACCGCCAGTCCCGAAACGTCCATCGGCATTTGCTCCAGGCACCAGGCTTCGGCCGCGGTGGCGGACAGATGGCTGGCGGATTTCCGCGGCGACTGCAGCCGGGTCACGGCGAACGTTTCCTCCCATAGGTCATAGCTGACTACGAAGCGTTCGGCGGAGCGCCGGTAGATGTGGCTGCGGTCGCCAGCCCACAGTGTGATCTGGAAGTCGAACGGCACCGGCGCGGCGTTGCGCAGGCGCTCCAGCGGCTTTCCGGCGAGGAAGTGTACGCGAGGCGCGGAAAACTCCAGGCGCTGGCCCTTCCAGTCCAGGATCAGGTCCTCGGCGATCATAGCCGCGGCCAGTCCGCACAGGAATGCGGCCAACAGCCACCACAGCTTGATCGAGCGCATGGCCGGGGTCATCCTCCCCATCGCGCATAACGGACTAACGCCTATGCGCTTCGTTTTCTCAACCGCGCATAACGGACTGACGCCTATGCGCTTCATTTTCTCAACCGCGCATAACGGACTGACGCCTATGCGCTTCATTAGAAGTTTAGCCCCGCGATGAATACCGGGATCGCCCGCCCGGCCCGCACCGGGAACGCCATGGCGAGCTGAAATCCGTCCTTGGCCTTGAAGCCGACGCCCAGCGACTGCTTCTGTTCCCGCTCCGGCTTGCGATCCCACACCGCGCCCGTGTCGTAAAACGCCAGGAATCCGCGCCAGGTGTAATCGAGCGATCCATGGACGATGTGCGACGCTCCCAGCGGATCGAGCTGGTACCTGTCCCAGCCTCGCAGGATGACGCTATTGCCGGCGGTGAAGCGCTCGAATAACGGCGCGATGCCGGTGATGCGCCCGGCCAGGAACCCGATCGCGATGGCGCTGTGACCGCGGCGGTACTTGTAGCGCGCCTCGGCGAGATGCCGCGTGTAGGCCGGATCGCTTTCGAGCACGTGAGTTCCCGCACGTACGGTGTAAGACGCGCGCAGGTCCTGTCCGTCACTGTCTTTATCCGAATCGGGCGCCGAACCCCAACGCCGGTGGTAGCGCAGAGTAGATACCACGGCGTTGGAGGATTCGGTTTTCGCGGAAGCACCGGCATACCCCGCAGGCGGCCGGAAACGCGCGAAGTCGGTGCCAAAGCTGAACTCCAGCGGCTCGGCCAGGACCAGAGTCGCGACCGGCGAGAAGCTTTGGCGGGTTCTGTAAATGTCGGATGGTCCGGAGGCCATTTCGGAAGATGGGCCCGCGGCGGCGAGCGTGGCCGGGCTCCACTGATCGTGGTAACTGGCGAAATCGAAGCGCAGGCGCAGACGGTCCGTGCCCACCTTGTCGCGTTCGAAGCCCGCGCGGATTCCGGCGAAGCGTTCGGTGAGCGCGTCGCCATCGTCGACCAGGCCGAAGTTGAAGGCGTTGCCGCCGATGTGCGTCGTGGCGCGGCCCTCGCCGGTCCAACCGAGTTTGGAGTTGTACAGGAAGCGGGCCACGTTGAGATCGAAATCCTGCTTGCGCGAATTCTTGATCTCGAAGTCGACCTTGACGTGCTCGGGCGTGGCGCCTTTTTCGACTTTCACCGAGACGTCGCTGACGTGCAGTTCTTTCTTGATCTGCTCGGCGATCTTGTCCAGGCGGGAATGGTCCACCTTCTGGCCCACCACCTGGTCGAGTTCGCCGCGCAGAGGCTTGCTCAGGTGCACCATCTTGGCGCCCATCAGGTGCACGCTCTCGATGGTGTAGCGGGCGTTGACGTTGAGGGCTTCGAGGGCTTCCTGCGGATCTTCCTTGTCGCCGGCGGCTTTATCCCCGGCGAAAATGGGGCCCGTCATCCCCAGCGCCGCTACGATCCCGGCCAGTAACCACGTGCGCATAGTGTTTCCGTTAGACGCACGCGGGGGACCATTGCGTTCCATTTGAAGTTTCAATGAGTTGCCGGCGCTGTGTCGCGCGTCCTGTGTGCCGGACGTTCACAGGTGTGGCTTCAGCGGGCTCAAAGCGCCGATGCCGCACTGATCGTGGCGTTGGTCCATGGCGCGCGATCGTTGGGGTAAGCCTGGTGTGGACCCACCGATCGCATTGAACCTTGAGCGTCCAGGGTCCGGCGGGCGTCGGTTCACGTTCCTGAAGCCGAATGGAACCGCCTCCGGACTGAAAATGAAGAAAAATCCTCAGGCCGACGATACCTTAGTACGACCATGTCTCCAGCCGTCCGTCGTGTTGGTCCTATCACCCTGCTGGTCCTGCTGATCCCTTCAGCAGCCTACTTGTGGCTCCACGACGACGTGCCGAATTTTTGCGCGTTTCATGACGATTGCGTGTATTTTGTTTCCGCCAAATCGCTGGCCACCGACTCCGGCTATCGAATCGAAAGTCTTCCCGGCCAACCAGCCCAAACCAAGTACCCGCCCGTGTTTCCTATGCTGCTTTCGATAGCCTGGCGAATCGATCCCGAGTTCCCGCGCAACCTTCCGATTGCCGCGTGGATCTCCTGGCTGGCGATTCCAGCGACGTTGGCGGCTTTTTCGGCGATCCTGGCATCCCTCGGCATCACCGGAGGGAGAGCTCTGCTGGTCCTGGCCGTATTCGCCTTGAATCCCTACACCATTTGGTTTGGCAGCCAGTTGTTGTCCGAGCCGCTGTTTGTGGCGATGACCATGGTGGTTTTCTTGATGCTGGAGCGCACCGTCAAGCCCGGGAACTCGGCGAACTGGGCGCTTGCCGTGGGAATCGGAGCCGGCTTGGTGTACTTGACGCGTACCGCCGGCATTGCTCTCTTACCGGTTGCCCTGCTGTACATCTGGAGGAAGGCCGGCCCAAAAACCCGCCTGGATGCGACTCTGCGCTTCGCCGCGGGGATGCTGCCGTTCGTGATTGGCTGGACGATTTGGGGGCACGCTCACAGGCTCGCCACCACTGACCCGATGTTCACCTACTACACCGACTACCTTGCGTACGAGTTTACGAACGTCGGCCTGAGCAATCTTCATCTGGTGTTGTGGAAGAACGCCGACGGCCTTCTCTGGGGACTGGGTTCCCTGCTCGTGCCCAAGTTCACCACATCCTTGGCGCTTAAGATACTGGCCGAGGCGATCGCGGTTGCCATGATCTCCGGAGTGATTCGGATGCTGCGCCAAGGCTACGGCCAGCTCTATGCTCTGTTTGCCGTGGTTTATGCAGCGATGCTCGTCCTTTGGCACTACCCGCCGGACGAACGCTTCGTGTTTCCGCTGTTCCCCTTGGGCTTGGTGGGCCTCGTCTACGAGGGCGAGCATGTACTTAAAATGCTCCAGACCGGGTTGCGCGCGCCCGACGCCGGAAACCGCATTGTGGCTCGCGGCATGATCGCGGTTCTTGGTCTCATGGCAGTCGGAGTGGCAGCTCTGGAGGTTTACGTTTCCGCCGTGATTCAACCCGACAACGCGGTCCAGCACCGGCTCCGAAACGCCCAATTTTTAGCCGCCGACCAGTGGCTCATCCAGAACACGCCTCGCGATGCGCCGATTCTGTCCAACGAAGATCCCGCGCTGCATCTCTATACTGGAAATCCCGTGATTCGCCGCTCCTTGCTCACACGTTTGTTGTATGCCGAAGATCACTCCGGAATCGTCGATCTGTGGAGCCACCTGGGCGCCGTCGCGAAGGAGCGCGGATTGAAATATGTGTACTGGATCAACACAGATTACTCCTTGCCCGTGCGGCTCGAGGATCTAGAAGTTCTCGCGGCTGCGCATCAGGCCGATCCGGCGTTGCAGCAGGTGTATCGCAACGACTGTGTAACCATCTATCGCGTTCTCGACTGAGCGCTCCGGCCATTAGGCATGAGCGTTCCTCGGCCCGCGCGGGAACCGACTCCGGCATTTTGAAGGGCCCACTTGGGTCACAACTAAGGGTCATTCCGCGCGCCCACCGACGCGCCTGCGAGCTGAGGTGCGTCTGTCGAAGGCCTGAGAAATCTGACCATAATGGAAGCGTGGTGACCTTGGACACTCTACGGCACGAGAAGCGCGACGCCATTCTTCAATTGGCGGGCAAATACGGCGCTCGCGACATTCGCGTGTTCGGCTCCGTCGCTCGCGGCGAGAGCTCCGGCGCCAGTGACGTCGATTTCCTGGTGGAGTTTGAAAGCGGGCGCACTCTGTTCGATCTGATTGGGCTGCGCTTGGATCTTCGCGATCTGCTGGGCACCGAGGTGGACCTGGTGACTCCGGGCAGTCTCCATTACCTGCGCGAGCACGTGCTGGCCGAGGCGAAACCCATTTGACCGCTCCGAATCCCCGCGTTTACCTCCTGCACATTCGTGATTGCTGCCAGCGAATACTGGAGTGCGCCGCGCTTCGAGACCAGGGTACTGTGCCCGCCCACATCCTGTTGGACGCCGTATGCCGGAACCTTGAGATTCTGGGCGAAGCTTCGAGGAAAATTGGGCAGGATTTCCGTGACGCACATCCTAGCATCCCCTGGCGCGAGATGAACGACTTGCGCAACGTGCTGATCCACAACTATGAAGGAGCCGATCCGGTCATGGTATGGGGAATTGCAAGCCGGGAAATTCCTCAAGTGCTAAGCGCCGTGTTGCTGCTGTGGAGAATCGCGAATCGAGTTGACTTTAAACGCTACTCCGGCATGTCGCCCAGATCCTCGGCGCGGTTTTCGAAGCGCGTGTACTGGCCCAGGAAGCGCAGCGGCACTGTGCCGATGGGGCCGTTGCGTTGCTTGGCGATGATCAGGTCGGCCAGGCCCTTCAGGCTTTCGTCGTCCTTCTTGTAAATCTCTTCGCGGTGGATGAAGGCCACCAGATCGGCGTCCTGCTCGATCGATCCGGAGTCGCGCAGGTCGCTCAAGATGGGCTTGTGATCGCCGGTGCGGATTTCCGAGGCGCGGCTCAATTGCGACAGCACCAGGAAGGGCACGTTGAGATCCTTGGCCATGAGCTTCAGGCCGCGGGACATCGCGCTCACTTCCTGGTTGCGGTTCTCCGAGCGCCCGCGGCTGCTCATCAACTGCAGATAGTCGATCACCACCAGGCTCAATCCCCGCTCGGTCTGCATGCGCCGGAGCTTGGAATGGATGTCCATCAGGTTGACACCGGGGGTGTCGTCCAGATACAGCGGCGCTTCGGTCAGATCGGCCAGAGCAACCTGCAGCTTGCGGCGTTCCTCGGCGTTCAGAAACCCGGTACGGAACTTGTGCTGATCCACGCGCGCGGCGGCGCACAGCAAACGGGTGAGCAGGCTCTCCGACGACATTTCGAGCGAGAACACCGCCACGGGCTTGCGCATACTCGGATGCATGGCTACGTGTTGCGCGACATTCAGGGCCAGTGCGGTTTTGCCCATGGAAGGACGCGCCGCCAGAATGATCAACTCGCTGCCGTGCAGTCCGCCGGTCATGTCGTCGAAGCGGGCGAAGCCGGTGCTCAAGCCGCGCACGCGCTGGCTGGGATCGAGAAAGGCGCCGATGCCGCCGGGGAATTTATCGACAATGCTGGCGGGCGAGGCGAGTTGATCGCGCGACCGCGCCTCGCCCAGCTTCAGCAGCGATTCTTCGGCGGAGGCCAGAATCTGGTCGGGCTCCTCCTCGCCGATCAGGCAGCGGTTGATCAGGCTCTGGGCGCTGAAGATCAGCTTGCGCAGCGTGGCTTTGTCCTTGACGATGCGGACGTAGCTGTCGAGGTTGGCGATCTCCGGCAGGCCGTCGTCGAGCGAAACCAGGTACGCCAGGCCGTCGACGGATTCGAGCTGGCCCTGCTTCATCAGCTCGTCGGCCAGGGTCACGCGGTCGATGCGCTCGGCGCGGTCGTAGAGATCCTTCATCCGCGCGAAGATGCGGCGGTGTTTTTCGAGGCTGAAATCGCTGGGCTCGAGGGCGCCGGCGACCTGGAGATACAGCGTGTCGTTCAGCAGAATCTGGCCGAGCACGAAGCGCTCGGCGTCTACATTTGCGGGGAGTCCCTTTTCAAATGCTAGGTCGGGAATCGTCGCCATGGGCATACGGTACCTAGTTTACGGGACCGGCGCAAATTTCGGCCTTGCACATGCTTTCCACAGATTCGTCCACAGGCAGGGAAGAATTTCGGCTGGTCGCGCGTCCAATGACTTGCTCAGAATTCCTTACAGAACCGTTGACCTTGCGTTGGGAATCGGCGTTGTCGTCATGACCGTTTCCCTAATCGGGCTCACTGCCAATGCGATCCGTGATCCTCACATCACGGTTGCCGGCGACGTCGCACCGGATTTCACGGTCACCACCGAGAGGGGCGCACGATGGACCACGAAGGATTTCCGGGGCCGGGTCCTCGTCGTGAACTTCTGGGCGAGCTGGTGCGCTCCCTGCATTCAGGAGACGCCCTCGCTCAACGCTTTTCAAAACGTGTTGCGGAAGTCTGGCGTGGTGGTCCTGGGCATTAGCATTGACACCAACGAACAGGCCTATCGGGCGTTCCTGCGGCAATTTGACGTTGGTTTCGAAACCGCGCGGGATCCGGATCGGGAGATCGGCTTTAAATATGGAACGTTCCAGATTCCGGAGTCCTATATCATCGACAAGAATGGCGTGGTCGCGGCGAAAATCATTTCCGACCGGAACTGGACGGAGCCTGAGATCATCAGCTTCGTGAAATCGCTGTTGTAGATAACTTCAGGCGTGCCACTTCGGCGCGTGCGGTTTCGAGCGCTACGATCTGGCTTCGGAGTAAAATAAGTAGTGGAGTCTCCTATGGCGACCAACGAATACGTGGAAATCCGCAACGGCGGCTACTATGTAGCCGGTACCCGCATCGGCCTGGACGTTCTGTTCCACGACTTTCGGCAAGGCCGGTCGGCCGAGGCGATTTTCGACGCTTATCCAAGCATCGGATCGCTGGCCAAGGTGTATGGAGCGATCGCCTTCATGCTGGACCATCCCACCGAGGTCGAGGCCTACCTGAAGGACCAGGACCGCCTGTTCGAGGAAATCAAGGCTCAGTACCCGATGCCTGCCAGGATGTTGGAGTGCTTTGAGGCGGTGAACAACCCTCCGTCCCCAAAGTCCTCTTGAAGATTGCTTTTCAAGCTGACGCCGACATCGATCCGGACATCGGCAGAGGTCTGCGGCGCCGCGAACCATCCGTCGATTTCCGGGATGCCGCCGGCGTGATTCCGGACGGCGCCTCCGATCTGGAAGTGTTGCGGATTACCGCTGAGGCCGGCCGAGTGCTTGTCACGCGCGATGTGGGAACGATGCAGGACCACTTCCAGGACTTCATCGCGCTGCACCCATCTCCCGGCGTGCTTCTGATTCCCTCGTCCCGGTCCATTGGCGCGACGATCGACAGGCTGTTGATCGTGTGGTTGAACTGGGATCCTGAGGACTTGCGCAACCAGGTTCGCTGGCTTCCTTAAGGGCCTTACTTCAACCGCGGCCGCGCGGCTTCTTCCATCGCCTCGCGGACTACTTCCTGATGCGCTTCCTCGGGGATGACGCGCCAGTTGCCTGTGGCTGACGACTTCAAAGTTCCGCGCGCGGTGTAGTAGCGGATGATCATCTCGCGGACCTCTTCGCTCGACCGCCACACGACCTTAGCCCCGCGCAGCATTGAGTAGCCGCCTCCGCCGCCCGCGCGGTAGCTGTTGATCGCCACGCGCAGGGGTTGATCGGCGTTCAGGGGACGCCCTTGCCAGGTCAGATTCACGATGCGCTCTCCGGGCTTGCGCCGGAGGTCGATTGCGTAGCTCACGCCTTCGGCGATGTCGTAGTTGTAGCCGTAGACCGTCGGGTTGATGAGCGGGCCATGAGAGCAATCCTGGGCGCAACTGTTGTAGTAGCGCGCCGAGTATTCCAGAACCTCGCGCACCACGCGGCCGGTGGTTTCGATGGCGTAGAGCGTGTTGTCGTAGGGGTACAACGCCGCGATCTGCCGCACGGTCACCGCGCCCTTGGGGAGCCGCGCGCCGATGTCGAAGGCCGCGGCGAAACTCACCTGCGCGCGGGCTTCTTCGAGCTGCACGGCCTGGATCGCATCGATCACCGGAGTGTCTTCGGCGCGCGCCAGAGCGGCGCTCATCGCCTCCGGCGCTTGGGCCACGGGCGTGTCGAGATAGCGCTCGGCGGCCTCGTGATAGGGCCGGGCCAGCGACAGGACGGCTTCATCGGCCGGCGTTGCATCGGTCACCGGGATTACGCGGCTCGACTTGGACGCGAGTTTCCAGCCGCCTGCTAAGCGATCGAGCGTCAGATCCATTTCGCCCAGCGACATCCCCCAGTTGCGCGGCTGCATCAGCAGCACTGGGCCTACGCGATATTCGCCGACCTCGTTGTGGGTGTGGCCGAAGACTACTGCATCCACTCCGGGAATCTGTGCGATCTGGTACGCCACGTTCTCGTTGGGCAGATCCTGAGTGCGCAGCGCGCCCGTCGTCGCGTCGCGGTCGATGCCTGTGTGCGCGGCCACCAGAATCACGTCGGCTGAGCGCTTCCGCTGGATTTCGACGACACTTCGCCGCACCGCTTCCACCGCGTCGGTGAAGCGCAAGCCGCGAAAGTTTTCGGCTGGCTCCCAGGACGGGACCGACGCCGTCGTCGCGCCGATCACGGCCACGCGCACTCCCGCAATGGTCTTGATGGCGTAGGGCTGGAACGATCCTCCTTCGATGTTGGCCGAGATCCAGGGGAACTTGGCGTCGCGGCGGGCGCGGTCGAGATCGGCTACGCCCAAGTCGAACTCGTGATTGCCGACGGTCATGGCGTCGTAGCCCAGGCGGTTCATCGCCAGCATCATTGGATCTGGTTGGGGGGGATCTGGTTGGGGGCCGCGTGCAGACTTCCCGGCACGCATCGCGGCTAGATGCACGGTCTCGAGCGGCGAGCCCTGGACGGTGTCGCCGCAATCGAGCAGCAGGGTGTTGGGATTCGCCGCCCGCTCGCGGCCGATCAGTGTGGCGATTTTGGCCAATCCGCGCGGGGCGGGCTGCGAGGTGTAGTAGTCGTACGGAAAGATGTTGCCGTGCAGGTCCGTGGTGGCCAGCACGCGAACGTGAACCGTCTCGCCGCGCGCCGAGAGCGCTAGAGTGAACGCCAGCGCCGCGCGAGAGATGGTGCTGAACACAGCCGGGTTACTTGGTCTGGACTGTCACGCCCGCAGGAGGCGCGGGCGCCGCCGGAGCCGCCGGCTCGATGGTCGCCTTGATAATGCGATCCAGCATCGGGAACCCTCTGTCGAGGTACGCCTTGCCCTCCGCGACGAGCCGCCCCTGGTCGGGACCGCGGCCCTGCGGTGCGCCCTCGCCGTAGCCCGAGTACAGGTTATCCATGACCTCCATGCCCGAAGCCACCTCGCCGAAGGGGGCGAATCGCTGCCCGTCGAGGAAGGTATTGTTGCCGTAGTTGATGAACACCTGCGTGCCGCGGCTGTTCGGCGCCGAGGTCTGCGCGAACGTCACCTTGCCGCGGGTGTTGCTCTGCGTAACGCGGTCGTCGATGATGTTGCGGCTCTCCCACACGCGTGAAACATCCGGACGCGCGCTGACGCCGAACTGCGCCATGAAGCCCGGGAGTACGCGGAAGAACGCGGCGCCGTCGTAGAAGCCTCCGCGCACCAGGTTGTAGAAGCGGTCGGCTCCGTTGGGCGCCCAGGCGCGCGTCACGTTGATCACCACGTCGCCTTTGGTGGTGGTGAACTTCACCGTGTAGGTGGCGGGCGCGGTCGCCTTCATCGTGTTCGGGTCGAGCAGATTGGGTCCCGCGGGAGCGGCGGCCTTCGGCGCGGCGGCCGGGACCGCGGCTTTGGGAGCCGGGGCCTTGGTGGCAGGAGCCGGGGTTTGCGCCATCGTGGCGGCGCACAGCAGCATTGCAATCAGGGATGTTTTCATAGCGATTTTCATATGGGGTCGCGAAATTCAATTCTATCGCGCCACACGGCGCTCGCGCACGACCGGCGCCCCCTTCATAGGGAGGCGCGTATCGCTCGCCGGCCGACTCCTTTGTGATTCGCAACGCTCCTCAGAATCCCGTTGAGCGTACCGACGCGCAGTACTCTGTGTGCCGGTACGGCGATGCGATGCGGAGTTGGCTCCTGCGTCTGCAAGATGATGTGGCTGCCTTCCTGGTTGACCTCCACGTATCCCCATTGGCGCAGAGCGCGTCCACCAGATCGTGGCCGCTCAAGTCGCGCGGGAGTTTCATCCGAGGGCGAGCATTTCATCGCGCACGAGGTGCAGCCGGATGCCGGCGGGCTTCGGGCGATCAAAATAGAACGCCTCAACGGCCTCCTTGACGTTGGCTCGCAACTCGTCCTACGTGCCGCCTTGGGTGAAGATGCTCTCCGTCAAGCACTCCGCGCAATAGCCGCCGTCGGCTTCTTGCGTAATTTCGAACACGATTTCGTTCACAATCTTGAATCTAAGGGATCGCATCGCGTGGAGCAAGTGGCAACCCGGGGTTCGGAGTCCCGGCTATCGCGCGGCTCGGCGCTTGCGCACGAGCATCGCCCAGGCGGCCACGCAGAAATACCCGCTTCCAGCCATCCGCACGGCGCATCCGCAGCGGCAGTGCGGAAACGGACGGCGGAGCTGGCGCGTCGATGAGCTATGGTGGTGTCTGACGGCACGACCTTCGCACTGGCATGACGAAATACCGGATTCTAGAGTCGGGCGGGCAAATTCTAGGCGCGCTTTTCCTTGCGGCATCGCTCGCTCAGGCGCAGCCGACCCCGCCGCCCGTGCCGCACGAACCTGCGACGGACGGCAAAATGGTGTTGACTCGCGGGATCGAGATGTACGAACAGCGCGACTATACCGGGGCCTTGGGCGCCTTCAAGAACGCCGCGGAGGCCGGGAACATCGAGGCCATCATGTATCTCGGCATCATGTACGCCGCGGGCCAAGGGACCGCGCAGAGCTACCCGACCGCCTTGGCCTGGTTCAATCGAGCGGCCGCGAAGGGCGACGGCCAGGCCATGTGCAACCTCGGCATCATGTATTACCAGGGCCTGGGCGTGCGGAGGCAATACGACGAAGCGCTGCGATGGTTTCGCAATTCCGCCGCGACGGGCAATGCTCAGGCCATGTTCAACGTGGGCGTCGCGTACCGGGATGGCTTGGGCGTGCTCGCGGATTACGGGGAGGCCATGGGCTGGTTTCGCAGGGCCGCCGACGGCCGTAACGCGGCGGCGATGAACGCCATCGGCGTGATGTTCCAGAAAGGCCAGGGCGTCGCCACCGACTACGGCGAGGCGCTGAGCTGGTTTCAGAAAGGCGCCGACGCCGGGAGCCGCACCGCCATGTACAACATCGGCGTGCTCTACGAAAAGGGACTCGGCGTCGATGTGGACCGGCGTCAAGCCGAGGAGTGGTACCAGAAAGCCGCGAACGCGGACGATTCAGATGCCGCGCCGGAGCCCGCCAATGATCTTAAGAGTCCCGCCCAACGGTAGCGCTCAGGTCTTAACCATTTTCGGGATTTGCATAGACCGCCATCTTGCTCCCCGCCTTTACGGGATGGGGCTGGAATGTTTAGACCATTTTCTGAGTATTTATAGACCATAGCCGCAGTGGCGAAAATGGGCTGTTGCGTGTTCTGAATTCACCGCAGTAAGGGCCGCGGCCACGGCATGCTCCAGCAATTCCAGTTGGCGGATCTTCCAAGCTCGCA
>DATNJC010000089.1:0-4694 GCA_035604115.1 Bryobacteraceae bacterium | reverse complement strand
ATCATGGCATTGCCGGTCAGCCAGTCGTGGGCGTGAATCACGTCAAACGCACCGATGAAATTCTCGGTTGCGCACACGTGGTAAGCGATGGAGCGGCACATGTCGTTGACTTCTTCGACGAAGTCCGAGTTTAGCCGGAACTGACAGCGATGGTAATGCACGCCATGGATGCATTCGTAGTGCGGCTGCCATGCTCCCATCCGCGTGAAGACATGGACTTCATGTCCTTTGCGCTCCAGCGCAGCCGCCAGCTCGGTGACATGGGCCGCCACACCGCCCACGGTAATGGAATGAAGCGATTCCCATGCCAAGAGTGCGATTCTCATAATTATCAGCCCGGAATGAAGACGGAGTTCGTGCAGGAACTTCCCTAACGGGGTTCCGGCTTGCAGCCGGTGCCGATCCAAGGTAAAGGAGTGCACTCTGTGGAAATTCGGAATCGACAGCAAGATTGGCAGTGGAACAATTCCTTTTTGGAGATCGCGTCTCCCTCATACCAAAACGGATCGTTTTGACGCTGAGGCTCAGAACCCAAAGCCCGGAGCCCGGCGCTGCCAAGGCGGAGCTGAGGGCGTGTTACGATCTCTGGTTTTGCTCAACCGCTCGGGAGGGTTCTTCGCATGCGCTCGAGACCGCTGGTTGTCCTCGTCTCATCGCTGGCATTTCTGGCCGTTGTCTCGGTCCCGGGAAAGGCCCAAGGCCAAACGACAGGTTATGACCAGAATCTGTTCAAGGAGATGAAGTGGCGTTTGATCGGTCCATTCCGCGGCGGCCGTGCTCTGGCGGTGACCGGCGTTGCCGGCGAGCCGGACGTCTTCTATTTCGGAGCCGTCGCGGGCGGTGTGTGGAGAAGCGTGGATGGCGGCGCGACCTGGACCCCGCTGTTTGACAAGGAGTCGATCTCATCCATCGGGGCCATCGCTGTTGCCGATTCCGATCACAATGTGATTTATGTCGGCACCGGCGAAGCCTGCATCCGCGGCAACATCTCCTACGGCGACGGCGTGTTTAAGTCCACCGATCGCGGCAAGACCTGGAAGAACGTCGGCTTGCCCGACAGCCGTCACATCGGCGCTGTCGTTGTCCATCCCAGGAATCCCGACATCGCCTTCGTGGCGGCACTGGGTCACGCCTATGCCCCGAATGCCGAGCGTGGCATCTTCCGCACCACCGACGGCGGAAAGACGTGGAAAAAAGTCCTGTACAGGGACGACCGTACCGGCGGCATCGACGTCGTGTTCGACCCCAACAATGCCAACGCCCTCTACGCCGCTCTCTGGCAGGTGTATCGCACCCCTTGGAGTCTGAACAGCGGTGGCCCCGGCAGCGGTCTTTACAAGTCCATCGACGGCGGCGCCACCTGGAAGCGCCTGGAAGGCCACGGTCTCCCCGAGGGAATCCTGGGTCGCATAGGAGTTTCGGTGTCGGGCGGCGACTCCAATCGTGTGTACGCGCTGATCGAGGCCAAGGAAGGCGGTCTCTACCGCTCCGACGACGGCGGTGACACCTGGACGCGCGTCAATGACGACGAGCGCTATCGCCAGCGCGCCTGGTACTTCACCCACATCTTCGCCGACCCCAGAAGCGTGGATACCGTCTACGTGCTCAACACCGGCATGTTCAAGTCCACCGACGGCGGCAAGACCTTCAGCCTTCTGCCTGCGCCCCACGGCGATCACCACGGGCTGTGGATCGATCCCACCGACCCCGACCGCCTCATCAACGGCAACGACGGCGGCGTTACCATCAGCCTCGACGCCGGCCGCACCTGGACGCAGCAAAACAACCAGCCCACCGCGCAGTTCTACCACGTGATCGACGACCATCAGTGGCCCTACTATCTCTACGGAACGCAGCAGGACAACAGCAGCGTCGCCAGTGCCACCTATGACGATTCCGGCGTGATCGGCCGATGGAGTTGGTTTGACTTCGGTGGCGAGACCGGCTTCGTCGCTCCCGATCCCAGCGACCACAACACTATCTACGGCGGGAACGAAGGCACGATCTTTCGATTCGATAAACGCACCCAGCAGACGCAGGACGTTTCCGTCTGGCCGCTGGACGTTTCCGGCCACGGCGCCAAGGATCTGGAATATCGCTACAACTGGACCTCGCCGCTGATGATTTCTCCTCACGATCCCAGCACCATCTACTTCGCCAACAACCGCCTGTTCCGCAGCCGCGACCGGGGTATGAGCTGGGAGGCGATCAGCCCCGATCTCACCCGCAACGACAAGAGCAAGCAGGAGCCCTCCGGCGGCGCCATCACCCTCGACATCACCAGCGTCGAGTATTACGACACCATCTTTGCCGTCGCAGAGTCTCCCAAGCAGAAGGACTTGCTCTGGGCCGGCACCGACGATGGCCTGATCCAACTCTCCCGCGATGGCGGCAAGAACTGGACAAACGTCACCCCGAAGGCCCTCCCGGAATGGAGCATGATCAGCCTTATCGAGGCGTCGCCATTTGACGCCGGCGCCGCCTATGTGGCGGTGGACCGCCATAAGCTCGATGACTTCCGTCCGCACATCCTGAAGACTAATGACTACGGCAAGACTTGGACCGCCATCACCAACGGCATACCCGACGGGTATTTCGTCCACGCCGTCCGCGAGGATCGCCAACGCAAGGGCTTGCTGTATGCCGGAACCGAAAGAGGAGTGTTTGTATCCTTCGACGACGGCTCACACTGGCAACCGCTGCAATTGAACCTGCCGTCCACGCCGGTCACCGACCTGGTTGTTCACGATGACGACCTGGCGATCGCCACCAACGGCCGTTCATTCTGGGTGCTCGACGACCTCATGCCTCTGCGCGAACTCAATCCGCAGCTTGCCCAAGCCAGCCTTCACCTCTACAAGCCGCAGCCTGCGATCCGCCTGCATTTTCCGGAGCAGGTGGAGCGGCGGCGGCCGGTGGGACAGAATCCTCCTATCGGAGCCATCATCGACTACTACTTCAAGACCAAGCCGGCCGGGGAAGTGACGCTCGACATTCTCGACAACCAGGGCCGGCTGGTGCGCCATTACTCAAGCAAAGAGAAGAAGATCGCAGAGCAACCGCCGGAGTGGCCGGATCAGGAAAAAATGAAGGAAGTCATTCCGGCCGAAGCGGGCATGAACCGCTTCCCCTGGGATCTTCGCTACGAGCCTCCGGTCAAGATCCCCGGCGCGTTCTACAGCGATATCGGGCCGCTGGGTCCTCTCGCCGTTCCTGGAAGCTATCAAGTCAAACTGACGGCTGACGGGCAAAGCCGGACGCAGCCTCTCGAGTTGCGCCTCGATCCGCGCGTGGCGAATGTCTCCGCCGCCGACTTGCAGAAGGAGTTCGACCTCGGCATGAAGATCCGTGAGGCGAACAACCGCCTGCACGTTGCCGTCAATCAGATCCGCCAGTTGCGGGGCGAGCTGGAGACGCTGCGCCAATGGGCCGGCGACAGCCCGCAAGCCCAGCCAGTCCTCGCCGCAGCCAGGCAGTTCAACGAGAAGATGATTCCAATCGAAGAAGAGCTGATGCAGGTGAAGATGAAGAGTTCGGAGGGCAACCTGGGTTTACCCAACAAACTCAACGAGGCGCTGGATTCGCTCAGCCACACCGAGGACACCGCCGACTCCGCTCCCACCGCGCAGATGTATCAGGTCTTCGACATGCTCAACCGCAAGCTCGAGGCGCAACTCGTACAATGGCAGGAGATCGTCAGCAAGGACCTGCCCGCACTCAACCAGTTGATGCACGCCCAGGGAGTGCCGGACTTGCAGGCGCCGACTGGGATCCCGAAGGAGTAGCGAAGACTAGGGTTTGCCGCCGATCAACGTGCCCGCGCCAGCACTATGGTGATGTCATCGGGCTGCTCGTTGGTGCCGATCCAGTCGCTCACCGCCGAGGTGACCATCTCCGAGATGCGGGCCAGGGGCAGGTGGCGGTGGTCGCGCACGATCTCGATCAGCCGTTCCTCGCCGAATTCGCCGAACTCGTTCTCCGGCTCCGTGACCCCGTCGCTGAAGGCCAGGAAGATGTCACCGGGCCGCAGATCGATGGTGCGCTCCTCGTAACCCTGGTCATCGAACAGGCCGATCACCAGCCCGGGCGTGTCCAGACGCCGCCGCAGCGACCCGTCCTGCCCCAGGACGACCGGAGGGAGATGTCCGGCGTTGGAATAGGTGAGCGCGCGCGAACGCCCGTCGTACACGCCCAGGAAGAGCGTGGCGTACTTTTCCGCCGGGGTGCTGCGATACAACTGGCGATTGAGCAGGCTCAGCACCTGGGCGGGAGAGAACTCGTCGCTGCTGCCCGAGCGCGCTTCGAAGACGTGGGTGGGAGCGCCGGGGGCGCCCCCCGCCGCCACCAGGTGCGCGGTCATGGCCGGCATGCGTCCGATCTCGTAGGCGCGGACGGCGGAGTGGATGGTGGCCATCAGCAGCGCCGCCGAAATCCCCTTGCCGCTGATGTCGCCCACGGCGATGCCCAGGCGGTCCAGCCCATAGGGGAGGAAGTCGTAATAATCGCCGCTGACGGTGCGCGCCGGGCGGCACACGCCGTGGACCTCGAGCGACTCCAGGTCCGACATCGCCTTGGGGAACAACTGCGACTGCACTTCTTGGGCGATGGCCAGTTCGTTCTCCAGGCGCTGCTTCTCCTTCTGCTCGGCGATCAGTTGTTCCAGCGACTCGCTCATGGAGTTGAATGAGCTCTCG
>DATNJC010000088.1:0-27615 GCA_035604115.1 Bryobacteraceae bacterium | reverse complement strand
TCATCGGCCCGTACGTTTGCTCCACGCTTCTTTCAGACCCCGCCTCGCGACGACGCCCTTGCGCTTCGCTATGACTTCGCCTCCATCAGGCTGTCAAGGGGACTTTCACCCCCGAGCTGTCGAACATGCTCGGCACACTCGCGGTAGGGATAGCGGTTGCCCGCTACCCCCCGCACAGATCCGTACGAGCGGCTTTCCCGCATACGGCTCCTACCTTGGATGAATGGCGTCAAAGCGCACACTCGGATACGGATGCATGATGCGGATGCTCGGAATCCACCGGCGTACCAGTCGGTCCATGCGCGCCCAGTCGATGCGGCTACTTTGGCTTCGGCAGCGCAACGTCTGCCACCAGTACCGAGTAACCCCAACGCGGAATGCCTGAAGCCGTTTCCCGTTGCCGGGAATCGCGTGATAGTTGAAGTAGCCCTGCACGACCGACCGCAGCCACTTCCCCGTCTCCGGAACCGCATCGTGCATCCGTTGCCGCAACTTCTGCCGGATTTCCTGCAGCTTCGCGCGCATCCGCTTGCCTATCGTCTTCCGTTTGACGGTAAAGCGCCCTGCCGTCCGGGTCCTCCCACATATATGGGTGAATCCCAGAAAATCGAACGTCTCTGGCTTCCCTTCTCCTCTCCGCTTCCGGTTGCTCTCTGCGGATCGCCCGAACTCGATCATTCGGGTCTTCTCCGGGTGCAGTTCCAGTCCGACCTTCCGCAATTGCTCTTGCAGTTGCCTGCGCAAGCTCTCCGCTTCATCCCGGTTCTCGAACCCAAGGACCGCATCATCGGCATACCGACGCCATCCGTAGAAATCCCTAATTCTTGCGCGGCCTCGCGGTCGGAGTGATCCAGAAACGCGAGTTCCAGCAGCTTCTGTTGGGCGCGCGTGAAGCCGAACACCGGGAGCGGCGAAAGCAGCGAAGAAGCCGGCCAAGCCGCGGGGTTCTGGAGGGCGTCTTCCCGGCTGAGGGCGAACAGCGCAACGGGCCCGCCGGAACGCGAAGTGGAACGGCGCACCAGCGGCAGCCGGGCCTTGCTGAGGAGTTCCATCTGAACGGGATCTGCCGTTTCCACCCACACTTCGCCCCAGTTGGCAGAAAATGGCAGGAAATGGCAGTGTTTTGAAAAAAGTAAGCAGCACCTAAACCTGTGTAAGTATTTGTTTATAAAAGGCTTGTACGGAGCATCCCGGACTTCAGGAGGAGCGACCTCTGCCACCGACGTCTCGCCGACCCAACCCGACAATTCCGACAATGCACGCTACCGTGTTGGGGTTACGGCGCTTCGGATCGAGTCGCAAGAAGGAAGCGGCTGGCGCGGCGCGCGCGAGACTTCTACTATGGGTTTTGAATGCCGCTTTTTCTCGAAGACCCCGGCCGTAGATGAGATGGTTGTGGAGAGCAGAGCGCAGCAGCACAGCGGAAGGCCCGGGAAATGAGATCAGAAGCGCGTATTGGAGTGCGAAAGAACGTGCTTTTGCGGCATGCAGGCACACGTCGAGGAAGGCGTAGCCGAAGGCCCACCGGGAGAGCGCGAGTGAGCGAACCTTAAGAGCTGTCAAGGTGTTGCACCTCCTCCCGGAGTTGCTGTGCGGTAAGGCGATGAGCGTGAGTCTAGCAATTCCTTCTGCGAACAAAACCTCTATGAGCAATCACGAGCACGACCAAGTGAATCAGGCGTTCTGGGACTTAAAGGAGCGGCTTGACTTACTGATCGAGGACGAGGACGGCGAAGACGAATTGGTGACGCTGCTCGTCGAGCTGTTGGACGGCGACCAACTGGATCTTATCTTCAGCGTGGGTGGCGCGGGGCCGGTGCTTTATCTGAGGGCCAAAACGTCCGACTTCGACATCTCTGAGATTGAAGTAGGCATCAATCCCCTCGTTGCTGAAGTTTTTCGGAACGGTCGAATCATGTTCATGATCGAGAACGAAGGCCCGCCCGCCTTGCGGTGGAGATCCATCAATTTCTCGGCCAGCTTTCGGGGCCGTGGCTGATCTCGTAATTCTGCTCGCCGGCGTCGATGACGGCACGTCGTATACTGCGCCGTCACTCCACTAGTTCGCTGGCCTTCAGATGAAGCACTTGTCTCGGGCTGCCCTCCAAGGTGCGGCGCACCAGCACCATCTTGCGGCCGACGTCGACACTGGCCAGAAGGCCGCGCTCGCGCAGCCGGTGGCGGAGAGTCTGCTCGCCCACTGGGAGTCGCTCGGCCCCCGCCAGTTCCTGGGCCGCCTGATAGCTGATGGCCGGCTCCAGGAATAAGTCGCTGCCCGCGACCCAACCGATTTTGGTGCCCAACGGAACCCAACCTCGGCCCGTACGTTTGCGCCGCCAGCCCCAGATCTCCGCCGATTCCGGTACCTTGCCCTGCCGGTCCGCCACATGGGCACGGCCGGTGGCCAGCGCGGCTCGCAACAGGGACACAAAACGCACCGCTGGATCGCTGGCTTGGTGATACTGAGCTTGGCGGACGGCGAGTTTGGCCAGCGCTGTTTCACTCCGCTGTTGCAGTTCCTGCTGCTCCGCCTGCCGATCGCACGGGCCTCGAATGCGAAGTCCAGGAAGATCTCCCAGCCGCTCCGCAACTCTGCCAGCATCGCCGGCAGGCGGGCATGCATGGTGCCAGGGTGAGCCTGGTTGCGCAGCTCCCGCGCCCGCGTTTGCAGACGCCGCTGCAGTTCTTCGTACCGGCCCGCGATCCAACTCAGGAATGCGCCCATCGATGCCGCCAATCGTCCTTGCTGCCCGGCGCACTGGCACTCGCTGAGCGTAGCTCGATTCACCTCGCCCGGCACCACCCCCACGATCAGTAGTCGGGCGCGAATGCTCTGCCCCCGAGGCACTTCTTCCCCCGTGGCTAGCACCAGCGCGCGGGGCGGCTGGGGCGCGCTCAGCCGCCCGTTTCCGCTCAGGCGGCTCCGCCCCTGGTGGTTGCCGGCGCCGCGGAACAGCCGTTCGGCGACGTGGTGCAGATCTCCATCGCCTGGTCCTCCGGCCGGCGCAAAATCATCCACCACTAGCACCGCGTCCTTGGCGTGAAAGGCCAGCAACTCCACAGCATTCCCCGTCGAAGCGAAATTAGCTGGCAGACTGGCGGCATCCATTCCCGCTCCGAAGTGCTGCTGACACAGCGTCGCCAAGGCGGTTTTGAATACGCCGGTTTGGCCCGCCAGAAACACACTAAAATCGACCTTGCCGAACGCGGCTCGATACACCGCGGCCAACAGCGGGAAGCTGATTCGGTCAGGCGCCGCAGACAGAAGACCCAAACTCGCGCGAACCGCGTTCACCCGTTCGCCGGGTTCTTCCGGCGACTGCATTTGGTAGTGCTGCAAGGCGGCGGGCAACTGTACCTGCAAATCGGAGACGGGTCCTTCGGCACCCAGGGCACCAGCTGCGTGCAAATACACCCAGTGCGGGCCATGCTTTCTCCAGCCTAAGTGGGAGAAGATGCGTTCTTGCCGGACCAGGCCGGACAACCACTGGATAGCCGCGCGCGCATGCTGCTGCTGGCCGGGATAAATGATCGCCTGCGGCCCGAGTGTGCTCAGCACCCAGCCCATCCGGCCGAACTCCGCCGCCGATAACGTAAAGCTGAGTGTTCGTCCGTCCAGCTCGGCCTCGATTCCGAAGTCGCGGCGTTCCGTCTCGCCGTCGTCCACAATGATGTCGCGCACAATCCTGGCTTTGAAATTCGCTACCGCCGTGGATTTGAAACGGCCATTTGTCGTCCGCTCCGCGCGGACCATGCCCGCCCCACGTTGCTCATACTGTAAGGCCGCGTTATCGCGTTCCCGGCCTGCGACACTGCCGTCTGGGTCGTCGTCCGGCCCCAGTAAAACGAATCTGAATTTCATAAAGGACAGAGGTGCGCAGACCGCGGGGAACGCCCGGGTCTGCGCTCCGACATTCATGACTCACGGGGACCGCAGCAGTCAACTCTGGCAGGATGAGGAAACCATGATCCGTTTCTCTGGGCCCATGGGCCAAGCACACGCTCGCGATTGGATCACTGAGCGGTCACTTCGGGTTGCCGGACTCAAAGAAACGGATTTCCGGGGTTGCATTGAGGTCCGTCGCGAACACGACGGCACCTTCGATGAATAACTCCAGGAACGTGGCTTGGACGTCGTTGCCGACATCGGCCACGAGAGGTTTTAGTGCGGAGCCTCCTTTGGTCGACCAAATCTTGATGGTCTTCGACCCGCGCTGTTCCCAGGCGTAAGTTAGGTTTCCTCCATCGAGCATCTTCCGCAATGCGGTGTACAACCCATTCTGCTTCTTCCGAACCCGAATCAAGTGCTCAAGCACGTTTCGCAGTTGATCTTGAGCAATTTGGTCCTGAGTAGTCTTGTCCTGAGCAGTTTTCTCATGAGCAGTCTTCTCCTGATGCATCTTCATTGGCCGCACCTTTCTGAGTCCTCAAAATGTCGTAATCTTGCCTTCGTAATCTCTCCTGCCTGCCGCCGTCACTTCCGCTTCTCCGATGAAACTAGGAACTCCGCCAACGGAACGGACTGCGTGCACGAGATTCCCGCTGAACCAGAAGGTCCAGCCCTCGCTGGGCCGCCCGCTCCTGCTCGGTCGGCGTGCGACCAGCGCGTTTCCCCTTGAGCCCGGTGACTAACAATTCCAAGTGCTCGTCCGTGAGGTGCCGGATCACTTGCCTCCAAACGTCCAGGCTGGGTAACGGGCCGGCGTCCGGTAGCAGCGCCTGTTCCAACCGGGCCAACCTCTTTCCTGTGTTCCGCACGTGGTCTTCACCTTCCCGAAGTCGCCTTCAGCGTTTCTGCGGATCGCTCCAACGCAACCAGACGTGCCTCGAGGTCTTCGATTTCGATGGCCTTGGCCGCATGATCGAGGACGCTATCCGCGGCTCTCACCCGGCTGGCTGCAGGCGCGTTCGGATCCACCATGATCTTCCCCAGAGTCGAGACGGCCGCAGTAGACATTTGCTGTAGCCGGGCTGCAGATTGCCCAAACGCGTCGCGTCGCGCCTCCCGGTAGGCAGCATGAAACTCCGGCTCCCTCAGCCAGCGATAGAGTGTTCTGACACCCACGCCGGCCACACGAGCCGCGTCATCCACACTCCGCTGCGAGAGCAGCGCCACAATCGCCGCATCTTTTTTGCGTCCGAGACGGCTCTTACCGGCTGCCATGGTCCGTCACCCGCGGCGCTCGAACCGCCAGCATCGCCTTTCCATCGCCTTTGCACAATTTGCTTGCATGTGGGGCCAACCGGAGTGATGAATGTCCTGACCCGCGGTCATTACCGCTTAAGGAGAATGCAGCATGAACTCGAACACAGAACAAATCGAAACCACCCAGGCCAAGGCGGAACCGGCGAAAGCCGCCAAGAAGGCCAACATCGCCAAACGTGCGCGCCACGTCGCGCCGTCCAAGGCCAAGTCGGGGAAAAAGGCCAACAAGGCGAACAAAGCGCCCAAGGGCGCGAAGAAAGCTAGTGGCGCCCGCGACGGCAGCAAGGCAGCCAGGAAGGGCGTCCGGGAGGGCAGCAAGACCGAGACGATCCTGGAACTGCTGAAACGGGCTGGGGGCGCCACCGCCAAGGAACTGATGAAAGCTACCGGCTGGCAGCCGCATTCCGTGCGCGGGTTCCTGTCCGGTACGGTGGGCAAGAAGATGGGGCTGTCCGTGACGTCCACCAAGGGTGAGGACGGGGAGCGCACTTACTCGGTCAAGCCCTGAGTCTCGCCGATCCCGTCCCCTTCGCGCCGCTGGGAACCTCCCCGGCGGCGTTCTTCGTCTTGTAAGATTCGCAATTCTGCCGACCAGTCCGAAAGCGCCAGACACAGCCCTTCGACATCCGGATTGCCGGCCAACAATTCCGCTTCGATGGCTTCGATCTCGCGGCGACAGCGTTCCATTCATCCAGCCTCCATGTGCAGGCGAGCGCTCAGCACAGCCACCAATCCGCTGCGTCGATGTGAAAGGGACAACCCGTCTCTCGGACCGCCGCGGCGAGAGCAGTTTCCCAGCGACTCCACGCGGCTTCACGGGCTTCAGCATGTTGGTCTCCCCGAAGCTTCGTTCCTCCGCGTAAAAGATCGCGATCAGCAGCCGACAGCTTTCCAAACGCGAGTTGATTGACGGCAGCAAATTGATCCCCAAAGGATGGGGCCTCCACCCTGATGACCTCCTCGAGTTTCTGTAGGCGCCTGCGGAGCCCACTCACGCCGCCTCCTTGCGACGCTCCTTCGCGATCTCGTCGAACGTGCGTCCGGCTCCTTCCAGCACAGCCTGCTTGCCGGTGTACTCCCGAAACCGCTGACAGATGCAGTCCGCGTATTTGGGGTCTATCTCCATCAGCCGCGCCTTGCGGTTCCGTCGCTCACAGGCGATCAATGTAGAACCGGATCCGCCGAACAAGTCCACAACGACATCGCCAGCCTTGCTGCTGTTCAATAGCGCGCGCTCGATCAGTTCCACTGGCTTCATGGTCGGATGCAGTCTATTGGCCGCGGGTTTGTTTTCCTGCCACAGCGTCGATTGCGATTTGTTGCCGTACCAGGGATCCTTTTCCCCGGCCACGTGGGCATAGAAGATCGGCTCGTGCTGAAATTTGTAGCGCCCAAAACCCCACGCGAAAGTGTTCTTGGCCCAGATGATCTGACACCGCACCTTGAAGCCGGCGGCCTCCAGTGCGTTCTGAAACTCGCGCTGCCATGATGACGAGTGGCAAATGTAGAGCGAGCCGCCCGACTTTACCGCGGCTCTGCATGAGCGAAACGCCGCTTCGAGGAATTGCTTGAACTCGGCATCCGTCATGCGGTCGCCCTTGATCTTCAGCTTTTCGTCAGTGTACCCTTCGTAGTCAACGTTATACGGGCTATCAATAAACAACATGTCAGCTGCCTCGCCCGCCATCAGGCGCTCCACATCCGGCGGCAAGGTGGCGTCCCCCACAAGCAGTTTGTGATTACCAAGGATCCACAAGTCGCCCGTATTGGAGACCGGCGTTTGCGGAAGCGCCGGGATGGCATCTTCGTCAGTGAGTCCTTCCGTCGCGTCCTGCGCTGCCAATAGGCGCGCCAGTTCCTCGTCCTCGAACCCGATGACGCTGATGTCAAAATCCTCCGCCAGCAAGGCCGCAAGCTCTGCCCGGAGAAGCTCCTCATCCCAGCCGGCGTTAAGCGCGAGTTGGTTGTCCGCGATGATGTAGGCGCGCTTCTGCGCCTCGGTGAGATGATCCAAAACGATGACGGGGACCTCGGTAAGCCCCAGCTTCTGGGCAGCGAGGAGACGCCCGTGGCCCGCGATGATGCCAGCGTTGCTGTCGACCAGAATTGGCGCGTTGAAGCCGAACTCCTCGATGCTCGCGGCGATCTGGGCGACTTGAGCGTCGGAATGGGTGCGGGGGTTCCGCGCCCAAGGAATCAGCTTGTCGATCAGCCAGTGCTCGATCCGCCGGGCCATTTGAGCGATCATAAACGGTCCTTTCCGTTGCCCCCTGAATAGCAGTTGGCGATTTCATTCGTCAACAGAAAAGATTGGAAAGCAGCGACTTGTAGAATTCGCGAAGTCGTCAAAGGTGTGCGGGGGGGACCCCTGAGTCCGGTGAC
Source organism: Bryobacteraceae bacterium (assembly GCA_035604115.1). Taxonomy (GTDB): domain Bacteria; phylum Acidobacteriota; class Terriglobia; order Bryobacterales; family Bryobacteraceae; genus Palsa-187. Next base: position 20,027 of record DATNJC010000088.1, on the reverse strand, counting down.
GGTTATGAGAAGCGACGGAGCGTTGGCGCCGTTCCGCTAACCGAGTGTCGGGTTTTTGGCCGGAAATGTCGGGTCCGTGTCGGGTTTTTTAAAGGAACCCGACACCGGTTCTACGAATAGAATCAATTGCTTGGATCGGACATGTCGGGAATGTCAGGTTTTTATAGGAGTAGAGAGGTCCTGGGAATTCAGAACACCGAATTCGAAGGAACTCGGTTCGTACTCGCCCGATCGGCAGCGCCCAGGGTTAGCGCGCAGGGTGGTGGCGTCCCCTTTTGGACTCCAGTTGGACTCCAAACGGAGGTTGTAGGAGGGTTCGAGATCTCTAACTCTATGAGGTTTTTGGTCGGGCCGCCGAGATTTGAACTCGGGACCTCTTGCACCCCAAGCAAGCGCGCTAGCCAGGCTGCGCCACGGCCCGAACTTCTCTAGTTTAGCGCACTCGTCCGGTCGCGCGAAAATGCTCTGCGATCGAGAACCCGAGAGCGTGCGCTCAGAACGTGATCCTGGCGACCATCAGTCCCGTGCGCTCGCCAGGCACGTTGACCACACCGGCGACACCGGCGCCGCCGACCGTGGTGGTGGTGTTGATATATCCAAAACCGGAAGCAGCATTGCCGTTAGGCAGCCGCACCTGCGGCGCTTTCGCGTTGGTGTTGGTCGGATCGTTCACCACCGGCCGATTGAAAATGTTGGTGAGTTCAATCCGGACATTCAGCGCCACGCGTTCCGTCAAGCGAAAGGTCCGGCCCAGGTTCATGTTCTCTGCGGGCCGCCGTTGCTTGCGGTAATCGCTGTAGTAGGCCGCGGAAGTGCCGAATTGGCCCGCGGCCGGATCTGCCCACGCCGCGGGATTCAACACGAATGTCGCGTTGGGATCGAAGCAGTGGCAATTCAGGTCGTGCGTGAATAGCGGCTGGCCCGGGACACGGTTCGCGAACGTGCTCTGGAATACCTGCAGGCCGAGATTATTGTTGGCCGCCGGCACCTGTAGGGGCAAGCCGCTGCGATACGCCATGAACGCGCCGTAAGTCCAATCCCGCGCCACCCAGGAGAGCACCTTATTGGTATTGAGCTTGGGCGTCACATAGGTCAGCGACAGAATGAACTGGAACGGCTGATCGTAGATGGACAGGTACTTATTGTTGGGCCGGTTGAAGACATCGTTGAAAACGGCATTGCCGGTGGAGCCCGGGTTCGGGTCGCGCTCCGATCCGCTGGTCAAGGTCTTAGACCACGTAAACGTGCTGGTGGCCAGCAGGCCGTGCGACATGCGCTTGGTCGCCTTGGCCTGCAGCGATTCGTACCACGTATCGCCCAGTGGATTAAACAGCGTATTGATGGTCGTGTACTGCGGGAACGGACGCAGCGCCTGCCCCAGGGTCTGCGTGAGCGGGAAGCCGGGGTATGGAGGATTTCCCAGTCCTCTCGCCACCACCTGCGCATTGCTCAGCGGCAGAGTAAGCAGGCTGACGTCCGACGTGCTGTTGATATTCAACCCCGCAGCCGCGAGCCGGGACACTGGAATCGCATTCAGATTGATCAAGCCCAGCGACTCCCACCAGACTCCGTGGTTACCGACGTACTCGGCTTCGACCGCCACGTCCCGCGTGATCTCGCGCTGGAACCCGGCGCTCCACTGATACTGGCGGGGAGGACGTCCGGCGTTGGGATCCAGCCAGTCGGCCCCATACGGGACCGGAGTCGGCGATACCAGGTTGTACAGAGCGGGATTGAGATTCGGCCACGGCGCCGGATCGAAGGAACGCGGAATGCCCGCCGACATGGTTGTGATCGCCGAACCGAAGGCCGGCGCCGCGACGGTGTTCGACGACGCCCCCAGTGTGGTCGCGGCTCCATTGTTCGCCGACGTGCCGTTGTACACGATCCCGAATCCACCGCGAAAGACCGTCTTGTTGTTGATCTTATACGCCAGGCCCAGCCGCGGTCCGAAGGCCCAGGGATAATTCTTCGCCAGACTGCAATTGCAATGGCCGTTCCCGTTGCCGTCAAAAATCGCCGCACCCAGAATATTGCCTAACGCGGAATTCGGCGTGGTCGGCGAGAAGAACGGGGCCCGCCCGTACTGTTCGCGCAGGTAGGTGGAGTAATCGTAGCGCAGGCCGTAATCGAACGTGATTTTCCGGCTGATCTTCCACGAATCCTGCACGTAAAGACCGAGCTGATTTTTGCCCAGCTTCGGATACACCGGATTATTGATGCTCACCTGCTTCACCGCGCCCAGCAGAAAGCTGGCATAGCCGAAGCCCGGAGTTTGACCCTGTAGGGCCGCCCCGTTCAAGTACGGCAGACTGGTCTGATCTCCGGCGAACACATAGCTGCCGGTGGTGTTGCCGAGGTTTTCCACCGGGTAACCTTCAATGCGGAACTCGGCCCCGGTTTTGTAAGTGTGATTGCCGCGCACCATGGTCAAGCTGGTGTTGAAGGTGGGCCGTTCCGTCCACTGATGGGTGTTCGCTTCGGAACCGATGTTCTTCATGCCGCCGGTGCCGTTGGTGGCCAGCAAGCCGGAAATCGCCGGGAAGAACTGGTTGACGATGGCGCCCTGCAATCCCAACTGCGAGGCGGCGTTGTAATTGGTGACGGCGCCCGAAGTGGTGACCGAGGGCACCCAGAAATCGGTATCGAAATAACCCGCGCCGAAATGCAACAGCGTGGTCGGCGTCAGCGTGTAGTCGTAGTTGAGGCGGTACGTGTGCGCGCGAATGAAGGAGGCAATCGCGGTGGTCAGCGGATCGCCCAGCCCATCCGCATTGCCGAAGGTGGTCGAAAACGGCTGCGACAACCATTTGCGCGACCAGTAGAACGTCAATTTTCCCTTGGGCCCGGTGACCTGATCGATCTTGAGCGCCGGAATGTCCTCGATCTGTTTGCCGGACATAGTCGGGATGTAGTTATTCGAGATGGCGTTGGCGAATTGCCCGATCGGCTGCGGAATCAGGCTTTGAATCTTCACCGATAGCGGATCGAAACGCGCCTGGGGGATGGTGTTGCCGGGGAACGGATCGCGGATGCTCTGTCCATTAACCGTCCGCGTGGTATTGGGATCGTAAATCTCGCCCGCGCGGATCGACTGCCCTGTAGGATCGGTTCCGATCACACCCAGCATCGCCGTGGCGAAATTCCCTTGGCGGTAAGCGGCCGTCGGTACCGTCTCCTGAAGCGTGCTCACATACAGCGTTTCGCGATACTGTTCCCAGTTGAAGAAGAAGAACGTCTTGTCGTGGCCGTTGTAGAGCTTCGGAATCCACACCGGACCGCCAATAGTGAAGCCGTAGTCGTGCCGGCGCACGCGCGGCACCGGATTCCCGGTGGGAGAGTCGGTGAACGGCACGCCCGCGTTGAAGGCTTCGTTGGCGATGTAGTCGTATCCGCTGCCGTGGAACTGATTCGTGCCCGACTTCATGGTCATATTGATGACCCCACCGCCGGCCTGTCCGTACTCCGCGGCATAATTACTGGTTTGGATCGTCACTTCCTGGACGGCATCCACGCTCTGCTGGGATTGGCCGGGAATGGCCGGAATCCCGCTGTTGTTGGCCTCCTGGCCCTCCACGCGCAACGACTGGGTGTTGTTGGGAGAGCCGCTGATGCGCATTTCCTGGCCGGTCATATAGGTTCCCGGAATCAGTTGCGCGAACACGCTGGGGTTGCGGATATTTCCAGAAATCGTCAGCAATGGCACGTCGTCCAGAAACTTGGTGGTGACGTTGTGCGCCAGATCGCCGGTCTCGGTGTTCAGCAACGGAGCCGCTTCCGATACGGTGACGGACTCGGTGGCCGAGCCCACTTCCAGAGTGACGTCGATGCGCGCGATTTGCGCCACCTGAATCGCCAGGTTCTGCCGCGTGTACTTCTTGAAGCCGGGCACGGTGACGGTCAGCTCGTAGTTGCCGGCCGGCAGCTGCGAGACGGTGTAGTTTCCGGTGTTGGATGTCGCGCCCGAGTAGGTTTCTCCGGTGTCCGCGTTCTTGGCTTGCACGGGCGCGTTGGCCACCACGGCGCCCGCCGGATCGGAAACCGTTCCGGTGATCGTGCCACGATCGCTCTGCCCCCAAGCGATAAAACTCGCGGCCAGAGTCACAGTAAGAATAACGATAGCTGTCTTGAAACGCATGAAGAGAAGCCCCCTGTGCCCATATCGAACCGTCCTCAATGGGATTGCGGTTCAGCATATTACACGGCACGGCGCGCGTCAAGTGACTGAAGGCACGCTACCGCGCCTGGCTTGGTCCGTAAGCTGCATGATCAGACCGGCGTAGAGTGTTGCAACCAACTCCCTGCGTTGGCTTAATGATACGTTTCACCGATCCTGGCCATCTAGACAGAGAGGAGGTCCCATGAGACTGAAACAAATGCTTGCAGTAGTGGTTTGGATGGCCCTCGCCGCGATGGTCGCGTGCAACCGTACGGATGTGCCAGCTGCCCAGGCCGCAGGGCCCGTCACGGCCGCCCCGCCCGAGGCAGTGGAAGTTCCACCGCCAACGTTCACGCTGGAGTCCGGCACCGCGGTGCCCGTGCGGTTGCAAGAGACCCTCGACACGCGCCGCAACCGCAGCGGCGACCGCTTCACGGCGACCCTCGATGAGCCGCTGGTTTCCGGCAACCGCGTCATCGTTCCGAAGGGAACGCTTTTCTCGGGCCACATTACCCAAGCCAAGCCTTCGGGCCGTTTCAAAGGACGGGGCCTGATGGTACTGACGCTCGATTCGTTTACTCTGAACGGCCAGAACTATCCCGTACATGTGGCCAGCGCCGCGCGATCGACGGGCGGCCACAAGAAACGCAACTGGTTCTGGATCGGCGGCACATCCGGAGGTGGCGCGGCCATCGGCGGAGCCGCGGCGGGCGGCGCGGGAGCTCTCATTGGAGCCGGCGCCGGTGCAGGGGCGGGCTTCATCGGAGCCGTCATTACGGGTAAGAAACAAGTGGCTCTGCCAGTTGAATCGCGGGTCACGTTCCGGCTGCAAACGCCCGTGCAGATTGTCAGCTAATAACACCAAGTTCGGAATTAAAGAGCGGCGCTGGATTTCCTCCCAGCGCCGCTTCGCTGCTTTTGCCCCAACCGCCAGCACTCACACCGTTGCTACGGTAAGAACTTGTTTCAGTTTTCGGTAATGCTTACGGCCTCCTGCTCTCTCGTCTAACGCGGCCAGTGCGTCCCGGCAGTGGCAAGTGCTTGGAGCGAAGGGATCTTTGGTCCACTCTGCCCATTGGCATAGCGATTGCACATAAGCCAACCGAGAGTCTCGTAACGTTGAGATCAACATTTTGAACCGGGCTCTCGGAGGCTAATCTATGTCGGATATGTTCGAAAATTCTGCGGCGCCGAAGAGTTCGCCGCAAGCAGGGCAGCACACTGGCCAACATACAGGAATGTTCGTAGGCCTGTTCGCCGGCTTGGTCATCGCACTGGGAGGAATCGGCTATCTGGCCATGCGAAACAACCAGCTGAGCGATCAGATCGCCCAGATGCAGGACAGCACGCAAGCGCAGATCTCCAAGCTCAGCGCTGCGACCACGTCGCTGCTCGAAGAGCGGCTGCAATCGGTCAACCAGGAAATCGACGCGGTGAAGAGCACCGAGGAGAAGACCTCCACGGCCGTCCGCCAGACCCGGGCGCAGGCTCAAAAGCAGAGCGATGAACTGCGGAGCCAGCTGGAGGAGCAGCAGAAGCAGGCCACCGATGAGATCGCGCAACTGAAGGACACCACCAGCAATACCAGTAACACCCTCAACGCGGTATCGTCCGACGTCAACAACGTGAAAACCGATGTGGGCGGCGTCCGCAACGATGTGGTCGCAGTAAAGACCGATTTGGGCGCCACGCAATCCAACCTGGACAAGACCGCAGCGGATCTGAAACGGGCCATGGGCGACATGGGCGTGATGAGCGGCCTGATCGCTACCAACGCGAAAGATCTGAATACTCTGCGCGCGCTGGGCGAGCGGAATTATGTCGAGTTCGATATCAGCCGCAAAGACGCCGCGAAGAAGCTGGGCGACATCAGCATCACGCTGAAGAAGGCCGATACGGGCCGCAATCGCTACACCGTGGCAGTCTTTGCCGACGACAAGCTCGTGGAGAAGCGCGACCGCACCATCAACGAGCCCGTGCAACTCTACATAGCGGGCAACCGCTTACCGTACGAGATCGTAGTCAACCAAGTGAAGAAGGATGAAATCGTGGGCTACCTGGCAACACCCAAGGTGACGGTGGCCCGCAACCAATAAACAACCCACCCTGATACTCAAACTCCGCCGGTGGCGCCTCGCGCGTCACCGGCTTTTTTATTTGCTTCGCGCTTTATCTTTTGCAGCACCGGGCTGAATCGGCGGCGCACCGCGGAGACATGACGGTCACGTACTCCGACTACCGCAGATTCCAGATGGTTTCGCGCGTGGTCGAGGGGCGGCAGTAGGGTGCGAGCACCCCGGCGCGCCGGTGCGTGCGCCGCGCTTCAAGCACTAGAATTACAGTGGTGACCCAAACTCCCGCCCAACATATGCGTGCGCTGGTCGAGGAACTGGAGCAACTGCAGGAACGGCTGCGCGCCGGAGGCGGGCCTTCTAAGATCGAACGGCAGCATTCCCAGGGCAAGATGACGGCGCGCGAACGGGTCGCGCACTTGATCGATCCCGGCGCGCTGTTTCTCGAAATCGGATTGCTGATCGCCTGCGACAAGTACGACGGACAGGCTCCGGGCGCGGGCGTGGTGACCGGGGTGGCGCGCATCGAGGGCCGGCCGGCCGTGATCGTGGCCAACGACGCTACCGTTAAGGCGGGCGCCTGGTGGCCGGAGACCATCCATAAGATTCTTCGGGCGCAGGAAATCGCCATGCGCAACCGGCTGCCCATTGTGTACCTGGTGGATTCGGCGGGCGTAAATCTGCCGTATCAGGACGGTATTTTTCCGGGGCAGTATGGCGCGGCGCGCATCTTTTACTACAACTCGCTGATGCGGCGGCGGCTGCGGGTGCCGCAGATCGCGGCGGTGATGGGCATGTGCATCGCCGGGGGCGCGTATCTGCCGGCGCTGTCGGATGTGATCATCATGGTGGAGGGCACCAGCTTTATGGGTCTGGGTGGGCCCAACCTGGTGAAGGGCGCCGTGGGGCAAGTCGTGGATGCGGAGTCGCTGGGCGGCGCCGCGATGCACACGCGGGTGAGCGGGGTCGCGCATTACTCGGCCAAGGACGACGCCGCGTGTCTGGCGCTGATCCGGCAGAAGATTCGCGAGCTTCCGGCCCCCGCGCCGTCGCCCAAAGGCCACCCTTCCGCCCAATCCGCCGAAGGTCTTTACGACCTGCTTCCGGCGGATCATCGGCTGCCCTATGATATGGAAGCGGTGATCGCTCGATTGGTCGACGCGGACGATTATCTGGAATTTCAGCCCGAGCACGCTCCGGAGATGCTGTGCGCCAATGCGCGGCTCCATGGGCGGGCTATCGCGATTCTGGCCAACCGCCGGGGGTTTTTGAAAACATCCCAAAGCGCTCGAGTTGGGGGCATTTTGTATCCGGAATCCGCGCGAAAAGCCGCGTATTTCGTGGAAACGGCCGAGCGCCAGGGGCTGCCGCTACTGTATTTGCAGGACGTCTCGGGATTCATGGTGGGCGCAGCCGTGGAAAGTGAAGGGATCATCCGCGCCGGTGCGGAGATGGTAGAGTCCATGGCTTGCGCCACCGTGGCCAAGATCGTTCTGACGCTGAATCACGCCTCGGGGGCCGGGTACTACGCTATGGCGGGACAGGGCTTCGATCCGAACTTTACGTTCGCCTGGCCGACGGCGCGAATCGGGGTGATGGAGGGTGATTCGGCGGTGCAGGCCGTTCACGGGACCGAGTTGGAACAGTACCGAGCGGCGGGAAGTACTATCCCCGAGGATCTTGAAGCACGGATGAACAAAACCCGGGCGGATTATGAGCAGTGGCTGGACGCCCGTTACGCCGCCGCGCGGGGCCATGTGGACGCGATCCTGGACCCTCTGGAGACGCGTCGGGTATTAGAGTTAGCCTTCGAGGCCGCAACGGCCTACTCCCATCGGGAACATCTGCCGATGGAATTGTTGTGAGTCTGCCTGTGGACACGGAACGGTCTATTACTGGTGCGCACCGGATTGACATCAGCCCACTCCGTGTGGAGCAGAACGGCCGTGTGCGGCGTCTGACCCTGGCACGCCCGGAGCGGCGAAATTTGCTGGATGCGGCTTTGGCCCACAGCCTGCTCCGCGAGTTGGCTGAAGCGGAGGCGGATCCGGAGACTGGCGCGATCCTGCTGGACGCCGACGGCGAAGTGTTCTGCGGTGGTCTCGACCCCAGTTTTTCAACTGCGGCCGAACTGCCCGAGGGCGTCTTTAACTTCGGTTCCCGAACCCGCAAGCCCGTCGTGGCGGCGGTAAGAGGGGTGGCGATCTCGGCTGGGCTGGCGCTAGTGGCTAATGCGCATGTGGCGCTGGCGGCGCAGGGATCGACCTTTGGACTCACCGACATCCGCGAAGGGCGGGTACATGCGGGGATTCTCGAAGCGGTGGCGGAGGCGATCGGCCTGCGGCGTACTAAAGAACTGGCGCTGACAGGGCGGATTTTCTCGACGCCGGAGGCAGCCGCGTGGGGTTTGATTCAGGCCGTGATGCCGGCCTTTGAGCTGGACGATCGCGCCCTGGGCATCACCGCGGCGCTGGCGGACGCGCATCCGGATGCCGTACGCACGGTGCTTGAAGCGACAGCCCGGCTAGGCGACACACCCCAGGTTTGACGGCGCCAAGCCCCGGCGTCGCTGGTGAATTCCCGGCTCAATTCCCCACCGCGATCGACAGCGTCTGCGTGCCACTCACGCCGCCCAGCGTGAAGGTCACAGGCACCTTATCGCTGGCCGCGACCGCTGGCACCACCACGTTGAACTGGTACAGTCCCATAAAGCTCGGAGCCAGCCCGTCGTAGGTCACTGTCGCCGGCACTCCTCCGAACGAGATACTGAACGCCCCTGCTAGCGTATTGGTCCCTTGCACAATCTGGCCCGGCGGAGTGTTGGGAGTGACCGGGCCGAAGCCGACCCCATAAATGAGGATCGTATCGCCCGGCTTCGCCCGCTGCGAAGTAACTCCGGAAATTGCGCCGGGCGGCAGAACGAAGCTGCCGTCGGGAAACTGCCCCACCACGTATTGGGTTCCGCCGATATTGAAATTCGACGGAGCCAGCAGCCCGGGTTGTGTGGCATTTACAGTGACGCTGAAGGGCGGGCTCGCTCCTACCGCGGTGGTGACGATGAGCTGTTGCGCGCCGGTCCCCACGCCCCCCGGCACTTGCACGTTCACCTGCGAAGGGCTGACGTAATCGACGAACGCCGCCTGGCCCCCGATGGTCACCTTGGTTCCCCCCAGCGTCGTCGGCCCGTTCACGCCGTTGAAATCGCTGCTGCCCCACGTTTGCGTACCCGCGGCCAGATTGGTTCCGTAAATCTCGATCCAGGAACCGGGCGCGAAGGTCGGAAAGTCCCCAAAAGCGCTGGCGCTGACCGCCGCAGCGACGCTGGGCAACGCTGGTTGGAGCGTGAAGTGCAACGCGAAGATGAACTCATTCGCCGTGGTGGGGCTAATGCCGCCATTCGCGACCAGGCTGTAAGGCTGCACGTAGATCTGCTGCCAGTTGGAAAACAGCCCGGCCGGATAGGGGATGCTGAAGTTCGTCGCGAAGTAGGCTTCGCCCGGCAGGATCGGGTTGGTCGCCGCCGCGCAGCAGATGCTGCCGATCCCGTTAGTGAGCGGATTCACCGGGTTGCTGCTCACCAGCCACTGGTTGACCACAGCGTCGAAAAACACCGGGGCGCTGAGGGTAAAGTTCATCACGATGTTCCAGTTGGCACTGATGTTGTTGGCCAGCGGCCCGCCGCTGGTGGTCTGCATGTAGAAAACGTCCCACTCCCCGTTCGATCCCGTCGGCGTCTGCGTTTGCCAGATCTGCACCGCCCCGCTGTCGACCAGCACCGGCGTCGACCTAAAAGTAGTAGCCGCCGAGTAGGTGTCCGGTGCGTTGGTCCCGCCGAACGTCAGGCTCGAACCGATGGGAATGATGCCCGTGGCCGCGGCCGCCGCGCTCTTCGAGTGCGCTGCCAGCGTCTGAGCGGACAGCGCCTGTACACACGCAAGCGCGAAAATCGCCGTCCGTTTCCAGGAAAACGTGGGTTTCATTGGCCTTGCCTCCCAGGCGTCAACCCGCCGGAGGGAGGTTGACCTTTGCACGGATCATACCACTGGGACCTCTCCGCCGTGGACGCCGGAGCTACCCCGCTGCTACACTCGCATCCAGAAACACATGGCGCAAATCCTCGATGGCGTGGCGGTTCGCAACGAAATTCTGGCGCGGCTGAAACCGCGAGTCGCGAGGTTGCGGAGGCCGCCGGGGTTGGCGGTGGTGCTGGTGGGGCACAATCCGGCTTCCGAGATTTATGTCCGCAGCAAGATCAAGGCCTGCGCCGAACTAGGAGTTTTCAGCGAGAAGCTCAGCCCTCCGGAAACGGTCACGACCGCGGAAATGCTGGAGCTGATCGCGGATCTGAACCGGCGGCCGGAGATCGACGGCATCCTGGTACAGATGCCCCTGCCCCCGCCGGTGGATACGCGGCGAGTGCTCGAAGCCGTGGCTCCCGGCAAGGACGCCGACGGCTTTCATCCTTACAATGTGGGCCTGATGGTCGCGGGCCGTCCGGCGCCCAAGGCGTGCACACCCGCTGGGATCATCGAGATGCTGAAGCACTATCGCATACCCATGGACGGACGCCGCGCGGTTGTAGTCGGGCGCAGCGACATCGTCGGCAAGCCCATGGCGCTGATGCTGCTGCACGAAAATGCGACGGTGACCATTTGCCATTCGCGCACCCAGCAGTTAGATGAGGAATGCCGGCGAGCCGACATTCTGATCGCGGCGATCGGGCGGGCAGCGCTGGTCACTAGCAGTTTCATCGCGCCGGGCGCCGTGGTCATCGACGTGGGTATGAACCGGATCACCGACCGGACGCACGCCGATAGCTTGGGCCGGGCCGAGGAATTCGACCGCAAAGGCTCGGCGCTGGTGGGCGATGTGCATCCGGTGGACGTGGCCCGCGCGGCCGGCGCGTACACACCGGTACCGGGCGGCGTAGGACCGCTAACGATCGCGATGCTAATGGCGAACACGGTAGCGCTAGCCGAGCAGCGCCAGGCCACCTAGTGTTCTTCATGCAAAAGTGGGGCAGGCTGTCAGCCTGCAGACCCGCTTTCAGCGGGTCTTTAAGCATTGGACCCGCTTTCCAGCAGGACGATCAAATTCGAACGCCGGCCGGAAAGCCGGCGGCGGGCAGCATTGCCCGCCCCACCTGGGCTTGAGCCATGGGCTTACACGTGGGACTCACCGGCGGTTTGGCCAGCGGCAAGAGTTTCGTGGGCAGCGTGCTTGCCGAACTAGGCTGCTTCCTGATCCGAGCCGATGAACTGGGCCACGAAGTCATGACGCCCAGCGGCGAAGCCTACGACGCCGTCGTACTCGAGTTTGGTAGCGAGATCCTGAATCCCGATCGCACCATCGACCGCAGGCGTTTGGGCGGCCTCGTGTTTTCCGATCCTTCGCGCCTGGACCGCCTGAACGCGCTGGTGCATCCGCCAGTCCGGGCGCGCGTTGCGGCGCTGGCCGAGGGCTTCTTCCGGCAACACCCCGATGGCATCGCCGTCACCGAAGCTGCCATACTAGTGGAGACGGGCAGCTACAGGAATTACGCCCGTTTGATCGTCGCGGTGTGCCGGCCGGAACAGCAGATCGAGCGCGCCATGGCGCGTGACGGGCTCTCCCGCCAGGAAGTGCTGGACCGGCTTGCGCGGCAGATGTCTTTGCAAGAGAAGGCGAAGTATGCCGACTACATCGTCGATACCGCCGGCCCCAAGGAGCAAACGCGGGAGCGGACGCGAGCGGTGTATGAATCCCTACGCGAGTTGGTTCGCTGAGGAGTTTCCCATATGAAGATGAGAACATTTTGGATCGCCGCCGTTCTGGTGGGCGCGTTCATATTCGTCACCAGCCGCCCCGATTCGCTGGTGCGCCGGGTGATGAACGGCGATAGCGGACCGCTGTGGAGCGGGCCAAGCGTGGCGCATTCCGCCGGGCTGGGCTCCGACGAACTGAACAACATCGACATCTACAAGAACGCGCATTCGAGCGTGGTCTACATCACCAGCACCGTGTATCAGCGCACGTTTTTCTTCGACGTGGTGCCGCAGAAAGAATTGGGCTCGGGGTTCCTGGTGAACTCCGAAGGACAGATCCTGACCAATTTCCACGTCATCAGCGGCAGCGCGCAGGTGGAAGTCACCACGCCGGACCAGCAGCGCTACAAGGCCGAGGTGCTGGTGCGCGACCGTTCCAACGACCTGGCGCTGATCAAGATCGCGCCCCGCAAGAAGCTTTCGTACCTGACGCTGGGCGATTCCGACCGCCTGCAGGTGGGACAGAAGGTGCTGGCCATCGGCAATCCGTTCGGCTTGGCGGGTACGCTGACGGTGGGCGTGATCAGCACGCTGGACCGGCCCATCGAAACGGAAAATTCCGCCAAGATGGAAGGCATGATCCAGACCGACGCGGCCATCAATTCGGGCAATAGCGGCGGGCCGCTGCTCGATTCGAGCGGCAATGTGATCGGCATCAACACGGCCATCTACGGGCCCAACGGCGGCAACGTGGGCATCGGATTCGCGCTGCCCATCAATCGCGCCAAGAACCTGCTGGACGATTTCCGCGCCGGACGCAAGCCCGCGCGCCTGGGGATTTCCACGGTTCTGATCAGCGGCGATTTGGCCGAGGAACTACAGCTCCCTTCCAAGGGCGGCTTGTTGATTCAGGAAGTGGCGCGCGGCTCGGCTGCGGAGAGCGCGGGGTTGCGCGGAGCCAACCGGGTAGTGTTGGTGGGTAATTCGCGGCTGGGCGTGGGCGGCGATTTCATCACCTCCATCGACGGGAAAGTGGTGGATGAGCAAGACGCCGTAACGCGGGCGATCTCGCGCAAGCACGCCGGCGATATCATGGAACTCACCATCGTTCGCGGCGGCCGGACCATAACGGTGAAGGTCACGCTCGGGACGATGGGAGACGAAGTCTAGGCGGGGCGCGAGCTTCGCAATGATGAGCATGCCGGCGCCTCCCCCAGAACCCGCCGCATTTCCCAGCCCGGCCCCGGCCGAGACTCCGCTCAACGCGGCCTCCTTCAGCGGACCCTCGTTCGGCACGCATTCCTTCGGCGGACCCTCGTTCGGCGGGCCTTCCTTTGGAGCGCCGGGAGCCCGGCGCGCGCTGGGCGGATTCTTCATCTCCGGTGTGCTGCTGTCGTTTTTAGGCGCGATTCTGCCCGCGTGGCAGCATCATCTCTCATCCGACTACGCCGTCATCGGATGGTATTTCGTGGGACTGATCGCGGGGCTGGTGGGGTCTGTGTGGATCGCGCCAGGATTGATGCAGCGCAAAGGAACCGGCTGGACCCTGGCGCTGGCGTGCGGCATTGCCGGTTCGGCGTTCCTGTATCTGGCGTTTGTTTCGCCGCCCGCATCGCCGTGGTGGCGCGTGGGAGGCATGGCTGTAATCGGCGTCGCGGCGGGTCTGCTGCACCGCGCCGTCTTTCACGCCATCTCGCCGATCTACCGGCACGATCCGGTGGCCACGGTCAATTTGGCCGGCATCCTGTTCGGGCTGGGATGCCTGACCGTGGCGCTCCTGATTTCCGGCGTGTTTTACATTTACACCGCGCCGGCCATACAAGTGTGGATCGCGGTGATCCCGGCCCTGTTCGGGTGGAGTTGCTTGAAGGCCCGGTTCACCGAGCACGCGGCGCCGCCGCAGCCCTCGCCGCAGGCCATCCTTTCGGAACTGCGGAGTCCCGCGGCGGTAGTGCTCAGCCTGTTGTTGTTTTTCCAATTGGGCAACGAGTGGGCCATCGCCGGATGGCTGCCGCTCTACTTAAGCCAGCGCCTCGGGATCAGCCCGGCGGCCGCGCTGGAGACCCTGGCGCTGTACTGGGGCGCATTGCTGATCGGACGCGTGGGGGCGCAATGGTTCCTGCCACGGGTGCGTCATGGGCGTCTGCTGACCGCGAGCGTGCTTGGGAGCATGCTGGGATGCGTGATTTTGTTGGCCACGGATAATCAATTCGGCGCGGTGATCGGGGTTCTGCTGGTAGGGGCGTCGTATGCGCCGATTTACCCGCTGGTGGTGGAAAAGATTGGGCGGCGCTTTCCGTATTATCATCCGGGCTATTATAATGGCATCTTTTCGTTCGCGCTGGCGGGAGGGTTGCTGGCGCCTTGCGCGCTGGGGTACTTCGTTGCGCTGTGGGGAATTCAGGTAGTGATGGCGCTGCCGCTCGCGGGATCATTAGTGGTGTTTGTGCTGCTGATGATTTTGTGGCTGGAGGCCCGGTTTTCCACGCACGTGGAGGCGGTACAGTCATGAGCCCAGTCATGAGGGCCCAGCCATGAGGGTCCCCTGCTGCGCACTGGCGGCCCTGGCTCTGGCAGCTTCGGCATTCGCGGCCGACCCGCCGCCCCCGAACCTCGCCGCACGCCTCGATGCGCTGGCGGACGCACCCATCGCCGCACGAGCCTCGCTGGGCATTCATGTGCTGGATCTCAAGACCGGCAAAACGCTCTACGCCCGCAACGAGAATCGCTTCTTCCTGCCGGCGTCGAACATGAAGATCTTCACCGGCGCGCTGGCGCTGGAGAAGCTGGGAGCGAACTATCGCTTCGTAACACGCCTGGTGCGCGATCCCGCGGGCAACCTGGTGCTGGTAGGCAGTGGCGACCCGTCGCTTTCCGGGCGCACGTATCCCTACAAGAAGGATGCAGCGCCTGGAAATCCGCTGCGGGCCATAGAAGAGCTGGCCGCGCAGGCCGTGGCTGCGGGGCTGACCGAGGTGAACGGCGATGTAGCGGGGGACGACCGGCGCTATCCCTGGTCGCCATATCCGCCCAGTTGGACGCAGGAGGACGCAGCGGGCGAGGACGGCGCTCCCGTGAGCGCGCTCACCCTCAACGACAACCTGATCAACGTCACCATTCGGCCGGGGCCGCTGGGCGAACCCGCGTTGCTGACGCTGGCCCCGGCGCTGGAATACTTCGCCATCGACAACCGCGTGACCACTGTCGCCGGAAAAGCCGACCCGCGCATTCACGTGGATCGAGTTCCGGGCACACGCCAGGTGCTGCTCTCAGGCAGCATGCCCGCGGGCGCGATGCCGGTCCGCGAGATCGTGGCGATGGACGATCCGGCTTTGTTCGCGGCCTGCGCGCTGTACGACGCGCTCACGCGGCGCGGCGTCGTGATTCGCGGGCGTCCGGTCGCTTGGCACCGCGCGGAGGGCGAGCCTGCGCCCCCGGTGACTGGAGAGATCCTGGCGCGCAGAACCTCGCCGCCGCTCAAGGACTTGCTGCAGATGCTCGAGAAAGTCAGCGAGAATCTGCACGCGGAATTGGTGTTGCGCGAAACGGGCCACATGGCGAAGCCCAGCGGCACACACGATCCCGGCTCGCGCGAAGCCGGGCTCGACGCGCTAGCCGCGCTGATCAAGCAGACCGGCGGCGTCGAAGAGGACTATCGGTTGGAAGACGGCTCGGGACTGTCGCGCAACGCGCAAGTCACGCCGCGGCTGGTGACCCGGATGCTCGCGCATATGTGGGACTCTCCGGAGCATGACACCTGGCTAACGCTACTGCCGGTAGGCGGCGAAGACGGGACGCTAGCCAACCGGCTGTGCTGCGTAGCGGACGCTTCCCACGCGATCGTGGCCAAGACCGGTACGCTGGCCCGAGCGTTGGCGCTATCGGGCTACGCGGACTCGAAAACCAACGGCCGGCTGGCGTTTTCCATCCTGGTGAACAATTTCGCCGCCCCGGCCAACAGCGTGCGGGCCTGGATTGATAAAATGGCTTTAGCTCTGGTTGACTAAGCAGGTTGAGTGAGAGGAAACGCCCATGCCGATTTTCGAGTATCTGTGTGAAGACTGTGGAACGAAGTTTGAAAAGCTGGTGCGCAACGGAGGAGCGAGCGAACTGGCGTGCCCCTCCTGTGGCCAGCAGCACCTGGAGCAGCAGCTTTCGACCTTCGCCGCCCACGCCAACGGAGCGCCCAAAGAGTCGGCGTTCCCGTCCTGCCCCGGCGGAATGTGCCAGACGCCGGACCTTTGCGGTAGAAATTAGGCGAACGGCGGTGCGGAAGTACCCGACACCGCCCCGCATAACCCGTCCTCAGCGAAGTGTGTATATAGTCGGTTGATATACTGTGGGCATATGAAATCTCTGCTGGTCCAGCTCGACGAACCAACCTACCGTGCCCTCAATCGGATCGCCCCGGCCCGGCTGCGCAAGCGGGCGGAGTTCGTCCGGGTGGCGATTCGCGACGCCATTCGTCAGGCCGAAGAAGAGCGCACGCGCCACGCCTATCTCGCCCATCCGGATTCAGCGGCCGACGCCGACGACTGGGCGAATGCCGGCGAGTGGAAAACATGAAGCAATATGAAATCTGGTGGGCGTCCTTACCTAAGCCCGCCGGACGCCGCCCGGTGCTCCTTTTGAGCCGCGATAGCGCGTACTCGTACCTGCGCAAGTTCCTCGCCGTCGAAATCACCTCGACCATTCGGAATATCGTAGAGGAAGTACCGCTTGGCCCCACCGAGGGTCTGCCCCGCCCGTGCGTCGCCAACTGTGACAACATCAGAACAGTCGCGCGCGAGGTTCTGGAAAAGCGAATCGGGCGGCTGGGGCCAGGACGCGCCGCCGAGTTGAAACGCGCGTTGGGCCACGCATTGTCGTGGAGCGAATTGATCGACGCCGTGTGAGAGGGTGGGCTGGTATAATTATTCATCCCCCTGCATAAATAACCATGCGTACCCCTGTCGGCATCGTCGGTTTCCGCGGTTACGGCGGCGCCGAACTGATCTGGTATCTGAACCGTCATCCCCAGGCCGAGCCGGTCCTATTGGAGCATCGGGAAGCGGAAGACCGTCCGCGCCCTCTCCGCCGCCCCGGCCCCCGCAGTCTCGCGTTCTCCCCCGCGGCGGTGAAGGAAGCCGGACTGGCCGCCGTGTTCCTCGCCACGCCAGCTGAAGTGTCGATGGACCTCGCGAGTCCGCTCCTGGAAGCCGGGACCAAGGTCATCGATCTGAGCGGGGCCTTCCGTCTAGGCACCGTCGAACGCTACCAGCGCTGGTACAAAGAGCCGCACACGCAAGCCGCACTGCTGGCCGAAGCCGTTTACGCTCTGCCGGAGTTCTGCCGCGCACGTGTGCCCCACGCCCGCCTGATTTCGAATCCCGGCTGCTATCCCACCGCCGCCAACCTGGCCATCAAGCCGCTAGTCGACACGGGCGTCTTCGACCGCGCGGCGGGCATCGTGTGCGATGCCAAAAGCGGCGTCAGCGGCGCGGGCCGCAAGCCTTCGCTTAAGACCAGTTTTTGCGAAGTCACCGAGAATTTCTCCGCGTATTCGATCCTGGACCACCGCCACGTGCCGGAAGTATTGATGACCTCGGGCCTCGAAGAGGGCGAGTTCAGCTTTACCGCGCAATTGATCCCGATTCATCGCGGAATCCTCGAAACCATCTATTTCCGGCCCCCGGAAACGGTGGCCGGCGCCGCCATCCGCTCAGCCGCTGACCTGCTGGATCTGTACCAGTCGCGGTACGCCCAGGAACCGTTCGTGCGGATTTACGCGCCCGGCCAGGTGCCCGACCTCCAAGCCGTCGCGCACACCAATTTCTGCGATATCGGGTTTAAATTCGACGCCCCAACCCGCCGGGCGGTGGTGATTGTGGCCATCGATAACCTGGGAAAAGGCGCGGCGGGCCAGGCCATTCAGAACATGAATTTGGCCCTCGGATTTCCGGAAACGGCGGGCCTGCTGGAGCCCACGGGCGACGGTCAGTGATGGAGACCGGGGAACAGTGACCCAGCGCCTGCTCATCAAGCTAGGCGGCACGCTTCTCGACCAGGACGAATCCCGTCTCCGTCTGGCCCAGGAAATCGCCACCATTGCCGCGGATCCCGCCTACCAGGTGGTCGTGGTGCACGGCGGAGGCAAGCAAATGACGCGTTTCCTGGCCGAGCGCGGCATCGAGAGCCGCTTCGTCAACGGCCTCCGCGTGAGTACTCCGGAAGTCATTGACGCCGTTGTGAAAATCTTCGCGGGCAGCGTCAACGCCAGCCTGGTCACCGCGTTCCGAGCGGCGGGCGCGCGGCCGGTGGGATTATCGGGCCTCGACGCCGGGCTGGTGGACGCCGAAATCCTCGACCCCGCTCTCGGCCAGGTCGGGAAACCCGTCCAATCCGACGCCCGCCTGCTAGAATTACTGACCCGCGAGGGCTACCTTCCCGTGATAGCCTGCGTCGCCGGCGACGCCCAGGGCGCGATATATAACGTGAATGCCGACCAAATGGCCGTGGCTTGCGCCATTTCCTTTCGCGCCTCGAAGCTGATTTTCCTCACCGATGTGGACGGCGTCCGCGACGGCGCGGGCCAAGTCCGCCCGGTCCTGAGCGCCGCCGAAGCCCAGGAGCTGATCCGCGCGGGCGTGGCCACCGGAGGCATGCAGGCCAAGCTGGAAGCGGCGATCGAAGCCCTGCGGCGCGGCGTCGGCGAAGTGCTCATCGCGCCCGGCGCCACAGCCGGGATCGTTGAATCCACGCTGAAACAGTCCACGGCCGGGACGCGCCTGGCTCCGTAAAGTTTACAGGCCGCCGCCCCAACCAGGCCGCAGGACTCGCCCGGACGGAGCCTCCGCCTCCGTAATTTTTCGGAATTTCCGGCACGATGTGGCGGAAATCTTTTGAATAACACCATTTTTGATGAGAATAAGGCCGTGCTTAAGCTACAATAGTTTGAGCCCGCCGATCTGCAAGGCCGAGGCCTAGGACTGCCTCGGGAGGTTCCAGGCGGCGGCGCTGGACGCAGGAGCGAAGGCCGGTACCTGGTCGCGCAGAGCCAGTTCTGCCGCCGCGATTCCCGCCGGCTGGGGGAAGTTCAAGCAAGTGAGGCCGCAAACCGTCGATGTTAAGGAATCCGCTGGCCGCATCTTGTGTTGCACCATCTTCCGGCCGGGTGGACGGAAACTGCTGGCCAAGGGCCACGTCTTAAACACCGAGGATATCCGTTTACTGGAGACCGAGGGCCTGGGCCAGGTGTGGGTCACCGAACTGGAAGACGGCGAGGTCGGGGAGGATGAAGCCGTCAGTCTGGCCTCATCCGAGATGGGTTGTGGAGCGCTGGAGATTCGCCTGGCCGCCGGGGGCCGCGCCAACCTGTTCGCCATCGAGGATTGTTGCGTGCTGGTGGACGACGAACTGCTCCGTCAAATCAACTGCGCCGCCTCGATCGTCATCGCCACCAATCCCAACTTCTGCCACGCCAAGTCCGGCCAGCGGATCGCGACCGTGAAAAGCGCCCCCTTTGCCGTACCCCGGGAGCAACTGGAGGCCGTAATAGGCATCCTGAAGGAGCGCGGGCCGATTTTACAGGCCCGGCCCATCCGGACGCCCGCCGTGGCGGTGCTGTATACCGATCCCGTGCAGGGAGATCGCGCCCGCCAGTTGTTTGAGCCGATCCTCAGCCAGCGCCTGGAGCGCTACGGGTCCGCGCCGTCGCTGGCCCTGGCGGCGGTCGAAGAGGAAGAGCCGGTAGCCCGGGCGCTCGAACACTTGCTGCGCGCCCATCCCACCTTCGTCCTGATCGCGTCCACTTCGGCTCCGGCCGGCCCGGAAGACGCCGTGGGCCGCGCCATGGTCCGGATCGGGTGCCATATCGAACGCTTCCTGGCGCCTGTCGAACCCGGCAATTTGCTGCTCCTGGGTTACAAAAACGAAAAAGGGGGTATTTACTTGACTCAGGTGGCCCCAACCTGTAGCATGGCCGGCTGTGGAGGAGTATCCCCGGAGTCTGGCCGATTTCGAGGCTCGGTTCGACACCGAGCAAGCGTGTCGGGACTACCTGTACCGGCTGCG
>DATNJC010000087.1:0-64749 GCA_035604115.1 Bryobacteraceae bacterium | reverse complement strand
TCTTCTTCGCTCTCGCGTTTGGGCTCGCGTATCTATCGCGCCGGCTGGCCCTTCCGGCGATGCTGTATGCCCTGGTATGGATCTGCTTGCCGCGGATGTTCCTGGGTATCCACTGGGCCTCCGATTTCGTCGCGGGCGCCGCGATCGGAATCGCGGTGGTGTGGGCGGCGCTCAAGGTTGAGGCGCTGCGGCCCAGACTCGCGATGCGCGTGCTCGCGTTAGCGGACGCGGCCCCCAGGGTCTTTTACGGGGCTGCATTTCTGGTCTCCTTTGAGATGGGTGTGCTTTTTGAAGACGTTCGCGATGCCGCGAAAGGCTTGCTCCGCTTCCTGCACCTCGTGCTGCCCGAAATACTGGCTCACGCCCGGCTGATAACACTCGGGACTCCTGCTTTTCTCATCGTTGCCGCGAGCCTCGTGTTTCTAAGCCGCAAGAGCGTGACGGTGCGGGTTCGATTGGCCAGAGGGGCTACAGTAACTCGCTCCATGCTCGACTGGCCTTAGGATAAAGGCGGGGTGTCCCATGGTCCAAATCCAGGAAGACTTAGTGTGCCGCATCCGAACGTTGGAAAAGGAGCTGCAAACCGCACTGGAGGAGAAGGAGCGGGCCTTTCGCTACGTGTGGGCCAAGGGCCGCGCCACTTTCGAACGGGAAGTCCTGGCCAAGCATCGAAAGCTCAAGAGCGGATTACCCGGCTACGTTCTGCATTCCCGAATCCTGGTTGTTCTGACCGCGCCCATCATCTACGTCGGACTTATTCCTTTCCTTCTGCTGGATCTTTTTCTGGCGCTCTATCAATTGACCTTCGTGCGCGCGTGCGGCATTCCGGCCGTCCAGCGGAGCGACTACCTGATCTTCGACCGGGGCCGTCTCCAATACTTGAACCTGTTGGAACGTGTCAACTGCGTCTACTGTTCCTACGCCAACGGCCTGTTCGCTTACGCCACCGAAGTCAGCGCCCGCACGGAACAGCACTGGTGTCCGATCAAGCACGCTAGCCGTCTGCGCTCGCCGCATTCCCGGTATTCGCATTTCTTCGACTACGGGAATGCCGATCACTACAACCGGCAGATCGAGAAGGTGCGGAGCGACTTCGAGGATTTGAAGGGCGGGGAATGAGACGGCTTCGGATTGAGCGGCCCTGAATTTGACAAGCTTCCCGGGTCGAGCTATCTTGCAAACTGAACCGGCGGGCTTTCGCGCGCTGGAGCAATTTTCCATTGGAACATGGATGTTTGGAAGGTGGATGTTTGGAAGGTGGATGATGAGCGTTCGATCTTTTCGTTCCTTCAGCGTTTCGGCCTTCGCCGCGCTTTCCTTGGCCGCGGTGGCGC
This sequence comes from Bryobacteraceae bacterium, assembly GCA_035604115.1. Lineage (GTDB taxonomy): Bacteria > Acidobacteriota > Terriglobia > Bryobacterales > Bryobacteraceae > Palsa-187. Next base: position 63,415 of record DATNJC010000087.1, on the reverse strand, counting down.
CTGTTCTGGCGCATCATTCTTTTGCCGCTGAATTCGACGATACCAAGCCCGTCAAATTGAGCGGAGTGGTCACCAGGGTTGAGTGGGAAAACCCCCACATCTGGTTCTATGTCGACGTGAAGGGTGAGAACGGCGCCGTGACGAACTGGGGATTCTCGGGAGGCGCGCCGGGCCAGTTGCAGCGGCGCGGCATCAACCGGCAAGTCATCCAGCCCGGCATGACGGTGATGGTCGACGGCTACCGTTCCAAGGACGGCTCGAACAACGCTTCGGGCGGGCGCGTGACTTTCCCCGATGGCCGCATGGTGTTCACGGCCGGGGCCGAGGACCGGACACCAGAACAAGGCAAGAGCGATCAAGGGAAGAAATAGGAGCCGCGCATGAGCAAGTTGGGACTGTGGTGCAACGGAGCCGGCGCGGCGCTGCTGCTGGCGGCATTGGCGATCGGTCCGGCGGGTTTAAGCGCGCAATCGGGGGCGGCAAAATCGGGGACTGACGTCCCCCGCATGGCCAACGGCAAGCCCGACTTCAGTGGCACCTTCGAATGGCCCAAAGCTCCCGGAGCCGCGCGGGGCAAGAGTTCGGCGACCATTTTCGATCGCAAGAATTTCGCGCCGCTCAAGCCCGGGGGAGAAGCGTTTCTGGAGCCGCGCACCGGCGATCCGCGCCACGACGAGCCGCGCGATTTCTGCCTGCCGGCCGGATTCCCGTCGGGGATGTTGTCCGCCAACGCCATGCAGTTCTTCGAAACCAAGGACTACCTGGTGATGGTGCACGAGTTTCAGCGCATGTCGCGCGTGATTCCTCTGGATGGCCGTCCGCACCGGCAGGGGCTGGAGCCGTCGTTTTACGGCGATCCGGTGGGGCATTGGGACGGCGACACGCTGGTGATCGAGACTAACAATTTCAAACGCTGGTCGCTGGACGACTATTTCTACACGGATCCGAAGGAATACCGCATGCACAGCGACGCGCTGGTCACTACCGAGCGGCTGCGGTGGAAGGACAAGGACACCGTCAGCTACAGCTTGACCATCGACGATCCCAAGATCTTCACCCGCCCGTGGGGTCAAGACTTCGAGATCAAGGTGCGCAAGGACTGGGACAAAGACGGCCTGTACGAATACGTCTGCGAAGAGAACAACCGCTGCCCCGGCGGCAAGTGCGGCGGCAAATAACGCCGCTTTTGCTCCGGGACGCTACTTGCTGTCGCCGTCGTGATCGGCATCGCCCCCCTGAAGCGCCTTCTGAGCGGTGGCGCTCAGCTGGACCGTGTCACTCTTCTGTTGGGCCGCCTGCAGCGCAGCTTTCTGCGCCGCCTGCTGTTGGGCTGCCTGCGTGGCGGACGCGGATTGACTGCTGGAAACGCCGGAAATCGACATGGGACGTGAGTCCAACTCATCGGCCTGTCGATGCAGAATTTGAATCCGTTTTACTGCCTCAAGGTGACTACTGGCGACGGCAGGCTTCGGCCTCCCAGTTCATCTCGGACTGTGCATACCATGGTCCATGCCAGTCGCACTAGTCACCGGCGGATCGCGCGGAGTGGGACGAGGCGTGGCCGTGGGTCTCGCGGCTGCTGGGTTCAAAGTCTACGCCACTGGCCGCAGTATCGATGCGGCCGAGCTTCCGCCATCGGTCGTGCGCATCGCGTGCGACCATTCCGATGACGCCGGCACCGCGGCGGTCTTTGACCGGATCGCCGCGAGCGGCGACGAACTGGATGTTCTCGTCAACTCCGCCTGGGGCGGCTACGAACGGATGACCGAGGACGGCCAGTTCACCTGGACCCGGCCGTTCTGGCAGCAGCCGACGCACCGCTGGAGCAGCATGCTGCAGGTGGGCGTTCGTTCCGCGTTTGTCGCTGCCGCGTGCGCGGCGCGAGGGATGACTGCCCAAAGGCGCGGCATGATCGTCAACATAAGCTTCTGGGCGGCGCAAAAGTACGTGGGCAATGCGATCTACGGAATCGCCAAGGCGGCCACGGATAAGATGACGGCCGATCTGGCGCACGAGCTCCGCGAATACGGCGTGACCGTGCTCTCGCTCTATCCCGGCATGGTGCGGACCGAGTCGGTGGTCGCCGCCGCGGAGGCCGGATGGTTGGACTTGTCCAAGAGCGAGAGTCCCGAATTCATCGGGCGGGTGATTGCGGCGCTGCATGCGGAACCGGATGGGTTGAAACGATCCGGCCAGGTCGTGGTTGCGGCGCAAGCGGCGAGAGAACTGGGCGTGGTCGACACCGACGGTAAGGCCCCTGTGCCTTTGACGCTCGATACGGTGTAGGCGCTGTTACGATAGGCACGAGATGGCCGCGTCAACGCGAGTTCGCATCGGCACGCTTTCCGTCCTGCTGTTCGCGCGGGCCGCCAGCGGCCAGACCATCGCCATCGCAGCCGGCACTGTAATCGACCCGGAGACCGGCGCCGGAAAAACCAACCAAACAATTCTGATCGACGGCGGAAAGATCAAGGAAATCGGGCCGGCCGTGGCGGTGCCCAAGGACGCTGTCCGCGTGGATCTGTCCAAGGAAACGGTTCTGCCCGGGCTGATCGACGCGCACACGCATTTGCTGGCGACGGTCAGTGCGAAGTGGGACCTGGGCGATTACTGGATCATGGCGCTGCAGCGCCGCGCTGGGTCGCGGGCCATCGAGGGCGTCCGGCATGCGAAGGAGATGCTCGAGAGCGGATTCACCACGGTGCGCGACGTAGGCAACTCCGGAGATTATCTCGACGCGGATCTGGACAAGGCCATACGCGAGGGTAGGGTACCGGGTCCCACCATGATTTTCGCGGGCCGCATCATTGCGCCCTTCGGCGGGCAGTTCTGGGACAAGCCCGCGGACGCGCGGCTGCTGGAAAATCCCGAGTATCGTTTCGCCGACTCGCGCGATGAGATGCGCAAAGCCGTGCGCGAGAACATTTATTGGGGAGCGGGCGTGATCAAGATCGTCGTCGATGGCCAGAAGTATACGTACTCGGCGGATGACATCCGCTTCATCGTGGAGGAAGCCGGACGGGCGGGCATAAAGGTCGCGGCGCATGTTCAAACCGAGCCCGGCGCGCGGGCCGCGATCGAGGCCGGTGTGGCTTCGATCGAGCACGCGTGGACCGTGACCGATGAAGATCTCGCGTTGGCCAAGCAGAACCATGTCGTGCTGGTGGGTACGGACTTTACGGTGGCTCAACTGGTCGCCGAGGGGGCGGACGCGGCCGCGGCCAAGCGGACCCACGATCGTTATGTGGTACGGCTCAAGCGCGCCTGGGAGGCGGGCGTGGATGTGGTGTTCGGAACCGACGTGATGTCCGATGTCAAGGGCCGCACGCGAGGCGAGGAGGCCATTGAGTATATCGATAGTTTTCGCGAAGCGGGGATCGACTCGGCCGGCGTGATCCGCTCCATGACTGTTCGCGCGGCGGAATTGCTCGGTGTCGCGAAAGAGCGCGGAGCCATTCGCGCCGGAATGGCCGCCGATTTAGTGGCCACGCCCACCAATCCTCTTCGCGATCTGGATGGGCTGAAGCGGATTAACTTCGTCATGAAGAACGGCGAGATTCACCGCCGGCCGTAGCCGTCGAATCTCACGCGGGCCAGACACGCGGGCGGGTTTGGAATATGATGCATGGAGGAAGGATCACCTCGTATGCCATCCCTGACTGCACGTCTTTACCTGGCCGGCGCTCTTGCGTTAGCCGCCGCCATCGCCGTGGTTCCCGCATCGCGCGCCCAGGCTCCCGCGTCTCCCTCTCAAGCTCCCGCAGCCGGGCGCGATCTCAAACTGCGCGGAGACCGTTTTGCTCCGCTGACCTGGGACCAGCTCACGCCGGCCCAACGCACCATGGTCGAGCATCTCCTCAGCGGCGAACGCGGAGGGTTGAACGGACCCTTCAACGTGCTGCTGCGCAGTCCGGAAATGGGCGACCTGGCGCAGCAGTTCGGCGCGGCCACGCGCTTCCACTCTTCGCTGCCCAAGAAGCTCAACGAACTGGCGATTATCACCACGGGGCGCTACTTTACCTCGCAGTATGAATTCCAAGCGCACCACCGCGCCGCGCTCGAAGCGGGCTTAAGCCCGGCCATCGCCGACGCTGTCGCCCAGGGCAAGCGTCCCACCGGCATGTCGAAGGAAGAAGCCACCGTATTCGATTTTTGCTGGGAGCTGCTCACCACCAAGCAGGTCAGCGATGCGAACTTCAAAGCCGCCAAGGACGCGTTTGGCGAGCGTGGAGTGGTGGATCTGATCGGCGTGATGGGCTGGTATTCCACCGTATCGATGGCACTGAATGTCGATCGTTACCCGGTGCCGGATGGACAGAAGCCGGAACTGGCTCCGCTCAAACTCCCCTGACGGTTAACGTGGCCGCCTCAGGCGGGAACTTCTAATTCCACCGGCGCACCGACGCCGCACCCAGTGATTTTCGCCGCGTCGCCCTGATTGGCGGCTACCTCCAGATATCCGGAGCTGCCGGCGATCACGAACACTTCGCCCAGTTCCGTTTCTGAATATGTGAGCGCCAGCCGGTGGATGCGTTCCAGGCCCACGCGCAGTTCGAACGGCTGGGTCTTCACATCGGCGAAAGAATCGACATGGAAGTTGGTGATCAGATTCCCGAAACGGTCGGTTTTGAGCACCCGCCCCGTCCACTGGTTTCGTGCGGTTCGCGCGGGCGTAAGCGCGGCGCTGCGGACGGCATCGCGCACCAGCTTGCCGAACCGAGCGGGCGGAGTCTTGCGGGCCAAGTGGGCGGCGGCGGGCGCGAATACGTCGCGTCCGTGGAAGGTGCGGCTGACGCGCGACAGCATCACCTTAGGGTTGGTGATCTCACGCACCTTGTGGGTCGCCGCGTCGTAGATGATCGAGAACACGCCGTTGTCCGGGCCGATGAAGTAGTGGCCGCCGGTTTCGACGCCGCTGGTTTCGACCCCGCTGGTTTCGGCCCCGCTCGTTTCCACCCCGCTCGTTTCAATGAGGATGGGCCGCCGCGCGCTGCCGACGCCCGGGTCGACCACCACGACGTGAATCGTCCCTTTCGGGAAGTGGCGCCAGGCCTGCGCAATCACGAACGCGCCCTCGTTAACTTCGAAAGGCGTGATGTTGTGGGTGATATCGACGAGGCGCGCCCGTGGCGCGATACCCAGAATCACGCCCTTCATGACGCCAACGAAATGGTCGGAAGTGCCGAAATCGGTGGTTAGCGTGATCAGGCCGGACGGTGTGGATGACATGTACTGATAAAATTGTAGTGTCTGCCGAGGACCTTGGACGTGCACCGGTATTATTTCGATCACAACGCGACCACGCCCGTATCGCCGGAAGTCTTGGAAGCCATGCTTCCGCTGTTGAGCGACGTGTATGGCAACGCTTCGAGCGTGCATCATTTCGGGCAGATGGCGCGGCAGCGTCTGGATCAAGCTCGCGCAAGCGTGGCGCGGTTTCTGGGCGCCGCGCCGGAAGAGATCGTGTTCACCAGCGGCGGTACGGAGTCCGACAACCTAGCGCTTCTAGGCGCCGGCCGCGGCGGGCATGCGATCGTGTCGGCGATCGAGCATCCGGCGGTGCTCGCGGCGGCAGAGCAGTTGAGCGCCGTGACCAAGGTTCCCGCCGACTCGCGCGGCGTGGTCGATCCGCAAGACGTGCGGCGCGCGCTGCGCCCCGACACCAAGATCATCAGCGTCATGCACGCTAACAACGAAACCGGCGCCATCCAACCCGTGGAGGAGATCGCGCGCATCGGTGCGGAAGCCGGAATCCCGGTGCACGTCGATGGTGTGCAGGTCGCGGGACGCATGCCGGTGGACGCGCCGCGGCTGGGCGTCGCGATGTACACCATCAGCGGGCACAAGCTGTACGCGCCCAAGGGAGTCGGCGCGCTGTATGTGCGCAAGGGAACGCCCCTGCGGGCGATTCTGCACGGCGGAAAGCACGAGCGCGGACGGCGCGGTGGCACCGAGAACGTCGCCGGTGCGGTGGCGCTGGAGCGCGCAGTCGAATGGATGATGGAGCACGGGGCGCAGGAGGCGGCACGGGTTGCGGCACTGCGCGACCGACTGGAGCAGCAGGTGCTCGCGCGCATCCCGGACACACACGTCAACAGCGCTGGCGCCGCGCGCGTCGCCAACACCACCAACCTCCGCTTTGATGGCATCGATAGTGACGCGCTGCTGATCGCGCTCGACCTCAAGGGATTCGCGGTGTCGAGCGGTGCGGCTTGTTCGAGCGGCGCGCCCGAGCCCTCGCACGTGCTGCTCGCCATGGGTCTGACGCGCGAGCAGGCGCGGTCGAGCATTCGCTGCTCGCTGGGGCGATCCAATACCGTCGAGCAAGTGGACGCGCTGACTGCGGCGCTGGTCGATTGCGTCGCGCATCTGAGAAAGTTGTCTCCGGTGTATGCCTGAGACCATTGCAGTCGCAATGTCGGGCGGAGTGGACAGCTCCGTGGTGGCGGGCATGCTGCACGCGCGCGGCGACACTGTGATCGGGCTCACCATGCAGCTCTGGAACCAGCGGCGGCTGCCTGAAATCCAGGTGGAAGGCGCGACCTCGGGCCGATGCTGCTCGCTCGACGACGTGTACGACGCGCGCGCCGTGGCGCAGCACCTTGGGATTCCGTACTACGTTCTCAATTTCGAGCAGCAGTTCGAGGCCAGCGTGGTGAAGCCGTTCATCGACGACTATCTCGCGGGACGCACTCCGATCCCGTGTACGTTGTGCAACAACTTCATCAAATTCGACCAGTTTCTGGAGATGGCGGAGGGCGTCGGAGCTGCACGCATCGCCACCGGACACTACGCGCAGATCCGGCACAATCCGGAGACGGGGCGCTGGGAGATGCTGCGCAGCGCCGACCGCGCCAAGGATCAGACGTACTTTTTGTTCGGATTGAAGCAGGAACAATTGGCACGCACAATGTTTCCACTGGGCGCGATGGAGAAGCCGCAGGTGCGCGAGCTCGCGCGCCAGTTGGGGATTCCCACCGCCGCCAAGCCGGATAGCCAGGAGATCTGCTTCGTGCCCAACGGCGACTACGCGTCGTTCATCGACGCCTACTTTCGCGAGCAGGGCATCCCGCCGAGCGAGCTGGGTGGCGATCTGGTCACCGCCGATGGCCGCGTAGTGGGCGAGCACGCGGGCGTGCATCGCTTCACCGTGGGACAGCGCCGCGGCCTCGGAGTTGCAGCGGGCGAGCCTCTCTATGTGATCTCGACCGAACCTGCGACGCGGCGGGTCGTGGTGGGGCGTGGCCCGGAGCTGGGGCGCACAACCGCGCGCGTGCGCGATGTGAACTGGATCTCGATCGTTGCGCCCACAGAACCCGTGCGCGCCGAAGTGAAGATTCGCAATAAGCACCTCGCGGCGCCGGCCACGATCGTGCCCACTGGAGAGGCGGCGGTGGAGGTTCGTTTCGACGAGCCGCAGCGCGCCGTTACGCCGGGTCAAGGGGCCGTGTTTTATTCCGGCGATTTGGTTTTAGGCGGCGGCTGGATCGAGTGAAAACGATCGAGTATTGGGCCGCGCGCATCCTTCTGACAAAGTTGCGATGGCTGCCCCCGCATATGGCGAATTGGCGCGTCGCGCTATACGCCCGCGTGCTGGATCTCGCGGTGCCGCGGCTGCGGCGCATTGCTCTGCGTAATCTGGAACTGGCCGGATTCGAGGATCGCGACGCCATCCTACGGGGCGTGTTTCGCTCCCTCGGACGCGTGGTGGTCACGTTCGCGCAATTCCCACGGATCACGCGCGACAACGTCCACCGCTGGATTCGTTACGAAGGCCTTGAGAATTTCACCTCGGCTCAAGCGCGTGGGCGGGGTGTGCTGGTGGCCACCGGGCATCTCGGCAATTGGGAGTTGAGCGCCTACACTCACGCGCTGATGACCGGGCCGATGAATATCGTGGTGCGCCCGCTCGACAATCCGCGCGTCGACGCCTTGGTCGAGCAGCGGCGCACGCTCTCCGGCAATCCCGTCATCCGCAAGAAGGAAGCAGCCCGCGAGATTCTGCGCGCGCTCAGAGCGGGCCAGGCGGTGGGGATTTTGATCGATCAGAATTCGTCACTTGAGGAAGGCGTGTTCGTCGACTTCTTCGGCGTCAAAGCCTGCGCCAATGCGGCTTTCGTGAAGTTCGCCCATCATACCGGAGCGGCGGTGGTTCCGGGATTTGCGTTGTGGTCCGAGGCCGAACAGCGCTACATCCTGCGTTTCTATCCGGAAATTCCCATGGGCGGCGACGTTCTCGATGACACGCAGCGTGTGCACACCGTGCTGGAGCAGGTGATCCGCGAACACCCGGATCAATGGTTGTGGATTCACCGGCGCTGGAAGACGCGGCCTCCCGGGGAACCGCCGATCTATTGATTACCGAGACTTGTTAGACTGCAAAAGATGAGCCCTCAACCGAGCAGCGAAATCGCCGAGGCGCTTGATCGGAGCGCCGCAGAGGTACTCGCCGCAGCGAGTGTTCCGGAATCCCTGGCTGGCAAAAAGCCTGCTGAAGACCGCTGGTCCGCGCTCGATTGCGTCGAGCATTTGACGCGGGTGGAAGAATCGTTTTTGGAACGCTTGAAGCCCGCCGAAGGCGAGGCGCCGCTGGTGGACCCGCAGCGAGAGGCCGAGCTTGCGGCGCGGATGGTGGATCGCACCGAGCGGCGGCAAGCGCCCGACGCGCTCCGGCCCACGGGCCGATTTGCGACCCTGTCCGAGGCCCTGAAAGAGTTCCAAGCGGTGCGGGCGCGCGCAACGCGCTTCGCCGCGGAGCACGCGTCGGACCTGACCACATTCACCGCGACCTCGCCGCGCTGGGGCGTGATGAACGGCCGGGAAGTTATGTTGTTACTGGCGGGTCATTCGCGCCGGCACGCGGCGCAGATCCGGGAAACCGTAAAGGAGTTGGCCATGAGCCCTCAGGAGAAAAGCGAAATCGTGGACCTGCTGGAGAGCGGCCGCGCGGAGTTGGTCGCGGCGGCCGCCGGCCTCTCAGAGGCCCACGCGAAGACCCGGCCGGCGCCCGACCGGTGGTCCGTGCTGGAGTGCATCGAGCACGTGACTTTTGTCGAAGGCCGATTCTTGGGGCGCCTGGAAGAATCGCCGGCCGGCGATCCGGTGGCTCCAGACCAAGCCAAGGAAGCCGCCATCATCGCCCGCGCCTTGGATCGCACCAACCGCTTCAACGCGCCGGAGGCGATTCATCCCACCGGCAAGTACGCCAGCGTCGCCGAGGCCCTGGCTGCGTTCCACGCGATGCGCGACCGCAGCGTGCAATTCGCCGCCCAACAAGGCCCGCGCCTGTATGCTTTGAGCACGACACACCCGGTGATGGGAGTGTTGAACGGCGCCGAAGCATTGATCCTGATCGCGTCGCACGGACGGCGGCACACGGCCCAAATGCATGAAGCGATCGCCGCGCTGGCATAACCGGACGGCAAAGCACCCGTCAGCCGCGCTTGCGGCTTGTGCGGCCACCCGGCCGGGCCCGCGCTGGTTCCACCACCGAAAACTGCAACCGCTTCTCCACGCCGTCGACGCGATCGAGGCGGACTCGTAATTGGTCGCCAATCGAAAACTGGCGGCGGTTGCGCTCGCCGATGATCTTGCGCGTGTTCTCGTGGTACAGATAGCGGTCGCCCGGCAGCGTGTCCAGGGGCACCAGGCCTTCGATGAACAGGTCCTTCAGCTCGACGAAGAAGCCGAAGCGTGTAGTGGAAATGATCATGGCCGCGAATTCGTCGCCCACGTGGTCGACCATGAACTTGACCTTCTTCCACTCCACCAGTTCGCGCTCTGCTTCGGCGGCGCGGCGCTCGGTTTCCGACGCGGATTCGGCGATCGCGCGCAGATCGGCGTCATAGCGCGCGCCATCCAGTTGCGCGCTCAGGATGCGGTGCACAATCAGATCCGGATACCGCCGGATCGGCGACGTGAAGTGCGTATAGCTGGGCGCGGCCAGCGCAAAGTGCCCCTGGTTGACCTCGCTGTAGCGCGCCTGCTTGAGCGATCGGAGCATCAGGTAACTCAGGATTCGCTCGTCGGGCTTGCCTTCGATCTTCGCCACCAGCTTTTGATAGGAGCGGGAGGTTAGATTGGCGTCGTCGAGCGCGAGCGTGGTGTCGCGGAAGCGTTTCACCGGCGCGGCGCCGCGCAGCGAGTAGCCGAAGTGCGTGGCCACTTCTTCGAATTCGAGCACGCGCTTGGGATCGGGCCGCTCGTGGATGCGAAAGATCATCGGCAGCCCTAGCGCCTCCAGATGCGAGGCCACGGCTTCGTTAGCCGCCAGCATGAACTCCTCAATGAGGCGATGCGCGATGTTCCGCGGCGCCCGCGTGATGCTTGTCATTTCGCCGAATTCGTCGAACTCAATCAGCGGCTCCGGCAAATCGAAATCGATCGATCCGCGGCGGAAACGTTTGCGATTGAGGATCAGCGCCAGCGCCTGCATGTGCTCGAACCGTCGGATCAACGGCTGGTAGCGTTCGCGCAACTCGGCGTCGCCTTCGAGCACTCCGTGGACGGCGGTATAGGTCATGCGCTCGGCGCTGCGGATCACGCCCCGTGCGAACTCCTGCGAAACTACATCCCCGTGCGCGTCGATTTCGAGCAGCGCCGATAGAACCAGCCGGTCTTCGTGCGGGCGCAGCGAACACTGGTCCGTGGATAGTTCCACCGGCAGCATCGGCACGGCGCGGTCGGGGAAGTACACGCTGGTGCCACGCAACGCCGCTTCCTTGTCGATAGGCGAACCGGGGCGCACGTACTGGCTGACATCGGCGATATGCACCTGTAATGCGTAATGCCCGTTGGGGAGCGGTTCCACCCACACCGCATCGTCGAAGTCTCGCGCCGTTTCGCCGTCGATGGTGACGATGTCCAGATCGCGAAAGTCGCGGCGGCGGGCGATCTCGGCGTCTGGAATGGGGCCGGGGATGGACCGCGCTTGCTCCAGAACATCATGGGGAAATTCGTGCGGGATGTGGTGCGAGCGGATCAGGATTTCGACATCGACTCCGAAATCGTCCGGTTTTCCGAGGATCTCGACGATGCGGCCCGAGGGGCGTTCCCCTAGCTCTCCGAAGTCGAGGATCTCCGCGGTTACGATCATGCCTTCCAGACCCTCGGGCGAATCGATCTGTAGGTCCGACACGCCTACTCGATGGACGTTCAAGTGCTCGGCCGGGAGCGCCATGTCCTCGGGAATTTCGATCCACTGCCGGATGCGGCTGTCGTGCGGGACGACAAAGAATCCCGCGCGGCGCACGCGGAATTCGCCCACCACCTGGGGATTCGCGCGCCGCAGCACGCGCAGAATCTCTCCATGCGCACGCCCATCGGCCTCGATGCGGCCGATGCGCACGACCACGCGGTCGCCGTGCATGGCGCGTGCGGCGGCTTCCTTGGCGATGTAGACGTCGCCGCGCAGGCCCGGCACCGGCACGTCGGGGACCAGAAACGCGTAACCGTCGCGGTGAACGTTCAGCCGTCCAGTGGCGAACTCGCGCGTCGCGCCAGTGGCCGCGTAGTGGCCGGGACTGGTCTCGACAATCTGGCCGCGCTCGGCGAGCCGGTCCAACTCCGCTTCCAGCTTGGCGCGCGTCAATCCGCTGCGCGACATTTCGCGCATCAATTGTTTCAATGTGGCGCGCCCGCGAGGAAGCTTCCGGAGGTGTTCGAGCAGCGCCTGGGCCACGCGTCCATTATATTGGGGTGCATGGAGACGGAGGCGACTCTACAAATGGAACTCAAAGCGGTGCCGCTCGAAATCCCCGAGAACGGTAACATCATCGTGGGCCAGAGCCATTTCATCAAAACCGTCGAGGATCTCTACGAAGCCATCGTGAACACCGTGCCGCAGATGAAGTTCGGGATCGCATTCAATGAAGCGTCCGGCGCGTGCCTGACGCGCGTCGACGGCAACGACGACGCCCTCAAGGGCAACGCCACGCGCAACGCGCAGTCAGTCGCGGCGGGCCATACCTTCTACATCGCGATGCGCGACGGGTACCCGATCAACGTGCTGTCCCGCATTCGCGAAATCCCCGAAGTGTGTTCCATCTTTTGCGCCACCGCCAATCAGGTGGAAGTCATCGTCGCGGAAACCGCGCTGGGACGCGGCATTCTGGGCGTCGTCGACGGCAGCTCGCCCAAGGGCGTCGAGTCGCCGGCCGACGTCGAATGGCGGCACGGTCTGTTGCGCAAAATCGGCTACAAGCGCTAACGCGATGGAAGGCAACACCTACGATCAGGTCTCCTATTCGCACCTGCCCACCACCGAGACGCATCCCGATCGCCTGGCCATGCTCGCGCGGCTGCGCGGATTAAATCCGCCGCCGGTGGATCGGGCGCGGGTACTGGATTTGGGCGCTAACGAAGGCGGCTGCCTGATTCCGATGGCCCTGTCGCTGCCGCACGCGCAGTTCACCGGGATCGATTTCGCAGCCGCTCCCGTCGAACGCGGCAACAACATCATCGGCGAGTTGGGCCTCGGCAACGCGCGCCTGATCCAGATGAACCTGCTCGACGTCGGCGCGTCCCTGGGGGAGTTCGATTATGTGATCGCTCACGGGCTATATGCCTGGACGCCGGAAGCCGTACGCGACAAAGTGCTGGCCATCGCGAGCGCGAATCTGAGCCGCACCGGAATCGCGATGGTCAGCTACAACACCTATCCAGGCGCGTATGAACGCACCATGCTGCGCGACATGATGCTGTTCCACGCCGACGGCGCCGTGGAGCCGGCCGATCGTATTCGCCAAGCCCGCGCGATTCTGGCGCTGATGGCCCGGGCCAATCCCGAAGCTAAAGGGATCGCCAGAACAATCGCGCAAGAAGCCGAGCGGACGCTGCTGCGCCGCGACAGCGCTATCTTTCACGATTACATGTCGGACGTCTACCAGCCGGTGTACTTCCGGGACTTCGTGGCGCATGCGGCCCGCCACGGCCTCGCCTATGTGGAAGACGCCAGCGTGATCGACACTTGGAACGTTTCGCTCACTTCCGAGGTCCAGGAATCCGTGCGCCAGATCGCCGCGGGCGACCGCATCCTGCAGGAACAGTATCTGGATCTGCTTCGCGTGCGGCACTTCCGGTGTTCCCTGCTGTGCCACGATAGCTCGGCCCCGCGGCGCGACTGGGTGAACGCTCAGGCGGCCGGGATGTTCGCGGCCAGTTCGGTGCAGGAGACCGCTCCGGGAACTTTCGTCTCGACACCCGGTGTCCGCATGGAAACCGCGCATGCGGGTGTGGTTGAGTTCCTGCGCCGCTGCCGCGAGCACTGGCCCGAGGCTCTGCCCATAGCCGAGCAGGAATCCGATATGGCCGTGGCTCTATTTCAACGCGGGTTGATCGAACTGCGCACCGTTCCCGGCCTGGCGAAACGCGCTGGAGACCGCTCGCTCGCCAGCCCCCTGGCGCGATACCAAGTGCGTCGAGGCCCGACGGTTTCGACGCTCCTGCACACCGCCGTAGAAATTCCGCATTCAGCCGCGCGCGAGTTTCTGATGCTGCTGGACGGAACCCGCGACCGGCCCGCGCTGGCGCGGGAGTCCGTCTGCTCCCTCGATCAGGTCGATCGGGAATTGGAAAACGCCGCGAGCCATGGGCTACTCCTTGGTTAGAGCGTTGTGGGGCAGGTTGTAAAACCTGCGGCCGATTGTTAAATCGGCCCCAGCGCTGGACCACGGAAACTTCCCGGGTCCAGAAGCCAGCCCCGCCTTGACGGGATTCATTTCAATGTAACGCGTGATTCGCTGAAGCTCCCGCTCATCGCGAACCACTCGATCATAACTTTCGTCCTGCCAAAACGGCTGGCCCGTGAGACCGAGAATCCGGTTGCACCCCCGCCCCGTGTACTTCTTGAGCGACTGCATCAATTTCGAAACCGGCACGTTCGGCGTGACCAAAACGTGAACATGGTTGGGCATGACCACATACCGTGCAGGCGGAAGTGCCCCAGGCCCCGATCCCGGTATTGGAGCGCTCCGACCACTATCTTTGCGATCTCTGGCTGACGGAGGAACATCGGGCCGGTGCGGGCGTTGTCGAGAAGGCGGTCCATCGCCAGGAAGGCTTCTCCGGAAGTGGTGGCGGGTGGGAAGGCGCGGTTCCGGGGAAGGCTGCCATGCAGCCGCCATGTGAGGAAGACCGGTTCGCCGATGGGATGATAGTGCGGAAGACGGCGTCTGTGGAACGTTGTCACTAGCTATGAGTGCGGGCATAGGCGGAAGACTCTCATGGATGCGGCCGGGCCGATTTCCAATCGGCCGCAGGTTTTTCAACCTGCCCCACTCTCTTGGGGAAGGCTCACTGCCTTGGGGCAGGCTCACTGCCGGTCACGCTTTGATAAAGTGTAGTGCAGTGCCCACCGGGAAACTATGAAAGACCTCTCGCGCGTCGTGTGGTCGGAAGGCATGTACCTGGGGCCTCATCATTTCCAAGCCCAGAGCCGGTTCTTTGAGGACTCCGTCCGTTTCGCCACCACCTCTCTGTGGTTCGAACCCTGGGGCCTGATCGCGGCGCAGCTCGACGACGAAGCTTTGAAGAACGGCACTGTCAGCCTGATTCACGCCCGCGGAATTTTCCCCGACGGCATGCCGTTCCACATGCCCGAAAGCGATCCGCTACCCGAGCCCCGCAACATTGCGGAGCTGTTTCCGGCCGTGCGCGATTCAGTGGGCGTGGGTTTGTCGGTTCCACCGCGCCGCCCCGAAGGGCCCAACACCCAGTTGCACGGGAGCAACGGCGATTCGACGCGCGGGCCTTTGCGTTACCGCGCCACGCCGCAAACCCTGTACGACGAGACCACCGGGCGCGACGAGAAACCGGTAGAACTCGGGCGCAAGAACATCGGGCTGCTGCTCGACACGGAGCCCACCGCGAACTTCGTCAATCTGCCCATCGCGCGCATCACTCGCGACAGCGGTGGCCGCTTCATCTACGACTCCACCTATGTTCCGCCCAGCGTCGAGATCAGCGCCAGCGAGCCCCTGATGGCCATGTTGAAGCGCCTGATCGAAATTCTGGAAGACAAGTCGTTCCGCTTTTCGCGCACCGCGCCGGGTGGCAAGGAACGCTCCTGGACCGAGTTTTCGACCCGCGAAATCGCCAATTTCTGGCTGCTGCACACGGTCAACTCGGCGCTGGCGCCGCTGCGTCACCAGTACCGGACCAAGCACGGACACCCGGAACAATTGTTCGTCGAAATGTTGCGTCTGGGCGGTGCGCTGTGCACTTTCGGCATCGACAGCCATCCGCGCCAGCTGCCCCTGTACGACCACATCAACCTGGAAAAATGTTTCGGCGAGCTGGACCAGCACATCCGCGCCCTGCTGGAGACCATCGTTCCCACCCAGTACATCCTAATCAATCTGGTCAAGCGCGCCGAATATTTCTATGAGGCCGAGATCACCGATCAGCGCTGCCTGGACCGCGCGCGGTGGGTCTTCGCCGTCCGCACCAAGGTGAGCGAGCCGGAAGTGATCGCCAGAACGCCGCAACTAGTCAAGCTGTGCGCCAAGCAGTACGTGCCGCAACTGGTCAAGCGAGCGCTGCCGGGGATGGCCTTGACGCATCTTCCGGTGCCGCCCGCGTCGATTCCAGTGAAGGCGGATTTCCAGTATTTCACGGTGAGCCGCGCCGGCCCGTGCTGGGACAGCATCGTGGAGACGCGGCAACTGGGCCTGTACGTGCCCGGCGACCTCCCCAACCCCGAGTTGGAACTCCTGGTAGTGTTTGAAACGTGAGGAGCACAACATGGATCACAACATGGATGGGCACTTATGTTGTGGAGCCGTGGAGCACGCACTCGTGCGTGCCACGCCGGCACTCCTGCCGGCGCAAGGCGGGACCACGCTTTGCGCGACCCAACGAAGCACGATGTGGAGGCCTAGCTAGCTTATGACCCCACAAACGCCGGCCCGGCGCCAGGAAAATCTAGCGTTCTGTTTCCAGGAACTGCTGACCGTAGGCGAGCGCCTGCGTTCCTATCGCCAGCAGGTGACCGACCCGTATTCGTTCCGCCAGCAACTGTGGGCCGGAATCAAGCAGGCGGAGGAAGAAGCCCGCCGCCGCGGATACGCCGCCGAAGATATCGAGCTGGCCATCTTCGCCGTGGTCGCGTTCCTGGACGAATCGGTGTTGAGCCTGCGCCTGCCGGTGTTCGCGGATTGGCCGCGCCAGCCCTTGCAGGAAGAACGCTACGGCCATCACATCGCGGGCGAGATCTTCTTCCAGAACCTGCAAAAACTGCTGGGGCGGTCCGATAACCATGAGCTGGCCGACCTGCTGGAGGTGTACCACCTGTGCCTGCTGCTGGGCTTTGCCGGACGTTACCTGCTGGGCGGCCGCGGCGATCTGCGCGGCGTCATCATGCAGACCGCGGAAAAAATCCAGCGCGTCCGTCAGATCGGCACGGAGTTCTCTCCTTGGTGGCGGCTGCCCAACGACGCCGTGGGCAAGACCGGAGGCGACCCGTGGGTCAAGCGCCTGTTCATCGGCCTGGCAGCGTCGTTCGCGCTGGCGCTGATCTTGTTCATCGTGTTTACGCTGTCCCTTAATTCCGGCGTCGGAAATCTTCAAACCATCGCGGGGCCCGTCCTATGATGATTTACTGGGGATCGGCCGCGTCCCTGCTGTTCTTCATCGGGGTCGCCTTCATCTTCGACCACTTCCTGAACTTCCAGGGTCAGACCTGGTACTTGTTCATGGCACTGATGAGCATGCTGGGGCTGACCTCATCGGCGTTTTTCTATTACATCCAAAACAAGTTCAAAGCTCGCAAGGAGCAGCGCCAGGCTGCTGCCGCCGCCGTTGCTCAAGGTGGGGCGCCCGGCGCTCCCGTGCCCGATGCCGGTCAGGCCTCGCTCTGGATCAAGGAAGCCAATTCGCGTCTGGCGCAATCTAAACCCGGAGTCGGCGTCGAGAACCTGCCCATGATGTTCGTCATCGGCGACCGCGGCACGGCCAAAACCAGCTCGATCCTCAACTCCGGGCTGGAGCCGGAGCTGCTCGCGGGGCAGGTGTATCAAGACAACATCGTCACGCCCACGCGAGGAGCCAATATTTTCTACGCCCGCGATACGGTGTTCGTCGAAGCCGGCGGCGCGCTCATGGCCAATCCGGGAGCTTGGAAAAATCTGGTCACCAAACTCCGTCCGGGGCGTTTGAAGTCGCTCATCGGCGGAGGCGGGCAAGCGCCCCGCGCCGTACTGCTGTGTTTCGATCTGGAGGCCTTCACGCGCCAGGGCGCCGCTGAAGCCGTCGCGGCCGCCGCGCGGTACCTGCAGGAACGGCTGGGAGACATTTCGCAAACGTTGGGCATCAATTTCCCGGTGTACGTGCTGTTCACCCGCGCCGACCGGCTGCCGTTTTTCGCCGATTGGGTTCACAACCTGACCAATGAAGAAGCCGGCCAAGTAGTGGGTGTCACGCTGCCGATGCGTTCCACGTCGGCCCAGGGCGTGTATGCGGAAACCGAAACCAACCGCTTGACGGCGTCGTTCAATGCCCTGTTCCATGCCTTCTGCGATCACCGGCTGATGATTCTGCCGCGCGAATCCGACCCCGTGAAGATCCCCGGAGCTTACGAATTTCCGCGCGAGTTCCGCAAGCTGCGCAACATGCTGGTGCAGTTCATGGTGGATCTCGCCCGTCCCAGCCAGTTGCGCGCCAGCCCCTTCCTGCGCGGCTTCTATTTCACCGGCGTGCGTCCGGTCGAAGTGCGCGACGTTGCTCCAGCCGGGCCCGTCGCCGCTGCGCCGCAGGCACAGGAAACCGGCGGCGGCGCCACGCGCATGTTCCGCGCCGGATTTCAGGCCGAACAGCGTGCCGCGCAGGCCTACGCTCCCCAGTTCGCCGCCACGCGCAAGCTCCCGCAGTGGTTGTTCCTGGGGCACCTGTTTACCGAAGTGCTGTTGGCCGATAACGCCGCGCGCGCCGCCAGCGGTTCCAGTATCAAAACCAGCCTGACCAAGCGCGTTCTGCTCGCGGCCGCGGCGTTCGTGTTTCTGTTCTATTCGGCGATGCTGCTGATTTCCTACTTCGGCAACAACTCGCTCGAGAACACCGCGATCGTCGCAGCGCGCAACATCGGCAACGCGGATGTGCTCAGCGGAAATCTGCCCACGCAGGACGCGCTGATCCGGCTGGATACGCTGCGGACGTCGCTGCAGCAGATCTCCGATTACCGGGCCAACGGCGCGCCCTGGCACTTGCGCTGGGGGTTGTATTCCGGCAACGACATGCTGCTGAGTCTGCGCCGCGTGTACTACAACAAGTTCCGGCAAGTGCTGTTCGGCTCCACGCAGGGGTCCATGCTGGCGTTCCTGCAAACCGTCCCGGCAACTCCCGGACCGCAAGACGATTACGGCAAGGCCTACGACACGCTCAAGACCTACTTACTGACCACCAGCGAATGGAAGCGGTCGAGCGAGCCTAGCCTGCAAGCGTTCCTGGCGTCGCGCCTGTTGAGCCGCTGGAGCGCTGGCAAGGAAACCGAGATCGGCCCCGACCGCATGACCCTGGCCAAGGCCCAGTTCGATTTCTACGCCCGCGATTTGAAGAACGGAAATCCCTTCTCGGCCAGCGGCGACGGCGCCGCCATCGAGCATTCGCGCCTGTATCTCGCAGGCTTTACCGGCGTCCAGCGCGTCTATCAGTTCCTGTTGTCGGAAGCCGCCAAGACCACTCCGCCCACCACGTTCAATCAGAAATTCCCAGGCACGGCCGAGGTCGTTAGCAGTGGCGTCGAAGTCGCCTTCGCTTTCACCAAAGATGGCTGGACCTTCATGCAGGACCAGATCCGCAAGCAGAATTTCAGCGGCGAGCTGTGGGTGTTGGGTCAATACAGGGGGCAAGGCCTGGACCAAGCCACCATGGCGAAAGGCATCCTGGATCTGTACACCAAAGACTACATCGACCAGTGGCGCAGGGTGCTTCGAGGCAGCCGGGTGAGCGCCTACGCCAATTTTCCGGATGCCGCGCGCAAGTTGACGCTGCTCACCAGCCCGAGCGCGCCCTTGCTGGCTTTGTTCTGGTGGACCTCGCAGAACACGGCCATCGATCTGCCCGGCATCTCCGACAAGTTTCAGCCGGTGCAAGTGGTTTCGCCGCCGGGCGGGGCACAGCAATACATCCTGCCCGCGAATCAAAACTACAATAACTCCCTGATCGCGTTGCAGAGCGCGGTGCAGCGCGCGGCCACTGCGCCGAGTCCGTCGCAGGACCCAGGCTGGCCCCCGGTAAAGGACGCGGCCGTCACCTCCGCGCGCCAACTGGCCTCCGCGTTTCGCCCGGACCCGGAAGGCCATGTGGATCAGACCAGCATGGACCTGTTGATTCAGCCCACGGACCTGGACCGCCTGGGTCAAGTCGACATCTCGGCGGCCGGGCAGAGGTTCTGCGCGGCGTTCAACGGTCTCACCAGCAAGTTCCCGTTCCAGTCCACCGCGGTGCCCGAAGTGACGCTGAACGAGCTCGCCGACATCCTGAAGCCCGGCACAGGTAAGCTATTTGCGTTCGCCATGCAGTTGAGTTCCCGGCTCCAGTGCCAGAACGGGCAGTGCACGGCTTCGGGCGGCAGTCCGCCGCTGAGTCCGGTGTTTGTGAGCTACATGAACCAGATGATGCAGTTCTCGCGAGCCCTCTACAGCGACAACGGAGCCGACCCGAATTACCGCTACAAGTTGCGGCCCTCGCCTTCCGATCAGGTGGAATCCTTCGACATCACCATAAACGGGGAAACTGTGAAGCTGAAAGGCGGCGCTCAGCACGATTACGTCTGGCCCGGCCCGAATAAACCGAATTTCAGTCTCACCCTGCACGCGGTCGATGGCGGAACGTCCGGCGTGCCGCCTTGGGACACCCAATGGGCTGTGTTCCGTTTCTTTGCCGACGCCGACAGCGTCACCAGCGCCCCCAACGGCGCGACATTCTCCTGGAGACCGCGCCAGGGAGCCGCCGGGCGTCCCCAGCTCGGTCCCGACGGAAAGCCCCTGCACTACGAGTTCTTCGTCGATACGGGCGGCGCTCCGGCCGTCTTCAGCAAGGACTTTTTGTCTAAACTGAGATGCGTTGGCCCGTTTGGCGGCCGCTGACGCAAGTAGTTTGATGCAACATCCCACGAGGATCGGAAAATACGACATCGAGCAGTTCCTGGGCGGAGGCATGTCGCATGTCTACAAGGCCCGCGATCGGGTGCTGGGACGGCGCGTGGCCTTGAAGCTGCTCACCGACTCGGGTATGTCCGATCCCGAATCCAAAGCTCGATTCCTGTTGGAAGCGCGCACCGCCTCCAACATGAGTCACGAAAACATCATCAGCGTCTACGATTTCGGCGAGGACGAAGGCCGGCCCTTCATCGTGATGGAGTTCCTGGAAGGCGAAAGCTTGCGGGACGCCATCAAGAACGGGCACACCGGCGACCTCAACCGGAAATTGAAAATGGCCTGCCAGATCGGCCGCGCGCTCGACTACATTCACGGCCGCAAGATCATCCACCGCGATATTAAGCCCGAAAACATCAACGTCGATGCGCAGGGTAAAGTGACGCTGATGGATTTCGGCATCGCCAAGTCCGAAGGCGTGCAATTGACGCGCGCGGGCTTCACTTTGGGCACGCCGTACTACATGGCGCCGGAGCAGGTGCTGGGACGGCCGCTCACGCCGCAGGCCGATGTCTACGCGTTCGGAATCCTGCTGTTTGAGTTGCTGGCCGCAGTAAAACCGATCGCCGGCAATTCGGTGGACAAGATCTTTCATCAGATCCTGTACGAGCCGATCGATCTGCAGCCTCTGCGCGCCCTCCGCACCCCGGAGGCGGCCTGTGACGTGGTCGCTTGGTGCACCGGCAAGCAATTGGCGGCACGCGCGCCCAGCTTGAAGGCCGTGGTGGACGAGCTGGATTGGATTCTGGATCCGTCGCGTCCCAAACCAGCGCGTCCAGCCGCGATGCCGGCCGCTACGGATGCGATACCAACGATGCCGGCGCCGCCGGTTCCACAGCCGCTCCCGCAACAGACCGCGCCCAAGACCGTTCCCGTTCCTCCTCGTCCGGCCCCGGCACAAACCGGCGCGCAACCGCAGGGGGCGCCCGGGAAGCCGGCGGCCACTAAGCCAGCGGCCACTAACTCCGCTCACTCCGCCGGACCATTGCCGGGTTTCCTCGGAAGCCTTCCCGCCGGACTGCGCACGCAAGGCGGACTGATGCTGCTGGCCGGAGGAGCGGTCTTAGTGTTGATGGCGTTGCTGTACGTGGTGCTGTCGATGGCGCACCTTGTTTGAGTGAGACGTTTGAGCGACCCAGCATGGAACTGCCACCCCCCATCGGTAAATACGAGCTGCTCGAGTACTTGGGTGGCGGTATGTCGCAAGTGTTTCGCGCGCGCGACACGGTGATCGACCGGCCCGTGGTGGTGAAGATCCTCACCGACCAGGCCTGCAACGATCCCGAAGCAAAAGCCCGCTTCCTGCAAGAAGCGCGGCTCGCGGGCAACGTTCAGCACGAAAACATCGTCGCTGTTTACGATTACGGCGAGCACCTGGGGCGACCCTTCATGGTGATGGAGTACCTGCGCGGCGAGGACTTGCGCGGGGCCATCCGCGGCGGCCGTACCGGGTCCTTGATGAATCGCCTGCGCATCGCGCGCGACATCGCCGCCGCGCTCGACTACGTGCACGGACGCGGCATCATCCATCGCGACATAAAGCCCGAGAACATCCACATCGATGCCAACGGCAAGGTGAAGCTGATGGATTTCGGCATCGCCAAGACCGCCGACATGTCCTTTACGCGCACCGGGATGGCCATGGGCACTCCCTATTACATGTCGCCCGAGCAGGTGCGCGGCCAGCCCATCACCGTCCAGGTGGACATCTACGCCTGGGGCCTGCTGGTGTACGAGCTGCTGACCGGCGTGCGCAGCGTGAATGCCGAGACCATGGAAGCGGTGTTCTACCAGATCCTCAACGTGCCGGTGGATACCGCGGCGATGGAAAACGCCGGTGCTCCCCCAGCGGTGCGGGACCTGGTGGCGCGCTGCGCGGCCAAGGAATCCACGGCGCGTCCGCAAGGCTTCGGCGCGGTGATCGCGGAATTGAACGCGATGCTGGCCGCGGATGCCGCTGGGGGCGCCAAAACCGCGGCCCTTGCTACGCCAGGTGGGACACTATCGCCAATGCCAACCGTCATGGGTGCGGCGATGCCGGGCGTCGGAGCGGACGCCGCGCCATCCCGGCGCGGTCTGATGTTGGGCATCGCCGGAGGTGCTGTGGCGCTGCTGGCGATCGCTGCCGGAGCGATGCTGCTCTTGCGTCCCAAGCCGCCGGCCGCGATCCAGGGGATGGTGTACATTCCGGCGGGCACGTTCCTCGCCGGAGCCGACAAGCATCCGGTGAAGCTGGGCGCGTTCTACATAGACGAGACCGAGGTGACCAACGCGCAGTTCGCGGACTTCTGCCGGGCCACTGGATGTCAGCCTCCCGCCGGAGAAGCGGAATTGCCGGTGGTGAACGTCACCATCGCCGAAGCGCGGGCCTTCGCCAAGTGGAAGGGTAAGCGTCTGCCCACTGGCCCGGAGTGGGAGCGTGCGGCGCGCGGCGACAAGGGAGCCAAGTTCCCGTGGGGCGACGACTCCGATCCGTTCCGGGCTAACGTGGCCGATAACACGACGCTGGGAGTGGAGCACCGGCTGATGAAGGTGAAATCGTTCCCGCCGGGGTTCGGGGTCTACGACATGGTGGGGAACGCGTTCGAGATGGTGGAGGGTGCGGTCACACCCAGCGAAGAAGTCGTGGCCCGGCTCGCGCAGGCATTCCCGTCGCTCGAGCCGCCCCCCACGGCGCAGGAGCCCTGGATCGCGTTGCGCGGAGGATCGTTCAATAGGCCGCTTTCGCCCGACCTGGTGTCGGATCAGGCGTCTATCCCGGCCCGCCTGAAGTCAGCCGATTTCGGGTTCCGCTGCGCGAAAGACGCGCCATGACCGGCCGCATGTAATTGGAATATAATCCGGTTCATTCGATATTGGGTTCGTTTTGTGGTTTGGCCCTCGCGGTGTAATACAGCGTATAACACGCGCGGCGTGAATGGCAGTAGGGAAGTAGGGAGTAGGGAAGTAGGGCGGCATGCCACTTTCTTCGGGCGAACTTCTCGGTCCGTACAAGATCGTCGAGCTGATCGGCAAGGGCGGTATGGGCGAGGTGTACAAGGCGACCGACACGCGTCTGGACCGAGCCGTCGCGATCAAGATTTCTTCCGCCCGCTTCAACGACCGCTTCGAGCGCGAGGCCCGCGCTGTAGCCGCGCTGAATCACACAAACATCTGCACGCTCTACGACGTGGGGGCGTCGCCTGCAGGTTTTGGCTTCCTGGTGATGGAATTCGTCGAGGGCGCGACCCTGGCGGATCGGATTAAGGCCGGGCCGATGCCGCTTGATGAAGCGTGGAGATTGGCCCAGCAGATCATTGCGGGGTTGGAAGCGGCATACGAGAAGGGGATCGTGCAGGTGGTGGTGAATTGGACGGCGGGGCTGAAGAAATGATTGGTAGACGGTGACGAATGGAACCTGAAGCGGATCAATTCATCCGGGATCTGGAGCGGTTGATCACCGGGATCGAGGACGCCAATAAGGGCATCCAAGAGTGGGTTGACGAAGTCAATGAGGTTCGGACTTTGATCACTGACAACCCGTGGGCGTTCAAGCGATAGTGGCCACGGTGGTATTGAGGCGGACGGATATTTCGCCACGCCAAGCGCGGTAGCGGGCCAGAGGACCTGCTCCCGACCCGAACAAGGCGGATTGACAATCCGCCGCAGGCTGCCAGCCTGCCCCACTGTGGGCCCTGCCCTACAATTAGGACGTGAGCTTCTCCCAATCTTTTTTTGCATTAAAGTTCGGCCTCGCGGCCCACGATCTGGAGTCGTATCTGAGCGAGGCGCTCTCGGCGGGCGGCGACTACGCGGATCTGTACTTCGAGTACCTGTCGACCAGTTCTATCGGCATCGACGAAGGCATCGTCAAGAGCGCGACCGAGGGCGTGACGCTGGGCGTGGGCGTGCGCGTGATCGCGGGCGAGCGCACCGGTTACGCCTATAGCGACGATCTCAGTCCCGAGAAAATCCGCAAGGCCGCGCGCGTCGCCGCGCTGATCGCCCGCGGTCCGGCGAGCGTCGGCAAAACCGGCCTTGAGGAAGTGCGCAAACACGATCTGTATTCCATGATCGCCACGCCGCACGAGATGGGGCTCGCGGAACGGGTGCAATTGATCCAGCGGGCCGACGCGGCAGCGCGAGCTTATGACCCGCGCGTGTTTCAGGTTCAGGCATCCTACGCCGACAGCGTCCGCGAGGTGCTGGTGGCGTCGAGCGACGGGCGGCTCAGTTTCGACCGGCAGCCGATGGCGCGGATGGGCGTCGCGGTGCTGGCTCGCGAAGGCGGTCCCGGTGGCGCGGGTGTGCCGCAGCATGGCTACGCGGGCGGCGGCGGGCGCGTGACGCTGGATTTTTTCGAGCACGATAAGACGCCCGAACATTTCGCTCGCGAGGCCGCGCGGCAGGCCATCGTGCAATTGGGCGCGGTGGATGCGCCGGCCGGCGAGATGACGGTGGTGCTGGGGCCGGGCTGGCCGGGCATCCTGCTGCACGAAGCGGTGGGCCACGGGCTGGAGGCCGATTTCAACCGCAAGGGCGTTTCGGCCTTCAGCGGGCGCATCGGCGAAAAGGTCGCGAGCGAGCTGTGCACTGTGATCGACGACGGGACCATCGGCGCATACGGGGGCGGGAGCCGGCGCGGGTCGCTCAATGTGGACGATGAAGGCACGCCTACGCAGCGCAACGTCTTGATCGAGAACGGCGTCCTGCGGGGCTATCTTCAAGATGCCCTGTCGGCGAGGCTGATGCACTCCCATTCGACCGGCAGCGGACGCCGCGAAAGTTATCAGCACATCCCCATGCCTCGCATGACCAACACGTTCATGCTGGCCGGCCAGAGCGATCCTGATGAGATCATTCGCAGCGTGCCCAAAGGCGTCTACTGCCCGAGTTTCAGCGGCGGGCAGGTCGACATCACCAGCGGCAATTTTGTGTTTCAGGCCACCGAGTGTTACCTGATTGAAGGCGGCCACCTGACGAGTCCGGTGAAGGGCGCGTCGTTGATCGGCAATGGTCCGGAGGCGCTCAAATACGTCAGCATGGTGGGCAACGATCTGAAGCTGGACGAAGGCATGGGCGTGTGCGGCAAGGAAGGGCAGAGCGTCCCGGTGGGCGTGGGGATTCCGACGGTGAAGATCGACAAGATGACGGTCGGGGGGACCGCGGCGTGAGCGAGTTCGTCGAAGTAGCGCAGAGCGCAGTGAAGCGCGCGATGGAGCTGGGCGCGACGGGCGCCGAATGCACCATCTCGGAAGGCGAGGAGTTTTCCGTCAACGTGCGAATGCGCGAGGTGGAAAATCTGAAGCAAGCCGGCTCGCGCGGCGCGGGGATTCGCGTGCTGGTGGGGCGGCGCACGGGATCTTCGTACACCTCCGATCTTTCGCGCGAAGGCATGGAGAGCATGGTGCGGGCGGCCGTGAATCTGGCCAGCATCACGACCGAAGATCCGCACGCGGGGTTGCCGGACGAGGCCGAGCTGGGGGCCATCGCAGGGGATTTGCGGATGTACGATCCGGCCATCCCCGCGATGGAGGCCGACTGGAGAATAGCCCAGGCCAAGCGCGCCGAGGAAGCTGCGTTTGCGGCCGACCCGCGCATCGTAAATTCCGAAGGAGCGTCGTTCGATTCGAACACGGGCGCGCGGTATTTCGCCAATTCGAGCGGATTTGCGGGCGGTTACCAGACTTCGGGCTGCGGATTGAGCGTGGTTCCGGTGGCCAAACAAAACGGGTCGCCTAACGGAAAAATGGAGCGCGACTACTGGTATTCGAATTCCCGGTTGGCCAGCGGACTGGAGAGCGCGGAAGACGTCGGCCGGCGCGCGGCCGAGCGTGCCGTGCGGCGATTGAACGCGCGCAAGATCGCTACCCGCAAAGCTCCGATTCTGTTTGAGCCGCGCACGGCCCGGTCGCTGTTGGGGGATTTGTTCGACGCGGTGAACGGCGGAGCGATTTACCGGCACGCGTCGTTCCTGGCAGGCAAGCTGGGCGAAAAAATCGCGTCCGCGGCGCTGACCGTGATCGACGATCCGACCATGCCGGGGCTGTTCGGCACCAGCCCGTTCGATGACGAGGGGGTGCGCTCCCGGCGCACGGTAGTGATCGAGCGCGGAGAATTGAAGAGCTACCTGCTCAACAGCTACACCGCCCGCAAGCTGGACTTAAAGACCACGGGCAACGCCTCGCGCGGAATCACCGGCAACGCGGGCGTAGGTCCGGGCAATTTCTTCATCGAAGCCGGCGCGCGCAGCGAGGAAGAAATCATTCGCGGGTTGCGCGAGGGCTTGTACGTCACCGAGCTGATCGGCGCCAACGCTAACACCGTCACCGGCGACTACTCGGCGGGCGCGGCGGGGTTGTGGATCGAGAACGGAGAATTGGCGTATCCTGTTGCCGAGATCACCATCGCGGGAAATCTCAAGCAGATGTTGCTGGATCTGGATCAGGCGGCGTCGAATTTGGAATTCCGCGGCTCGATCGCTGCGCCCGCGATTTTGATCGGGGAGATGACCATCAGTGGCCATTGAGTCCACGCAGAAGGCGGCCGCGAAATCCGTGGCCGGTCCGCGCCTTTACATTGGAGCGGCCGTGGCGTTACTGGGCGGCGCGTTGTTTTACTACCTGGAGTTCACCAAGAGCGGGCCTCCGGCGGACCTGCCGCTGACACCGGAAGCCAAGGCTTACGTGCGAAACTTGCAGCTCGCCGACGTAGGCATGAAGGGCACCGACAGTTACGTGGGGCAGACGATCGTCGAGATCGTGGGCAACATCACCAACGGTGGCGACCGCGGCCTGGACACGGTAGAGATCTACTGCATCTTCTCCGACGCGTATGGCCAGTTAGTGCTGCGCAAGCGTTTGCCGATCGTGGGCGGACGTATGGGCGGTCTGAAACCGGGCGAAACTAAATCCTTCCGCCTGCCTTTTGACGAGTTGCCGCAGAGCTGGAACCAAGCCATGCCGCAACTGGTGATCGCAGGCATGAAATTCTCCTGACTCCCGTTGAGCACGCACTCGTGCGTGCCACGTCGGCACTCGTGCCGACGCTCGGCAGGTCCGCGCAAGCTTCGCCCGGCGTCGCGATGAGTCGCGACGTGGCACGCAAAAGTGCGTGCTCCACAGCTCTTACTTTCCGACCACCACTACGTGGAACGTATCTGGGATAATCGCGCCGCGGCCCTTCTTGCCCTCCGGCGGCGGACCGTTTTCAGCGTTCGGCAAGTACAGCCGATGAGTCTTCGGATCGGCCGCAATGGTGCGCGCTCCTGCCGCCGTCGCGACCGTGTCAATCGGTTCGAATTTGCCGGGCGAGGTTTCCGCGACCACCGTGATCGTGCCGTCGCGCCCGTTGGCGCTGAACGCCATGCCGCTGTCGAAGGCCACTCCGTCGGGACCCTGGCCGATCTCGGGAGTCGCCAGCACGGCGCCCTTATCGGGATCGACCACGGCCATCATCTTGTTGCCGCACACCGCGAAGAGACGGCGCTTGGCGGTGTCCATGGCGAGCCCGCTGGGGCCCTCGCAGGGTTTGATCGAGATGCGCTTGGTGATGCTGGCCTTCGCTACGTCCATCTCCAGAATCTCGGCCGTGTCTTCGATGTTGAAATAAGCGTGGCCCTTGCCGTCGGCCTGGGCAAACTCGGGCTTGCCGCCTACCGGGATGGTGGCGACCACCTTATCGGTGGCCGTGTCGATAATGCTGGCGTCCTTGCTGGTGCCGTTGAACGTGATCACGCGCTTGCTCGCGGGTTCATACAGGATCGCGTCGGGATTCTTGCCGGTGTCCTCGATCTTGCCCACCGTGGCGAGCGTCTTGGTGTCGAAGATCACCACCGCGTTGGCGCGGCCGGCGCTGATATAGCCGTGGCCGTTGGCGGCGATGGCGATGCCGTGCACGCCGGTGGTCTCCGGAATATCGCCGAGGACCTTGCCCGTGGCCAGATCCACGACCTCGGTCTGGTTGGTGTGCGACAGATACAAGCGTCCGGCCGCGCTGTCGACGAACGGGTAATCCCATCCGCCGGTTCCGCCGACCTTGATCTTGTCCACGACCTTGTAGCCGCTGGACGCAGCCAGAGCGATCGCTGCGAACACGGCGGCGGCAGCAGCCAGAGTCACCCACAGATTTCGTTTCATAGTCTCACTCCTTTCGTTTTAAGGCGGCCGGTCCCGGCGGCAGGTTTCTCGCGGCCCTTGAAAATCTCAGCGAAAGACGCCATGCTCAACTCCTCCAGCGTCAGCCCGGTTAGGCCCGGGATCTCTCCCGAGGGGAGCGCACCGCAATGCACGGCGCGCAGGAAGTAGTTTAACAGGCCCAGCGCTGTGGCGGCGTCGTCGAACACGTCGCCACACGAGTGGCCGCACAGTCTTGGCCAGGTCCTTCGGCACGCCCATGGCTTTGGAGAACACATGCGGCGTCGGGCGTAGTCGTGGAGCGCGCGAAGGGCCAACTCGCCGAGGCGCGCGCAGGTGGTGCGTTTGAACAAGTGCGCGCCGCCATAAACGGTGTGCACGGGTTGGCGGGATGAGCCGGATGTGTGCGGAGTCATCGGTCCTTAACGCGCTACAATAGGAGTCGGACGCGGCTTCGCGCGTCCTCTTCATCATATGGAAAATTCAGAAGCGCACAGTCACAACATCGTGCGCGATTCGGTGTGGCTGCACCGCTACACGTTGTTGCTGGCGGTGTGCACTTTGTTCCTGGTAATCGCCGGGGCGGAAGTGACCAGTCATCAGGCTGGACTTTCGGTTCCGGATTGGCCGCTTTCCTATGGGCAGGTGATGCCGCCCATGACCGGCGGCGTTCGCTGGGAGCACGGACACCGCATGGTGGCGACCTCGGTGGGCTTGCTGACCATCGGACTGGTGATCTTTCTCGCGCGCCGCGAAAAGCGCGCGTGGATGCGGCGGCTGGGCTGGATCGCGCTGGGCGCGGTGATCGTGCAGGGCGTGCTGGGCGGATTAACGGTGCTCTTGCTGCTGCCTCCGGCAGTGAGCGTGGCGCACGCGTGTCTGGCGCAACTGTTCTTTTCGACCACTGTGGCCATGGCGGTGTTCACGTCGCGAAGCTGGCAGCGCGGGCCGGAGCCGGTAAGCGATTATGGCTGGCCCTCGATGCGGACGCTGGCGATCGTCACGCCGGCGGCCATTCTCGCGCAGATCGCGCTGGGGGCGGGGTTCCGCCACCGGGCCATCACCGTGCTGCCGCATGTGATCGGAGCCATGGTGGTCGCCATCGTCATTTTGACGACGTGCGCGTTCGTGTTGCACCAGTTCCCGGAGCACGGGGCCTTGCGCAAGGCGGCGAAGGCGTTGCTGAGCGTGACCCTGGTGCAGTTGGCCCTGGGGCTGGCGACGTACTTCGTCGGATCGCGCACGGAGGCGCCGCAACTGGCGATCGTCGTATTCACCGTGTTGCACGTGGCGGCGGGCGCGCTGACGCTGGCGGCGAGCGTGGTGTTGTCGATCCAGATTCGGCGTAATGTCCTGGTTCCGATGCGGGCTGGTGCGGACTCGCAGCACGCGGCGGTGATTTCATGAGGCCCGGCATCGGCGCGCGCGCCGGCAGCTTCGCCGAACTCACCAAGCCGCGCATCACCACCTTTATCCTGATGAGCACGGCCATCGGATTCCTGTTCGGCACGCACCTCGGTGCACCGTGGACGTGGATGCAGTTTTTCCACACCATCCTCGGCACCGGGTTGATGGCCAGCGGGACCGCGGCGCTCAACCAGTGGTATGAGCGCGATGGCGATGGTAAGATGCGCCGCACGCTGGCGCGCCCGATTCCTTCGGGACGCGTCGAAGCGAATCACGGGTTATGGTTCGGCGTGGGGCTTTCGGCCGCCGGGTTTGCAGAACTGTGCTTGGGGACGAACCTGCTGACCGGCCTGCTGGGACTGTTCACGCTGGCCAGCTACCTGTTCGTGTACACGCCGCTCAAACGTGTGTCGCCGATTTCGACCACCATCGGTGCGATTCCCGGTGCGATGCCTCCGCTGATCGGTTACGCCGCGGCCAGCGGGCATCTGAATTTTGAAGCCGGGATTCTGTACGCGATTTTGTTTCTGTGGCAATTCCCGCACTTTTACGCCATCGCGTGGATGTACCGCGAGGATTACGCGCGAGCCGGCATCCTGATGCTGCCCGTCGTCGAGCCGGATGGCGATTCGACCGCCCGGCGGATTGTGTGGTTTTCGCTCGCGCTGGTGCCGATGAGCCTGGCGCCCAAGTTTTTCGCCATGGCGGGCAACGTGTACCTGTTCGGCGCGTGTGTCCTGGGGATGATTGTGATCACGGCGGGCTTCCACGCCGCGTCACGCCGCACCAAGCTGGCCGCGCGGCAGGTATTGCTGGCGAGCATTGTGTACCTCCCCCTCCTTTATGGGTTGCTGGTTCTCGACCGCACCAGTTTCTAGCCCTCCCAAAGTGGGGCAGGTTGGCAACCTGCGGCGGGTTGGGAACCCGCCTGTGCGAGTGTCAACCAAGCGGTCCAGCGCCGGTTCACAACCGGCGCGCAGGATAACATCCTGCCCCACATCATTAACCATTGCCCTGGCCGTAGTGCTGGCGTTAGGGAGCTGCGCCAGGCACGCGAGCCTGCCGTCGCTCGGCGCGGTTCCCGAATTCGCGTTGACCGATCAAACCGGTTCCGATTTTGCGAGCGCATCCACGTTGGCTGGCCGCGTATGGGTGGCCGACTTCTTCTTCACCACGTGCCCCGGGCCGTGCCCGCGCATGAGTTCGCAGATGCACCAGGTGCAGACGGCGCTGGCCGGGCAGGGCGTGAGGCTGGTCTCCATGACCGTCGATCCGGAGCACGACACGCCGCCGGTGTTGGCCGAGTACGCCAAACATTTTGAAGCGCAGCCGGGCGCGTGGTTCTTCCTCACCGGCCCGCGCGAGGCGCTGAACCATCTGGATAACGACGTGTTCAAGCTGGGCCAGGTGGACGGCAGTCTGGACCACTCGACGCGCTTCATATTAGTAGACCGGAACTCGCAGGTGCGCGGATACTATTTGACATCGGAGCCGGACGCCATCACCCGTTTGATCGCGGATGCGCGGAGCCTGCTGGCCGAACCGAGTGGCACGTGATTGACCGGCTGCCCGCGCTGAACGCCCTACTGAACGCCACCGCCGCGGTCCTGCTGGTGCGGGGCTTCTGGCTCATCCGCGCAGGGCGGCGCGAGGAGCATCGCCGGACCATGCAAACGGCCTTCGCGGTGTCGGCCGTGTTTCTGGCCTCCTACCTGGTGCACCATGCGTTCGCCGGGATCATCCTCTACCAGAAAACGGGCTGGATCCGCCCGGTGTATCTGACGATCCTCGGCACGCACACGGCGCTTGCAGCCGCGGTTCCGGTGCTGGCGATCATCACGCTGCGGCGCGGACTCAAGGGGAACTTCGCGCGGCACCGGGCGGTGGCCAAGTGGACGCTGCCAATCTGGCTGTACGTCAGCGTGAGCGGCGTGGTGGTGTATTTCATGCTGTACCAGTTCTGAGGCCGGCTCGCTGCTCCCACGTGGGAGGTGACTGGAACAGTTTGAAAATCTCCGCGTGGCGTATTAAATGCCGTCGGAAATTCGATCCACAAACGCTTGAAGGTCCAAAGCCGCGACTCCTGGCGCAAGCGCTCGCGTGAGCGGTGCGCCCGCCGGCTTGCGGTGGACCACAGCGGACTGGATCGAAGCTTGCGTTTTACCCGGCATTTCGATGGACCGGCGCAGCGACTGTATCGGCCCAGCCATCTCGGGGCGGACCGTCTTGGAGGCCTTGCACTCGACGATCCATAAGGCGCGGCCGGCCGGGAAGAGGAAGTCGACCTCCAGGCCCTGCCGATCGCGGAAATGGTACAGCTCCTTTCTCTGGCCCCGGTTCACCTGGGACTTGAGGATCTCCGACGCTACGAATCCTTCAAACAGTGCGCCCAAGAACGGCGATCGATCCAGCTCCGCCTGGGTGCGAATTCCCAGGAGGTAGCAGGCCATGCCGGAATCCAGCAAGTACAGCTTGGGCGACTTGATCAGGCGCTTTCCGAAGTTCTCGAAGTACGGGGGGACCAGCATGATCTGACCGGTGATCTCCAAAACGTGAAGCCAGTCGCTGATGGTAGGGACCGAGACGCCTAGTGGGGCGGCCAAATCCGTTCGGTTCAAGATCTGCCCGTGCCGGGCGGCGAGCAGAGCCAGAAAACGCCGGAAGGTCCCCAGATCGCGGACGTTCACGATCGACCGGACATCGCGTTCCAAGTACGTCTGGATGTAGGAACTGAACCACAAGGAGCGGCTGGTGGGGCGCGCCAGCACTTCCGGATAACCGCCGAGCAAGAGGCTGACCCGATCCGATTCGCCCAGGCTGAGGGGCAGCAATTGGAGAATCGCCGCGCGTCCGGCCATAGACTCGGTGACGCCTTGCATCAAGGGCGCCTCCTGGGAGCCGGTGAAGAGCCATTGGCCCATTTTCCGCGGCTGGCGGTCGATGTGCGAGCGGATGTAAGCGAACAGTTCCGGCGCATTTTGGATTTCATCGAACAGGACCGGGGTGTGGAGTTCCTCGATCAGAGCGCGGGGATCGGAACTGGCGCGGGCCCGCACGTCCGGGTCCTCCAGCAAGACATAGCCGGCACGCGGAAACAGGCGGCGCAGCAAAGTGGTTTTGCCGGCCCGGCGCGGTCCAGTCACAACTACCGCGGGGAAGGCGCGGCTGGCTTTCAGGACCTGATCCTGGATGGCGCGGGCCACAGATCGCATGTGACAATTTTAAAGTTACAGTTTGGAATTGTCAAACCTTTGGTTCGCCGATTCGGGCCAGAATCTTGCCGATGTCCGCGTCGGTGGCGTCCTTGAATCCCGCCAGTGTTTCGTAAATCCCGGCCGCGGCCTCATGGAACTTGGGGGACATCCCGGCGGCTGCCAAGGTTTCCGCGATCTCGCGCATCTCCGGCGCCCAGCGCCAGGCTTTAGGAGCGGCCCGCTCGAGCTTCTGCGTGGCGTCGGTCCAAGGCAGGCCTTGGAAATCCCACTGGCGCTGCAACTCGCCCAGCACTCCCAAGCGATCGGCCGCGCCCAGGATCGCGCACAGCATCGCGGTGGTGCCTTTGGTCCAGGCGGCGAAACACATCTTGAGCGCCGAGGCGCGGACGGGATCGTCGCCCAGCAGCTCGATTTCGAGCGGACCGGCGGAGAAACACGCCGCGGCGTCCGCCGCTCGGGGACCGGAAAGGCACAGCCATGTTTTCCCCCGGACCTTGGCGGGCAGGCCGATGATTCCGCCGTCCACGAAATCCGCTCCGGCTTGGGTGACGCAAGCCGCGATGCGAAGCGCGCGCTGGGGCGAGATGGCGTTGGCGTCGATGTACAATCCCCGAAAGCGGCAGCCGGCCACCTTCGCGGCCGTAGCTTCGGCGAACTCCGGCGGGCAGACGCTGGCGATGACCTCGCACGTGGTGCAGAGGTACGGGAGCGTGGCCGCGTCGAGCAACCCGGCTTCAGCCGCGCGGCGAGCCGAAGCGGGGCTGCGGCCGGCTGAGACCCAGTACACCTGGTGGCCGCTGTTGACCG
Organism: Bryobacteraceae bacterium; assembly: GCA_035604115.1. Classification (GTDB taxonomy): domain Bacteria; phylum Acidobacteriota; class Terriglobia; order Bryobacterales; family Bryobacteraceae; genus Palsa-187. Next base: position 29,722 of record DATNJC010000087.1, on the reverse strand, counting down.
CCGAAAGGGCCACCGTGAAACCCATCTGGCCGGGGTGCAGGATACCGATACGCATCTGGTAACGATGATAATTCCCCCGGCCGATGGAATCAAGGGTAGAAATATCAACAGGTTAAGCGATCCTTGACAGTTTTGGTCCGGGTTGCTACCCTAATAGTGGACTGAAAAGGTCCGCGACGGCCATTTGTAAACAAGATCATGCTCAAGCTGACCAAGAAAGCCGACTACGCCTTAATCGCTCTGCGACATTTGTCGGTAGGGTCGCCGGGCGCGCCCGGCTCGTGCGAGTTCCGCGCCGCCTCCGCCTCCGCTTCCGCCAAGGACATTGCCGACTGCTACGGCATACCCCTCCCGCTGCTATCGAAAGTACTACGAACGCTAGTACACGAGGGGCTGTTGACCTCCGAGCAGGGCGCGAATGGGGGCTACAAGCTGGCCCGCCACCCGCGCGATATTTCGGCGCTCGAAGTGATCCGGGCCATCGACGGCCCGATCATTTTGACGCACTGCTTCACCGAGCATGCCGGACACGTCGAATGCGACCAGACTACGTTGTGCCCGGTGCGCGAACCGCTGCGCAAGGTGCATGAAGGAATTATGCGGCTGCTCGCTGGCATCAGCGTCGCCGACCTTTCGCAGGAGGAAATGCCGGTTCCGGTCGTGGATCTCGTGTCGGGTATTCAGCCCAGCAGAATAGGAAGGCCTCAGTAGGAAACGACGATGAAACTACCGATCTACATGGACAATCACGCCACCACCCCGGTGGACCCGCGGGTGTTCGAGGCCATGCGTCCGTACTTCACGGAAGTGTTCGGCAATTCCGCCAGCCGCAATCACAGCTTCGGATGGCAGGCCGAGGACGCAGTGGAAAAATCGCGCAAGCAAATCGCCGCGTTGATCGGGGCGAATTCCAAGGAGATCGTCTTCACCAGCGGCGCCACCGAATCGAACAATCTGGCCATCAAAGGCGTGTTTGATATGTATGCCGAAAAGGGCAACCACATCATCACCGCCGCCACCGAGCACAAAGCCACGCTCGATACCTGCAAGCACCTCGAAAAAATGGGCGCTCGTGTGACTTATCTGGCGGTGCAGCAGAACGGGCTGATCGATCTCGACCAGTTGCGCAACGCCATCACCGACAAGACCATCCTGGTCACCATCATGTACGCCAACAACGAAATCGGCGTGCTGCAACCCGTCGCCGAAATTGGAAAAATCGCGAAAGAGCGGGGCGTGCTGTTCCATTCCGACGCCACGCAGGCGGTGGGCAAGGTACCCGTTAACGTCATTAGCGACAATATCGACATCCTGTCCATCAGCGCGCACAAAATGTACGGACCCAAGGGCGTCGGCGCGCTGTACGTGCGGCGGCGCAATCCGCGGGTGCAGTTGACGGCGCAGATCGACGGCGGCGGGCATGAGCGCGGGATGCGTTCGGGCACGCTGAACGTGACCGGCATCGTGGGTTTGGGCGCGGCGTGTGCGATCGCGCAAGCCGAGATGCCCGAGGAATCCAAGCGGCTATCCTACCTGCGCGACAAGCTGAAGGACCGCTTGCTGGCCGCGCTGGACGAAGTGTATATCAATGGCACCCAGGAACACCGGCTGCCGAACAATCTCAACATCAGCTTCGCCTACGTCGAAGGCGAATCGCTGCTGATGGGCATCAACGATATCGCGGTGTCGAGCGGATCGGCGTGTACGTCGGCGACGCTCGAACCCAGTTACGTGCTGAAGGCGCTGGGCGCGGGCGACGATCTGGCGCATTCGTCCATCCGCTTCGGGCTGGGGCGCTTCAACACCGAAGAAGAAGTGGATTACGTAGCGGCCAAGGTCATCGACGTAGTGCGCAAGCTGCGTGAGCTTTCGCCGCTGTATGAAATGCACAAAGAAGGAATCGATTTAAGCAAGGTCGTCTGGGCGGCGCACTAACAAGGTTCAAGGAGAGAAATCATGTATTCCGACAAAGTTCTCGACCATTACAATCACCCCCGCAACGTGGGCTCGTTCGACAAGTCCGATCCCACCGTGGGCACGGGCATGGTGGGCGCGCCGGAGTGCGGCGACGTGATGAAGCTGCAAGTGAAGGTGAATCCGGAGACCGGCGTCATCGAAGACGCCCGCTTCAAGACCTTCGGCTGCGGCAGCGCCATCGCCAGTTCGTCGCTGGCCACAGAATGGCTGCGCGGCCGGACCGTGGATGAGGCGCTCGAAATCAAGAACACCGACATCGTGAACGAACTGAGCCTGCCTCCGGTGAAGATCCACTGCTCGGTGCTGGCCGAGGACGCGATCAAGGCCGCCATCAGCGACTACAAGAAGAAGGCTGGTTCGGCCCAGCCGGCTCCGGCAGCGGCGCAGGCGTAAGTTTCCCGGGATTGCTAAGTGGATATTGATCAGTGCATATGGTGACGGTTACTCCAAAAGCGGTCGACAAGATTCGCGAAGCGTTCACGCGCGAGGGCGTCAAGGGCGGTCTGCGCCTGGGCGTGCTGGGCGGCGGATGCTCGGGGTTGAGCTATCAGTTCAAGTTCGATCCCAAGCCGCGGCCCACCGACAACGTTTTGGAGTTCAACGGCGTCAATGTGTTCATCGATCCCAAGAGCATGGTTTTTCTGGACGGCATGACGCTGGATTGGAAAGACTCGCTGATCCATTCCGGTTTTGTGTTCGACAATCCGCACGCCAAAAAGAGTTGCGGCTGCGGGACCTCATTTTCCGCCTGATCTGCACATGCAGTATTACGAAGCTCTAGGTCTGGAGCCGAAGCTCGCCCTCGACCTGGAGGATCTCAAAAAGCGCTTTTACGACCGCAGCCGCCAGTGGCATCCGGACCGCTTCAGCCGCGCTGCGCCCGAGGAACGGCAGCGCGCCCTGGACATGACAGCCACACTGAACGATGCCTTCCGTACGTTGAAAGCGCCGGTTTCGCGGGCCGAGTATTTCCTGGAAGAAAGCGGCATCCCGATCCCCAAGGAAGCGCCTCCGGAACTGCTCGAAGAGGTGTTCGAGTTCAACATGGCGCTCGAAGAATTGCGCGGCGGGGACGGGTCGGCGCGGGAGGCCTTGCTCGCCGCGGAGGCCCGTTTCAACGGCATGCTCACCGAAATCGACGCATCACTCGAACAGCTTTTTCCGCGCCACGACGCCTCCGGGGACCGCACGGTGTTGGATGAAATCCGCGGCGCGCTCAACCGCAGGCGTTACATCGCCAACCTGGTGCGCGACGCCGGCAAGGAACTGAATGTCCACGTTGCAAATTGATTTCAGCGCCGCCGGAGGCTCCGGCGGCGCGCCTCAGAAAATCGTAGGTATCGACCTCGGCACCACCAACAGCCTGGTCGCGGTCATGGATCTCACCAGCCCGCGCATCCTTTCCGGCATCGTGCCGAGTGTGGTTTCGGTTTCCGACAAGGGCGAAGTGATCGCGGGCAGGGAAGCGCGCGACATGCTGATCACTCATCCCGAGCGCACCGTGTATTCGGTGAAGCGCCTGATGGGCCGCGGCCTCGCGGATGTCGAGGAAGAAGTGAAGCTGTTTCCCTTCCGCATCGCCGAGGGCAGCGACAGCGTCTTGAAGCTTCGGCTGGGCGACAAGATTATGACCCCGCCGGAGGTCTCCGCGTACATCCTGCGCAAGCTGAAGCACGACGCCGAAGTAGCACTGGGCGAGCCGGTCACGCAAGCCGTGATCACGGTACCCGCGTATTTCAACGACGCGCAAAGGCAAGCCACCAAAGACGCGGGGCGCATAGCGGGCCTCGAAGTCCTGCGGCTCGTGAACGAGCCTACCGCTGCGGCGCTGGCCTATGGCCTCGACAAGCGTAAGGAAGGCTTGGTCGCAGTCTACGATTTCGGCGGCGGCACCTTCGACATCTCCATCCTGCGCCTTCACGACGGCATCTTCGAAGTGCTGGCCACCAACGGCGACACCCATCTGGGCGGCGACGACATCGACAACCTGCTGCTGAAGATCGCGCTCGAAGATATCCACAGCGAGTGGGGCCGCGATCTGTCCGCCGATCCCACGGGCGTGCAACTCCTGCGCCGAGCCGTAATTCAGGCCAAAGAGCAGCTCTCGTTCGTGCCTGAAGCCGTGATTGATCTCGAATATTCAGGCCACCGCTATCAGCGCCACATCGGACTCGACCTGTACGACCGTTTGATCCAGCCGGTGGTCGGCCGCACACTGGGCCCCTGCCGCGATTGCATCAAGGACTCCGGGGTGAAGATCGAGGAGATCGATGAAGTAGTGATGGTGGGCGGCTCGACGCGTATCCCGCTGGTCCGCAGCGCAGTGGAGAAATTGTTCCGCAAGCGCCCGCACACCGAACTAAATCCGGACGAAGTAGTCGCGCTTGGCGCGGCAGTACAAGCGGCAATTCTATCGGGCGATGTGCAGGACAAGCTGCTGTTGGATGTGACACCGCTTTCGCTGGGCATCGAGACGCTGGGCGGACTGGTGTCGAAGCTGATCCATCGCAACTCGACCATCCCGGCTTCGGCGACCGAGGCGTTCACTACCGCGGTGGACGGCCAGAAGAACGTGCTGATCCACGTTGTGCAAGGCGAGCGCGAACTGGTGAAAGATTGCCGGAGCCTGGCGCGCTTCGATTTGAAAGACATCGCTCCGCAGCCGGCAGGGATGGCGCGCATCGAGGTGCGCTTTCTGATCGACGCCAACGGCATCCTGAACGTGACCGCGCGCGACGTGCGTACCGGCAAGGAACACAGCGTCGAAGTCAAACCATCCTACGGCCTCACGGATGAGCAAGTAGAAGCGATGATCCTGGAATCGTTCGAAAAAGCCGAAGCGGATTTCGCCGAACGCCAGGTGCGCGAAGCGCGCGTAGAAGCCGACACGATTATGGCCGCCACGGAAAAGGCCCGCAAGAGCGAAGCGTACGACACACTGGAACCAACCGAGCAGTCCGCCATCGACCGCGCGGTGAACGAACTGCTGGTGGTCTACCATGGAAACGATCACGTGCTGATCCGCGCCAAGATCGACCAGTTGAATACCGCGACGGAAGTGCTGGCCCACACCATCATGAATACGGCCGTCAGCCGAATGCTAAAAGGAACGCAATTGTAAGGGACGTTGTATTGTGTTGTGGAGCGGGCTTCAGCCTGCAACGGGGGCTTTAGCCTCCGCGTCCAGGCGGGGACTGAAGTCCCCGTTGCAGGCTAAAGCCCGCTCCACAGGGGGGAACTAACCATCATGAAACGACGCCTGCTCTGGACTCTGCTAACCCTCGGGCCTTGCGCCTACGCACAGTGGCTGAACTATCCCGCGCCGGGAACGCCTCGCACACGCGATGGAAAACCAAACCTCTCAGCCAAAGCCCCGCGCGCCTCGAACGGCAAGCCGGATCTCTCCGGCGTCTGGCACGTGGAACCCACTTCCAGAGCGGAGATGAAGCGCCTGTTTGGCGATGACGTGGACAAGCTGGACATCCCTGGAATGGAGATCGATACCATCTCCAAATACGCCGTCAATGTTCTTCTGGACTTCAAGCCTGAGCAGGCCCCCCTGCGTCCCGAGACCGCGGCGATGCTCAAGAACGCCAAGGGCTATGTCGGGGGTTGCCTTCCGATCGGCATCCCGATTACATTCCTGGTCTCCGAGCCGGACGAGATCGTCCAAGCTCCCACGCAGATCCTGATGCTGTTCGAGTCCGACGGCACCCACCGTCAAATCCACCTCGACGGGCGCCCGCTCCCCAAGGATCCGGAGCCATCGTGGCTCGGATACTCGGTGGGTAAATGGGAGGGCGACACGCTGGTTGTCGAGACCACCGGCTTTAACGACCGCACGGTCCTGGATATAATCGGGCACCCCCACAGCGAGTCTTTGCGGGTCGTGGAGCGCTACCATCGCCGCGATTTCGGGCACATGGACGTCGAAGTGACATTTGACGATCCCAAGGTGTACACCAAGCCTTTCAGCATCAAATTCACGCAACGCCTCTTCGCGGATTCCGACATCCTGGAAACCATTTGTAATGAAAACGAGAGAGACTTGGCCCACATAGGCCGGAATTAAAGATCATGCCCAAACTAACGTGGAGCGACTTCGACGCGATCGCCCTGGCGCTGCATGAAAAATTCCCGGACCTCGATCCCACCTACATCCGCTTCACCGATCTGCACAAATGGATCACCGAGCTCGATGGCTTCAGCGACGATCCGCTAAAATCGAACGAGGCGAAGCTGGAAAGGATTCAATTGGCGTGGATCGAAGAATTCAAAGACAGCCAGTAATGTGGAGCACGCAAACGTGGAGCACGCACTCGTGCGTGCCATGTCGAGACTCGTCTCGACACGTCGGGCCGGGCGTCGCCAAGAGTGGCGACGTGGCACGCAAAAGTGCGCGCTCCACATCAGTGTTAATCGCCGCACTGCTATGCATCGCCGCAACCCCCCCGCTCCCACCCGATCAGCAGGCCGTATTGAAACACATCTCGGCCGCCAACCTCAAGGCCCACCTGACCTACATAGCTTCAGACGCGCTAGGAGGCCGAGCCACGCCCTCCACCGGTCTGGACGCCGCGGCCGAGTACATCGCCGGCCAGTTCCGCCGAGCGGGCCTCGAGCCGGCCGCCAATGGCAGCTACTACCAAACCGCCAGCATCATGGTCCGCGAACCCAACTACGACGGCTTTGAGGCGACTATTTCCTCGGGAGTCGGCAGGACGCGTAAGGTCCTGCAACTCGCTCCCGCCGACATATTTGTGACGGCAGGTGCGTCGCTGGACGTGAACGACGCGCCCCTAGTGGTGCTGGACGGTTCCACGCGCCCGACGCCCGAGCAAGTGGACGGCCGCGTGGTCTTGATCACGGCGCAACGCCCCGTGCCGGGTCTGGACAAACTAAATCCCGTAATCGTGATTCGACAAGCCCCCGAACTCCGCGCGACCTCTCAAGTGTTCGACCCCGAGAGCCGCCCGCCGCGCAACCAGGTGATCGTCGCCAAGGCCGAACTGACGGCGTTTGTCAAAGGCGCGCAGAATCTGCGCTTCCACCTGCACGCCGCGGCTTCCAAGGACCATCTGGCCGACGTGCGCAACGTCGCGGGAATCCTGCGGGGCTCCGATCCGACATTGAAGAGCACGTTCGTGATGCTAACGGCGCATTACGACCATCTGGGAACAGCGCCGGAATCCCGGACGGCGCCGGGCAGCGACCGCATCTTCAACGGGGCCAACGATGACGGCAGCGGCACGGTGAGCGTGATCGAGATCGCGGCAGCGCTGGCGGCCATGCCGCGCCACCCGGCCCGCAGCATCCTGTTCATGACGTTTTTCGGCGAGGAGCGCGGGCTGATGGGCTCGGCCTACTACAGCCGGCATCCGCTAGTGCCGCTCGCGGATACCATCGCCGATCTGAATCTGGAACAACTCGGCCGCACCGATTCCGACACCGGCTCGCAGATCAAGACCGCATCGTTGACCGGGTTCGATTTCTCCGACCTGCCGCGCATCCTGGCGGAGGCTGCGGCGCCGGCCGGCGTCAAGGTCTACAAAGACGGAAAATCCAGCGACCCGTACTTCGAGGACAGCGACAACCTGACCCTGGCCACCATGGGCATCCCCGCGCACACGCTGTGCGTGGCCTTTCAATTCCCCGACTACCACAAGGTCACCGACAGCCCCGACAAGATCGATTACGCCAACATGGCCGCCGTGGATGGCGCCGTCTCGCTAGGCCTGCTGCGGCTGGCCTCCAAAGCGCCTCCTCCCAAGTGGAACGAATCCTACGCGCCCGCGAAACGATACGCCGAAGCAGGCAAACTGCTGCACCCGTGATCCACTTTGATTCGCGTGATTCTTGTATACTGGCTCCCATCCCTCAGGAGGGTTTGTGAAATGAACCGCTGGTGCCTGAAAACAGCGCCGCTGGTGCTGGTGTTGTCTCAGCTTGCGTGCACTCAGGCGCCCCCAGCCGCGCCAGATACGCGAGCCGCCGACGAGAAGGCGATCAAGGATGTCGAGGCCGCTTGGCTGAAAGACATCCAAGCCAAGGATGTCGAGAAGAGCATCTCTCATTACACCGACGATGCTTCGTTCCTGCTGCCCGAGATGCCGATTCAGACGGGCAAGGACGCCGTCCGCGCAACCTACAAAGCGTTGATGGCGGATCCCAACCTGGCGGTCGATTTTTCCTCCACCAAGATCGAGGTCGCCAAGAGCGGCGACTTCGGGTACACGCAGGGCGTTTACACCATGACGACCACTGACGCCAAGACCAAAAAGCCTGTGACCGAGAAGGGCAAATACCTCACGTTTTTCAAGAAGCAAGCGGATGGGTCCTGGCAGGCCGTGGAGGACATGCTCAACGCCGACGCTCCGGCGACGCCCGTCAAGTAGAGCATCAGTACTGCTACAACGACGTTTGCAAACAAGGAGGGCTGTGAAATGAATCGTTTGTTGGTTCGAACCGCGCCGTTCGCGCTGCTGCTGTTGCAAGTCGCGTGCACCCAGGCGCCCCCGCCCGCGCCCGATACCCGTACGGCCGACGAGAAGGCCATTCGCGATTCCGAAACGCAATGGGTGAAGGATTTCGCATCCCGGGACCTGGACAGAATTGTAACCCACTACGCCGATGACGCGTCCGTGCTGATGCCCGACCTGGCCATCATGACCGGAAAGGACGCCATCCGCGCCGGCATGAAGGACGTGGTCGCCGATCCGGCGTTCGCTCTCGAACTGCAGACCGTCAAAGTCGAAGTGTCCAAAGGCGCGGACGTGGCGTATTCTCAAGGGACGTATTCCTATGCCGGCGCCGATCCCAAAACCAAAAAGGTGATGGCGGAAAAGGGCAAATACGTCGAAGTTTACAAGAAGCAGGCGGACGGGTCCTGGAAGATCGTTGAGGATATCAACAACCCCGACGCTCCCGCGGCTCCAGCCAAGTAGAATCTTTAGAAGGAGGTCGTCGCATGGACCGCTGTTATGCGAGAACCGCGCCCCTCGCGCTGGTTCTGCTGCAGATCGCGTGTACCCAGGCGCCTCCGCCCGCGCCGGACACCCGTGCCGCCGACGAGAAGGCCATCCGCGAAATGGAGTCCCAGGTGGCGAGGGAATTCGCCGCGAAGGATCTGGACAAGATCATGTCGACCATCGCAGACGACGCCGCCTCGCTGATGCCCAATGAGCCCGTCATGACGGGTAAGGACGCTATTCGGGCGGGCGTGCAAAAGGACCTCGCAGATCCCGCCATGGCGCTGGAGGTCCATACGGTCAAAGTCGAAGTGGCTAAAAGCGGAGAACTGGCCTACTCGCAAGGCACCTACACTTACAACTTTACCGATCCCAAGACCAAGAGGGTGTTGTTGGAGAAGGGCAAGTACGTCGAGGTGTACAGGAAGCAGGCAAACGGCTCCTGGAAGATCGTGGAGGACACGGCCATTCCCGACGCCCCAGCGGCTCCGGTCAAAGCGGCCGCGTCCGCCCGGACCCGGACCAAGAGTCGCGCCAAACAGGGCAAATAGCCAAGAATCATAAGGATGCGTTCGTTCTTGCTTGCCGCGGGCACCTCCGGCGGTACTGCCTAGGCTCCATGCCCCATTTCCGCGCTGTGCAGCTTGCCGACGCCCAGGTTGACAAGACCCTCCCGGTCGGCTATAGTTCAGTTCTGAAGTACTGAGCTATCAACGATTTGTCGGGCATAACGACTATGGCAAGCGGCGCGGACAACCCGGATATCGAGGTTGGATATCCCCTGGAGGAGGACTACGAGCACCTCATAGAGGATTACAGCCACTTGGCGCCGCCCTCTGAGGGCGAACTCCTCAGCGGGCACGTGGTCAAGGTCACGCCGCAGGAACTGATCGTCGATATCGGATACAAGCTCGAAGGTATCGTTCCTATCGACCAGGTCCGGCAGCCCGACGGAACAATTCCCTTCCAGCGCGGCGACAGCATCGACGTAATGATCGAGCGTCACGGAGCCCAGCCGGAAGGCTACGTGCTGCTCAGCTATACCCGCGCCGCCCGCCTGCGCATTTGGGACACGCTCGAAACCGCCATGCGGGACGGCTTGCTGGTCTCCGGCCGGGTGACCGAGCGCACCAAGGGCGGATTGATGGTGGACGTGGGCGTGCCCGCGTTCATGCCCGGTTCCCAGGTGGATTTGCGCCCCGCTCACGACCTGGACCAGTTTGTGGGCCAGGACATCCCGGTTCGGATTCTCAAGGTCAATCGCCGCCGCGGCAACGTGGTAGTGTCGCGCAAGCTAGCCATCGAAGCCGACGTTCAGAGTCGCAAGGCCGAGGCGCTGGAGCGCTTGTTCGAAGGCGCGGTGGTCGCGGGCACCATCAAGAACTTGACGGAATACGGCGCCTTCGTCGACCTAGGCGGCATCGACGGCCTGCTGCATGTTACCGACATGTCGCACGGGCGCATCTCGCATCCGTCCGACGTGGTGCGCGTCGGCGACGAGGTCACCGTCAAGGTTCTGAAGTTCGACAAAGCCAAGGAGCGCATCTCGCTGGGCATCCGCCAGTTGAATCCCGATCCCTGGGAGACGCTGGGCGAACGGCTTCCGTCCGGCAGCCGCGTGGTGGGGCGCGTGGTCAGCGTCACCGATTATGGCGCGTTTGTGGAAATCGAACCCGGCGTGGAGGGCTTGATCCACATCTCCGAGATGACCTGGAGCCGCCGCATGAAGCACCCCTCCAAAGTGGTGAAGGCTGGCGACCAGGTGGAAGCCGTCGTGCTGGATCTGAAACCCAAGGAACGCCGCGTCTCGCTAGGTATCAAACAACTGGAGGCCGATCCGTGGACCACTGTGGGCCAACGCTACAGCATCGGCAGCGTGGTCGAGGGCCGGGTGCGCAAGCTGACGGACTTCGGGGCATTTCTGGAGATCGAAGAAGGCGTCGACGGCTTGGTCCACGTCTCGGATCTGAGTTGGGTGAAGCACGTGAAGCATCCGTCGGAAGTGTTGAAAAAGGGCCAGACGATGCAGGCGGTGATCCTGAGCATCGACGCGCCCAACCGGCGCTTGTCGCTGGGCGTCAAGCAACTGCAACCCGACGCCTGGGAGAGCTTTTTCCGCTCCCACGAAGTCGGCGATCTGGTGCGCGGGCGGGTGTGCCGCTCGGCCGCGTTTGGAATGTTTGTAGAACTGGCGCCGGGCGTGGAGGCGTTGTGTCATCGCTCCGAGATTCCTCCCATGCCGGACCGCGCGCAGCCGGGAGAAGCGCTGTTGCCCATCGGGGACGAGTACGATTTCAAGATTATTAAACTGAACGAAGGGGAGAAGAAAATCGGGTTGAGTCTGCGGGCCGTGGCCGAGGACGAGGAGCGCACCCGCCTGGAAGATTATCAGCGCCAGGCCGCCGCCGCTACCATGACAATTGAAGAAGCTATGAACCTAAGAGGAAAAGGGGAAGGCCGGTAACCCCCGGTAACGGTAAAAAAACAATGACCAAGGCTGAATTGATCGAAGAAGTCTCCCGCGTCGTGGAAATGACGCGCAAGGACTCGGAAGTAATCGTCGAAGCGATCTTCGATAGCGTGGTGCGCGCGTTGCGCGGCGGGGACAAGATCGAAATTCGCGGATTTGGCAGCTTTCGCACGCGGCAGCGTCAGCCGCGCATCGGGAGGAATCCCAAGACCGGCGCGCGCGTCGACGTGCCCGCCAAGCGGATTCCGTACTTCAAGCCCAGCAAGGAATTGAAGGATCTGGTGAACGACGAACACGGCGGCCCGAAGCCGCCGGAGGCTGCCCACCCATAGAAATTTCTGTGCTGTGCTGTGGGGCAGGCTTTTCAGCCTGCCGCCGCCTTTTAAGGCGGCGTCCGGGCGCCGGTCCCGTCACCGCTTCCAAGACGCACGTGAAGGAGGGTCCTCATGCGCGGGTTCGTTTTCGCGGTGACTCTGCCGTGGTTAGCCGCCGCAGCGCTGGCGCAAAGCAGTTCGATCCAAGGAACGGTCTTCGGCCCCGACGGCAAGATCGTCGACGGAGCCCCAGTCCAGGCCCGCAATCCGCAAACCGGAGCCACCTTCCGCACCGTCAGCGCAGCCGACGGCAGCTACACTCTGCCGCAAGTGACTCCCGGCAACTACACGCTGTCGGTAGCGATGCCCGGATTCACCTACCTGCCGTTCTCTCAACCCGGCGTAGTCGTAACGGCCGCGGCCGCCGTGCGTTTCGACATCCACTTGGCGGAAGGGCCTGCCTACGGAACCCTCGGCGACGACCCCGGCCTCGTAGCCACAATCATCCGCAAGCGCACCCCGCCGCAGACCGGTCCCACGCCGCGCACCGCCGACGGCCATCCCGACCTCTCCGGCGTCTGGAACGGCAACGACGATCCGTATCCCGAAGATCCGCCGTATCTGCCGGCCGCGGCCGAACTGAGCAGGAAGTGGCTCGCGGAAAATCTCAAGAACGATCCGGGCGTACGCTGCATTCCCGGCGATGCGCTGCTCTTCGGGTCATCTACATGGCGCCTGGTGCAGACGCCCACCCTGCTGGTGACGATCGTCGAAGGCCCGCCGTTCGCCCGCCAGGTGTATCTCGACGGCCGCGGTCATCCCAATGTGGATAACCCCACGTGGATGGGACATTCCATCGGCCACTGGGAGGGGGACACGCTAGTGGTCGACAGCGTGGGCTTCAACGATCGCGGCACCGTCGGCGGCGCGCCCAACCCTCGCAGCGAGAAACTTCACGTCACGGAGCGCTACCGCCGCCCCGACTTCAGCCATCTCGAAATCGAATTCACCATCGACGATCCGGGGACGTACTCGAAGCCCTGGAAGATTCACAACACCTGGGATCTCGCTCCGAAGGGCGAGGAAGTCCTCGAATACATCTGCGCCGAGAACAACAAAGATCTGCAGCACCTCGTTGGGAAGTAAAGAGCAGGGAAATAGCGGCATGCGCATCGTTACCTTCTTCCTATTGTCTTCGGCCGTCTTCGCGCAGACCGGGCAGACGGGAATGCTCAGCGGCAAGATCGCGGACGAATTTGACGAGCCCGTCTCCGGAGCGTCGGTTCAAGCCAAGGACGCCGCTGGAAAGCAGTTCAAAGCCACCAGCACGGCCACGGGCGAGTACACCATCGACAAGCTCCCCTCCGGGGTCTACGAAGTCACCGTCACCGCTTTGACGATGAAGAATTTCGTAAAGAAGGACGTCAACGTCTCGGGAACTGAAACTTCACGTCTGGACGCCAAGCTGGTGCAAGCCAGCTTGGGCACTCTAGGTGAGGATGATCGGCTCACAACCGCCGCCTACAGCCGGCTCGGATCGACGCCACCTTCCGGACCCGTGCCTCGATTGATCGACGGCAAACCGGACCTGTCCGGGTTCTGGGTCCAACCGCAGGGCGGACCACCGCCAGAGGCGCGGCCGGAACGGGCTGAACCGCTGCCTTGGGCCGAAGCAATTCAGCGCGAGCGCCGAACCAGTAACATACGTGACATGCCTGCCGCGCGCTGCCTTCCTTTTAGCATTACGGACCGCCGGCACGGAAAATTTGTGCACACTCCTTCGCTGCTGGTGATCCTCGACTCGGAGGAGCCTCCCCGCCAGATCTTCTTGGACGGCCGCGAGCATCCCAGGGAACTGAACCCAACGTGGCAAGGCGACTCCGTCGGCCATTGGGAGGGAGACACGCTGATGGTGGATTCAGTGGGTTTCAACGGATTGGCGTGGACCTTCGACGCACTCCCCTCAACCGAAATGCTGCACGTGGTCGAGCGCTACCATCGAACAGACCTGGGTCATCTGGAGATCGAGATCCAGATCGAAGATCCACCAGTGTTCCGGAAGCCGTGGACCCAGAAACGGATCTACAATCTCGATCCGAAGGAAGACCTCGAGGAGAACATCTGCACCGAGAACAACAAAGACCCCGAACACATGGTGGGAAAATAGCGCTGCTCTTGCTGTTGACCTCCGCCGCGTTCGCGCAAACCGGCGCAATCAGCGGCAAAATCGTGGATGAATTTGACATCGCTGTCTCCGGAGCTTCGGTGCAAGCCAAGGACTCCGCCGGAAAGGAATTCAAAGCCACCAGCACGGCCACCGGCGAATACACCATCGACAAACTGCCGGCCAGCGCATACGAAGTCACCGTCACCGCGGCGACGATGAAGAATTTCGTTAAGAAGGACGTCGCGGTTGACGGGAGCGAAACGGCCCGCTTGGACGTCACACTTCTGCAGGCGGGATTGGGGACTCTGGGGGACGGCGACCGCTTCATCGCCGCGGCTTTCCGCCGAACTGGGTATACGCCGCCCGCCGGGCCCGTTCCGTGGCTGCCCGATGGCACGCCCGACCTGTCCGGATACTGGTTCCAACCCCAGAGCGACCAATCGAAGCCCGACGAATCCAAGCCAGAGGTCCGGCCGCAGCAGCCCGATGCGTTTCCCTGGGCCGAAGCGATCCGGCGCGAGCGCCAAGCCAGCAACATGCGCGACCTGCCCGACTCGCGCTGCCTTCCCGCCTTCGGGTTCGGCCCCAAGTACGTACACACTCCTTCCATCCTGGTGATGCTGGGCAGCACCGGCGGCGACTCGCCACGCCAAATCTTTTTGGACGGCCGCGAGCATCCCAAGGAGATGAACCCGACGTGGCTAGGACACTCCGTGGGACATTGGGAAGGAGACACGCTGGTGGTGGATACCGTGGGCTTCAACGGGTTGGGATGGATTTACGGTGGATATCCCATGACCGAGGCGCTACACGTGATCGAGCGGTTCCGCCGGATCGACCTCGGTCACATGGAAACCGAGATGACCATGGAAGATCCGCCGGTGCTGCGGAAGCCGTGGACGCAGAAGCGCGTACTGAATCTCGATCCGAAGGAAGATGTCGAGGAGAACGTTTGCATCGAGAACGAAAAAGACTACGCTCAAATGGTGGGCAAGTAGCGCTGCTCCTGCTGGTGAGCGCCGTCGCGTTCGCGCAGACTGGGCCCATCTCGGGGAAGATCTCCGGCAAAATCGCGGATGAATTCGGCTCTCCGGTTTCGGGCGCGTCGATCACCGCCAGGAACCCCTCGGGACAAGAGTTCAAGTCCACCAGCGGCACCGGCGGGGAGTATTCGATTTCCGGACTGGCGCCCGGGCCCTATGACGTCACCATTTCGATGACAACCCTGCAGCCGTTCAGCGCCAAAGGCGTCCCGGTCGAGGCGGGGAAGGCTCGCGGACTCGACGCGGCGCTGCGCGATGGCGACGCGCTCGGCACGCTGGGCGATGGCGATCGCTTCTCGGAAGCCTTCTTCAATTCGCTGCCGAAAAAGCCGGTAGCGGAGGGTCCCGCGCCGCGATTGGCGGACGGGACGCCCGATCTTTCCGGATACTGGATCGTTGCCAGTGCCGCGCCCCCGAGCACGGCGTCGGCGGAGGCGAAGCCCTGGGCAACGGCGATCCGCTACGAGCGCCGGGCGAGCGAGCAGCGCGATAACCCTTACGGTCTGTGCCTGCCGCGCAGCATCATCGAGAGCTCCGGCTCGGGGAAGTTCGTGCAGTCGACAGATGTCCTGGTGATCCTTTTGACGGGTGAGCCGGCTCGCCAGATCTTTCTCGATGGCCGCGGGCATCCCCGCGGGCATCCGGGAGATCTCAATCCCACCTGGCAGGGGCACTCCATCGGACATTGGGAAGCGGACACGCTGGTCGTCGATACGGTAGGGTTCAATGGCCTGGCGTGGTACGGCGGCGGGCTGCCATCGACCGAAGCTCTGCATGTGATCGAGCGGTACACGCGCGCGGACCTGGGGCACATGAGTGTCGCGATCACGATCGAGGACCCGGCGGTACTGGAAAGGCCGTGGACGCGTACGCGGAAATCCACGCTCGACGCGACGCGGGACATCGACGAATACATTTGCACCGAGAACAACAAAGACGCCGAGCACTTGGTGGGAAAATAGAGGGATTGCGGCGTATGCGTCTGGCATTGCTTTCCCTGTTGTGTTCCGCCGGCTTGGCCCAAGAGGCTTCGCCCAATGAAAACACCGGCGCGATCGCCGGAAAGGTTGTGGATGACTTCGGCGTGCCGGTAGCGGACGCCGCGGTCGTCGCCAAGAACAACGCGGGACAGGAATCCAAGACGACAGCGAACGCCGTCGGTGAATACATGCTCGACAAGCTTGCCCCCGGCGCGTACCAAGTGACGGTCACCATGGTCACGATGAAGAAATTCGACCAAAGTGACTTCGCCGTCAAGGCCGCTAAAACCTCCAGCTTGGACGTGACTCTGCACCAGGACGGCCACGGCACGCTGGGAGACGGCGACCGCTTCACCGCCACGGCGTACGGCCGCGCGGGGAAGACGCCGCCCTCCGGCCCCACGCCGCGTCTTGCAGACGGCACACCCGATCTGTCCGGATTCTGGGCCCGCACCGGCAACGACGGCCCACCGGCGCCGCAGCTGCGGCAGCCCGATCCCTTCCCTTGGGCCGAGGCCATTCGCAAGGAGCGGCAGGCCAGCCAAATGCGCGACCATCCGTTCGCGCGTTGCCTTCCGAACGGCGTCATCAATCGGGCCGGGGAAGGGAAGTTCGTTCACACGCCCACCTTCCTCGCGATGCTGTTCACCGAAGACCCGCCGCGGCAGATCTTCCTGGACGGCCGCCCGCATCCCAAGAATCCGGACCCGAATTGGCTGGGGCATTCGATCGGGCATTGGGAGGGAGACACGCTGGTGGTGGACACGGTGGGCTTCAATGGACTAGCGTGGTACGGCGGAGGGCTTCCTTCCACCGAGAATCTGCACGTGGTCGAACGCTATACGCGGACAGACCTCGGCCACCTGGAGCTGGAGATTACGATCGAGGATCCCGCGGTGCTCCGCACACCGTGGACGCAGAAGCGTAAGGCCGATCTCGATCCTCATGAGGACGTCGAAGAATATGTTTGCACTGAGAACAACAAAGATGTCGAACACATGGTCGGCAAGTAGGCCGCTGCGCGAAGCGATGCTGTTTCTGATGGCCTCGGCCGCGTTTGCGCAGAATACCGGCGCGATCTCGGGCGTGGTCGTGGATCTCGCCGGAGACCCGGTGGCGAGCGCTCCCGTTCAAGCCACCAACGTGAGCACCAAGGCGGTCTACAAGGCCACGTCCTCACCGGCGGGCCAGTTCACAGTAGCCTCGCTGCCCGCGGGAACCTACGAAATCGTGGTCGACGCGCTGGGATTCAACCGCTTCGTCCAACAGAACGTGGCCATCGCAGCCGGAAAAACTTTGCGCCTCGATATCCACATGGTCGATTATCAATTCAACACCCTGGGCGACGGCCGGGAAATTCGGGTCGCGCTGCTCACCGAGCACGCCACTCCAAAAGGCCCCGCGCCTCGCACGGCGGACGGCAAGCCCGACCTGTCGGGCATGTGGCATCCCCTGCGCGTCACCGATCCCGGCAAGCCCGAGCTGCTCCCCTGGGCTGCCTCGCTGTTCAAGCAGCGAACCGACAACAACACCAAGGATTCTCCGTTCTCGCAATGCCTGCCGCGCGGCGTCGCGCTCGTGGGGGGCTTGTATCCGTTCAAAGCGGTGCAGACGCCCTCGGAAATCATTCTTCTATTCGAAGACTGGGTTCCCAGCCATCGCGAGATCTTCATGGACGGCCGCGCCCACACCAAGGATTTGTACACGTGGATGGGCCACGCCGTCGGCCACTGGGAGCAAGACACTTTGGTGGTGGATCGCGCAGGTTTCAACGACACCAGTTGGATCGATACCAGCGGGCGTCCGCACACCGACAAGCTGCATGTGATCGAGCGTTTCCGCCGTCCCGACCTGGGCCACCTGGAAGTAGAAATGACCTTCGACGACCCCGGCGCATATGCCAAGCCGTGGACCATGAAAGGCGTCTACGATTACGCCGGCGACCCAGCTAAAGACGAGATCCAGGAATTCATCTGCAACGAAAATAACAAAGACCTAGGCCACATGGTCGGCCGTTGAGCACGCACTCATGCGTGCCACGTCGAGACTCGTCTCGACGCGTGGCGGGGCACAGCGCCGCACATGCCGGCACGAATGCCCAAGTGGCAAGCATGAGTTCGTTCTCCACGGCGTAGGAAGATAATGGATCGTCTCTGGACCCCCTGGCGGTATCAATACGTCACCACGGCGAAGCCGGATGACGCGTGCATCTTCTGCGCCGCGGCGGCTTCTTCCGATGACGCCGGCAACTACGTACTCCTGCGCGCCGAACGCAATTTCGCGCTGCTGAATCTGTACCCCTACACCAACGGCCACCTGATGATCGCGCCCTACGAGCACGTCGCGAGTCTATCCGAAGCCAACCCCGAAACGATCGCCGAACTAATGCGGATCACAGTGCGCGCGGAAAGTGTACTGCGCGAAGTGTACCGCCCCGGCGGCATCAACCTCGGCATGAACCTGGGCCAGTGCGCCGGCGCCGGTGTCGCGGGACACATCCACATGCACGCGCTCCCCCGCTGGCCCGGCGACGCCAGCTTCATGACCACCGTCGGCGAAACGCGCGTGCTGCCCGAGGATCTGGCCGCCACCTGGAAGCGGCTCAAGGAAGCGTTCGACTCCGGAACACGCTAATCTGGCGTCATGAGTAAACGCGTCAGCATCGAAGTGCCCGGACTCAAACACGATAATCCCATCCCCGCCGCCTGCCGCATCGGACCGTTTCTAGTTTCGAGCGTCATTTCGCCCAAGGATGCCGGCGGCAAAGTTCCCGAGAGCTTAGACGCGCAGTGCGCGCAGGTATTCGACAACCTGAAAGCCTTACTCGCCGCCGCGGGCGCGAGCCCCGAGCAAGTGATCAAGCTCACGGTGTGGTTGAAGGATCGCGCGCTGCGCCCGCACGTGAACAAGTTCTGGCTGGAGTTGTTCCCGGACCCGCACTCGCGTCCCGCCCGCCACACCTTTTCCGCGCCCGACCTTCCCGATCCGCAGATGGTGCAGATGGAAGTGATGGCGGTGCTGGCTGACTAATGAGACTAATGAGACTGATGAGGCCTTGAACCGCATGGCGGCTCGCAAATGGCCCTGCTGACCATCACCGGCGATCCCGCCTCGCGCTTTGAGGAAGTCGCGCACAGCGTGGCGCGGCTGCTCGATTTCGAATTGGTCACCGAGGCGCGCCTGACGCAGTGGCTCACCGAAGAGTTCGGCGATGCGCCGCTGCCGGAGCGGGCTTGGCGTCCCGCGGCCACCTCGATTCTGGCGCGCATGGCGGCCGAGCATCACATGGTGGTCGCCGCCGCGGGTTCGGAATCGCTGTTCGCCGCCATGCCCGCGCTGCTGCGAGTGGCCGTGACGGCGCCCGAAGCTCGGCGGATCGGCAACGTAATGCTCGAGCAGAGGCTGGACCGGACCGCGGCCAAATCCGCTCTGGCGCAACTCGATCGGGAGGCCAAGCGTCTGCGCAAGGCGCGCCTGGGCCGTTCGACGCCGCGCGCGGAATCGTTCGATTTGATCCTGAGCGGCGAGCAGTTGGAAGTCGCACAGATGGCCGATATCTTGCGAGCCGCGGCCGCCGCGCGGGAGCTGACCCGGCAGGGATTGCTGGCGCCGGCGGCGCTGGCGGGCATGGAATTTCAAACCCGCCTGCAGTTAGCGCGCCACGGCATCGTTCCGGCTCTGCGCGCGCACTTGAAGCGCGCGGCGTTCAGCCACCCCAGCGAGGAAATGTTCGCCAATCTGCTGGATTTCTACCGCATTCAGTGGCAATACGAGCCCCGCAGTTTCCCGCTACAGTGGGACAAGGACGGCAAGGTGATGGAGGCCTTCACGCCCGATTTCTACCTGCCCGAAGTCGACCTGTATGTGGAGCTGACCACCATGAAGCAAACCTTGGTGACGCGCAAGAACCGCAAAATCAAATTGCTTCGCGCCATCTATCCGCACATCAACATTCAGGTTTTTTACCAGAAGGATTTTCAGGATCTGGTGTTCAAATACGGCCTGCGGACGGACGCCGCGTCATGAGCCCGCAGGAGAACGCGGCCGACGCCCTCCCACCTGGAATCGAACGTGTCCTGTTTACCGAGGAGCAGGTCAACGCGCGCATCCAGGAAGTCGCCGCGGAAATCAGCGCGAAATACCGGGGACGCGATTTGAAGCTCATCGGTGTGTTGAAGGGCTCCGTCTTCTTCCTGTGCGCATTGGCGCGTGCCATCGACATTCCGGTGAAGATCGACTTTCTGGCCATCTCCAGTTTTGGCGGACACACAGAAGGCCGCGAGCCCGGGCTGGTGCGCGTGGCCAAGGATCTGGACCATCCCATTGAAGACGAGGACGTGCTGCTGGTCGAGGACATTGTCGATACGGGCTTCACCACGCGCTACCTGCTGCAGGCGCTGGCGGGACGTTCGCCGCGGTCGCTGGGCGTGTGCACGCTGCTCGACCGCACGGTGCGGCGCATCGTGCAAGTGCCCATCGATTTCCGTTGTTTCGAAATTCCCGACCGCTTCGTAATCGGCTGCGGCCTCGATTACAAGCAGCTCTACCGCAATCTGGGCTACGTCGCGGTGATGAATCCGGACAAACGTTGAGAACTTTCTTCCCGCATGCGAACCGTCATCCTTCTTCTGATATCCAACACCTTCATGACTTTTGCCTGGTACGGCCACCTGCGGCACCGCAAGGCTCCGCTGGTCGCGGCCATTTTGGTCAGCTGGCTGATCGCGCTGGGCGAATACTGTTTTCAGGTCCCGGCCAACCGGCTTGGCTACGGACAATTCAGCGGTTACCAACTGAAGATCATCCAGGAAGTGATCACGCTGGTGGTCTTCGTGATCTTTGCGTACTTCTATCTCGGCGAGCCGCTCAAGTGGAACTACGCGGTTGCCTTCGCGTTGCTGGCCGGAGCCGTGGGCTTCGCGTTTTGGGGATGAACCTGCAAGATCCGGCGCTTGTACCCAAGCGGCGCGGTATCTTAGAGCATATGCGATTCGTTGTCTGTACGGCGCTCGGCGCAGTCTTGGCCGCGGCCCAGATTCAGCCCGACCGTCACGATCTTCCGGGCGCGTCCCGGCCCGGTGGCACTTCGTCCGGCGGCGCGGCGCAGCAACCAGGCGGTGGCCGCGTGCCCGCTGGCTTCAACGTCGCTGCGCGCAGCGGAAACATCGGACAAGCGCTGACGGCGAGCTTTGCCGCCGGGCCATCGGCTAAGGCTGCGTTCAAAGCGGCGCTGCGGCAAGCCTCCGGATACTTCGACCGCGCGCCCGCGCTGCTCTCGGGCGCAGCCGACGCCGCCGACACGCAGGTGCAGGTCTCCTTCCGCGCGTCGTTCAACAACACGCCCATCGCCGGTCTGCTGCAGGTGACTACGGCCAACGGGAAAGCCTCGGCCATGTTGTTTTTCGATCGCCAGGATCAGCTCCGCCAATCGCTGCCGGTGATGGCCAAGCAGGTCGCTGCCACCGCGCCCAAGGCGCCGGGCGGCGGCGCGCCCGAACGCCCCCAGATCGTGCGCACGCCTTTGTCCGATAACAGCGGCTTCATCGGCCTCGCGCCAGGTTGGAAAATCACCGGGGCCTACAAAGGCACAGTCGACGCGCAGGGACCCAATGGCGAGTTCCTTTCGCTGGGCGGTTACCAGCAAGTGTTCCCGCGCGGCAATTATCCCAAGATGATCAACGGGCCGTACCTGCAGCCGTGGCCCGCGTTCATGGCTTACGAGGACGCGCTCCTCGATCACAAGCTGCGCCAGGGACAGGGCTCGATCCGCCTGATCGAACAAGCGCCCACGCAGGGTTCACCCGGCCAGCAAGCGGCTTATCTTTCCTACGAAGTCGCTGTCGCTGGACAGAAGTACCGCGGTCTGGCGATGGTCATCACGGCTCCGCTGCACGACGACCTGGGCAGTTGGTTCTTCTACCTCTCGCTGGTGGGCGCGCCGTCGGACCGGTACGCGCAGGCGCTCCCGACGCTGCTGGAGATGTGGAAGAGCTGGAGCGTGAATCAGTCCGTGTTCCGCGAGCGCATGGAATCCGCCCTGAAATCGATGCGCGAGACCACTCGTCTCATCCAAGAGGCCAACGCTTACCGCCAGCACGTCTTCGACAACACCAACTTCGCCTGGGACGAAACCATCCGCGGCGTGACGATGATCGAGGACACGGTCACTCGGGAGCGCGGCGAGGTCGACACGAACTACGCGCAAGGGGTTGTGGACGAAGCCAACCGCCAGGGCTATCAGTGGCGGATCGTGCCGATCGGCGAGCTGGTGCCGTAGGGAGCTGCGTGAAACTCCGCGACGCGATCAGGCTCGTGGAGCGGGACGGATGGCGCCTGGTCAATTTCGAGGGGAGCCACCGGCAGTATAAGCATCCAACGAAGCCGGGACGCGTGACGATAGCAGGGCACCCTTCCATGGACCTTGATCCGAAAACGCAGAGTAGTATTCTGAAACAGGCGGGGCTCAAATGAAATACACGGTTCTGTTCACGAAGACCGAGACCGGCTACAGCGCGCATGTGCCGGACCTGCCCGGCTGTATCGCCGCTGGGGCCACATTGGAGGAAACCGCCGAACTCATGCGCGCGGCGCTTCAGATGCACCTCGACGGAATGCGGGAAGACGGCGAAGCGATTCCTGAGCCGCGCACCACGGCGGAATCAATCACGGCCGCGTAAACTGGCACTCGCATGGGCGCGGGCGAGGGCGTTCGCCCCGCCGCAGAGCTACACCGCAATGGCGAACTCCGGCTGGGGCAACGCCAACCATCGGGCCAGCCGCTCCAACTGTTCGGAAGTCTCCACCAGGCCGCACACCGGCGCGCCGGCCAAGTCCTCGGCCAAGTCTGGACGCAGGCCGCCGGGAATTCGCCGCAGCAACAATGCCAGGCGATCCTCCATCTTGAACGGCCGCAATTTCGCCACCGTCGCGCGGGCCATTTTCAAGGACTCACGGCCGGAATCGCTCACTAGAAACACCGAGTGCGCCGAGTTCAGAATGGCTTTGGCGGCCGCCTTGGGCGCTCCCGTCAGGTCCACGCAGATCACTTCATAATTCGATCTCGCGGAGGCGATCAGCTTCCGCAACGCACGGCCCTCCGTACCTCGGAACGTGCAACGATCCATACCGTCCTCTCGGCGGATCGCGGCACGGTCCGAGGAACCCTCGTCTTCGTCGCGGTCAGATGCGAAATCCACCAGCAGCACGGCGAGTCCAAAGTCCTCCGACCAGGTGCGGCCCAGGTGTTCTTGGACCGCACCAGCTTTGGAATCGCCGTGCGCTGGTACGAAAGCGTACACCGGACCAGGTTCATGCACAGGCACTGTCTTGGGTTCCGATGTGAAGGTCCACTGGTAAGCGGCGTCCAGAACGCTTTCGTGTTGGTGTAGTAAGTTCACGCCCTCTTGCTATGCACGCCGCGCGCCAGAAGTGTTTACGTTGAAAACACTGTTTTGCACCAGCGCCTTCACCGCTCTGCGGAGACAAACTGTCTAGGGGTCCAGCGACATTCTGTCCCTCGCAACCGAGGTTCACCTGAGGGAAACACGAGAAAATCTTGGGGTTAGCGGTTGGTCCTAAGAGTGCTCACTAAGTTGCTTCCATGAAGCGCCCGAGTTCCACGACTCTCATCAGGATCGGAGTCTCCGCCGCGGCCATTCTGATCGTGGCCGCGACCGCCTTCCTTTCGCTCTCGGAAAGCGCCAACGCCTATGCCGTCTATTCGCTGGTGGCGCTGATGGCGTTTGCCCTCGAAGCAGGCGAGGGCGTGTCGATGGGATTTGTATTTCTGATTCTGTCGCTGGGGCACTTGGGCTGGGTGGAAACCTTGCTGATGGGGGACGCGGCGCTGTTTCTGATGGCGATCGTGTACCCGTCCCGCGCGGACCCGCGCATCCTGCTCAAGAATTTCGCGGCCACTTCGCTCGCCGCCGGATGCTCGCATGCGGCCTTTAATCTGGTGCGGATTCCGGGGGTCGACGTCCCGGTCCACATGTTTCTTGCGGCCAGTGTGTGTTTCGTGTGCTTTCGTGGATTCGAATGGCAGCGGTCAGTACTGTGGTCGTATCCGTACTATTTGGTGGCGGCCGCAATCGCGATCCTGGTGCCGCCCTCGCTGGTACTCCCCGTGTTGTTGCTGATGGTCTGGAGGGTGTATCACGTGTATGAACGGCGGTTGACCCGCCAGCGGGAGGAGTCCCGGAAGATCGCTGCGTTGTATCTCCGGACGGTGGAGGCGCTGGCGGTAGCGATCGAGGCTCGCGACCAGCCCGCCTCGCGTCTGTCCCGCCGCGTGCGGATTTATGCCGAGCAGATGGGCCGCGAATTGGAGCTGCCCTCCGACCAGCGCGACGCCCTGCGCGTCGCATCGCTGCTTTACGACATCGGAGAACTGGCCGTCCCCGAGCACATCATTCTGAAGCCGGGCCGGCTGACGCGCGAGGAATTCGAGAAAGTGAAAACCCACCCCGAGGTGGGCGCGGCGATTTTGGAACGCGTGGGATTTCCGTATCCCGTTGCGCCGATCGTGCGCGCCCATCACGAGCGCTGGGACGGCGCCGGATACCCGCAGGGCCTGCGGGGCGCCGATATTCCGATAGGCTCGCGCATTCTGGCGCTCGCCGATGCCGTGGATTCCCTGGCCTCGCCCCGCCATCATCGCGAGGCGCTGCCGGTGGAGCTCGCCATACAGAAGGTGGTTGGGGAGGCGGGACAGGCCTTCGATCCCACCTTGACGGCGCTGCTGGCCAAACGTTGGCGCAAGTGGGAGAAGTTGGTGGCTAAGGACGTGGGCACCGGCCTCGAATCCATTTTCGAAGCGCAACGCGAAGCCGAGATGCTGCGCCACCTTTCCGCGCGGTTGTCCGCATCCCTCGACTTGGACGCCGTCTTCGCCGCGGTGGTCCAGGTATTGCATCGCATGTTGGTCTTCGACGGGTTGGTGGTGTGGATCGAAGAAAACGGAAGTTTGATCGCCAAGCATGTGGCGGGCGACTCGACTCGCCAGTTGGCTCCGCTCAGGATCGGGTTAGGGGCGGGCGTTTCCGGCCGTGCCGCGTACACGGGCCGGGTGATTACTAACGGCGATCCGTCGCGGGAGAACGAGGCGGAATCGATGACGCCGCTGGTGACGCCGTTTCGGGCGGCGTTAGCGGCGCCGCTGCTGACCGAGAATCTTCGTGGCGCTTTAACGCTGTACCGATCGGACGGCCGCATTACGCCGGTTAAGGGCAAAGCGGAGGGCTTCACCGCCGACAACGCGCGCCTGCTGACCACCATCGCTCCCTTGCTGGCCACCGCCATGGCCAAGGCTCTGAAGTATCGCGAAGCCAGCGCCCGCGCGGGCGCCGATTCGCTGACCGGGCTGCCCAATGCGGCGGCCTTGGCCGCGCGCATGGCGGTGCTCTCCGCCCCCTGCGCCGTCGTGATGTGCGACCTGGACGGGTTCAAGGAAGTCAACGACCGCTTCGGGCACCTGGCCGGCAACCGTTTGCTGGAGGCCATCGCCAGCGGGTTCCAACGATCGTGCCGCGCGGGAGATTTTGTGGCGCGGCTGGGAGGCGATGAATTTGTGCTCTTGCTGGACCGCGGACAGCCGGAGGAGATTGAGCCGCGCCTGTCGCACTTCCGCGAGATGGTGCGCGCGGCCGGCCGCCAGATTACGTGCGAGGAGATTCTCGACGCCAGCTTCGGTACGGCCTATTTTCCCATCGATGCCAGCGCGCCGGAAGAGCTGCTGAAGGTCGCCGACCGCAACATGTACGCCTGCAAGCAGGGCAAGAGCGGCGTCTTGGCGCTGGAGCGGCGGGTGCGCACCGCGGATTCCGGGGCTTCCGATTCCAATCTGGGCAAAGCCGAGAAGTAGCTCCGCGCCTCACATCGGCCGTGGCCGAGCTCGAACGGTTGTTAGGCGCGGGCGAAGTGAGACGCGTTCGCCATGCATCGCCCGCGCGCGCTTGAAATCGGCGAGGCGTCGGCGAACCTGCGCGTGTTGCCGGACAGCTTCCTCGAAGTCGAACAGGAATTCGTAGTGGAAAAAGGCAGCGATCCGGGCAAGCTAGCGTACCTAAACAAGTTCGTCGATGAACGGCGGTCGTCGGGATTTTTGAAGGCGTCGATCGGGCGTGCGAAGTTGCGGGGCGCTGACGTGGCGCCCGGACACTAGCGTGGAGCACGCACTCGTGCGTGCCACGTCGAAACTCGTCTCGACGCCGGGCGGTCTTGGAGTAAACTAGCCGCGCATCGGCACGAGTGCCCGGCCCAGAGGGCACCCCGGCACGCACGAGTGCGTGCTCCACAATCAACTCAACATCGATAGGTAATTGAAGTCAGCAATCAACTCCACATCGATAGGTAATTGAAGTCAGCAATCAACTCAACATCGATAGGTAATTGAAGTCAGCAATCGACTCAACATCAATAGGTAATTGAAGTCAGCTCCGAAGGCTTCCGCAATAACGCGGGTGCTTCTAACTCCGGCATGGGCTTGGCTTCGAACAGTTTCCGGCACGGCACCGCCAGCCAGCGAGCAACGCGCGTGGCCTTCTGCCGCCGCGCGCTGTCGCTCGAAATCCCGGTGTTCGCGTACATCTGGCGGTACAGCTTGGAAATGAACAGGAACGCCAGCCGGCCGCGCAGCGTGGGCACGCACTTGGAGCGGAGCCAAACCTCGCGCAGGCTGTAGAAGCTGTCCCAAACCCCCTGGGTCCGGGCGCTGATCTCCTCGGTGGACATGGTCCCGTGGGGAGTGAACATCTTCGGCCGCACGCTCGCCGGGATCAACCAATAGCGAGTGATCGGAATGCCGTCCACGCGGGGAACGTCGCCGTTCATGCCCTTCTCCCAGCGATCGAAGTCCACGGTGCCGGGAAACGGCGTCATCATCACGAACTGCGCGAAGGTCAGGCCGGCCTGTTTGGCCAGGGCCGTGGTCGCCGCGAACGTATCCTGGCGATCGGTGGGAAGTCCGAAGATGAAGGACCCGAGCACGTGCACGCCGTGCTCCTTGAAGGTGCTGAGCCGCGTCGCCAAATCGGCGCCCGCCGAGTTGAATTCCTTGAACACCGATTTCAACCCTTCGGCGGTGACGGATTCCACGCCGACCAGCGCGCCTTTGATGCGCGCCTTGCGCATGGCGTCGAGAAACTGCGGATCTTCGCCGGCCTCCATCGTGATCTGCGTGTAGAAGACCATGTCGGAGGGCAACTTGGCCAACTGCTCCATCAACTCGAAGCGCTCCGCGCGCATGGCTTCGAGCTCTTCCGCGCGATGCGTGTTGCCTTGCTTCTGGGCGAGCTGAATGTCGGTCAGGGTGACGGGATAGAAATTATCGTCGGCCAGGGCGATGAAGCGATACCCCAGCCGCCGCAGTTGCACGATCTCGCCGATCACCACATCGGAAGCGCGGGGCCGGGGCTTCTGTCCATCGGTGCGCCACACCGAACAGAACGAACAATGTTTGGGGCAGCCGCGCACGGTCTGCACCGAAGCCCACATGTAACGGTCGCGCGGCGCGAGATCCCAGCGCGCGGCCAGGAACTGATCGCCCGAAACGCGCCCGCCGTCGTAAATGGCCTGCGCCGTGCCCGCCTGGAGATCGGCGAGCACCTGAGCCCACACCACGTCGCCGTCGCCTTTGACGACCGCGTGGGCGCCTCCCAGATCGAAAGACTCCTGCGGATACAGAGTGGCGTGGATGCCCCCGAACACGACCCATGCGCCGCGTTCGCGCGCCATGCGTCCGACCTGCATGCCGCGCAGAGCGTTACCGGTATGGATGCCGATGCCGACGATGTCGCCGGGCTGGATGCGCTCGGGCCGAATCTGTTCGAGAGTTTCGTCGGTGATGAGAGGATCGCCGTAGCAGGCGGGAGTGGCCGCGGCCAGCACATACAACCAGCGCGGCGTGATCACGCCGATTCCGAAGGAGGTGTCGCTAGGATTTACGAGGTGGACGTGCATCGATAAAAAAGTCTGGGCCCTTTCTTTCTTCGCTGCACGGATTCAGGTTCTAGTTGAGATGCGGCGTGAAGGATAGTCAGCTAAGTTTACTCGATCCAGAGCCGATTTGGGAAATGGCCCACGGCTGGTCTCACGGCGCAACCTTGATGACCTTGGCAGGCGCCAGCCGCTGGCCGCCTTCAATGACCGCTACAAACGGCGCGGCGGCCAGTCCAACACCGAGCGCGACAGGAGCCAGCAGTACCAGCGTAACCACGCGAGCCGCGGTGTCGTCCGCTGATAAGCCCAGAAATAAGGGCACGCAGACGACAGCGGGCGCCGTAAGAAAGGCGTCTTTCCAGGGCACGCGATGATGAATCCGGATCTCGGCGATCTGGTCACGAGGTACAGAGCGGTCCGGCTCCGCAAGACTGACGCCGGAAAAACTGAAGAGGAGGGTCCGGCTATGGTAGCTCTCGCCGGTATTGGTAGTGACGGTAAAGTCGCGATCCCCTCGTTGTGCTCCGACCTTCTTCGGCAGATCGGCCCACGCGACTGTCTCCGCGGCTTGCAACGTGGAGACGGACAGGATCGCGGGCAGCAGCAGCGCGGCGGTGATTCTGAGAGTCGCGGTCATGGCGCCACCTTGATGACCTTGGCGGGGACCAGACGCCTGCCGCTTTCGATGGCCGCCACAAAAGGAGCGGCCGCCAAATCTACCACCACCGAAACAGGAATCAGCAGCAAGTCGAACGGTGTTACGTAGTCCAGACCCTTATGGTGTTCGAAGATGTCGGCGACCATACCTCCAGGTACGAAAAAAGCTTCTCCCCAGGAGACATGATGCCGAATCCGGATTTCGATCACCTGCTCACGGGGAATGAAGGGGGTCGGTTCAAAAAATCTGACGCCCGAAGGCTTGAAGAGGAGTGTTCGGTCGCGGTAGGTCTTCCCGGTGTTGGTTATGATCATGTACTCGCGATCCTCTTGGCCGTCGAACAGGACTCTGCCTTTGCCCACCTCTTTCGGCAGGTCGGCCCAGCGGACCGTTTCCGACGCGTGCAGCGTGGAGGACAGAATCGCGGGCAGGAGCAGACCGGCAGTGATTCTGAGCGGCGTGCTCATGGCTTCACCTTAAAAACCTTGGCCGGCGCGAGAAGCCTGCCGCCTTCCATGACTGCTACGACTGGTGTGGCCGCCACGGCGCCCCCCATAACAATCGGAGTCACTAGCCACATCACTGGCGGCAGGTAACCCGTCGCAGTCGCACCTACCAGTTCGGCGGCGAACCGGATGGGCGCAAAGGTTGCTCCCCAGGACGCATGATGGCGAAAGCGGATTTCGGCCACGCGCTCGCGCTCAACGGAGCGGACCGGATCGGTGAGACTCACGCCAGCCGGGCCGAAGAAAAGCATTCGGCCACGGTAGGCGTCGCCAGTCTTAGTTACAATCGTATATTCGCGATCCTCTTTATCCGCTTTGAGGTTGGACAACAGTTTCCCCTGCCCGATCTTTTCAGGCAAGTCTGGCCACGGGATCGTTTCCGACGCGTGCAGCGTGGAGGACAGAATCGCGGGCAGCAGCAAGCTGGCGACGATTTGAAGTGCGGACCGGCGTGTGTGTTTCATGGCACACCCAGAGTAGGGCCGGTTGGGGCCGCGCGACGGTGCGGTTGTGGCACTTTCCGTGAGTGTCACAATGCCGGAAGCTTCACGTCTTTGGGAAGATCGCTAGACCATTTTCTGAGATAATATAGACCAGCTCTGGCGATCCGGCTGCAAGCAAGAGATGGCGAAGGCCTATTCTGACGATCTACGACGGAAGTTGTTGGAGGCGCATCAGCAGGGGGAAGAGAGCCTGGAAGAG
>DATNJC010000086.1:0-37071 GCA_035604115.1 Bryobacteraceae bacterium | reverse complement strand
GCCCAAAGGCGGACTTTTGTCCCGAGGCTTCGACCTAGCCAGTTACCCGACCAAGCCGCTCGGTAGCTACCATGTCTTACCGACAACTACATGGATGGATCCTCCTTCCACTGGCGATCTGCGCCGTTGGGGCGCACTGTTAACTACGGCGGTGGCATCGATAACGGCTGGGCGCTGGCCGTCAGCAATAGCACCTTGTCCGGCAATTCCTCGGCCCACGGGGGCGGCATAGCAAACTGGTGGGCAGTAACGCTCAGCAACAGCACCTTGTCCGGCAATGCTGGCCCTTCCGGCGGCAGCGCCATCTCCACCTACTATAGCTGGACCAGCGTTGAGATAAAGAACTCAATACTGGCAAACAGCACGGCGGGAGGAACTTGCCTTGAAGCGGGAGGAAGTCTCACTTCCCTGGGCCACAACCTCGCCGACGACAGCTCCTGCACCGCGTTCTTCAATCAGCCCGGAGACATGAACAGCACCGCGGCTGGGCTTGATCCAGCGGGGCTCAAGAACAACGGCGGCCCCACGCAGACGATCGCGCTACTGCCAACCAGCGTCGCC
The DNA here is from genome assembly GCA_035604115.1 of Bryobacteraceae bacterium. Lineage (GTDB taxonomy): Bacteria > Acidobacteriota > Terriglobia > Bryobacterales > Bryobacteraceae > Palsa-187. Next base: position 36,510 of record DATNJC010000086.1, on the reverse strand, counting down.
GTGGACGCCATCCCCGTGAGCGCGTGTACGGATGTCGCTGGCAATCCGGTGACGACCGATCAGCGCGGGGTCAAGCGTCCCCAAGGCCCCGCCTGCGACATCGGAGCCTTTGAACTAGTGCCGATGGGGGCCGGTCTCCCCCTGACACTGTTGCAATAGGGCATATGGGGCGGCTCGAGTGCTGGTGTTTCAGAAAGAGTAAGTTTTGAGACTCTCCGGGAGGCCCTGAAATCAATTCCTTGCACGTCTCATAGGTCTGTCTCAAAAATGGGCCGGAATTGGAGTCTGTCACGCGGCGTAACAGACGCGCCCGCCGCTCTAGTGGGTCCCGAAACCGGTCGTAGAGTCCGCCACCCCGAAAGCCAATCCACTTGGCCGTATTGTCGGCAAACCGCGGAAGTGTCTTCTCCAGATTAGTACCGAACAGGTCGCCGTCGATCCGGTGATCCCGCCACCCGAGGGCCGCCTGGCCCGAAAACACCCGGAAACTGATCCCCACCGAATCCGCGCCGAAATCCCACCCAGTCACAACCCAATTACCCCCATATTCCCAACATATTTCCCCCAAATCCCCCCGAAATCCTTGACTCCCCGGCGTACTCTAAGGCGGAGGCAATCATGCCCAGCAAACGTCAATCCAAAGCATCCCGCCAGAATGGCCAAATCCCACGGACCTGTCACGCCCGAGGGCCAAGCCCAATCGTCCCAGAACGCCCTGCGCCACGGACTCACCGCATCAGTCGTCGTACTGCCCCACGAGAACCCCGCCGAGTTCGAGCAACTCTGCGACAACTACATCCACGACTTCCATCCCTCCACTCAGTCCCAGCTCGACCTGGTGGAAACGCTAGCCGCCGCCCGCTGGCGCATGAATCGCCTGGTGTCTCTCGAAACCCGCTTGTTCGAACAAGAGGTGTCCCGCCACGACGAGACCATCGAAAAAGAATTCACCGGCCTCGACGACGCCGGCAAACTGGCCTGGACCGTCAATAAAATGTGCAACACCAGCACAACCCTGGCCCTGCTGCAACGCTACGAAGGCCAGCTAAACCGCACCTACGACCGCGCCTTCAAGCAACTGAGGAGTCTCCAGTCCGCCCGCCAAGCCGCACTCCACCCGCCCGCGCCCGCACCGGCACTCGTAAACCCCACCACCCCAAGCCACTTACCAGAATTACAAAACGAACCCGCCGAACCCGCGTTTTCGCCCGACAATCCCCCTCTGGCATCCGCTTCAGTCCCATTGGAGCCCGCCAATCCCCCCACAAATCCAAAGCAAGGAGACGAGATTCTAGCTGCCTGACCCCACACCGCATTACTGGAACCCCGCCCCGCACACGATACGTGTCTCCGCAACCCAGGCCCGCTCCCATACACTGACGATATGAAAATCGAAACGCTAGCGGTGCACGCCGGGCGGCGCGTCGACCCTTCCACGGGCGCGGTGACCCCGCCCCTTCACTTGTCCACCACCTTCGAGCGCGGCGCGGACGGCGAGTACCCACGAGGCTTCTCGTACTCCCGCGAAGACAATCCCAACCGGCGCATGCTCGAAGAATGCCTGGCCGCTCTGGAAGGCGGAAAGGAGGCGCTTGTTTTTTCGTCGGGGCTCGCCGTCCTGACAGCGCTGTTTCAAGGTCTCGAGCCCGGCGACCATATCCTTGCGCCCCAGGATGTTTATTTCGGCCTCCGCCAGTTGCTTCAGACCGTGTTTGCGAAGTGGCCCATCGAGGCGAGCTACGTGGACATGACCGATCTTGATGCCGTGCGCTCCGCCGTGCGGCCCAACACCAGGCTGGTCTGGACGGAAACGCCGTCGAATCCGCTGCTCAGAATTACCGATCTGAAGGAGGTCGCCGATATCGCCAAAAGCGCGAACGCCATCAGTGTCTGTGATGCGACGTTCACGACACCCTTGCTGCAACGGCCCCTGGAATTTGGTATCGACATGGTGATGCATTCGACAACCAAATACATCTCCGGCCACAGCGACGCGCTCGGCGGCGTGCTGATCGCCAAATTCGACAGTTATCTCTTCGAACGGGCGCGCAACGCGCAACACTACGGCGGCGGGGTGCCCTCGCCCTTCGACTGTTGGCTGACCCTGCGAGGAATCTCCACATTGCCATGCCGGATGCGTGCGCATGTGGAAAACGCGAGCGCCATAGCCGTTTTTCTTCAAGCCCACCCGGCCGTGGAGCAGGTTCATTACCCCGGTTTGCCCGGCCACACCGGCCACCAACTCGCCGCGGCCCAGATGAAAGGCTTTGGAGGCATGGTCGCATTTCAGGTGCGCGGGAACCGCGAACAGGCGATGAACGTCGCCGCAAATCTGAAGCTGTTCACACGAGCCACCAGCCTAGGCGGACCACATAGTTTTGTAGAACACCGGGCCTCGATCGAAGGCCCACAGACCAAGACACCTCAGAACCTGCTGCGCCTGTCGGTAGGACTGGAAAACTCCGGCGATCTCATCGCGGACCTGGAACAAGCGCTGGCCGTATGTGGGGCCAGGCTTTGAGCCTGCCGCCGGCTTTCGAGCCGGCGCAGTGCGCGGTATACGTATGCGGTGGCAAGCTCAAACGCCCCGCGGCCACGATTCACGGTTTGCTATAATTCCGGCGGATTGACCACAATGGAATTACCCATATCACGACGCGAATTGCTGCAATGGTCGATTGGTTCTTTACTCCTGTCAAAGGGTGGAACTTCCGTGGCTGCTACCCGAAAACCGACTGCGTTATTAATCGATCCCGTCTACAAGCAACACAACCCCGGCCCGGGACACCCGGAGCGGCCCGAGCGGTATGACGCCGTGACCCAGGCCTTGGAACGGTCGGGCCTGACGCACGCGCTCGGACGGATCTCGCCGCGCGCCGCAACTGAAGATGAAATCGCGTTGTGCCACAGTCCGGCCTACATTCGCAAGGTGCAGCACGAGATCGCCGCGGGCGCCAGGGAGTTGAGCACCGGCGACACCAACGTTGGTCCCCGCTCCTGGGACGTCGCGTTGCAAGCCGTGGGCGGCGTGCTGAATGCCATCGACGCTGTTGTCAAGGGGGAAGCGGGGAACGCTTTTTGCGCCGTGCGCCCGCCCGGACACCATGCCCGCCCCGAGCAGGGGATGGGCTTCTGCATCTTCAACAACGTCGCCATCGGCGCGCGTTACGCGCAGCGGAAACATAGGATCGGCAAAGTGTTGATCGCCGATTGGGACGTGCACCATGGCAACGGCACCCAGGACACGTTCTATAGCGACGGTTCGGTTTTCTTCTTCAGCACGCACCAGTCACCCTGGTATCCCGGCACCGGCAGCGCGACCCAAACGGGCGAGGGCCATGGCAAGAACTGCACCATGAATTGCCCTTTCCCGGCGGGCTCCGGGCGAACCGAGCTTGTCGGCGCGTTCCGCGAACGGCTGCGCCGTGCGGCGGATCAATTCAAGCCCGACCTGGTGTTCATATCCGCGGGTTTCGATTCGCGTCGCGACGATCCTCTGGGCCAGTTCACGCTGTCCGATAACGATTTCGCGGATCTAACCGCTGTTCTGATGGAGGTCGCGGGCGAGCACGCCGGCGGCCGGTTGGTTTCAGTCCTCGAGGGCGGCTACAATCTGGGCGGCTTGGCTTCGGCGACGGCCGCGCACGTGCACGCCCTAGCGGGTACCCCGGCCTGAGGCAGCATGAGCGTGAGGCAGCATGGCGGGCCGGCCAGAAGGATGTGCCGTCTCGGCCGCTTCGTGAGCGCCAGAATCCCCAGGCTCAATCCACGCGATTATAGCCCCGTCCCGTGAGGGCGGGGATTCAGCCTGCGGGCCGGTTCCTTCGATGGCTTCGCCGGGCACGATCCGCAGCGTGGTTCCACGTTGCCGCGTGGTTCCGCTTTTTAACTGAGCTCAAACGAGACCAGAATACGCGTTACTCATTGGAGGAGGGACTCTTGGTTTGGTCTTTTGGCCCAACCCACGGAGAACTCCGTCCTTAGGGCTCGCCAGAAGCGAAACGATGGTAGCGAATGGAGGGCGCATGGGCGCTGAGATCGTTTGGTCGGCAGTGGGTCGGCAACCCGCGCTGAATGCTAAGCGGGACCAGGAAGTGCTGCAAACGCTCCTGAACCGCATTCCTCGATCGCTGGGAGGCGCGGAAGGTTCCCTTCAGGAATCGCCGCAGGAAAGAACCGTTTCCGCTTCGCTCCAGGCTGCTATCGAGGCTTTCCAAAACCTGAACGTGAGCCCCCAATTCCGCGATGGGCGCGTGGACCCGAATGGCCCGACGATTCTGAAACTGAACCAGCTGGCCGATTCCTCTCTGCCGGTACAAATACCTTGGCCACCCCCACAGGTGGCGCCAGCGGTGGTCGCGACAGCAGACTTCGAGATACGAGGGGTCCCTTTGTACGGCCAGAAGGAGATGGGCTTTCCCGCGGCTGCCGCGGAGAATGCCTGCTGGTGGGCAGCCATCAAAATGGTACGGGACACCGGCGGCGTCCTTCACGATGATCCTCCGTCGGAACTTAAAAACTCCAACAAAGCACTCGACATGATCGCGATCGAAGCGATCTATCCCCGTTACCAAATGTATGCTGCCTATCCCTCCCCCAACCCCGAGAAGTGGACGGCGGCGGCATTGCTCCAAGCCCTCCAGGAAAAAGGCCCGATGTGCGCCTGCGGAAGGTTCGCGGCGGGAGATCGGAGCACGAGTGAATACGATGGCCATGTCCAACACGCTGTCGTGCTATACGGAGTCGGGAACAATGGCAGTGCGGTCGTTGTAAACGATCCGTGGCAACCCATGACCAGGCGCATACTTTTGGACGATTTCAACTCCAGGCTGCACGTGGGCCGGAGCCGCCTGATCGCCGCGACGAAACATATTAAGAATTGGCAGACCGTGCCGCACCCGTCAAATGCTCAATGAAGCGGGTGTCGGTGGGACTCGATGTATAATTCGGACCAGCGGTTCGAAGTGAGAGGTGATTCAATGGTGAAGCACAAGACATCCGCGGCCTTTTTCCTTTTGATGATCGTGGCGCTGGCGCCGGCGTGCGCGAGCGCCCAAACATCGTCCGACCCGGCCTCCATCCCGCTCATCACTGTCCCGGGTCCCTCCTGTGACGAGAAGCTCGCCGACGCTTTGGCCGTCAAAGGCATTAACCCGGCTTACCAGTCCATGCTGATGTACTCCAGTTCGGTCGTCCCTAGCCTGGGATTCGCCACCGCCGACATGGCGAGAGCCATCGACCCCACGGTGGCCAATTTCATGAACCTCAATGGCATCCCGGGCGGCGCCGTGGCCATCACCTATAACAACAGTCTGATCTTTGCCAAGTCCTACGGCTATGTCGACGCGACCAATGGAGTGTACGCAGAGCCGGACAGCCGCTTCCGGCTGGCCAGTGTCACCAAGCCCATCACCGCGATGGGCATCATGAAGCTGGTGCACGACGGAAAACTCACGTTGACGGACAAGCCTTTTGGCACATCGGGGATGCCGGGCGTGCCCACCATCATCACCGGCACCGTGCCGGGCCCGCTCGCCCGCACCGGCCCGGGGGGTTTCAATCCCGCCCTTAGCGCGATTACGGTGGATGAAATCCTGCACCACGCCGGCGGCTGGAGCCGGGACGGCGGCCCCGGCAGCGTGGATCTCACCGGCTATGACGTGCTGCAAGGCGTGGAGAAGTTCCTCCAAACCTTTTCGACCACACCCATAGGAGCGCCCGATTGCACCATGCTGTTGAGCTACGTCGAGTCGCAGCCGCTCCAGGTCAAGCCCGGCACCGAAGTCCACTATTCCAACATCGGATTCTGTGTTCTCTCCGAGCTGATCCGGGAAACCAGCGGCTCCAGCTACTTCGACTACATCAATGCCAACGTCCTGAGGCCCTTGGGCATGATCGACACCATCCAGGGCGCAACTCCGCAATCCGCGCGGCAGGACCGCGAATCCGTTTACTACGACACCTACTCCACTGACCCCACCACGGGCGATCCTCTGCTGCCCTCTTTGTTCCCGCCTTATGCCACTGGGCCCCGGCCCTACGGGGGCGGTATCGGTGCACTGGAGTCGCTAGGGGGCGCCGGTGATTTGGTATCCACAGCCATCGATATCGCGCATTTCACTGGTGCGATTGCCAGCGGGAAGCTGTACAATTTTGCGCCGGAGGGTCAGAGCCTCCCGGTCGGGTGCCACGCTAGCGGCTGGCCCGTGCTGTTCTATTCGGACTCGGCGGCGATCCCCTCCTATGAAATGCCGGCGGGAAGCGTCGTGAACGGGCTCGGCTGGGATAACGTTTCGCTAGCCTTCACCGGAGGAGGGTCGCTGCTGTGTTACGACAATTACAACTTCACCAAGGAGGGCGGCTTCCCCGGTACGGTGACGTCGGCGGCGGCCACGGCGGACGGGTATGGCGTCGCTTTGTTGTTCAACCAAAATGACAACAACGTACCGGCGCCGGAGTGGTCTATTTTCTGGCCGCACTGCGCCGATGCGGACGGCGGGACCCCTCCGTACGCCGCGTCCAGCGACGCCAACTGCGCGCTCCAGGCCGCCTACAACCACGTCGCCGCGCAACCGCCCGGAACGGCTCCGTGGGCGGGCATCGACTTCTCGCCGCAGTACGCCCAAGGCTACACCGGCTGGATGAACGCCCCCCAATTTGCCGCCTACCTGAAAAATGAGGAAACGTCCGGGATGTATCCGTCGCGCCTGGAAGGCCGCATGGGCAAGATGCTAGTTGCCAGGAAGGCGGTGCCCACGCCCCAATACCGCGTACGGTTGGCCCCGCAGTCGGGCCCGGTTGCACCCAACACGATCTACGGCCAGCCCTGCGCCACGGTGTCAGCGGCGGTTCTGGCCGCCCCCTCAAACACGCCGCTGGTCAATCTGCAAAAATTCCTGGACACGGCCACCGGCACTTTTCTGTACCAGGCTGTTTGGTCCGCGCCGATCCCGTAGCCGGGCCCGCGTAGCCCTGCTCGCAGGTCCTAAGACACAGGTCCAGGCCGGGTGTGCTTGTTTGTTCCGTTCGTGAGGGAACTTTGGGCGGACTGTCGATTCTGTCGCCCTCTCAAAAGCGCTGTCCGATTCTCCGGCGTGAAGCAACGTGTGCTGTACATCTGCCGCTGCATTTACTTCTCGAACACTTTTTCAAGCTGGCCGACTTTCTTTTGGACCTTGCCAGCGAGCTCTTCGACTTTGCCTTCGGCCTCCAGGCGGTGATTGTTCGTGACTTGTCCCGCCCTCTCTTTGGTCTGGCCGTTCATTTCGTGAAACTACCTTGGAGCTGATCCTTCGTGCTCGGTTTCATACTTCTTCCTGGCGGCGTCGGGCCTGCGGCGGCAAGGCCTGCTGGGAGCCGCGCAAGCCGAGACTCAATATGAATTAGGCATCTTTAGGACCACTTTTGACCAAGAAGTCGAGCCGACGGGACCGAGACGGATGTCCAGCGACCAAATACGATCACGCTGTCAGAATTGGGTGGGCCCCGGCTCGTAACCTCGCTGGGTGAATTGGCACGAAGGTGGCCAGTCTCATGGGCACTTTCGCGCACCGCACCAGCCAACTGATTGATCTTGAGGCATTGGTTGCTTTCGACACGACAGCCTTCTTTGGAACTGCGCTTGCCCTTCCGTCCGCGGGAGACCAAGTGACCAATAATGGTCATGCGCTGCCAGACGTTCAGCTTGAGACTCCGAATTCGGAGTAGAGGAGGGACGGCATGCCTTTCGCCGCCGCCCAGTTTCAAAGCGACCAACAGATAGAAGACGAATACGCTGACAACCAGGCCGGGGGCGATCATTTTGAGGAAATTGTTGGCAGAAGTGCGGCGATGAAGCGTGTTTTGGAACAGGTTGAAACGGTCGCTCCCACTGTTGCGACCGTGCTGATCCTGGGGGAAACCGGCACCGGAAAGGAGTTGATCGCGCGCGCCATCCACCGACTGAGTCCCCGCAGGACGTTTCCTTTCATCACCTTGAACTGTGCCGCCATTCCGACGGGTCTTCTGGAAAGCGAGTTGTTCGGTTACGAGAAGGGAGCTTTCACCGGCGCATTGTCGCAAAAGATCGGCCGGTTTGAGTTGGCGCACGGGGCGACTCTGTTTCTGGATGAGGTGGGCGACATCCCGTTGGATCTGCAGCCCAAGTTGCTGCGGGCGTTGCAGGAGAAGGCGTTTGAGAGGTTGGGCGGCACCAGAACGATCCCCATTGACGTCAGGCTGGTCGCAGCCACCAACCGCAATCTGACACAGATGATGGGCGACAAGCTTTTTCGGAGCGATCTTTACTACCGTCTGAAGGTCTTCCCGATCGAAGCACCTCCGTTGCGGGATCACCCCGAGGACATCCCCGTGCTCGCCCGGCACTTCACTGAGAAGTACGCCCGGGAAATGAACAAGCAAGTCCATACGATTCCGCCGGGCACCCTGCCAGTTTTGGTGAGTTGGTCCTGGCCCGGGAATGTACGGGAGCTCGAAAACTTCATTGAACGGTCCGTCATTCTTTCTCCGGGCCCCGCGCTCCGTGCTCCCCTGGCTGAACTGCGAGCCGATGCAGTGAGAACGGCCGATGGCACGCTGGCAGGAATGGAACGCGAGTACATCCTCCGTGTTCTGCGGGAGACGGGTGGCGTAGTCAGCGCCGCGGCCATTCATCTCGGGGTACCACGCACGACCCTGAACGCCATGATGCGAAAACTGGGGATCTCACGCCAGAATCTTTGATCAGCTCAGAATCATTCCAGCGTACCGGACGCCCGCCAGGTCATGGAGTCATCGATCGCAGTGACACACGTCAGCAAAGATTGGCCAGGCATGGCGGCTGGCTCTTGGATTGCACGAACAGAGTTGGTTGGAACCCGCCAAGACGGGTTCGCGCATAAATTGCGCTAGGGAAGGAAGGTAAGATCATGCGCAACAAATTAATCGGGTTAATCTTCGCGGGGATACTGGCGGCCGGGTCAGGTTTTGCGGCAGAGGTCGTCATTCACATTGCGCCACCGCGCGTCGTGGTTGAAAAACGTGGTCACGCACCCGGACGCGATTATGTATGGATCAATGGCTACCACCGCTGGGACGGGAATGCCTACCACTGGGAATCCGGCCGCTGGGAACGCCGGCCGCGCCCGAACGCCCGTTGGGAGCAGCATCGCTGGGTTCACCGTAACGGCGGTTACGTCTTTATCGAAGGACACTGGCGTTAGGAGTCCGATTACGTAAGGTCCTCCGCCCGGCCGTTGTCGATTGGCGCGCCGCGATCATATGCTTAGCGGCGTCTGTGTCCATCGGCGCGCTTCAGTAAAAGGCTGAAGGCTGCGGTGAGAAGTTGCCCACCATCAGCACGGGGGTGACGCAGGCGGGAGTGATCCTGGGCCGCGGCGATATGGCCGCGAACCTCCAACTGGACCGTGAACGATGTGGTTCCGTCCTTATTCTCGAAGAGGGGCGAGAGCGGCGATCCTGCTGATGCTAGGATGGACGCTTGCGTCCGCGCAGGAGGCTGCTTCCCTGGAGACAGCGATCACAAGCGATGCTCCGCCGCACGCGGCTTCGCCCGATTCCCCTTCTCAAGGTTCCGTTTTAGCGGGCGCACCTTTGCCGGGCTCCGCATCGCAAGAGGAAACCACGAAAAACGCGGCAACACCGTGCTTGGAGCCGCCGCCGCTCCTCAAATGGCAAGACTACCACGGTCCATTTCAGAAGATCGCGGGAGCCTTCGCCCGGAAGCTGGAGCTCAAATCGGTGCATCCTCCGCGGTACAAAGCCGGAACCGTACTGTGCTCTCTCGAGGTGAAAGACAAGTTCACCCTGTTCGTACGGGATACGTTTGATCCAATCTCATTTCTTGGGGCCGCCTTCAACGCAGGTTTGGATCAGGCCTCAAACCGGGATTCCACGTTCGGGCACGGCGCCGGGAGTTATGGGAAACGCTTCGGCGCCGACTTCGCCGGGCAGACAACGTGGAGGTTCTTCGCCGATTTCGCGTATCCAACCATCTTCTCGGAGGATCCTCGATACTACCGCCTAATTCAAGGCAGCGGCGGGCGGCGTTTCCTCCATGCAGTCGAGCACACCTTTGTGGCGCAGCGCGACAGCGGCAAGCACATGTTCAATGTTTCGCAATGGTTGGGAACGGTGACCGCCGTCGCTCTCAACGACGCCTATCATCCGGGGAACCAACGCGGCCTTACGCCCGCCTTGAGGGTAAGTGGCTATGCCCTCGCGACAGGCATGGGTTTCGACGTTCTCCGGGAATTTTGGCCGGATATCGCCCGCAAGCTCCACCTGCCCTTCCGCGACACGCGAGAGGGACCGACGACAGAGACTGGCCGCTCTCCGCGTTGAGCGTCGCTCACCGGGCAGCGGGCCGCGATCGTGCTTTAGGCCTGCGGAGCACCGGTCGAAGGCCGCCGATGACCGCGATCGCGGGCCTATGATGGTTAGATGAGCACGGAACCGCGTCCTGAGCTGCTTGTCCGGACTCGGACCTGGGATCGCGCTTGGTTTCTATTGCCGGTAATGCTGCTCTGCCAGGCGCACGGCTACGGGCAATGGGGACCGCAGCCGCCATGCGGAGCGGACGCCGTTCCGCCCTATCCTGCTCTGGATGACGCGGCCGTCGTGAAGTGGTGGAGCAAGTCTGATTTCGGGCGCGACTGGAGACCGCCCGCGTGCACCGGTTGGGCCGCGGTGGGCTTTACAACGCTGGTAACTACAGTGGCGCGATTTCGTCACACCTCGGACGCGGAGGGTCTGCTTCGCCACATCGGGGCCATTTCAGAACTGGCCGGTGTGCGCTACTGGTCGACTACTCACAAGCAGTGGCAAACACTAATTGTGGGCGCGAACGCTCTGACGGGCTTGCAGGCTGGTCAACGCCGCGAAGACTTCACGCCCGATGAAATGAAGGACGGCAAGGTACACTACTTTGAACAGGCCGATAACCTTTCTGGTAAGGCCGTCTACCGGATGCACGTGGCCGAGACTTCAGCGCACCGGATCGTTTTCGATGTCGAGAATGTCAGCACGATACGTTATTTCCTCATCCCTCTCTTCCACCCCGGCGAGATGCAGTCGATCTACTATTTGGATCGCGAGTCGGAAAACGTCTGGCGCTTCTACAGCATCGTGCGCACAGGGAAGAATGCGAACGGGCTGACCGCGGGAAACGAGGCTTCCTCGATCAACCGGGCCGTCGCGCTCTATCGCCATCTGGCCGGAATTCCCACGGACCAGGAGCCGCCGGAGGCGCGATGAAGGTCCCAGACGCGTCTGGCTCGTGCTTCATGGCTTAGATTCTCCGTGGTGTTAACCAGGACCGGAGCCGTGTCGGTGCCGGAGTTTTGCCAGCGAATCACAGATGCTCATCGAGGTTTTCCTACACGTACAGATGTGCGGATCGGCCGCGTTCTTGTACCAGCGCCAAGACCGCATCAATGATTGGAGTCGGCGCACCGGTAAGCCGTCCGATCTCTTGCACGGCGGTGACCAATGCATCGATCTCCAAGCTTCGGCCCCGCTCCAAATCCTGCAACATTGACATCTTGTGCCCTGCCACCGAGCCCGCAGCCGCGAGCCTGCGATCCATCATCTCCAAGGGGATCTGGATTCCCAGCGCTTCGTTCACGCTCTTCGCCTCGAACATCATCGTTCTACACAGCGAGAGCAGCCCGGGTTCGCTGGTAATACGATCCAGCGTAGCGCCCGTGAGCGCACTAATGGGATTGAAACAGACGTTACCCCACAGCTTCAACCAGATGTTCCAGCGAATATTGTCACGCACCGGCGCGTCTATGCCGGATTCATTGAGCGCTTTGCTCAGTGCCATCACGCGGGTGGAATGACTGCCATCAGGTTCTCCGATGATCAACCGATTGAACCGATGATGCAGAATAATGCCAGGTTCCGCGACCTCACACGCGGGCTCGACGACGCAGCCGATCGCGCGCTGTGGCCCGATGAACTGCCATTGGCGCCCCGCCGGGTCAACGGACTGTAAATGGCGCCCCCCGAAACGTCCGCCGTTCTTATAGAAATACCACCAAGGAATTCCGTTCATCGCCGTAAGCACCGAAGTCGACGGCCCGAGCAGCGGCGCGAAGTCGGGCGCGCTAGTGTTTGCTTGATGCGCTTTAAGGGCACAAATCACGACATCCTGAAAACCAAACCGCTGTGGGTTCTCGTCCGCGGCGAGTTGCGCGATTTTTTCGCGTCCTGCGATTCGCAGTATCAGTCCGCGCTTTTGAATGGCCTTAAGATGATCGCCGCGCGCGATGACGCACACGTCGTGCCCGGCAGTTGCCAGTTCAACGGCGAGATAGCCGCCAATTGCACCAGCGCCATAAATGCAGAATTTCACGCGCTTTGAAGATAACACTCTGTTCGTGATTTCGCCGCAGGCGGCTTAGCGTGCTTTAATTTCTATTGCCGTGATGCGTTCTCCGAGTTGAGCGGCAAGGCGGTCAAAATCGTGAACGGAAAGTTCTGAGGCATGCCTATCTCCTCGTGGTACCGCGAAAGAAACGACCGGACCCTCCGGTATGCGGGCCGCGTATTGCCAACGGACCGCCGGATACTCGTAAGGGCGGACAGCGGATGGCAGCAACCAAGACCGAATTCGTCGTTTTCAGGAAACCCGCCTAAAATGCGGGCACCGTCAGATTCTTGCGGAGAGCCAGATTAACTATGCCTTGCTTCCTCTTGTTCGTCATCCTCCTGTTTCCACGGGTCACGCTCGTGTTGATGTGGATCTTCTCGACCTACCTGCAGCGGGCATTCCACGGAGGCCTGCTGCTGCCCGTGCTCGGCTTCATTTTCTTGCCGCTCACCACGATCGTCTATGCATGGGAACTGAACAGTGGCATGCCGACGGAGGGGATCAATCTGTTGTGGCTGCTGCTCGCCGTGATCATCGATCTCGGCGGGATTGGTGGCGGCGCCCATCGCCGATCGCGGCGCTGAGTCGCGCAGCCGCGCTCCCATTCTTACAGTCGCGACTTAATCCAGCGGCTTATCCTACGCGCCAGCTTAACAACGTCGCTTTCGCTTTCTGATTACTTATGTCCGGGCTGATGGATAATTCCAGAACCGAGACACGCTCCAAATTTACGTCGTAATGTTCCACTTCACTCATCGAGCCTGCCGGACTGAAATTCCATTGTTGCCGAACCACATCACGTGGTGGGCCGCCCTGCGCCGATGACCATCGAATCGTGAACTCCTGCGTCCGCTCGACCTCGGGCTCGACGAAATGGAGCCGCATCCGATGTACTGTCGCCGGTTCATCGAAGATGATCCGAAGTTGCTGTTTACCGTCTTGAGAAGCGCGCCAGCCGCTCCCGCTGTCAGACTCGAAAACCGCCTCGACGGGAAAATCGGGATCTTCCGATGTGACTTCGACGGTGGCGATCCGTGCGAGATCCAGCCAGCGGTCTTTCGAGTCCGGCGTTTCGCTCTGGGGTCTGCTCGATTCCACGATCCTTTTGCGCATACTTCATTCTCCCAGTTGACCGAATCAGCGGCTTGGCCGGGCGGATCCGGCTCCGGCCAGCGCAGCTTTACAGACGGGCTGCGCTCTTCTGCTGGGCTTTCTTCTCCCGTCGAGGGAGACGGTGCTTGTTCTTGGGGAGGAGTTTGCCCTTTTTCTTGGATATAGTGGGCGGCGCTGCTGCGGGCTTGGCTGCAACGGGTGGGGCGCTCTTTTCGGCTGCGGAGTCTGCAGCCTTTGCTGCCTTGACCTTAGTTTTCTTTTCGGTGGTGGGCTTGTCTGCCATAGGCCAACGATAACATCATCACTGCGACGACTGGCGCCTGGATCGGAGTGGTTCGCTCCGCGCGGTCTTCTCCGTCGTACGCAACCAATCTCTTCTGCCATACGTCCTGTTGAATAGCTCGCACAGGGCGCGGCGTCCTCGCCGGGCTGGCATATGCCATCCAACGGCGCTCCGTTGTGCGCAGTTTCTGCTGTATTTCACCCTAGGAGGCGCCGTTATGCCACCATCTGCGTTCCCGAAGCGAAGACTTTCCGCAATCTCGCGTGTTAGGTTGAGTGCATGAGGGCCCTTAGCCTCGCAGGCTTGCTTTCCGCCGGCTTGCTGTTTCTCCCGGCCGCGCAGGCCCAGCGTTTGCGCGCGCCCATCGACGCTTCCCGCGTGGTGGCGCTCTCCGGCCACGTGCATCCCCTCGCGCGCGCCGAGTTCGACCAAGGTCCCGTGGACCCCTCCATGCAGATCCCCAACGTGATCCTGGGCTTGAAGCTCTCGCCGGCCCAGCAGTCCGACTTGGAACAGTTTGTGGCGTCGCAGCAGGACCCCGCCTCACCCGATTACCACCGGTGGTTGACGCCGGATCAGTTCGCTACCCGCTTCGGCGCCAGCCAGAGCGATATCGATCAGACCACTGCCTGGTTGCGGTCGCAGGGCCTCGCGGTGGAGGCGGTTTCGAGCGTCCGCAACTGGGTCGCCTTCAGCGGCACCGCGGAGCGCATGGGTAGCGCGCTGCACACCGAATTTCATCGCTACGTGAGCGGGGGCGAAACGCATTTCGCCAACGCCATCGAACCCTCCGTGCCGGAAGCTCTTGCGCCCCTGGTGAGCGGGCTGCTGGGCTTGCACGATTATCATCCCCGGCGCGTGCAGCCAAGAATGTCGCAGTCCGCGGCAGCCTCGCCCGACGGAAGTCACGTGCCGGCGCCCGCCGATCTGGCGGCGATTTACGATTTCCAGAAGCTGTACGACCTCGGCATCGACGGAACCGGCCAGAGCATCGCCATCGCCGGAGCGAGCAACGTCCACTCCAGCGACATCGCTCTGTTTCGCAAGCAATTCAAACTGCCGGCCGCCAATTTGACCACTAAGACGTTCGGGCCCGCTCCCCCGGCGGACTCGGGCGCCGAGCAGGAGGCCGACCTGGACGTCGAATGGGCCGGCGCGGTGGCGCGCAACGCCAACATTATCCTGGTGTACTCCAACGATGCGTTTCAATCCCTGATTTACGCCATCGACCAGAATCTGGCTCCCGTGGCGAGCATGAGTTTTGGCGACTGCGAGCGCTACGACGTATCCGACGCGCTGCTCTTCCAGAACATCATGCAGCAGGCCAATGCCCAGGGGATGACTGTGATCATCGCGGCCGGCGACGGCGGCGCGGTGAGCTGCGACCTTTGGTTTACCAATCCGGTCGCGGCCAACGGTCCGGCGGTGGCATTTCCCGCGAGCATTCCCGAAGTCACGGCGATCGGAGGCAGCCAGTTCTCCGACGGCAGCGGCAATTACTGGCGTGCCACGCCCGATGCCAACGGTGCACTCGCGTTGTCCTACATCCCCGAGGCCGTGTGGAACGAAACCGCTTTTGACGGCGCCATCGCGGCGGGCGGCGGCGGCCCCAGCGCCGTGTTCCCGAAGCCCGCGTGGCAAACCGGGCCGGGCGTCCCCAACGATCACGCGCGCGACCTCCCCGATATCGCCCTGAATGCTTCGGCCGACCACGACGGTTTCCTGTTGTGCTCGGGCGGAACCTGCGGCATATCGGGCGGCACCTCCGCCGCCGCCCCGATGTTCGCGGGGATGGTGGCGCTGCTCAATCACTACCTCAGCAGCAAGGGCGTGATTTCGCAGCCGGGCTTAGGCAATGTCAACCCGGTGTTTTACCGGATGGCTCGCAACACTCCCAACGCCTTTCACGACATTACGCAGGGCGATAACATCGTGCCCTGCGGCGCCGGTACGCCGGGTTGCGTCAACGGCCAGATCGGCTACAGCGCCGGGACCGGCTACGATCTGGCCAGCGGTCTGGGATCGCTGGACGTCTACAATCTGGCCACCCAGTGGGACCTACCGCCGCAGGCTATTTCGACCATGACGCTGACGGTGACGCCGTCCAGCGCCACGCTAAACGACACGCTCCAATTGACCGCCACGCTGCAGCCGGGCGGCGGAGCTCCCACCGGGCAAGTGACGTTCTCCTACGCCGGTGGATCATTTCCCATCAACTCCGCGCTGACCGGCGCAGCTCAGCTCGGGACTGTGCCGCTGACCGGCGGAGCGTCCGTGTCGCTTTCTGTCCCGGCAAGTGAACTCGCGCTGGGCACGGGAACCATGGTCGCCTCCTATTCGGGCGACTCGAACTACAACGGCGCGAGCGCATCCGCGCCCGTCACAGTCAGTCTGCCCTCCTCCGGATCGGCCGTGGTCCCGAGCGTCAGTTCGAGCGTCGATCCCGGCTTCCCCTCCGTCCCCGAAACGATCGACTCCTCGGGCCCCAGTTGGGACCTCACCCTGACGCTGCACGAACTGGCCGGCAAGCCGACCACCCTGACGAGTTTCGCCGTTGACGGAAACGATTACAGCTCACAAATCGTCAGCTTTTTCGGACAAGCCAGCATCCGCGCGCGCGGTACGATCAACGCGCCCCTGGCGTTTACCGGCGTGAAGCCCCCGGTAACCCGTGTGTTCACCTTCGGCGGTGTAGACGCGGACGGAACCACGTGGACGCGCACTCTAAACGTGCCGTTCCTCGGCCTGGAGCAGTTGATACAGGTCGGAGGCGTTTCGAATGCCGCCTCGGGGGATACGCAGTTCGCGCCCGGGATGTTGGTGAGCGTTTACGGAACCCAACTGGCCGCGTCCACAGCTGCGGCGCCGTCGCTGCCGCTGCCGCTGAAGCTGGGCGGCGCGTCGGCGACCGTCAACGGAGTCGCGGCGCCGATGTGGTATTCATCGAACGGACAGTTGAACGTGCAACTGCCTTACGAGACCCAACCCGGCATCGCGGTGCTGACGGCGAACAACGGCCTGGAGACGGCTAGCTTCTCGTTCACCGTGGGCGCGTCCGCGCCAGGCATTTTCGTCGATAGCAACACCAATAATCTGGTGCCCTTCCCGAGCGGGCACCGCGGCAGCACGTACACGCTGTTCATCACCGGCGATGGCGTTCCCTCACCCGCGGTGAAGACCGGATCGGGTCCGCAGGATCCTAACAATCTGCCCAAGCCGCAATTGCCGGTGCGGGTGACCATCGGTGGCGCGAACGCTACTATCACGTTCGCCGGAATTCCCACCTGGTCGGCGGGCGTGACCCAGATTAACTTCACTGTGCCCACGACCGCTCCCTTGGGATCGCAGATGGTGGTCGTCAGCGTGGGAGGCGTCCGCAGCGCCCCGGCTGGTTTCACCGTGTCTCAGTGATTGGCCCCGGGGTGGGGCAGGTTGCAAACTGCTGCAAACCTGCGGGCCGATTGGCAATCGGCCAGTGCGTGTGTCGAAGCACAAACGGCGGGTTGGCAACCCGCTGCAGGATGCCATCCTGCCCCACATCGTCGAAGCGGGGGCTCAAGCCTGCGCTAGAATGTTAGCCTGTGCTCCCTGATACCGCCTTACAACTAGCAACTTCCCAGCTCACGCGAGTCCGGCAGGAAATCGCCAAGATCATTGTCGGCCAGCAGGACGTCGTCGATGGGGTGCTCATCTGTTTGTTTGCTGGAGGGCACGTGCTGCTCGAAGGCGTGCCGGGTTTGGGCAAAACCACGCTGCTCCGCACCCTGGCGCGGGTGCTGCATCTGAAGTACTCGCGCATCCAGTTCACCCCCGACCTGATGCCCGCCGACATCGTGGGCAGCATGATGATCGACACGGAAACCGGAACGAAAGCGCTGCGCTTCTCGCCCGGCCCGATTTTCTCGCACCTGGTTCTGGCCGATGAGATCAATCGCGCCACGCCCAAAACGCAGTCCGCGCTGCTCGAGGCGATGCAGGAGCACACCGTCACCAGCGGCACGCAGACGCACCAACTGGAGCCTCCGTTCCTGGTGATGGCGACCCAGAATCCCATCGAAATGGAAGGCACCTATCCGCTGCCCGAAGCGCAGCTCGACCGGTTCCTGATGAAGATCCTGGTGCGCTACCCGTCCCGCGCGGACCTGAGCGCCATTGTCGACCGCACCATTCAACGCGACGAGACGGCGCTTGAACAAGTGCTGAACCGCGAGGAGATTCTGGGCCTCCGCGACGTCTGCCACCACGTGTTGACCGCGCCGCACGTGCAGGACCACGCCATCGACATGGTGATGGCCACGCAACCTGAAACGTCGCAGGCCCACGAGGTCGCCAAGAAGTTTATTCGCTACGGCAGCTCGCCCCGAGGCGCCCAGGCGCTGGTGGAGTGCGGGCGCGTGCTGGCGCTGCTCAAGGGGCGGCTGCACGTGTCTATTGAAGATATCGACACCGTCGCTCCGGCCGTGCTGCGCCACCGCATCATTCTGAACTTCGACGCCCATGCCGAAGGACAGACGCCGGAGACCATCCTGAACGTCATTATTCCGAGCGTGGGCGCTGCGGCGGTGCCGGCGCACAAGCGGTAGTGCGTGGTGCATCATGCAGAACGCGGTTTACTTGTGCCTGCAGACCGGCTTTCGGCGGGTCTCTAGAACCGTGCGGCCGGCCAGAAGGCCGGCTGCGGGCAGGATTGCCCGCCCCACACTGAGCGAGCAACGTGCCTGAACCTTTACTGGACCACGTGGTTCTCGAACGCCTGGAGCGGCTGACCATCCACTGGAAGCAGTCGCTGCCCGGGTTGGTGGGCGGCCACAATACCTCGCGATTCGCGGGCGCGGGCCAGGAATTCCTGGATCACCGGCACTTTCACCAGGGCGACGATCTGCGGGCGGTCAACTGGCGCGCCTTCCTGCGGCTGGAGAAGTTGTTCTTGAAGATGTTCCAACTCGAGCCGCGCATCCCGGTGCGGCTATTGTTGGACATCAGCCGGTCCATGGAAACCGGCAACCCCTCCAAGTTCGATTACACGCGGCAGCTCGCGGCGGCCTTGTGTTACGTAGGCTTGGTGCGCCTGGACTCGATCGCCCTGCAGCCTTTCAGCGGCAAGCTTCACGACGCGTTTCTGGCCAGCGGCGGACGCCACCGCTTTCAGCCCGCGGTCAATTTCCTGTCGGCGTTGAAGTCCGGCGGCAAGACCGATTTCCTGGGGGTCGCCCGCCAGTTCATCTCCGAATACCCACAGCGTGGGCTGGTGGCCGTGATTTCGGATTTCCTGGACGACGCCGATTGCGAAAAGCCGCTGCAATATCTGGCCGACTTCGGCCACGAAATGATCCTGGTCCAAGTGTGGGCCGACGAGGACCGCGAACCTCCGTGGAACGGCGAACTGGAGCTGGAGGACGCAGAAACCGGCCACAAGATCGAGCTGGCGTTCGACGCCGAAGCGCGGGCCCAGTACACCGCCGCCTTCGACGAACACTGCGACCACCTGCAACGCATCGCATTGCGCAATAATGGCCGTTACGTGGGAGTGCCCACGTCCGTCCCAATAGAGCAGGCCATTTTCACTTCGCTCATACGGAGCGAGACACTGGTGTAAGGGTGCAGTTTCTAAATCTCAGTCTCGGTGAGCTGCTCGGTCTGGTAGGCGGGATCTCGGCCGCCGTGGTGGCGCTGTATCTGCTCGACCGGTCCAAGCGCAGGCAGATCGTTTCAACACTGCATTTCTGGGCCGCCTCGGACGTGCGCACCGACTTGCGGCACCGCCGCAAAATCCAGCAACCCTGGAGCCTGATCCTGCAACTGATCAGCCTGGCGCTGTTGCTCACCGCGATCGCCGGACCCCGGCTGGGTGTGTTCGACGGCGGCGGCCGGAATCTTGTCGTGATTCTGGACACCTCGGCTTACATGGGAGCATCCGCCGGAACTGGCGGGACGGGCGGTCGGCGCACCACCTTGATGGACGAAGCCAAGGCACTGGCGCGGGCCTACGTGCGCTCCCTGCCTTCGCGCGACAACGTAATGCTGGTGCGCGCCGACGCGCTGGCGACTCCCGCGACCGCCTTCGAGTCCAACCGCCAGGTGGTGGAGGACGCGATCCGTTTCTCCCAGGCGCAAGCCAGCGCGCTGAATCTGGGGCAGGCGTTCGAGTTCGCCCAACGCGCCCAGAAGCAGGCGCAGCGGTCGGGGGAAATCGTGTTTGCCGGGGCGGGCCGCGTAGGAACGTCCGAGTCCGGGCTCGCCGCGCCATCGAATCTGCGTGTACTGAACGTCGCGAGCACTCAGGACAACGTCGGGCTGCGCAAGATCGGCGCGCGGCGGCGTCCCGGCGCTCCGGACACGTGGGACATTCTGGTGGCGGTTCGCAACTACGGCACGCAAACTCGCGCGGTCAACTTGGAGCTGCAGTTTGCCAAGTCGCCCGCAGGTTCGGCTCGCATGACGCTGAAGGCCGGCGCGGAGCAGGAAGCGGCGTTCGCGTATAAGAGTAAGGTTGCCGGTTATCTTGAAGTGCGCCTCGATTCCCGCGACGCTTTCCCGCAGGACGATCGCGCCATCCTGGAGCTGCCTCCTCAAACCGCCTTGCGCGTGGCGGTGTATTCCAACGAGCCGCAACTGTTGCGCCCGCTGTTCGGCGCGAATCCGGCGGTCGAGGCGGTGTTCGACAGTCCAGCGAACTTCGATCCAGCGGTGAAGGCCGACCTGGTGGTGCTGGACCGCTTCGCGCCGCCGATGGCGCCTCGCACGAATTCCATCTGGATCGAGCCTCCGGCGTCGGGATCGCCGGTTTCGGTGCGCGAGACGCGGAAAGCCGTGAAGTTGGAGCGGTGGCGTCCTGACAGCGTGCTGGGCGAAGGATTGCGCACGCAGGATGCGACGCTCGATTCGGCGGAATCGTTCACGCCCGCTCCGTCCGATCAGGTTGTCGCGGAAGGCGGTGGCGGCGCGCTGGTGGTGGCGCGCATAGCCGAAACGAATGGCCGCGCGATAAAGCTTGTGGCGATCGGATTCCATCCGGGTCGCGCTCCGATGAAGTATGAACTGGCGACGCCGCTATTGATCGCCAACATCCTGCGCTGGATGACGCCCGACGCTTTCCGCCGGTTGGAGCTGCAAGCCGACACCGTGGGGACCGTAACGGTGCCGCTCGAAAAAGACGTTCAAGCCGCGAACGTGCGTGTGCTGGATGAGAAACAACGTCCGCTGCCGTTCACCATCGACAATGGGACGCTGCGGTTCTTCTCCGGCGCTCCAGGCGCGGTACGCGTGGAGATGGGCGATCGCGAGATGGTCTACTCGCTGACGCTGCCCGATGTCGCCGAGACGGTGTGGCAGATTCCGGCGGGAGTGCGCCGGGGAGTTCCGCGCGCGGCTCCGGTGTCGGCGGCCGCCACGGATGTTTGGCCGTGGCTGGCGGTGCTGGGCGGACTGGGACTGCTGGCGGACTGGCTCTTGTTCGGGCGCAGCCGTGCGTTCCGCATGCGCGCGTCGCGCATGGTGACGCCGCTGGCGTCGCGGATGGCCGCCCGAGTGTCGATGTGGAGAAAAGCTTCATGAAGTGGGTTGAGCGCACACTTTTGCGTGCCACGTCGCCACTCGTGGCGACGCTTGGCCGACGTGTCGAGACGAGTCTCGACATGGCACGCACGAGTGCGTGCTCCACGAGGAGTACAAGTAGTACAAGGAGTAGAAGAAGGAACACAAGGAGTACAAGAAGCACAAGTACAAATAGCACAAGCAGTGAAAGTACAGGCAGTATAAGGAGCACAAGCAGTACAAGGAGCTCAAGCAGTACAAGGAGCTCAAGCAGTACAAGTACAGGCAGTATAAGAAGCACAAGCGGTCCAAGAAGAAGTACAGGTACAAGCAGCACAAGGAGTACAGCGTCATGACGTTCGAGCGCGCCTGGGTCCTGGCCATCGTCTGGCTGCCGTTCGCCTGGATGCTGTTTGAGTGGCGGCGCACTTCGCGCCACCTGGCCCTGGTCTTAAAGACGCTCTGCCTGGCCGCGATTCTCATGGCTCTGGCCGAGCCTCGCCTGACCACGCAGGAAACCAAAGTCGCCGTAGCCGCGCTAGTGGACACTTCGGCCAGCACATCGCCAGCGGATCTGGATAAAGCCTCGCAACTGGCGCGCGCGATGTCCGCGGCGCAAGGGCGGCACTGGCTGAGTGTGATTCCGTTCGCGCGCTCCACCCGCACGCTCGATCCAGCCGAACGGCAAACGCCCTGGCACCTGCGCCAGACTTCCGGCGAAGCCGGACGCGCCACTGATATGGAGGCCGCGGTCCGCGACGCCATCGCGCAACTGCCCGCGGGCATGGTGCCGAGGCTGGTTCTGATCTCCGACGGCAACGAGAACAAAGGCAGCGTCGCGCGAGCCGCCTGGCAGGCCCGCCAACTGGGCATCCCCATCGATACCTTTGCGCTAGCCGGACGCGCCAAGCCCGCGTTGCGCCTGGAATCCGTCGCCATGCCGCCGCTTGCGTTTACCGGGGAACCCTTTGCGATCGATCTGATGGTTTCATCGCCCAAAGCCGGCGCGGCGCAAGTGGAACTCGCCGCCGAGGGGCGTGTGCTGGGCCAGAATCAGGTCAACCTCGAGACCGGACAAAATCCTCTGCGCTTGCACGCCAGCGTCAACACGCCTGGCGCGCTGGATGTGTCCGTCACCGTCCGCTCGCAGGAGTTGGGCGAGATCCATTACAACCAGGCCATCCAACTGCGCAAACCCAAGGTCGCCTACATCACCGAAGATCCACCGGAGCTGGACACCAACCTCACCAACGCGCTCACGGCGGCGCAGTTCGACCTGGTGCGCGTCGACGGCGTCAGCAGCAACCTGCGGCTCAGCGATTATCAACTGGCGATTTTCAATAACTGGGACCTCGAAAGCATCCCCGCGGCGAGCAAAGTGGAGATCGAGAACTACGTCAAGGGCGGCGGCGGATTGTTGATCATCGGCGGCGAACGCAACGTATACGAAGAGAAAAAAGCCGGCGTGGACGCGCTCGAGCGCACCCTGCCCGCGACCGTAGCGCCGCCCCGCTCGCCCGAAGGCACGGCGGTGGTGTTGATCATCGACAAGAGCTCCTCCATGGAAGGCCGCAAGATCGAGCTCGCCCGGCAAGCCGCAGTGGGCGTGGTTGAAAACCTGCGGCCCATCGACATGGTCGGCGTCCTCATCTTCGACAACACGTTTCAGTGGCAGGTGCCGATCCGGCGCGCCGAGGACCGCACCATGATCAAGCGCCTGATCTCCGGCATCACCCCGGACGGCGGCACGCAGATCGCACCCGCGCTCACCGAAGCGTACCGGCGGATTCTTCCGGTGACTGCAACCTATAAACACATCGTGCTTCTGACTGATGGAATCTCAGAGGAAGGCGACAGCATGGATCTGTCGCGTGAAGCTCTGGCCAAACGGGTAACCATTTCAACTGTAGGCCTGGGCACCGACGTGAACCGTTCGTATCTGGAGAAAGTTGCGACCGTCGCCGGCGGAAAGTCGTACTTCCTCAACGAGCCGCAGGGCCTGGAGCAACTGCTCCTGCACGACGTACAGGAGCACACCGGCACCACCGCCGTCGAGCGCCCGCTTTCGCCCGAAGTCAAGAAGAACGTCGAGATCCTCGAAGGCGTCGGGATGGAGAGCGCACCGGCGCTCAAAGGCTACGTGCGGTTCCAAGCCAAGCCCGCCGCGGAAACGATTCTGGCTCTCGACGTGAAGGACCCTCTGCTGACGCGCTGGCAATACGGACTGGGCCGCGCGGCCGTGTTCGCTTCCGACGCTAAAACCCGCTGGGCCGTGGATTGGGTCAAATGGAAGGGCTTCGACCGCTTCTGGACCAACCTGTGCCGCGATTTGCTGCCGCACAACGAGGCCGGCGAAGCGGTCACGATCTTCGACCGGGCGAATTCCGAACTGGTGGTCGATTATCGCCTCGGCCGCGGTGTTGAGGAACCCGAGAAAATCCCGCAGATCTTCGCCTTCGGTCCGGACGGATTCCAGCAGCCCGTGGACGTGAAAAAGATCGCCGCGGGAACCTATCGCGGCCGCTTGCCCATCGGCGCGCGCGAGGGCTTGTTCCGCGTGCGCCCAGTGGAAGAATCGCGCGCCTTCCCGGAGACCGGCCTGTACCGTCCCGAATCCGAGCTGAACGACTACGGCTCCAACGAAGCGCTGCTGAAGCAGGTGGCCCAATTCACCGGCGGTCGCTTCGAGCCCTCGCCGTCGGCGGTCTTCGAAGGCGGCCGGCGCTCGGTGATGACCACCATCGACCTGTGGCCGGGATTTCTAGGTTTGGCGGTGCTCCTGAGCCTGACCGAGTTGGTCCTCCGCAAGTGGAAAGGACTGCTGGCGCGGGGAACGTAACGCCATCGCGATAGCGCGATATGTTACGATCCGTACAGTAGATTCCACACCTCGCGGAGAGGTGGCTGAGTGGTCGAAAGCAGCGGTTTGCTAAACCGTCGTACGGGCCTAAACCTGTACCGAGGGTTCGAATCCCTCCCTCTCCGCCAGTTCTTGAGTCTCGCAATCTCTCGAAACCGCTGCGTTTAACGCTCAGCCGGGGTATACTGGCGACGATCATCCAGGAAGGAAACTAACATGCGACCAACGTACTTTGGAATAGCGATTGCCTTCGCGGCGTGCGCTCTGGTGGGATCGGCCCAGTCAGCTTCATCGGCTGGACCGTACAAAGTGCTGAAGACCGCCAAAGTCGGCGGCGCCGGTGGCTTCGACTACGTGTATGCGGATGCGGCGGGACGCCGCTTGTACATCCCGCGCATCGGTAATCCCGCGCGGATCGCCGTGTTCGATCTGGACACGCTCGCGCCCGTGGGAGAAATCGCCAACACCAACGCTCGCGGCGCCGCGGTGTCTCCGAAATCCGGCCACGGATTCGGAAGCAGCAAGCCGGTGGCGATGTGGGACAGCAAGACGCTGATGCCCATCAAGACCATCGACGTGCAGGGCGGTCCGGACGGAATCATGTACGACGCATTTGACGACCGCGTCTACGTCTTCAGCCACATCGCACCCCACGTAACTTTGCTGAACGCGGCCGACGGGGCCGTGGTGGGGACCGTCGATCTGGGCGGGATGCCGGAACAGGCCGCCAGCGACGGCAAAGGCCATCTCTACGTGGATCTCGAAGACAAGAACAAGATCGCGGTGGTGGACGCCAAGACCCTGACGAAAACCGGAGAATACGATCTCGAAGGCAAGGGCGGCACCTGTGCCGGGCTGGCCATGGACGTGAAGAACAACATCAGAAGAACAACATCCTGTTCGCCACGTGCCGGAATCCGCAGGTCATGGTCGTCATGAGCGCCGCGGACGGCAAGATCATCACCACGCTTCCCATCGGCACCGGGACCGACGGCGCCGTGTTCAACCCCAACACCATGGAGGCGTTCAGTTCGCAGGGCGACGGCACTCTGACGATCGTCAAGGAGAACAGCCCCACCAGTTTCGTGGTGGAACAAACGCTGCAGACCATGACGGGCGGCAAGACGCTGACCCTCGATAGCAAGACCAACCGCATCCTGGTGATCGCGGCGGAGTATACTCCCCCACCCACACCTGCGCCGGGAGGACGCGCCGGCCGCGGCCAGATGGTTCCGGATTCATTCGCGATTCTCGCCATCGGCAAGTGAGGCGGAGCAGGCGTTCGCCGCCGCCGTGGAGCGAGCTTTAGCTTGCAACGGGGACTTGAGTCCCCGAGTTGAGGTGTCGGTCAGACTGAAGCGGAGGCTAAAGCCTCCGTTGCAGGCTAAAGCCCGCTCCACAAGAGTCCTACCGCGGAGGAACTCGCCAAGCGGACCCAGCGTTCGGGTTTACGGGCGGTCGCGGCGGTTTCTTCTGCTTGGCCGCTTCGGCCCGCGCTGCCGCGGCATCGGCAAAGACGCGCATGTCCTCTTCGCCGTAAGTGAACGCCCGTTCCTGGTCGGCGTCCTCGCGCCGCTCCAGAACGGCCCGGCACAAAAGCGGCAGCTCCTGCAGGCGAATGCCATACAGCCGCGTCAGGGCCAGATTCGTGCGCACGGTGAACGCCATGCGGGCCCAGTTCGCCGCCACGCCTTCGAAGGCGAAGACCCGGAATTCCTTGACCTGATTGAATCCCGTAAGAACGAAGTGCATTTTCGAATTCTCCGCCATAGTCTCCTTCCGCGGCTGGGGTGCGCCGTTCTCGCCGTTCATCGATGCCCCGACCAATGCCGGTTGCAGGTCGGCTCGTACTCCAGAACCAGGCGATCCTGACGATCGGGCCGCCGGGCCCGGTCGCACACCTCAAAAACGAACCCAGTGGGTTGCCGTTTCAGCAGCGCCGTACTCAATTCCTGCAAGTGCAGTAACAGCGCCGCCTGTATGTTGTCGCTCTCGCCGATGTAGATCCACTCACCGGCGTTCGAGATCCCATAGACTCCCGACAGAGTGGGCGCATGCTCCCGCACCGATGGCGCAGAGAACGTTCGTGGGAATGGCGGATCAAAAGGCATGGGGCTCCCTTGAAAGTGTCATCCCGCGATCCTTACCGGGATTCTTCTCGCTGAAACCGGATCCAGCAAGGTTCGCAGGCGCATCACCAACACCTTGGCCAAGCGTAGTTCCCCGGAGTCGGTCTTGTAACCCGGCATTCTAGGGTCGATGAACTCTCTTCGGAAGAGTTGGTCCGACGCCAAAGTGGTTAACAACTCCAGTTCCTTGATGGTGAACTTCATGGTGAGAACCTTCATGTGCCTCCTCGCAGGTTGGCTGGTCGAGTTTCGAGCGGTCAAATCTGGCCGGGTATTGCGTGGGTCCGGGTTCATCGTCAGTGGCCTTTTACGGACGAAAGTTCGGCAGGTTTGCCGAGCGGGCTTGGTCCAGCACCAGGCGGTCATCCGCATCCAGCTTGTTTTGGAGGTCGATGGCCCGTTGCGGAGCCTCCAGTGCATCTAAACGAGCCGCCTCCACCATCGCCGCCCGAGCCAGGGCGTCCAGACGCTTGGAATTCAGGACTAACGCAAAGCTGGTCCGGTCGCCCGTCTGCACCAGATTGTACGAGTATTCCGGGTTCTCCCAGCGCGCGATGACCGGTGCTGCCTCTCCATAGTTGGAGTGATAGGCGACTTCGGCCGCCGGCTTGGTGGCGGTTCCGTAGGTGCGCGAGATCATCTCCACCATATCCGCTGCCGTCATGCCCGAGACCTTTTCGCGGTCGTAGGTGGTAACAATCTGAAACAGCTCTCCGTTGTAAAAGCGCAACAGCACTTCCCGCACCGGGTCCGCTTTCTGGCTGTCTTCCTGGTACGAAGTCCGGGGCCGCCATTCCAGTTCCTGAATCGCCGCCGGCCGCTTCTGGACGAGGGTGGCCTCCGACGGCTGTATACCCGCTTGCTTGGCCGACGCCGCGAGGCTCGCGCCGAACTGGAATCCGCGATAGGTGGAGAAGTCCGCCCCGGCCAGCAGCGGCGTCCAAAGGATTGCGCACAGGGTCGCCGTCCGAATCGCGATGACGCCGGAAGCCGCGCGCGCCCCGGTCATTTCGACCTCTCCAGCGGAGTCTCGAGCGACGGGATGGTCACTTGCGTGTTGTTCTTCCAATTAAACCAGGCCAGCGCGGCACACAAAGTGCTGCAAGCGATCGCCAGCGAAATGCCAAAGTATCCGAACGGGCGTGACACGATCAAGACCGCGGGAACGAAGATGAAGGCTACAGCCAGGAGCGCGACCGTGATGACGTACTGCGTTCCTGTAGATTTCTGTTGGGATTCGAACATGGCGACCTCCTCGGGTTGTGGGGTGTGCCTAAGGAGGAAGGGTCAGATCGGCTGCCTTAGCTCAGCTGACCTGTGGGTGGGCAGAATCGCCCAGGCATTAACTATTCTAAGTTAATTATCGTTGCTTGTCAAGACGATTTGTGTGACAATTGGACCTCAGCTTTACTGGAGTAAGTTAATTCTGGTGCGACCGGGAATCTAAAATGGACGTTTCATTGCTGATAAGAGAGCGTTTGAGCGAGCTGGGCAAGGATCAGAAGGACCTCGCCACTGCCGCCCAGGTTACCGAATCCTACATTTCCCAGTTGCTGGGCAGGAAGAAGGCCCCGCCCGCGCCGGGCCGGACCGACATTTACGAGAAGATCGGCCAGTTCCTGAAGCTGCCCAGCGGAGAGCTTTCCAAACTCGCCGCCGATCAGCGCCAGTTGGAGCTCAAGAAGAAGGTCGCCGAGCCGCCCCGGCCGCTGTTCAAAGAGTGCCGGGAGCTGATTCTCCGCAAGTGCGAGCCCGGCAGGCGGCCGGAGGTGCGGCGGGTGTTCGAGAAGGAAGCCTTCGGCGAACTGGAACGCCTGGTCACGCAGAAGCTTCTGGATGTGGCCCAGGGACTCGCCCGGGAGGAACTGCGCAGCGAGGAGTGGCTCCGTTTAATGGCTCAACTGGGCGCGCGCAGTTATGAGCAGTTGCGAGTGGCCGTTCTCGAGTTTCTGGACACCGACGTGTTCCACCTGACCACGGAAAGCTGTGTTTCGTTTCTCGATCCCATGCTCGACTCCTGGGACATCGACCTCAAGACCTTTGGGCTGGAGATCGTCTTAAACGCCCGGCTGACACCAGGGAGCTTGAAGCGATTTGAGTTTGCCGAGGTGGCAGCGGAACGGACTGCGGCCGTGGAACCGGGCTTTGAGCAGTTCCTGAAGGACAAATCGCTCAGCGGCGACGCCACGGAAGAGGAAATCGAGTTTCTGAAGATGCTGAAGTTCCAGGGCCGTCGGCCATCGCCGCTGTACTATTACCGGGAGCTGCAGAACCTGAGGGACCCGCTGCATTTCCCGGCCGCGCAGCAACCATCGCGAGTCTAACCCAAAGGGTGACTCTACTTCTTCTTGCCGCGCCCTGGCCCTGCGGCCACGCCCAACTCACGCAGATGTGCCTGAGCCTTGCCGGCGTTGGGATGATTGGGATAGGTTTTTAGAAAATCCCGAAACTCCGCCGCGGCTTCGGGTTTGCGGCCGGATTTCATCAGATCGACGCCCTTCATGTACTGCGCTTCCGGAGTTTTGGGATTCTCAGGGTAACGCTCCACCACCGCGTCGAAGGCCTGGATGGCGTCGTCATACTGAGGCGGCTTGGCGCGGTCGTAAATCATGCCCTGGTAGTACATCGCATCCGGGGCGTTCTCGCTTTTGGGGAAATACTTCACATAGTCGGCGAACTCCTGCATGGCCAAGTCGTCCTTGGCGCTCGCGTAGTCCCGACGGCCGTTCTCAAACAGACTCTCGGCCGTGACTCCCGGCGGAATCGCGGGCCCGCCGGCTTGGGCGGTCGTCTGCGTCGGCGGAGCCGGCGGCGGAGTCGACAGCGTCCGCACCGCCGTCGAGATATCCGAAAGCTTGCTGTCCAGCTTGGTCAGGCGGTTCTCCACGTCGGCGACGTTTTCCTTGATGGCGCCGACGTCTTCGGAAACCTGGTTGACCTTGTTGTTCAAAGTGGCCAGCGGCGCCGCCGTGCGGTTCTGTTGCTCAGCCAGGCCGGTTCTCAGGCTGTTCTGGAGCGAAACCATTTCGGCGTTGACTTTTGTAGAATTGTCCAGAGCCTGCTGGATCAAGGTCTGCAACGCGGCCAGCTTCTGATTCTGCTCCGTCTGCATCTGCTTGATCTGATCCTGAAGTTGCGCCACGTCGCGCTGCAGGGCGATGAAATCCTCGCGCTTCTGGGCCATCAGGCTCGGAGGCAACAACCCGGCCGCCAGCAGGATGGTCAACCCGAGCAGAGTGAGAAATCCACGAGAAGGTCTCATAACATCCT
Organism: Bryobacteraceae bacterium; assembly: GCA_035604115.1. Classification (GTDB taxonomy): domain Bacteria; phylum Acidobacteriota; class Terriglobia; order Bryobacterales; family Bryobacteraceae; genus Palsa-187. The sequence goes on along the minus strand of DATNJC010000086.1, from coordinate 6,949 downwards.
CCTTCGACGCGGGGACGGTCCGGGACCGCCCCCGTTTGAATGCCTGTGCGCTACTGCGCCGGCGCCAAGTGCGCGTGACGATTGCGCTGGTAGCAATCCTCGTTAGCTTCCGTGCACACCGGACGGTCCTTGCCGTAGCTGATGGTGCGCAGCCGGTCGCCCGGCACGCCCATTTGGACCAGGAAGTCGCGCGCCGACGTGGCGCGGCGATCGCCCAGGCCCAGGTTATACTCGGCCGAGCCGCGCTCGTCGCAGTTCCCTTCGACGACTACGTTAAACGTCGGATCGGCGGCGAAAATGCGCTTCAGCAAGTCGGCGTCCGCGGTAAGAGCCGTCCGCGCATCGTCGCGGATGTCGCTCTTGTCGTAGTCGAAATAGGCGTCCTTGGCCTCCCGCGAGAGCATGTCCGCGCCGGAGATCTTAGGCTTGGCCGGCGGCGGCGGCAGAGGCGGCGGAGGCTGCGTCACCGTCAGCGTCACCAAGCGACTCGCGGCTCCGCCCGGTCCCCGCGCCGTCAGCGTGTAATTCGTGGTCGCGGTGGGCGAGACCTGACGCGTGCCGTTGGCCGGAATCGCGCCGATACCCTGGTCGATGCTCATATCGGTGGCGTTGGAGACGCTCCAGGTCAGCATGGCCGACTGCCCGCGGTTGATGTTGGTCGGCTCCACGCTGAAATTGGCGATGACGGGAGCCTGCGGCTTGGGCGGGGGTGGCGGCTTCGGCGCTTCCGTCACGGGCGGTGGTGGCGGCGGCGCGGGAGCCGGCGCCTTCTTCTTACATCCCGCGGCCGCCAGCAACACCATGGCGGCGAACACCCCTGCACTCAGTGTTCTCGTATTGATTCGCATCCTGTAGATGGCCTCCTGTATTGAGACTCGATATTCAAAATACCCAAATGAACTCCGGCAACATCTTTAACGCTCGCTGCTCGCTTGGACTGCCTACATCTCCGAACCCTAGTTTATCCCTTTCGCCCACACCGGCTGCAAATTATTTCCTTGCGTGGTGAGTTGCTGAATGTTGGTCCCATCCGCCAGCATGGTGTAGATCTGCGTCGAGGGTCCGCGCTTGATCGAAAACACCAGATGTACGCCGTCCGGCGCCCACACCGGATTCTCGTTACGCCCGTTGCCGTGCGTGAGCTGCACATACTTCTTGTCGCCCACGTCCATGACGAAGATGTTGAAGTTGCCGGGCTCATAGCCGCGCGTCCAGGCGAACGCTATGTGGTGGCCGTCGGGGCTCCAGGCGGGATTGGCGACGTCGCCGCCCTCGTTCGGCGTCAGCCGCTCCAGGTCGCCGCCCTCCAGGTTCATGCGCCACAACTGCTGCGGTCCGGTGCGTCCGGAGATGAACAGGATGTCGGTGCCCGTCTTGGGATTCACCTTGGGCGAAACTTCAATTGCCCGCACGTGCGAAAGCCGCTGCATCTGCCCGCCGTCCACATTGGCGACGGCCAACTGCACCCAGCCGTCGATGGCCGTGCCGAACAGAATCTTCTTGCCGTCCGGAGTGAACTCGGGCGTCTCCACCACCGACGATACCGGATTGTAGAAGTTCATCCGGCGCCCCGTCTCGGTGGAATGAATCCGGATCTGCGGATTGCCGCCCGCATACGTGGTGAACGCCACCATCTTACCGTCGGGCGATACGGCCGGCATGCTCGAAAGCGAACGGTAGCTGGTCAGCGCCTTCTGGTTCTTGCCGTCGTAGTCCATGGACCAAATTTCCTTGTTCCCGGTACGGTCGCTCACGAAATAGATCTTGGTGCCCGACAGGCTCTGCCCGCCGAACTGCTGCAGGATGTCGGCGGCGAAGTCGCGCGCTACCTGTCTTGCTCCATCGGCATTCAGGGCTCCGAAGTATAGCTTGCCGATCAACTGTGCGCTCTGCGTGTCCGGCTGGCTGACGTTGTACAACCATCCGAACAGCACCAGCCGTCCGTCCTGCACGCCGGTGTATCCGAAGGCCAGGTAATTGGCCTGCACCGGAGGGCTGGACCAGTCCGTCAGCCACGGGCCATTCTTCACAGTCTGCGACTGCTTGCCGCGCTGCACCGGGTTAGTCACGGTCGGTGGCTTGAAGTCCGCCGGCTGCTGCGGGAGATCCAGCGGGTACAGGCTCTTGGACGCCATCTTTAACACGCCCGAACCCGACAGCTCGTTCCACAGCGTGGCGTTGAAGCCGTCCATGAGCGGTTGCGCCTCGCCCGATCCACGCAAATCCGGCACGGCGATCACGGGCCGGTCCCCCTCCTTGACGCGGAACTGGATGTCCTGTGCGACCAGCAGAAGCGCGCCGGCAGCGGTCAAAGCCGCCACCAGCAGCAGTCCAGCAACGTATCTTTTTGTTCCAGTTATGGTTGTTCCAGTTATGGTCTTCATGGCTTTGGCCTTCATCGTTGTAGCTCGAACCAAATCTCCACGCGGGCCGAGTCCCGATTGCATATCGGCGGTATCGGCGGAAACGGACTCGCCTCCAGGATCGCTCTTTGCACCGAAGAATCCAAGGAGGTGATGCCGCTTTTTTGCAGCAGTTGAACATCCCGCGCGGTTCCGTTACCCATTAAGTTGAACGTGGCGATCACCGTAGGCGCCGAACTCACCTGCGCATCCACGTCGGCGGTCCGCCACTTCTGCCCCACCAGTTGCTGAAGCTGCGCCGAATATGCTCCGCAGCGATTTCCCAGAGTGGTATTCGCCCCCGTTCCGATGCGGCCTGCGCCGGGCATCGCGGAGAACTGCGAGCTCGAAATCTGCGGCGCTTCCGTGTTGGTGAGCTGATTGGAGTCCAGCTCCTTGAACGGACGGAAGCGCTGCTTCTCGCTGGCCAGCTTGGCTGGTTCCTTCTTGGCTTTCTTGCTCTTCAGTGCCACCGCATCGGGGGGCGGAGGTTTCTCCGCCTTCGTTTTCTCGACCGGCTTGGCTGGGGTCTGGGGGACCTGCGACTCGGTATCGTTGGCCACCGGGTTCTCCGCGCCGTGGTGCGGCAGTGGGATCGATCTCACCGCTTCTACGCCGATCGCGCCCCCGCCGGCGTCCTTCGCGCCAAACGTGTCGCGGTTCCCGGAGTACAACTGGTAACCCACCAGAGCCCCGACCATCGCCACGTGCAGAGCCAGAGCCCCGGTGAAGGCTCCGCCTAAACGATCACGGTCGTCTAAGATGTCGGCGTGCCCGCTCACTGGCCTGTCACTCTCTCACTGCTTCGCCATGTCTTCGCTATCGCTTCTGGTTGACGTTAATGTAGTCTTCCGGCTTGGCCACCAGTTTGACGGCTAACTTGGCTTCATTCAGTTCGCTCACCACGTTAATCACCATCCCGTAGACCACGTTGGTATCGCCCACAATGTAAACCGCTTGGGCATCCTTGAACCGCCGCTTCACCTCCGGCACGATCTGGTTGATGTTGATCGCCTGTCCATTTAAATAGAGCTTGGCGCGGCGGTCAATCGTTACAATCGGCAGGTCCTCGGCCGTATCTTTAACCTGCTTCACCTGGGGGACGTTGACCTCCAGGCCGAACTCCATCACCTGCGCCGTCAGCATGAAAATGATCAACAACACCAGGACCACGTCCACCAGCGGAATGATGTTGATTTCGGAGAGTGCGGTCGGCCCGAAACGCCGCCGTCCGAATCCGCCGCCGTTTCCGTTTCCTCCGCCTAGCATAAACGCCATATGGACGTGCCCCTAACCTTCGAAGTTCCTTTCGGTGATGTTGAGGAACTCCAGCGAAAAGTCCTCCATGCGCTGGCCCATGGTCTTGATTACGTAGCCGAAATAGTTGTAGAAGATGGCCGCCGGGATGGCCGCGAACAGGCCCATCGCGGTGGCCACCAGGGCGTGGGCAATGCCGGGTCCCACCGCGCGCATACTGGTCGAAGCGGACAGGCTGATCTGCTGAAACGCGTCGATGATGCCCCACACGGTCCCGAACAGTCCGATGAACGGGGTGACGGTGGCCGTGGTCGCGAGCCACGTCATGTTGCGCTCCAGGCGGGTGATGCCTTCGCTGATGGCGAGTTGCAGCGTCCGTTCCAGGGCCATTTTGTTGGTGACGGCCCGGCGCGCGGTGAGTTGCCGGCTCAGTTCGCTGTAGCCGAAATCGAAGACCACGGCTAGCGGAGCCGCCCGGAACTGCTCGAGCTGCGCCGACATCGCCTCCATATGCGGACTCTTGCGAAAAGTCCGCAAAAAGCTACGGTTGGCGGCGGCAGCCCGGCGGAATCCAAACAGCTTCGAAAGGATGATGGTGATCGAGAACAGGCTGAACATCAACAGAATGCCCATCACCCCCAGCGGGATCGGGTCCTTGGTATTCACCAGATCCCAGAGGTTGACGTCCAGCAACAGGAGGCTTGCGTGTGGCAATCTGTTCGGCCGCTCCTTTTCTCGATCCGCTCCGGCCTTGAACCGTTTCGAGGCGGCGCGGAGCGCGCCATCTCCTATTGTAAGTCCAGCACGCCTAAAACAGAAATGATAAAAAATGTTTTTTGGTGCGGGCGGAAGAGCAGTTCAATAAGGCGCACCGCGCCGGCATCGGATTTCAGCGACTCTCGGCGTACGCCAAAATCGGGTAGTGGCCGTGTATACAGTTGAGTACCCTCTTGAGCCGCAATCCATTGGAGTTTTCGGCAACTTGCTTGGGCCGTCCGATTTGCACGCAACCAACGGCAGATTCCTAGCCCGCGGAGCCGCGCTTCGCCGCCGCTGCTACCATCGATGAGTAGCGAGCATGTCCGACTCCCCACAAGAATCCCGATATTCCCGCCAGAGCCGTTTCGCCCCGCTGGGAGAAGCCGGCCAGCGCAAGATCCGCGCGGCGCGGGTGGCCGTGGTGGGCGTGGGCGCGCTGGGCTCGGTGGAGACGGCAACCGGCCGTGGATTAACGCAAGGGGCCGGGGCGGTGATCCTGGGTTCGTTTTGTAGTTTTGCTCCGCGAGCTGGCGGGCGTTCGCCGCGGCGCTCAGTGCCGGCAGGCCGGTCGCACCAGCTCCCGGAGGCGAAAGGGAGGCCGTCATCTGGGGAACCGGCGGCTTGGTCGCGCGGGCTGGCGGTGAGGTCCTGGGTTCGTTTTGTAGTTTTGCTCCGCAGGCTGACGGGCGGGGTCTTGGGTTCGTTTTGTAGTTTTGGTGGAGGTCCCGGAGCGTGCCGCTTGGGTTCGTTTTGTATTTTGCGCGGGTCGTGCGGGCAGCCTGCGGCTGGGGCATTCGGCTGGGTCTATGGGAGCAGTGCGTCATCAAGCCGATTTTAGTGCCGATGGGATCATCGGGCCGGGATCTGCAGCACCTATGTGATAGGAAATATTTGGGAAGGACCGCGCGAGATGCACGTGACCCGCCGCCTAATTCGAATAGATATTTCTGCGCGGAACAACTTCTCACACCTCCTTTCGGCGCTTTGGCGGCAGCGGCATCTCGATGAAGGCGTAGCTCCCCGGCGTTGCCGCTTTTACTCTGGCCGCTATCGCCGTCTGGTGATCGCGCACCACCGGCCAGATATTGGAACCGAGCACGACGAACGCGAGTTTCCGCCCCGTGAGGTTTTGTTGATACCCGATGTTTTGATCGGACGTCACGATCACGTCGAACCCCGCCGCTTCCGCCGCGTCGAGGAACTCGCCGTTTTCAAGCTGCGGGTGCCACTGCATCTCGACGAAAGTGCGCACTTCATGTTCGGACAGGAAGCGCCGCACACCGACCGGAACGGTTCTTATCAAAGACGATGCGCAATGCGGTGACTCTTGGCGTAAGCCAAAATCGCCTCGATACGATCCGGCGGAACTTCAAACTGTTCCGCGATTTCGGCGACGCTCACGCCATAGTCGAAGTTATCGACAATCGCGTCGGCCGGCATCCGCGTACCGAGCAACACAGGAGCGCCGCTGTGCACTCCCGGCTTGACCTCGACGAGTGGGCATTCCGACCAATCGATGTTTTCTGTCGGAGTCATAGCGACCTCCTGACCACTATGATTCCATGTTTTGGCTTGGAACGGCGCGGGGCTTTATGTATGGCTGGAACCGTCCAATGCAACCAAGCCTAGTTGCTCAAGAACCTTCGCGCTCTCCGCAGACCGTGACGCGACATCCCTCATCCGCGCCGCAAACGTCGAATTGAACAAACCCAACGGCGATTTCAGCGCTACTGGGACGGTGAACAGACCCGAAAACAAGCCCGCCAGCGCCTCCTGCATGACTAGTAACAGGTGCAGAAACGCAAGCGTATGAGCCTCCTGGAGAGAATCTTCGTCGAAGTAGTCCAACCAGAAATTCACGTAACCTGGATCATCGGCCGCGACGTTAAAATGTCGCTCATAGTAGTCCGGGTTGGCATGAACAAAATCGTCATTTATCCTCGACAGAACGCCTTGGATTTCAGCCGACGATGGAAGGCTGTTGGACCTCAACGCTCGGCCCTGATAGGCTTTCTGATAAGCCTTCGAATTCTCCTTGCGTTCCTGCCAGACTTTGGCGTTGGCGGGATCATCTACCCACTTCCCAACAATCAACAGCGCTTCGATGCCCGGCCTCAGAAGTACCCAAGCTTGGTACGACTGATAAACAGCAAACGCCTCGAAGGCAGCACGGCTTTGTCGCTGAAGAAGTGCCACAAAAGGAATAAGGCCGACATGGGATTTCCCGTCGCCGTCCCGCATCGTGCGAGGGAGTTCGATTATCTCGCTAAAGTTGTAGTCGACTGCACTGAAGGCTTTCATGAATTCCCCGCGCTCGATCAAAAATACTTCTCGGTTGTAGGCCAAGGCCGACCGATAACGCAAAATTCGATCATCCATACGTAAAGTACCCTAGGAGCCTGTCCGAGTAACGCGTGAAGGGCTTGAAAGCTGAGTGGCTGGGTAATGCGAATTTCGCGGGGGGCTGGCCGTGGTTGACGGCCGTGGCCGGCCGATTCGTGCTCCAGGACCGCTTGGAACTGGAATTTGAA
>DATNJC010000085.1:0-5267 GCA_035604115.1 Bryobacteraceae bacterium | reverse complement strand
CCTCGTTCACCCGCAAGGTGAAACCTCCTGCTCCTGCTTCACCAAAACGGGCTTGACTCAACCGCCCACTTGAAGCCGTTCGCCACACATCTCTCGCGCACTGCGCACTCCAGCACCGCCGGTTACGGACGGATCACGGCCTGGTGAGGGCGCGTGCCGTCTTGCACGGTAGAATAGAAAGGTGAGCACATCGTTCGAAAAAGCGACCTTCGGCGCCGGCTGCTTTTGGGGCGTCGAAGCTGCGTTTCGAAGATTGGCCGGCGTGACGTCCACGCAGGTGGGTTATACCGGAGGCGCTGTGAAGAACCCCTCTTACGAGCAGGTCTGCACGGACAACACCGGCCACGCGGAGGCGGTCGAGGTGACCTTCGATCCGCAGGTGATCAGCTATCACGATCTGCTCGAAGTGTTCTGGAACAACCACAATCCCACCACGCTCAACCGCCAGGGCCTGGATGTGGGCGCGCAGTACCGCTCGGCCATCTTTTATCATTCGCCCGAACAGTTGGCCGAAGCGCAGGCTTCGCGCGACGCGGCGCAGGCCCAGTTTCCGCGGCCCATCGTGACCCAGATCGTGCCCGCTAGCGAGTTCTGGCGCGCCGAAGAGTATCATCAGCAGTATCTGGAGAAGCGCGGCCTGGCGCACTGCCACCTGTAGCCTTCGGCACGCAAGGACTCCCCAAAAGTGAAAGTCGGATTCGTCAGTCTCGGATGCCCTAAGAACCTCGTCGATACGGAGGTGATGATGGGCCAGCTCACCGCATGCGGACACGAACTGACTCCGCATCCGGGCGACGCCGACGTGATCGTGGTGAACACGTGCAGCTTCATCGATCCGGCTAAAGAGGAATCGGTCAACACCATTCTGGAGATGGCCGAGCACAAGAAAACCGGGCGCGCGCGGAAGCTGATCGTGGCCGGTTGCCTGGTCGAGCGGTATCGCGGCGATATCCAGAAAGACTTGCCCGAAGTGGATGCCATCATCGGCACCAACGAGCTGGAGAAGATCACTTCGCTGTGTGAAGGATTGCCTTTAGACGAGGAGCCGCGCGGTCTGTACCTCTATCAGGACACCACGCCGCGTGTGCTGGCCACGCCGCGCCATTACGCCTACATCAAAATCGCCGAGGGCTGCGACCATCCCTGCACGTTTTGCGTGATCCCGCAGTACCGTGGGAAGTTTCGCAGCCGCCGGTTTGAAAGCGTGATCTCGGAAGCTACGCGGCTGTTCGCGCAGGGCGTTCGCGAGATCAACTTGATCGGGCAGGACACCACTTGCTATGGCGAGGACTTCGACCTCAAGGACGGCTTGGCCGTGCTGCTCGCGCGTTTGGCGGGAATCGAAACGCCGCTTGTTGGGAAAAATGACAAGTGGGTGCGGTTCCTGTACGCCTATCCCAATAAGGTTACGCAGAAGCTGCTCGATACCATCGCCGAGCATGACGCGCTGGTGAAATATATCGATATGCCGCTGCAGCACGCTAGCGCCGCTGTGCTCAAGCGGATGAAACGCGGCGCGAACGGCGACATTTTTCTGAAGCTGATCGAGCGCATCCGCCGGACCATTCCCGGCGTGGCCATTCGCACCAGCATGATCGTGGGATTTCCCGGCGAAACTGCCGCGGACTTCGACGAGCTCTGCCAGTTCATCGAAGCCGCGCAGTTCGACCGGTTGGGCGTGTTCTCGTATTCGGACGAAGATACCAGCGGAAGCTTTCATCTGGACGCCAAGGTGGACGCGCGCACCATCTATAACCGTAAGCGCCGCTTGATGGCGATCCAGCGCAAGATGTCCCGCGCGCGCAATCGGGCCCTGGTGGGCCGCGAACTGCCGGTGCTGGTGGAGGGCCCCTCGGCCGACTCCGAGTTGGTGTGGCAAGCTCGCTTGTCCACGCAGGCCCCGGAAATCGACGGCGTGTGCTACATCACCGATCCCGGCGAGGGACCGCTGCGGGCCGGCGAAATCCGCCGCATGCGCATTACCGAGGCGCACGATTACGAGTTGTCGGGCGAGCTGGTGGACACCGGGATCGCCGCTACGCCGCTGCCGTCCATCATGGCACCAGCTCTAGTCCGGATCGAGTCGGCGCTGCCCGCGCGTTAGTCATGATCTGCCCGATCTGTAAAAAACCGGTGCAGATCGACGATCCATACATGCCCTTCTGCAGCGACCGCTGCCGTCTGATCGATCTGGGAAATTGGGCCACGGAGAAATACGTGATCCCGGGCCCGATCGAGGAAACGGACGCCGGGCCATCGCCCGACGCGGAAGAAGACCGATGAACGCGTTCGCGCGTTTGATCGCCACATGGTTCTACCTGGGCCTGACGCCCAAGGGCCCCGGCACCGCGGGTTCGATCGGCGGATTGGCCGTGGCGTGGGCGCTGCACGCCTGGACCGGAATGGGCGCCTTGGGATTTGGACTGCTGGCGCTGATCGGGTTGGCGCCCGCCATCTGGGCTTCCGATGTGACGGCAAAAGCGACCGGGCTGAAAGACCCGCAGATCGTCGTGGTGGATGAAGTCATCGGCCAGTGGGCCACGCTCGCCGGCGCGGTGCGCTTCAACTGGAAGGCGTGGCTGGGCGCGCTGGTGTTGTTCCGCTTGTTCGACATTTTCAAGCCGCCGCCGGTGCGGCAACTCGAACGCGTGTCGGGCGGCGCGGGCATTGTGCTCGACGACGCGATGGCGGGAATCTACGCCGCGCTTGTATTGTTTGCCGCCGGGTGGTTCAATCTGTATTAGCCCTTCTTTTTATGGCCTTTCGTAAGTCCTCCGATTCCCGCTCGCAGATTCAGGAAGTTTCGCCGGTAGCGGCCATTCCCGGAGGCGAATTCCGCATTCGCGGCAAGGGCTTGGGCGGCATGGAGCGCACCACCGCGCGGTTCGGCGACATGGCCGCGCCGGTGGTCGTCGGCTCGGACTCGCTGGTGATTGTACGCGTTCCCGACGGCGCTTCCGCGGGTGAGCTGGTGCTCGGAGACAACGGTGTGGTGTGGTCCTGCGCCATCGGTCTGCTGGTCGCCGACGGATTGCATCCAGTAGCGAATCCCGCGGTGGACCGTTGGGGCAATATCTACACGACCTTCAGCGGATCGGCGGGACAGCGCACGCCGGTCTCGGTGTTCAAGGTGGAATTGGGCCGCGCGCCCAAGCCGCTCGTGACGGATCTGATGAACGCCACCGGCTTGGCATTCGACACCGAGGGCGTGCTGTACGTGTCCAGCCGCCACGATGGTGTAGTGCATCAAGTGTCGCAGTCGGGCAATCTCGCCCCGTACGTGGAAGGCATGGGCGTCGCCACGGGCATGGCCTTCGACACCGACAGCAATTTGTACGTGGGCGACCGCAGCGGCACGGTGTTCAAGATTAGCCGCCAGCGCCAGATTTACGTGTTCGCAACGCTGGAGCCGTCGCTGGCCGCGTACCATTTGGCCTTCGGCCCGGGTGGATATTTGTATGTAACCGGGCCCACCACCTCCAGCTTCGACGCGGTGTATCGCATCTCTTCCGACGGCCACGTCGAGACGTTTTACCGCGGACTGGGCCGTCCGCAAGGCATGGCGTTCGACGCCGAGGGCAATCTGTACGTGGCTGCTTCCATCGGCGGGCGGCGCGGCGTGGTGCGGATTTCGCAGGACGCCAAGGCCGACTTGTTCCTATCGGGACCGAGCATTGTCGGGCTGGCGTTCTCTCCCTCGAAGTCGATGGTGCTGGCCACCAATCACTCGTTGTACCGGGTGGACGTCGGAGTCCAGGGCCGGCCGCTCCCTTAAGGAACCAGCAAGGAAATAATGGCGGACGCCGAGATCATCGCCGTGGGGTCGGAGATGCTGACCTCGCAGCGCATCGATACTAATTCGTTGTTCCTCACCGATCAGTTGAACTCGCTGGGAGTCGAGGTGCGACGTAAGTTGATTATCGGCGACGATCGCGCGCTGCTGACCGGCGCCATCCGCCACGCGCTGTTGCACGCCGAGATCGTGATCCTGACCGGGGGACTGGGACCCACGGAAGACGACGTCACGCGCGACGCTGCAGCGGCCGCGCTCGGCCGGCAACTGTTGTTTAACGCCGAAATCTGCAACGAAATCGAAGCGCGCTTTCGGCTACGCAAGCGGGTCATGGCGGAGATCAACAAGCGGCAAGCCTATCTGGTCGAAGGCGCCGAGGCGCTGCCCAACTCTAACGGCACTGCGCCGGGCCAGTGGGTGGAGCAGGACGGCCACGTGGTGATCCTGTTGCCGGGTCCGCCGGGCGAGCTGAAGCCGCTGTTTGAAAAGGAGTGCATGCCACGGCTGGCGCGGCGTCTGCCCGGCCTGGTGATTCGCACGCGCTTCTACCGCGTCACCGGATTTACCGAATCGGATCTCGACGCTCTGATCGCGCCGGTGTACTCGCGCTACACCAATCCGACTACCACGGTTCTGGCAGCGCAGGGCGATATCCAGGTCCACTTGCGGGCGCGGGCCGAGACCGCCGAAGAAGCCGACGCGCTGCTGGCTGAAGTGGGCGATCCCATCGCGGAGCTGCTGGGCGACCGGTTGTACTCGCGCGATGGCCAGTCACTCGAACAAGTGGTTGGCGCTCTGCTGCGCGAGCGGGGCGCAACCCTGGCGGTCGCCGAAAGCTGTACCGGCGGAATGGTCGGCGAACGGATCACTGCGGTGCCGGGGAGTTCGGACTATTTCGTGGGCGGGATCCTGGCTTATAGCGATCACGTGAAGACCTCCCTGCTGGACGTGGACCCGGAACTGATCGCGCGGCATACGGCGGTGAGCGAAGAGGTCGCCATGGCGATGGCTGACGGCGCTCGCAGCCGCACGGGCGCGAGATTCGCCATCTCGACCACTGGTGAGGCGGGTCCGGAATCGGCTACGGGCGCTCCTGTGGGGACGGTGTTCGTGGGTTTCTCCGGTGAGGGCCGCACTGCGGAGGCTCGCCGTTATCAGATGCCGGGCGGGCGCGACCGCGTGCGGGGATTCGCTACGCAGGCCGCGCTTGAATACTTGCGGCGAAAGATGCTCGCTGGGTAAAGCGAACGCATTCCTCGCTAGGGCGCAAAGTCGCAAAGAAGATCAGAAATATTCCCTGGTAGCCCTATGCGCCTTGGTGGCTTTGCGAAAATCCTAGACCATTTTCTGAGATAATATAGACCAGCTCTGGCGATCCGGCTGCAAGCAAGAGATGGCGAAGGCCTATTCTGACGATCTACGACGGAAGTTGTTGGAGGCGCATCAGCAGGGGGAAGAGAGCCTGGAAGAGTTA
>DATNJC010000084.1:0-4848 GCA_035604115.1 Bryobacteraceae bacterium | reverse complement strand
AGGTACCGCGCGCGTGCGGGCGGCAAGCGGCTAAAGCTACCACGCGTGGCGGCAAGGGTCAAACCGGATTGAGCCATTGAGCCATTGGGCCATTGAGTGATTGAGAGGATGGCCGGTCAGGGTTCTTCAATGGCTCAATGACTCAATGGCCAAATGACTCAATCCTCGGCACCGGCCATGCCCTAAACCCGTGTGGTATTCTTTTTGTCCTAACGATCCCTGTGGGACGCGCACCATGATCCTCTCCAAAGAATACGTGGGCTACATGGCTCGTGAGGTCACCAAGCAACTGATCAAAGGCGATTTCATCGAGACCACGGCCGAGCCGGCCACGCTGCAGCGGATCCACTCCGCGCTGCTCGAAGAGATGAGCCTGGAGGATCGCATCAACGACGAAGTGCGCGCCATCCTCGAGCAGTACTCCGAAGAAATGCGCAAGAGCGGCGCCAGCTACCAGGAGATGTTCAAGAAAGTGAAGGGCGAGCTGGTGCGCAAGTACAAGGCCGTCCTGTAGATTGAGTCATTAGGCCATTGAGTCATTGGGTCATTGAAAACCGGCGACCCAATGGCTCAATGATTCAATGGCTCAATGACTCAATCCTCCGCCTACTGTCCTGTGCTGGCTCCGAGCGTGGCGACCACCTTGTTCCGCTTGGCTGCCGCGAGATAGCGGGCGACGCCGCGGCAGAGCGCGTCCGCAACCGCCTCCTGCCCTTCCGCTGTGCTCAGCTTGTGCTCGTCGGCGGGACTGGTGACGAATGCGACCTCGGCCAGGATGGAAGGCATGTCGGCGTCGAGCAGCACCACGAAGGGCGCCTGTTTCACGCCGCGATTCAGCACGCCCTTCTCGCCGCCGAAAGCGTGGTAGAGCGCCTGCTGCACGTCCACGGCGAGCTTGTGAGATTCGCTGAGCTTGCGTTCCTCCGCCACCGGCTTCAGGGCGCCCGTCTTGGCCGCATTCTCACGCCCGGCGAGGGAAACCGCGGCCGGGGAAGGACTATTGGCCACGTAGTAGGTCTCCACCCCACGCGCGCCGGGGTCGTCGCTGGAATTCGCGTGAATAGAGATAAACAGGTCAGCGCCAGCCTGATTGGCGGTCGCCGCCCGGGCATCGAGCGCGACGGTAGCGTCGCTGGTGCGGGTGTAGACCACCTCCGCTCCCAGGCGGTTGGAAAGCAGGGCACCCAGCCGCTTCGCGATCTCCAGCGTCAAATCTTTTTCTTTCAGGCCGCTGTGACCGATGGCGCCGTCCTCGGCGCCGCCATGGCCGGGATCGATGACGATTTTCGGCGGGCGGTTCAGGGCAGCGCTTGGTGCGGAGGTTCGTGGCTCCGCGCCCGGTGTTTTCTTCGACGGCGCCGGTTCCGGCTTCGCGGGTGCGCTGCTCGGCGCCGGCACACCGCGGATCACGATCATCAGCCGGTAAGGCTCGGTGGGAGAAAGCACGGCGGAGTATTCGGCCGGCGCCGCCAGGTCGATGACGATGCGCACCGCCGAGCTCTCACGCATGCCGACACGGACACGCTTCACCAGCGCGTCATCCACCTGGATGGCGAGGCCTTCGCGCGATTTCCCCAACATATCCGGCGCCAGTTGCGTGTTCTCCAGATCAAAATAGACACGATCGGGATCCTTAGCCACTCCCGCCTCCCACCGCGCCGGTGCTTCGAGGAACAGGGCGATGGTGGTGCCCTCCGGCTTCGACCAGGAACGGATGGAAAGCAGTTGCGAAGGACCGGCGGCGGGCGCGGGGCCCGATCCGGCTTCGGGCGGGGCCGCGGCCGCTGGCTCTGCACTCGAGGCTGGGCTGGGCGTCTCCGGCCCTGGAGCCACCCTGGCAGCGGGCGCAGCGGGGCGGGGCGCAACCGCAACTGGTCTGAGATGGAGAAGTTCCCGCAGAGCCGCTCCGCGCCACAGCACTGCCCCGGTGGCGCCGGCCAGAACCGCGATGGCGACGGCGAGGATCACCAGCGTCCGCCCCAGGCGCCGGGGTTCGGCTCTTTCGAGTATGGCGAACTCGGGGGCCGGCAGTTCGGCCTCGGGCCCTGCCGCTGCGGCCGCCGCGGGCGTATCCAGTGAGGCCAGAATCTCTTCGATCTCTGGCGCCGACAGGGCCGGCTCGAGCAGATCGGGCGCGGCCGCCACTTCGAGAATCTGACCCAAGTCCGCGGCAAGGGCCTCAGCCGCGGGCTCAGGGGCTTCTAACCTCTCGGCCGGTTGGGATGCTGGAGCTTGCCGCTGGTGGACTTCGTGCGACCACAGGGCCTCAATCGCCAGCCCGGCGAGCAGCTTGAGGGCGCGGATGTCACGCTCGCCAAAGACCCCGGCCCATCCGGAAAAGACCACGATGATACCGAGCACGTCCTCCTGGCGGCGCAAGGGCACGGCCAGGATGGAACGCATCCCCAGGTTGCGGCACACCCAGACGTCGACGCGGCGGTCGCGCTCCGTATCATCACAGAGCTGAACCTCGCCGCTGCTTAAACACTCGCCGGAGATGCCGGACTCCGGATTCAGGCGTGCCCCCAGGTCGGGAGCGATCAAACCGGAGCGCCCGCGGCAGACCACCTTGCGGCCCTCGCGCAGGGCGATGGCAGCGCCGCCGGCGCCGGTAAGGCGCCGTGCTCCGTCGGCAATGAACTCCAGCGATTGCTCCAGATCCAGATGCGCGGCCGCAAGCTGGCCCTGGGCCGCCAGCACCGCCGACAAAGTACCGGCGTCCTTGCGCAGCTCTTCTTCGGCTTCCTGATGAGTCTTCTGCGCGTGCAGATAGGCAAAGGCCAGCAACCGCTGGATAGGATCCGATTCGGTAGAGTACGGCTTGGGAAGATCGGGCAAACGACAACGCCGGCCCGGCCCTCCCGCTTCGGGAGTGGACCCGTGTCTCATCAGAGCAAAACTGTCCTCTCTATTCTTATCCGGATTGGCAGCGGAGGGAAGGGCCAAATGGTCGGGGGTAGCACCCCCGGAGTACATCCTGGGACTGGCACCTTTGGTGAGGGCCGTTTCGGGACCCCGGGGGCGGCAGGAAAAGGCCCCGGTCGGCATGCTATTATCCAAGCCCGCACATGGTGAGACTGCCGGAGATCGAGCGCAACTCGGGCCTGCGGCTCAGCCGCGACAAGCTCAACAAGCTGGCCCACAGCGTCACCGACGCGCTGGCCGCGCTAGAAACCGTCAAGTTCGTCGAGGAACGCAACGCCATCCGCCTCGAAGTCCGCCGCATCCTGGAAGAGGTGCTCAAAGCCGAGGCCAGGATCGATGCTGCCGCCCGCCAGAAGATCGAGAGCCAGAAGCGCACCATCCTGGAAGGCACCCAGGAATGGGACATCCTCTACCGCAAGTACTACAACGAGGAAGTCAAAAAGCTCGGAATTTAGCGCGCGCCGTTTGTATGGCCCGTCCGATCGGCCAAATCGAAGCACTGGTTAAACAGTCCGCCATGAAAGCCGGCTTTGATCTGGCCGGTATCGCCCCGGCGCGGCTCGGCGATTCGCGCGAACTGCGGTTCTTCTCCGACTGGATTTCCGCCGGACGCGCCGGCGAGATGGCCTACCTCGAATCCCGCGACCACCACGGACGTCTCAAGCGCGCGGCGCTCGAGCACGTGGCTCCCTGGGCGCGCTCGGTGATCGTCTGCGCGCTGAATTACAACACCGCCCATCCCCGCTCGACCGAACGCCATGATTCGCAGCGAGGATGGATTTCCCGCTATGCCTGGGGAGACGGCGACTATCACGAAGTGGTCATGGAACGCCTGCGTCGCGTAGAAGCTCGCCTGCGGGAGGAAGGCGACGATCCGGCGCTCCAGACCCGCTGCTACGTCGATACCGGACCAGTGGTCGAGCGCGTCTTTGCCGCCTATGCCGGGATTGGATGGATCGGGAAGAACACCTGCCTGATCAACCAGCGGGTGGGCTCATGGCTGTTCCTGGGAGTGATTCTCACCTCGCTGGAGCTGGCTCCGGACCTGCCGGCCGCGGACCGCTGCGGCTCCTGTACCCGCTGCCTCGACGCCTGCCCGACCCAGGCCTTTGTGGCTCCCCACGAACTGGACGCCACCCGCTGCATCTCGTATCTCACCATCGAAAAGCGCGGCGCGGTCCCGGAAGACCTCCGCTCCGGCATGGGAAACCACATCTTTGGCTGCGATATCTGCCAGGACGTCTGCCCCTGGAACGGCAAGGCTCCGGCTTCCTCTGCACCCGAGTTCCAGCCCCACTCGGAGCGCTTTCATCCTGCGCTGGCGTGGCTGGCGAACCTCTCCGACGAGGACTTTCGCAACGCTTTCCGCGGTTCGCCGATCCGGCGCGCCAAGCGTTCCGGCCTGCGGCGGAACGCGGTGGTAGCGATGGGCAACAGCGGCGAGCGGGGCTTCGTGCCCCTGCTCGAGCAACTGGTCCACGATCGGGATCCCATTCTGGCGGAACATGCGGAATGGGCCCGGAGGAAACTTGTGATTTGTGATTTGTGATTTTGCGAAAACAGCGTCAAACCATGCTGTTTCTCGTTACTCACAAATCGCAAATCACCAATCGCAAATAAAAAACCCCTCCCGGCCAGGCCGGAAGGGGTGGGAATCGGAAGCGGATTGGGCGGGGGGCACCATCGCTCCGCGATGAGCTAACTACCTACACGACGCGGGTCACATTTGCCGCCTGGAAACCCTTGGGGCCCTTCAGCAGGTCGAACTCCACGGTGTCGCCTTCGTTGAGCGTGCGGTATCCGTTCTCCTGGATGGCGGAGAAATGGACGAACACGTCCTCGCCGGTGGACCGTTGAATGAAACCATAGCCTTTCGCACCGTTAAACCACTTCACTGTACCCCTCTCTCTCACAAAGAAACTC
>DATNJC010000083.1:0-34780 GCA_035604115.1 Bryobacteraceae bacterium | reverse complement strand
GGGGGGGGGGGGGCTCCAAGCGGCTAACTTTCCTTCCAAGATCGGCATTTGGCGCCAATCGTCGAACCTATGGGCGTGGGACAATGGCGATCTGAACTACGCCTCCCCGCCCGACACCTTCGACCAAATCGGACAAGCCGGCGACAAGCCGGTGCACGGGGATTGGTTCGGTACGGGCGTGGAGCGCATGGGCGTGTACCGGCCCAGTACCGCCCAGTGGATATTCGACAACGGCAACGGTGGGTATACTACCCCGTTCACCTTCGGAGACACCAACGCCATCCCGGTGGTCGGAAACTGGAACGGAAACGGGACGCAAACCAAAGTCGGCACGTTCAACCCGTTGACTGGTCACTGGTCCCTGGACCTCTACGGCGACCATAGCTATAACGAGCAGGGCAACTTCTTCATCAATTCCGCGGATGTTCCCATCGTCGGCCAGTGGGATGGGAGCGCCGCCACGAAGGTGGGAATTTTCAACAACGGCACCATTGAGCTGGACATGAATGGCAACCTGGCCTGGGACCCAGGCATAGACAAATCCGGCAGCTTTGGTCAGAGCGGCGACGTGGCAATAGTGGGCCAATGGAACGGCGGCACCGTCACCCTAGTTGGTATCTATCGTCCAAGCCAGGCAATGTTCGCCCTGGACTTGAACGGCAATTTGCATTGGGACGGGGTGCCCCAAGACAATTGGGGCTCTTTCGGCGCCGCAAACCTGGACACGGCGGTGGTCGGGGATTGGACCAACACGGGAGTAACTCGCGTCGGCATCTTCCGGCCATCGTCCGGGCTCTGGGCGTTGGATATCGATGGCAACTTAGGTTGGACCCCACCGCCGTCAGGGCAAGACCTATGGGGGGCCTTCGGCACATCGATAGATACACCGATCGTGGGCAGGTGGCCGGGAATGTGGCAAGGAAACAGCTTGACCGACTTTCAGAACTGCATGGGCACTTTCGGCACTCTTCTCAGCTCAGGCGCTTCAAATTCCGTCTACAACGTGTGTTGGCTCGCTACTAGTAGCACTGCCTACTCGATTCCATTCCCCCCCAATTTAAACACAAACACCCCCCTTACGATTGCGCGTTCGAGCATTACCATCATGGGGGGAGGCGCGCCAGGAGACACCATTCTGGTCCGTGGGTACTCGATGCTCCAGCACATAATTAGTGCCAACTCGGGAGTCACGAAGGTCACGATCAGTAGCTTCACCATCGACGGCAACCGGTACGGTTTCGGACTCCCTCCCTCTGGGGGGCTAAGTTGCTTGGCGGGCAACGCAGGTTACCAGGATCTGGAGCTCTCGCCACCGGCAACACCTGGGAGATTCACGGTTGAGTGGATGGACTTCATTAACGCTCCTGGGACGGCATTGCAGCTGAACGGAGTTGCGTCTAGCGTAACGGTTTCAAACTTCGGGCAGGGGGGCGTTGGATATGGGCCGGGCGGCGGCCATGGGTCGGAGACGGGGACGCAATCGGCGACTCGCTCCACGGCGGTGTGGCTGGACGGCAGCCAAAACGGCGTCTGGTACAACAACATCGCCCACGCCGGCACGGCTGCGATCAACATGAACGGGTCGTACCAATACGCCTACGGCAACTCTATCCTCGGTAACCGATACGAGATGTCAGATGGGAGTGGAGGCGGGCAGATCGGAACCGGTATCGGAAGCGGGGATCACGCGTCGATTGTTGCGAACGTGATCAACGGGGCGGTGTTCCTCAATCCCAATCCCCCGTACCAGCCGGTACCCTGGTTTACCACCAAAGACACCGTTCTCGATACGGGTTGCAATCCCCCCTCCAACCCCAATGACCCCATGGATCCTGACAGACAGGACGTCACGGGTGTTGAGGCATACGGCTTCGGGCACTTCCTGGGCAACAACGAGATCGAGAGCAACAGCGGCTCAGGGTTGTATTTTGGAGCCGCCAACCCCACCGGCGATATTACGATCTCAAGCTGGAATCCTTTTGATCCGTCTGACTCCGCACCGGGAGGCGTCCCGAGGTACATCGAACAGAACGCCGCTGACGCAATCAATCTTAGCGGACCAGACAATTTCCAATGCCCCATGGGAGTGTACGGTTTCTACTATGACCCGATGACCATGAGCTGTCAGCCGATCCTCTATGCAGTGGTCGGGGTTACGCTGGATGCCCTCCTGGTTCGCGACAACACCGGTTACGGAGTGAGGATGGACCAAGTTTCAAACGACGCGAACCAGAATCCGAACTTAACCGTGCCGGGCTATTCTCCGGTGTCCTACAACGGCTTTATTACGAACGCTTGGCAGGGCGTGTCTACCGACGCCTGCCTTATCGCGAACGGCCCGGGGCCAACGATTTTCGTCCCGGGCTCGCTGAGCAACGGAAACCCACTCACGTATCAGACCCCTGCTAACGGTAATCTCTGGTTTTATAGGACTCCAAACCCCAACCCGCCCCCGCCGAGCATAGCGAACGTCGGCCAGACGGCTTCATGCCCTCCCACGCAATGGCCCAGTGGAGGGGCACCACCGCCCTCCGGATTTACGGGCTTCATTCCACACTACACCACTCCGTAGGTCTTGAGGTCCGACATGCAGCGCCTACTTACACTCTTCATTGCGACCGGAACCGGATTGGCGGCCCAAAACTTGGCGTCCGACAAGGTAGGGCTGATGGGATCCGGTTACAACAGCCCCATTCCGTTCTACGTAGCTCCCGGACAGCTCGTCACATTGATAGCTAACGATTCCGGCACAGATGGCGCGATCTGCTTCAAATCCCCGTTCTCAGGAGACAGCTGCTCCGTCCGCGCCCCAGGGGGTGCGGACCTGCCGACGACGCTGGCCGGGGTCTCGTTCGGCTTCTCTGGTTATCTGACCACGCCACCGCCGGTTCCGATCCTGAAGGTGAGCGGTTTCGAAGCCAGGGATAATGCCGACCTCACTAATACTGTGTTGGCAGCCATCACCGTTCAAATCCCATTTGAGGCCCCGCCGGGCGGAAGCGACTCACCGGAAACGCTGACCGCGAAGACAAACGGAGGCGTTTCACAAATCGACTTTTACGTATATCCCGATCAGGTCCACATCCTAACGGGCTGCGACTCATTCATCGCTGGTCCCTACGCACCAGGAAGCTCAACGGGACTGCCATGCCCTTCGATCGTCACCCATGCGGATGGGTCGCCGGTTTCGGCGAGCAGCCCGGCTAACCCCGGAGAGGAAGTGGTCGCCTATGCCGTCGGGCTGGGGCAGACGAATCCGCCGTTGGCGACCGGCAAGCTCGTCGCCGCGGCGGTTCCCACGGCGACCACATTCGGCCTGGATTTTAACTACCACCCGAACGCGCTGGCGAGCAAGCCACTTCCCTCGGCTCCAGCGCCGGTGTACGCGGGGGCAACACCGGGGTACGTCGGGCTGTACCAGGTGAACTTCGTGGTTCCGCCGGTGCCCGCCGGAACCCCGCCCTGTTACGTTCAGCCGCCTTCAAGCACGCCCCGGCTGTATCCGAACGTAGTGCAGTCCAACCTGACGGTCAGCGTGGGAGGAATGTCCTCTTTCGACGGAGCCCGGATTTGCGTCGCCGTACCCAGTCCATAAACAGTTGTTCGGAACAGTTGTCCAATCCAAGGAGGAATATGTATAGGACTTGTCTCACCGTGGTGTTGTTTTCGGGCTTGTGCCACGCGCAGCCGAACCTGACTAGCCCACCGGCGGTTTCGCCGCAGGAGTTGCGCTATCTTCGCTTCATGCTCCTGAACGTCGCCAGCCTGGATCACGATCCTAAGGCCATCGCGGCGTATGAGGGCTCCCTGGTGAAGCTGCACGGCCTCAGCACGCAGGAGTCGGCCGTCATTCATTCCGCCGGCCAGACTCTTCACACAGCCTTAGTTCAGGACCGCCAATCGTCGCGCGCTATCGTCGCGTTCCGAACCACACTGCTGCCCTCCGATCTCGCCGCCCTCGCGGCCCTGGACGCGCAACGCGAGCAGACGATCGCGACTCTGGCGAATCAGATCTTAAACTCAGTGAGCCCCGCGACGGCGGCCCGGCTGAGGAACGCGGGGCACATACTGGCCAACGCTCTTCACGAAAACTGACTTGCCCGGGGCTGCTACCCGCGCAGCGGCGCTACCGCTACCATCCCCAGCCCCGCCAGGAACAACACGATCACCGCAATCAGCACCGTTACTACCCGGTACGTCGCGCCGCGGAACTCGTGCCACACCAGCAGGCCCCACAGCGTGCTCACCAGCGTCGCCCCCTGGCCCAGACCATAGCTGACCGCCGAGCCGAGCTGCAGCGTCGCCGGGCTGCCGGCTGCGAGCACATTGGCCAGCCCGCCGGCCATCCACAGCATTCCTCCCAGCACGCCCAGCAGGTGTTGCCGTTTGGTGCCGCGGAAGTAGGCGCTCACCGCCAGCGGCTTTCCACTCACCGGAAAGTTGAGGAAGAAGGGCACATACAGCACGGTCGAACAGAACACGCCCCCGGCG
The DNA here is from genome assembly GCA_035604115.1 of Bryobacteraceae bacterium. Lineage (GTDB taxonomy): Bacteria > Acidobacteriota > Terriglobia > Bryobacterales > Bryobacteraceae > Palsa-187. The sequence goes on along the minus strand of DATNJC010000083.1, from coordinate 30,289 downwards.
AACAGGAGCATCACGCCGTAGGGCGCCACGCCGGTGTCGCCGGAGCGGGCTTCCTGGAGCATGGGATAGAATCCGCCCATCAACAGGCCCGCCAGGATCGACAGGATCAGGCCTTTGGTCGCGGTGGCTTTTCGCGGAGCGTTCTTGGCGCGCGGGTCGGTCAGGAAGGCCTGCTGCGCGGCCGCGCGCTGCTCGCCCACGTGAAGGCTATACGCCACCGCCGCGGCGCACACGGCCATCAGAACCACGCCCGCGCCGCCGAACAGCAGCGCCGGGTTGGCCTGTGGGCTGAGCGAGTAGCTCCACGCCACGCCCACGATCAGCGCCAGTCCGATCCCCACCGGAAAAGCGACCGACATACCGGCGACGGCAATAGCGGCCACCAACAGCATGTTGGCCAGATTGAAGACCACGCCGCTGGCGACGGCCCAGGCCATCTTGCGGTATCCGGTCAGCAGCAGGTTGTCCTGGAACGTGAGCTCCTTCTGGTCGAAGGAACCCAGCGTGAAGGCCGCAGCCACCGCGGCGATCAGGATGCCCCAGGTGAAGTCGTAATAGTACAGCTCGAAGCGCCATTTGCCGGCCGCCTTCTGCGTGTTGGCCCAGGAACCCCAGCACAGCATGGACAGAATCAGCAGCAACAGGGCCGACTGATAAGTTGTAGGTAGGATCACGCGCCTCTCCGGACCACAGGTTCAGGCCTGTGCCACCGTGCTCAGTGTCCGCCGCCGGATTCCGAGGGCGCCTCGGCCTGCAGCGGAAAGTGCGCGCCGGCCGGCACTGGGACCAGCATCTGCTCCTTACGCATCACTAGCGTCGAAGTATTATAGCTGGCCAGTTCGAACCCGTGTCCGTGCGTAATGGCGTCGGTGGGGCAAGCCTCCACGCAATAGCCGCAGAAGATGCAGCGGTTGTAATCGATGTTGTAGACCGAGGCGTAACGCTCGCCGCCGCTCATGCGGAGCTGGTCGGTATTCTCGGCGGCTTCGATATAGATGCAGTCGGCCGGGCACGCCGCCGCGCACAGAAAGCAGGCCACGCATTTTTCCAGGCCGTTTTCGTCGCGCTGCAACACGTGGGCTCCGCGGAAGCGCTCCTGGAAGCGGACCGGAGCGTCGGGATAATCTTCGGTGATGGTGGGAGACATCATCTCCTTCAAGGTCACCGTCATTCCCTTGGCGATCGCCGCCGCGCCGCCGAACACTTCCGAGATCATGTTGGCCATGTGTGTCCTACGATTATCGCAGAGTGGGGCAGCGCCCTGTGCTGCCAGTGCCCTGCCAGTGGCTACCGCACGGGAGCCTAGTTCTTAGATCCTCAACCCGCCTTCCACGCGGGCACGTTGTCCTCCGGCCGGAACATTGGGCTTCCCGCGCGTGCCGCCAGAGCCTCCAGTTCGGCCTTGTGAAAACCGCTCCCGGCGAAGGAGATCACCCCGTCGGGTTCAATCAGAAACAGCGATGGAACATGCGTAATGCCGAACGCATTGCTGACCCGGTAGCCGGAGTTCTGCGTATCGAGCAAGGCCGCCATGCTGACGCCGAACGCGCTCATGAAGCGAGTGGTGGCGGGGCCGTCGTCCTGCGAGATGGTGACGATCTGCAACTCGCCGCCGGAAATCCGTTGCAGATACGGCAGCGCGAGCTGGCACACCGGGCAACTGACCTTGTAGAGCACCACCAGCACCGGGCCGTTCTCAAGCATCTCCGAGAGAGTTCGCGTGGTCCCGTCCAAGTCGGGAAGCGAGAACGCGGGAGCCCGATCGCCGGCTGCAAGCATTTTCCTTCAGCTTACACCGTCGCGCTGTGGGGCGTGCGTGCACGGCGTGTGCTCCAATGGGAAGTTTCCATGCAATCCCGGGAAAGGGCGTTTTTGTTCTGGACCACGGTAGCGGCGCTGCTGTTGGTGTCGCGGCTGTGCCACTCGTACGTCTTGTGGGCGGATGAAGACTATCATCTGGCGGCGGCGATTCAGATGCTCCACGGCAAGATGTTGTACCGCGATCTGTGGTACGACAAGCCTCCGCTGGCCGCGCTGCTGAGCCTGGTGTTTGCGGCCCGCGACGGATGGACGCTGCGGCTTGCGGGATCGATTGTCGCGTTGGCATCCTGCGCCGCCGCATACGGAGTGGCATCGCGGATCTGGAGCCGCACGGAAGGTTACTGCGCCGCCGCGCTGCTGGCCTTCTTCCTGATTTTCTACGCGCCCACGGCGGTGATCCCGTTCGAGCCCGATACGCTCATGATCCTGCCGCACCTCGCGGCCGTCTACTTCGCGTTGCGCCAGCGCCCCTTCGCGGCTGGCACTCTCGCCGGGATTGCGTTCCTGCTGAGCCCCAAGGGAGCGACTGTGCTGGCGGCGTGCCTGCTGTTCCATCCCGCCGGATGGCTGGCGATGATCGCAGGTTTCGCGCTGCCGAATCTAGCCGTGTTCGCATGGTTGGGAGCTGAAGGCGCGCTCGACGGCTACCTCCGGCAGGTGTGGGCCTGGGGAATTCTGTACGCGGGCCAGCTGGGCGCCGATCCACAGGCGCAGCACGCGTGGCAGGCGGTATCGAACTGGCTGGGTTTCCACGCGGCGTTGGTGATCGGCGCCGTAGTGGGATGGAAGCGCGAGGTCCTCGGGATGCGGTGGCGGCTGCTGGCGTGGGCGGCAATCTCGTTCGCGGCGGCGGCAGTCGGACTGCGTTTTGCCCCACGTTATTTCGATCAACTGCTTCCCGCGTTGGTGGTGCCGGCCGCCGGAGGCCTCGCCCTGTTGGTAAAAGGCGGGCCGATTGGATCTCGGCGTCGTCTCGCGCTAGCCGCGATCGCGGTGGCCCTGGTGATCCCCATAGTGCGTTTCGGCCCGCGCTATTTCACGCTGGCCGGCGACAGCTTGATGGACGTGCGGTTCACCTGGTCCGATGTAGCGCTGGACCAGGAGAGCCGCACCGCCGCGATTCTGCTGCGCGCGTTCCGCCGGCCGGGCGACACAGTGTTCATCTGGGGCTACCGGCCAAACTTGATCGTCTACACCGGCTTACCCGTGGCGTCGAAATTGTGGGATTCGCAGCCCGTGACCGGTGTTCCAGCCGACCGCCATCTAACCGACTCGCGCCCAGTGGCGCCGGAGTGGGCGCGCGAAAATCGCTTAGAACTAGCGCGCACGGCACCGTCCATCATTCTCGACGGACTGAGCGCGTATAATCCACAGCTCGACATCCACAATTACCCGGAATTGTCTTCGTGGCTGGCCCACTACTGTGTGGCCCTGCGCGCGCGCAACATCACCATCTACCGCCGCTGCCCGGACTGATGTGGAGCACGCACTCCTGCGTGCCACGTCGGCACTCCTGCCGACGCCTGGTCGTTCTTGGCACCGCGTGTCGAGACGAGTCTCGACATGGCACGCACGAGTGCGTGCTCCACGACAGCACCCCGCTATTCTTCCGCCTCCTGCTGTTTAACGAAACTCAGAATGTCGAAGTGCTTAATCTGCCGGTCCGGAAAGAAACTGTTGATGGCGTCCTGCACTTCCGTGAACACTTCGAAAATCGTGTGCAGCTTGGTCAACAGCAACAGCTCCACGTTGCGCTTGTTCGGATTCACCAGCTTCAAAGCGCCGTTCAGCCGCTTCAGGGACGTGTAGCAGATCACCAGCGCGCCCAGGCCGGTAGAATCGATGTAATCCACGCCCGTTAGATCCAGCACCACCTTGATCTTGCCGGCGGTGGTCAGCGCTTGAACCGCTTCCCGCACCAAACTGGATTCGCCGACCGCCAACCGGCCCTTCAGCGTGAGGATAGAAATGTCTTCGCGAGAGCTTTCCTGAATGTCCAAACTCATAAGGGGCCCATAGGGAGTGCCTTCAGTGTACCGAACTCCGCGGCGCGGCCCGGGCCCGCCCCCGGGCCCGCGGCGCACGCGCGAGGTCACGCGCCCGGAGCCGTGACCGCGTCCGGCTCGGGAACCGGCTGCGGCGGGGCTTGCGCGCCCGGAGGCAGCAGCACCGTGAAGCGCGTTCCTTCTCCCACCGTACTTGTCACGTCGATCCGCCCGCCGTGCGCTTCCACGATCCAGGAAACGAAGCTCAAGCCCAGCCCCAATCCCTGCACGCGGCTGGTTTCCGGATTGCGAACCCGGTAAAAGCGGTCGAAAATATGCGGCAAATTTTCGGCCGGAATGCCCACGCCCGAGTCTTCCACTTGAATTCTGGCCCAGCCCGCGGTGGGTCCATAGGACGGATCGGGGCCAACATCGACGCGCACCGTCCCGTTGGCCGGGGTGTATTTGACGGCATTCGAGACCAGGTTGGAGAGCAGCCGCTCGATCTGCGTCCGGTCGGCGTGAACCATCACGCCAGGCTCGGTTTTGGCCTTGAGGATCAGGTGCTTTTCTTCGGCCGGAATCTGGAATTGATCCACCACATCCACGGCGACTTCGCTCAAATCCAGCGGCGCTTTCTGCAACACCAGTTGTCCCGACTCGGCCTGGCTCAACAGCAGCAGCGCGCGCACGATGCTCGAAAGCTGTTCCACGTCTTCGAGCGCGTTGACCATGGCTTCCTGGTACTGCTCGGGGGTTTTGGCGGTGAACAAAGCGACTTCGAGTTGCCCGCGGATCGCCGTCAGCGGCGTGCGCAGCTCATGCGAAACGTCGGTGGAGAAGCGCCGGATCTGCTCGAAGGATTGCTGCAAGCGGTCGGTCATGCGGTTGAAGCTGGCGATCAGGTAATCCAGTTCGTCGCCCGCCCCGCGCATGGGAATCTGCATCGAGAGGTTTGACCCGGTGATGTTCTGCGCCGCCTGGGCCACGGAAACCACCGGTTGCAGCGCGCGCCCCGCCAGCAACCAGCCCAGCACGCTTGTCACCAGCATCATCACCGGAAGAGCCAGAAAATAGGTGCGCGTGAAATAGTACACCGTGCGGCGGCTTTCTTCGAGCGACCTCCCGATGGCGAAGAAATACTTCCTGCCGTGCTCGCCCATCATCACGCCGGCCTTGATCATGTAGGGTACGCCGTCGGAGTCGGAGCGGATCTTGATCACCGGCTCGGGCAGGGTCAGCACCCGGAGAATCTCCTGAGGCGAATCCACGCCAATCGATTCGTAGGTTGGCGAATCCGACAGCACGTTGCCGTTCGAATCAGTCAGCAGGTGCACGTATTGGAGGCGTTCCATGATGTGCTCCTCTTCCGGATCGTCCTTGTCGGCCGTCCAGACCGGCCGGTAGTTTTCAATCTTGATATAGCCTTTGGCGCCGTCCCATTCTTCTTCAAGCGCGTCTTTCACGTCGCCTTCCATTTGGGTCTTCAGATTCTGGCGGTAGACCAAGCCGATGATCACCAGCAGCAGCGTGAAGAATACGAAATAGCTGAACGCGAGGCGGAAGCGCAACCCGCGTACGAGCCGGGGGCGCAGCTTGCGGACGCCAAAAACGCGCGTGAGCCGGGCGATGGGCATAGCTTAGTTTCTGTCGGCGGCGGCTTTTTCCGGAGTATCCAGCATATAGCCGATGCCGCGCACGGTCTGGATCATTTTGGCGGGCCACTTGTCGTCGATCTTGCTGCGCAGGTGGCGGATATACACATCCACGATGTTGGTGAGGCCGTCGTAGTCCATATCCCACACATGCTCGACGATCATGGTGCGGCTGAGCGGGCGGCCGCGGTTGCGCATCAGGTATTCGAGGATACTGAACTCCTTGGGCGCCAGCTCGATGTTTTCGCCCGCGCGCGCCACGCGGCGCCGGATGCAATCGAGCGAGAGATCGCCCACCTGCAGCCGCTCCGGCGTGGGCTGTCCGCGGCGCAGCAGCACACGCACCCGCGCCAGCAGCTCGACAAAGGCGAAGGGCTTCACCAGATAATCGTCGGCGCCGCCTTCCAGGCCCTTCACGCGGTCGTCGACGGCGTCGCGCGCGCTCAGAATCAACACCGGGGGGCTGACCTTGCGGTTGCGGATTTTAGCCAGCACCGAAAGCCCGTCCATATCAGGCAAACCCAGGTCCAGAATGGCGAGATCGTATTGTGTCGCGTGGACCATGTCGACGGCCGCGCCGCCAGTGGACGCCACGTCCACGGCATAGCCGGCGCTCTCCAGGCCCCGCGACAAAAAGTCGGCAATGCGTTTTTCGTCTTCGACCACCAGTATCCGCACGATTAGAGTGTACAACGGTGCAGGGGCTTCGCGACGTTGCTGAAAGGGATCCAGCGGCCCCGTCCCCCGTCTTGAAGCTTGCCCCGCGACTTCGAAATCTATAGAATCGAGTGGAGTCCGGCGGGTGCCGCGGAAGATGTTACGCATTCTAATCGCTGCGTTGACAATGGGCGTTGCCTTCGCGGCCGGCGATGCTTCTCCCGCCACGTTCCATCGCGACGTGCTTCCGATCCTGCAAAAGCACTGTCAGAGCTGTCATCGGCCGGGTCAAGTCGCGCCCATGTCGTTGCTAACCTACCAAAACACCCGGCCCTGGGCGAAGGCCATCAAGACGGCGGTACTCGGCGGGAAGATGCCGCCCTGGTCCGCGGACCCGCGCTACAGCAGGTTTCTTAACGACCCCAGCTTGCTTCGGAGCGAGGTCGACACTCTCGTGGCTTGGGTCGACGCCGGCGCTCCAGAGGGGGACGCGCGGGATCAACCAGCTCCAGTTACCTGGCGCGAGGGCTGGACCATCCAACCGGACGCCATCGTATCGATGCCGGAGCCATTCCCGGTCCCCGCCAAAGGTGTGCTGGAGTTGACGGAAGTCACGGTGCCCAATTGCTTCAAGAAAGATACGTGGGTCACCGCGATTGAGGTCCGGCCGGGGAATCGCTCGGTCGTGCATCATGCGGACCTGTTTCTGGTGCCGCATAAACGCGGCGTGAAGTATGGCGTGCCGCAAGCGCAGGCGAAGGAGCGCGACGCTGAAGGAGTCGCGATCGAAAGAGTCCAGAACGACGACCGCCTGCGGGCTCTTCAGGGCATCGAAGCAGTTTATGTTCCGGGCACACCGCCCGCGAACTACGGCTTGCACGGAGGCGCGAAGTTGATTCCGGCCGGCTCCGATTTCGTGATTCAGGTGCATTACACGCCCAACGGTACCGCAACCACCGACCGAACCGAAGTTGGATTCACGGTGGCCAAGGAGAAACCGAGGCGCAGGTTCCTGACCATCGTCCCCACCGCGGCTCGAGATGAACAGGAGTTCCACATTCCCGCCGGGGATCCCAACTGGGAGACCGGCACGGAAGTCGTCTTCCAACAAGACGCCGAGTTGGTATGGTTCCTGCCCCACATGCACCTTCGAGGAAAGGACATGATGTACCGCCTGATTTATCCAGGCGGGAAATCCGAGATTGTCTTAAATGTGAAGTATGACTTCGGCTGGCAGTTCGGCTATGAGCTTGAAAAGCCGATCCCGGTACCCAAAGGCACCAGGCTGCAAGTGACGGCCCACTTCGACAACTCTGCGAATAACAGATTTAATCCGAATCCGAACCGCGATGTCTTTTGGGGCGATCAAACCTGGGAAGAAATGATGATTCCATTCTTTGGAGTGGTGGTGGACCCTAGTTTTGATCCGAAGAAAATCGTAGCTTACGCGCGCGAGTTTCTAGACGCCGGCCGGAAGTAAATGTGTTAGCGCGGTTTCCAGCTGCGTGGCTCAACAGACTTACTTTGCTGAGACTCAGCGTGATCGCGGGATTGCTGGCTGGATTCGCGTTGTCTCCGAAACTGTGGCTGAGTTCGCGATTCTATCCGCTAACACCGGTATGGTCATTCATCGGGCCGCTCCGCGCGCCTGGCGATTCGATCGTCTTTTTCACTCTGATCGCCTTGCTGATTGCGGCTAGCCTTTCGCCGCGCCGGGAAATCCTGATCGCCCTGTTCGCGCTGCTCGCGCTGGTGGCCTTGCAGGATCAGTCGCGATGGCAACCGTGGTTCTACCAGTATGTGGTCATGCTGCTGGCCATCGCGCTGGCCGGGCCGGAGCGCGAATCCGCGGCCCTCAATACTTGCTGCCTGGTCGTTGCCGCCACCTATTTGTGGAGTGGATTGGCAAAGTTCAATCCAAACTTTACGGGGGGCACTTTTCCACACCTTGCGAGCCCCCTGGTGAGTGCGCTGCCGTCGTCGGTGGGAGGGTTCATCCTTCGTCTAGCGTTCGTGGCGCCACTGGTCGAGTGCGGCCTCGGCGTAGGACTCCTCTTCAGACGTTGGCGTACTGCAGCGGTGTTCGGCGCCATCGCGATGCACGTCTTCGTTCTGGTCGCGATCGGTCCGCTGGGGCTCCGCGCCAACTCCGTGGTGTGGCCGTGGAATCTGGCGATGGTCGCATTCTTGCCGATCCTCTTCTTAAGGCGCGCCGGGGAGCCCACGCCGCGGGACATTGTGTGGGGCCGGGGATTCGCCTTTCAGAAAGTCGTACTGGTTCTGTTTGGGTTCATGCCCGCGCTGAGTTTCTTCAACCTATGGGATCACTATCTTTCCTCCGCGCTTTATTCGGGGAACAGAACCACTGGATCCGTTTATGTGAGCGATGCCGTATTCGACCGCCTTCCGGACACCATCGAGGATTACGTGCATGAAGACCAGCCGGACCGCAATCGGCTGAACCTCGACGAGTGGTCACTGGGCGAGATGAACGTCCCCACGTATCCCGAGACGAGGATCTACCGCAATGTGGCGAGACAAATATGCCACTACGCGATCGGCGGGTCGGGCGTCGAACTGGTTGTCCAGGGGAAGCTGGCGTTAGTCGATAGTGGTCGCCGGTCGGTCTTCAATTGCTCGGGCCTGCAATTCAACGCGCGCTATTAGCCGTAGTGCCGCCCTAAGGTGGCTTCGGAGCGGGGCTTTGCTACAGTGGGAAACGATGATCGTGGAAATCGAAGGCGTTCCGCTACACTTGGCCCATCCGGATGAGCTGCCCGTGAACTGGGTCGGCCAAGAGGAGGTCATGCGGCAACTCTTGGCTGCCTGGCTGGTAGTAGACCCGCAAGACCTGCCCATGAATCCGCGCCTGCTGGGCAAGCCCGGCGTGGGGAAAACCACGCTGGCCTACGCCGCCGCCAAGCGCCTGGGCCGCGACGTCTACATCATGCAGGCCACCGTCGACACGCGGCCCGAAGATCTTCTCGTCACCCCGGTCATCGAGGGCGAATCCAAGCTGCGCTATGTAGCCTCGTCGCTGGTCACCGCCATGCTTCGCGGAGGCATCGTCATTCTGGACGAAGGCAACCGCATGAGCGAGAAAAGCTGGGCCAGTCTCGCACCGCTTCTGGACAATCGCCGCTATGTCGAATCCATCGTCGCCGGCATCAAGATCCGGGCTCACCCGCTGTTCCGGCTGGTGGCCACTATGAACGACGATGCCAGCACCTTCGATCTCCCGGAATACATTCACTCGCGCCTGCAGCCGCAAATCACGATCGATTTTCCGGAACGGCACGAGGAATTCGCCATATTGCGCGAGAATTTACCTTTTGGCGACGATCATATATTAAATTATGTGACGGATTTCCTCCAGCAAGCCCACGCCGCCGACGAGCGCTACACCGCGCGCGACGGCATCAACATCGCCCGTTTCGCCATGAAGTTGGCCCAGGCAACCCCGGGCTCCGGCGGGGTGGGGAAGTCGATTCTCCACACGGCGATCGTGCAAACGTTGGGCGAAGAAGCGCTGCGCTATGTCCCTGGAAGCTGACATTAAGCTGGGCGGGCTGGAGCGCGGGCGGCTGCAATACTTCCCTGTCGTTCCCGGCCGCGTCGAGTTCGCCGCGGCAGTGCGCCGCTACCTGCTGGAGCATCGCCCGCGTATCGTAGCCCTTGAGCTGCCCGGGTTCCTGGAAGCCGCCTACCGTCAGGCCGTGGCCCGTTTGCCGGAAATTTCAGTCATTTTATATAGCGACGAAAGCGGCTCTAAAGACGATGAAGACCGCGCCATTTATGTCCCCGTCGAACCCGCCGACCCGTTTACCGAAGCCCTGAGGACCGCGGAAGAGATCGGCTCCGAGGTGTTGTTCCTCGAACCCGACACCAACGAGCGTCCGCATCTACATGACGCCTACCCTGATTCCTATGCGGTCAACCGCGTCGGCCTGGAACGTTACATCGAGGCCTATCGAGTGTGGCCCCAGTTGCGTAATGAAGAAGTGCAGGCGCACGCCGCGGGCATGGCGTGGAAGCTTCAGGGCGCCGATCCAGAAGTGCAGGTTGTCGTCGTGGTTTCGCTCAACCTGCTCGACCCACTGCTGGACGCCATGGAGTCTCCCCAGGAACAGCCCGCCGCTCGCGGCGCCGGGCGTTTGTTCCGCGAGGATGTCCGGCTGCTCAATCCGCATCCGGACTGTCTGGCCGAGATCACCGTCGAGTATCCATATTTGCAGGACCGCTACGAGTTCTTCCGCCTGGGATTACAAGATCCGGAAACGGTAAAACGTATCGATAAACCTCGAGTGCAGTTGGATCTGCTGCGCGAGGCCGAATCGAAATACACCGAATCGACGGGCGAGAAACTGGCCCACTGGCAACGCCGCATGATCGCGCGGTTTACCCGCAACCTGGCGCACGTGTCGGGCGATCTGATGGCGGGCGTCTACGATCTGGCCGTGGCCGCGCGCTCCGTCGTGGATGACAACTATGGCTGGGAAGTGTGGCAGATGGCCAACCGCTATCTGGCGCAGAGCGCTTCTTCTCCGCTGGAGACAGTCCGCCTGTCGGCGGGCGAAATCTGGATCAACACCAAGAAGCTGCGCATCCGCCGCCGCCTTCCGCGTCCCAAGCAGCGCTTGAAGCCCGCCGGACTCAAGCCCCGCAAACGCGAAACAGTCCCCGGCGAATGGGCCCGCCAGACCACCGGCGACGCCATCTGCTCCTATCCGCCCGAGGATCTGGTGATCGAAGACTACGGCCGCTTCCTGAAGCAGAAGGCCAAGGCGCTGCTGTCGGAAGAGCGCGTGCGCGTGGAGCCCTTCACCACCTCGATTCTGGACGGCATCGACATCCGCGAAACCATTCGCAACTGGCACCGCCACAAAATCTTCGTCCGCCAAGCCGATCGTCTGGCCGGGGAGGTAGGCGCGCTGGTGGTGATCTTCGACGAAGACCGCGAGGACCGCTACCAGTATCTGACCACCTGGCTGGGCGAGCATCAGAACGAATCCGACATGGCGTTCTATTCCACCTACCCGTTCGACAACATCGTGGGCCCCGGCATCGGCCGCGCGGAATACGGAGGCCTGCTGATGACGCTGCCGCCGCGCCGTTTGTTCGACGTGTGGTCGGATACGGATTACGATTTCGCCGAATCCAAACCCGAACGCCTGCTGATGGCCGCGCTGGACTACTCGGTCGAGCGCTTTGTCGTGTACGTCGCCGCGCACCCGCCGCGTTCCATTTTCCGCTCCATCGCCGCGCACCTGGGCCGCAAGATCATGTACGTGCCGATCGGCGCGCTATCGCCCACCAAGATCAAGCGCGTGCGCGTGGTGCACGTGCTCGACAGCTACGCGCGCCGCGGGGAAGCCAAGGACTACATCTGGTAGGCTGGGCTTTGGCTTAGTTCACTTCCTAGTCTATAATTGAACTATGAAGCGAGTGAACATGCACGACGCCAAGACCCACTTGTCGCGCTACGTGGCGGAGTTGGCGCCGGGGGAAACGCTGGTCCTTTGCAACCGCAACCAACCTGTGGCGGAGGTGCGTCTGGTCGCCAGCAAGGCCCGCAAACCTCGGATCGGCGTCGCCAAAGGCGAGTTCGTCGTGCCGGATTCTTTCTTCAAGCCTCTGCCGGATGAACTTCTAAAAGCCTTCGGTGGGGGATGAGCCCGATGCGATAAAGCCTGTGAAACTACTCATCGACACTTGCACGTTTCTCTGGCTGGGTTCCGGTTCGGGGAAGATCAGCAAGACGGCGGCGGCCCTCTTTCTCAACCGGGATAATGAGAGTTACCTGAGCGCGGCTTCGGCCTGGGAGATCGCGATCAAGCACGCGCTGGGACGGTTGCCCCTGCCAGGGAAACCGGAGATCTACATCCGGCAGCTTCGAGAAAAAAGCGGTATCGAAACACTACCGGTCGATGAAGACTCGGCTCTGTACGCAGCGCGGCTGCCCAAGCTCCACGCCGATCCATTCGACCGGATTCTGGTGGCACAGGCCATCGTGCACGGAATGGCGATCCTCACGCCAGACGATGCGATCGCGCAGTACGCGGCCCGCGTGCTGTGGTGATGCCGGGACGGGCTGCTACTGCGCGGCGCGATGCACGACGGGCTGTTTCTGCGCGACCTGTTTCGGCCCAGCCAGCCGGATCTGCACTTCGGCCGCGTAGAGCATGGTGCGGTCGTTATCGCGGGCGGCCCACTTCAGCAGCGTCTTCACGGTCGGCGTCACCTTTGCGTTGAACACCTCGCGGCCGTTGGCGATCACTTTCACCGCTTGGCTGAAATCGAATTTGTCCGGAGATAGCAGCAGCGTGAACGCCGTGACCCCCTTGGTCGCCGCCTGAACGGTGTTGCCGGTGCGCACCAGGTCCACTCGCCCCGACTCGTTCTGTCCGGCGAACAGCACGCCGCCTTCGGATTGGTCGTAGAGCGGAAATTCGTCGGGCTTCACGACGTTGACATCCACCAATCCTTTAGCGTCGGCGCCGCCGCCGGCGACCTGATCGATCACCAGCCAGTGCGCCCGATTGTGATCCGCATCTGCAGCCTGCCAGCTCAACTTATCGGGATCGGGGTTTCTGGGATGGGCCGAAACAAACTGCTCGTACGGGTCCTTAATCTCCGGCCACCAGCGAGTGTTGTGCTCGCCTTCGGGCTGCGGATGATACTCGATCTGCACTCCGTTGCTCATCAGATGCTTGGTGTACGGTTCGACGGCCCAGATCGGATAGAGGCGGTCTTTCCCACCGTTGACTACGAACAGCGGCTTGTTGCGCAGATTGCTGGGAAAGACGCGGTGGTCGTCGATCGAATCGTCGGCCAGCACCATGATGAAGCCGTTCAGCGGAAGGAAGCTGGCAAACGGCGTGGTCAGACGCATAGCGATGTAGTAAGCGCCGGTCGCGCCGTCGGAGACGCCCGAGAGAACCACGCGGTTCTCGTCGATATTGTAGGTTCGCTTCAAGGCGTCCACGATCGCATCCAGGTTGAGGATCTGATCGTCGCTCCACCAGGGCGCGTCGTTCCAGGAATACGGCAGGACGTAAAACTGCTCGGCTCCGGCCAGCGCGCCGATTTCACCGGTGCCGCGGGGCTTGTTGTCGTTCCGTCCGCCGATTCCGCCGTGAAGCTGGAACCGCATCTGATAGCGCCGCGCCGGGTCGTACGACGCGGGAACGTTCACGGAATAGAAGTGTTCGACGCCGTCGCTAGTGCGATTGCTGAGCTGGATCACGCCGGTCTTTTGCGCGGTGTACACACGGCCCGCCTTCAAGCGCCGCAGAGTGTCGTCGAAGGTCGCACCGGCCTTGAGGATTTCATCGGAGAGCTTGGTGGCTTCGGCCGGTGAGCTTGCCGCCCAGAACTTCTGGAACGCGGCGTCGAGGCGCGACGGGGCGGATGGTTGTGCGTACGCGGCCCAACAACAAATCACTGCCGCGAATACCGCGAAGCGAGATCGATATGACATCATGGGGACAGTATACACACGCCGCCTGGTTTCTGTGGGCTGGTTTCTGTTGATTTGGTTTCCGTGCGAAACTGGCAACTGGACGCCACCTGCATCCAAGCCGCTGCGAGTAGATCATCGCCCATGCGCCAGTTGTCCAAACGCACCCAATACAGTCTGCGGGCTTTGTATAACCTGACGCGCAACTTCGGAACGAACCGCCCGGTCTTGATCCAAACCATGGCCGAAGAAGAGGTCATCCCCAAGAAGTTCCTGGAGCAGATTCTTCTGGCCCTGAAACAAACCGGCCTGGTGACTAGCAAGAAAGGCAAAGGCGGAGGGTACATGTTGGCTCAGCCGCCCGACCAGGTGACGCTGGCTAACGTGATCCGGCTGATCGAGGGTCCCATCGCGCCGCTGCCTTGCGCCAGCGAAACCCGTTTCCGTAAATGCGACGAATGCCCGGACGTGGAAACCTGCGGAACCCGCATCGTGATGCGCGAGGTGCGCGACGCCATGGCCGGGGTGCTCGAACGCACCACGCTGGCCTCGGTGTGCCGAAGAGTGGATCAGGCCCGCCAGAAGCAAGGCGGACCGTCTAAGATCGCTTACGAGATTTGAACGCGGAGCGCGCACATGCTTTTACCATCCTGTCTGGTGGGATCGTATCCGCAACCGGACTGGCTGATTGACCGTGATAAATTAAGCGCGCGGCTTCCCCCGCGTGTGCGCGCCAAAGAGTTGTGGCGCGTTGCGCCGGAGTTTCTGGAGCAAGCCCAGGACGACGCAACTCTGCTCGCGATTCGGGACCAGGAACGCGCCGGCCTCGACATCATCACCGACGGCGAAATCCGCCGTGAAAGCTATTCCAACCGTTTCGCGACGGCGCTCGAAGGTGTGGACATCGACAACCCCGGCGAGATTATCGCGCGCTCCGGAAAATCCAGCCTGGTGCCGCGCGTGGTCGGGAAGATCCGCCGCAAGCACCCGGTGGAGGTGCGCGACGTTCAGTACCTGCGCGCCAACACGGACCGCCCGATCAAGGCCACCGTGCCCGGCCCCTACACCATGTCCCAGCAGGCGCAGAACGAGTTTTACAAAACCGACGAAGAGATGGCTCTGGACTACGCCGCCGCGGTGAACGAAGAAATCCGCGACCTGTTCGCCGCCGGCGCGGATGTGGTGCAGATCGACGAACCCTGGATGCAGGCCATTCCCGACAAGGCGCGCGAGTTCGGAGTGAAAGCGCTCAACCGCGCGCTGGACGGCGTCACCGGCACCACTGCCGTGCACCTATGTTTCGGCTATGCGGCGTTGGTGCGCACCCGCCCGCACGCCTACTCGTTCCTGGAGGAACTCACGGAAACCCCGGTGTGCCAGATCTCGATTGAAACCGCGCAATCCAAACTGGATTGTTCCGTGCTGGAGCGGCTGCCCGACAAGACCATCCTGCTTGGCGTGCTGGACCTGTCCACCAACGAAATAGAAACGCCACAGGTAGTGGCCGCGCGCATCCGCCGCGCTCTGCCCTTCATTAGTCCGGACCGGATCATCGCCGCGCCCGATTGCGGCCTGAAGTATCTGCCGCGCCCGGTGGCTTTCGGGAAGATGAAGGCCATGGCGGAGGGCGTGCGCATCATGCGCGAAGAGCTTACCGACAGACGCGAAGGACTCACCGCCGCTCGCAACTGAACACAACGACAGAAGTATGCAAGCGGCGCTACAGCCCCGGGCGTGAGCCCGGGGATCACACGCGATCGAACATCCGTCGTTGTGTCTTAACGCCCCGCGCCGCGTTCTTCTGCCGGTGCTGCCTTACAATCGAGTCTTATGCCCGAGCCTGAATCCGCGCGTCGATTCCTGGCGCGTCAGACGGAACGGCTGCGTGCTCTTCCCCAGCGCAAACGGATCGTCTTTCCGGAGGGCGACGACGCTCGCGTGCGCGCGGCTGCGGCACGCCTGGCCGAGGAACGCCTCCTCGATCCCGTCCTGATCAGCGCCAACCCGGAAGCGCCGCAGGGCGTGCGCGCGGTGAATCCGGCAACTTGCCAAGACGCCGCGCGCTATGCCGCGATCTTCTGGGAGCGCCGCCGGTCGAAGGGTGTCACGGAAGTGGAAGCCGCCGCGATAGCGCGGCAGCCGTTGTATTTCGCGGCGTTGATGGTGGCCGCCGGGCACGCCCACGGAGCCGTCGGCGGATCGGTGAACACGACAGCGGAAACGGTGCGGTCAGCGCTGCTCTCCATCGGGACCGCGCCCGGAGTACACACCGTGTCGGGCGTCTTCTTCATGTGCGTGCAGGACCGGCACTGGGGCCACGACGGCGTGCTGGCCTTCGCCGATTGCGCCTTGGTCCCCGATCCCACGGCGGTGCAGATTGCCGAGATCGCCATGGCCACGGCGCAGTCCCTGCGGGCGATTCTGGGCGCTGAACCGCGAGTGGCGCTGCTGTCGTTCTCCACCAAGGGAAGCGCCGAGCATCCCTTCGCGGAGAAAATGATCGAGGCGCTGCGCATTCTCCGCGAGCGCGCTCCGGCCTTGGCCGTGGATGGCGAGCTGCAAGCCGACGCGGCGCTGGTCGAATCCGTGGCCGCGTCGAAAGCGCCGGGATCGCCAGTCGCGGGCCGCGCCAACACGCTGATCTTCCCGGATCTCGGCAGCGCGAATATCGCGTACAAGCTGGTGGAGCGGCTCGGCGGAGCGGCGGCTTTCGGGCCGTTCCTGCAGGGGCTGGCCAAACCGGTGAACGATTTGTCGCGGGGCTGCTCGGTCGAAGACATCTACGGTACGGCCATCGGGACGGCGCTACAAGGCGAAGTATGGTGACCGGCGAAGTATGGTGACAAGCCAAGTGTCGTGACTATGTTGCCGTTCAAACTCGTGTACCACGACGGCTACGATCTGCATCTGGGCGCGCACGTCTTCCCGTCCGAAAAATACCGGCTAATCAAGGAGCGCCTGCTAGCCGAGGGCTTCGCCGAGCCGTCCGATTTCATCGCGCCGGACCCGGCCTCCGACGCCGACCTGTTGCTGGTCCACGATCGCGGCTGGGTGAAGCGCCTGAAGACCGGCACGCTGAATCCGACCGAGGCGCTGCGGCTGGAGATCCCCTACTCGCCCGAAACCATGGAGGCGTTCTGGCTGTGTGCAGGCGGATCGATCCTCGCGGCGCGGCTGGCGTTGCGCGATCGCGTGGGTTTCAACATCGGCGGCGGATTTCATCACGCCTTTCCAGCGCATGGCGAAGGCTTCTGCGCCATTCACGACGTGGCGATAGCGATCCGCAAACTCCAGCAGGAAAAACTGGTGGAGCAGGTGATGGTGGTGGACACCGATGTCCATCACGGCAACGGCACCGCGGCGATCTTCGCCCGCGATGCCAGCGTATTCACGCTGTCGATCCATCAGCTCCACAACTATCCGGACGAGAAGCCGCCTTCGAATATCGACATTCATTTGCCGGATGGCACCGGCGACGAAGAGTACCTGGAGCGTCTCGAAGAGGGTTGCCGCAAAGGCATGGACGCGTCCAAGCCGCAACTGGTGATGTACGTCGCCGGTGGCGATCCGTATGCGCAAGACAAGCTGGGCGGGCTGTCGTTATCGATCGAAGGTCTGAAAGCCCGCGACCGCCTGGTGTTCGATCTGGCGCTCAAACGCGGGGCCGTCGTCGCCGTGGCCCTGGCGGGCGGTTACGCGATGCGCCTCGAGGACACCGTGACGATCCATTGCAACACCGCGCACGCGGCTGCGGAGGCTCTGATGGACTCGGCCGGCCCTACCGCCGCCGTCCAGCCTTCAGCGGGTTGAACCAACGCAAGC
The DNA here is from genome assembly GCA_035604115.1 of Bryobacteraceae bacterium. Lineage (GTDB taxonomy): Bacteria > Acidobacteriota > Terriglobia > Bryobacterales > Bryobacteraceae > Palsa-187. The sequence continues at coordinate 12,890 of DATNJC010000083.1, read as the reverse complement.
CGCGAAACCGGCCGAAATCGGTGTCAGCCGTCGCGATCTCAGCGCGGTACTCGATGGCCAACGCCGCAAGGTGAGCGTCCGTCGTCAGGTTCCCCGCGACTCCCAATTCATCGAGCAACCCGAAGAGAATGTCCGCGTGCCTCTCGCCGGGAACGACCACCCGCACAGCAGGCTGCGCCAGCCAGCCCCGGACGATCGCCGTGGCCTCCGTTGCGGTGAACGGTTGGGCGACGGCCCGGCGGTTCGTGGAAATCCGCAAAAAGCCCAGGATCACCGTCCAATCAAGACCGATGGGAGGATCCTTTTGGCTCAAAACCTGCTCCCACCACAGGCGTGCGGCGCGATGATCTGGGGAGAGGGTGTCGTGGGCGTAAAGGAGAACGTTTACGTCCGGTAGGATCATTCGCGCCTGGACCGCTCGAACCTTTTCATCGCCGCCAGAATCGCCTGCGTTTCCAACTCATCCGCCAGTTGGTTCATTTTGCGCGGATCAATCCCGGGCCGAAGACCAAGTGGACGCGCCGTGACGCGGAACGGCTTGCGCTTCTCTTTTGGCGGCACGCTCAAGCCGAGGCGCAGCGCGTCGTTCACGACCTTCTTGAGCGTCGCGCCGTGCTCGGCGGTCTTCGCCTTCAGGGTCCTGGCGACATCGGGATCGAGCGTAAGCGTGGTGCGCATAAACACATCATACGCCGTCTCCATTTTGATGTCTAGGCATCAAAAGCTCTATCCCTTCGCCAGCGCCAGCACCGGAGCGCTGGCCAGCAACTGATCCTCAAATCCGAAATCCGGTTTAGGGAAATGGTTGTGGCGCAGGTACCACTTGTAGGTGTCCTTGAGGGCCGCATGGAACTCGGTGGGCTTGAACTTCAGCACGCGCTGGACTTTCGCGGTCACCTGCGTGATCGGTGGAACGTCGAAATACTGGCCAAAGTACAGCCGCGGTCCCATGGGGTGCCCGCCCATGCGCAGGATGTATTCGCGCGGAATGCGCACGAAGTGCGCCGGCTTCCGGCACGCCAGGGCAAAGGCCTCCACCGCCTCGGCCTGCGAGATCGGCCGCGGATTGGCGATATTGAACGCGTGTCCCATCGCCGCCGGTTCTTCCACCGCACGCAACATGGCTCGCACCAGGTCCTTCACGTAAATGAACTGCATCAGGCGGCGCCCGTCGCCGGGGAGAATGATTTTCCGGCCGGCGCGCAGCCGATCCCAGAAAAACGCCTCGCGATAATACGCATTCCCGCGGCCCGGACCGTAGATAAACGGCGGACGCAGCGTCACCACCGGCAGTCCGATGCGCTGGTGCAGGCGGAACAGCGCCCGCTCGCTCATGGCTTTGTTGCGCACGTACAATTCGGGAGCGTCGTCGGGCGCCAGGGCGTCGCCCTCGTGGTGGTTCAAGCCGTCGCCATAGGCGGCGACGCTTGAAAGAAACACATAACGATGCAGGTTGTCTCCGGACGCCCGCGCCGCCGCTTCGATGTGGCCCGCCGTGGTGCCGCGCTCCCAATCGTAGGCGTTGTCGAACACCAGGTCGAATTTCTTGCCGGCCAGCGCCCCTTTGACGGCCTGCGCGTCGTTCCGGTCCGCGACGATGTTCTTAACGCGGCGGCCCAGGTCGTGTGCCGGCTTGCGATGCAGGATGGAAACCGCGTGCCCGCACTTCAGCAGCTCGGCAATCAGCGTCCGGCCGATGAATCCAGTTCCTCCGATGACGAGTGCGTTCATATCAACTAGCGCACAACGGCGTCCTTAGGGCACGCCGCGCCTGCGCGCTCTGACGCAGTGAACGGGCGAGAATCAGTCGTAATACTCCAGTCCCAGGTGCGTAATGAGGTCTTCGCCGCGCATCCAGCGGAGCGTGTTCTTCAGTTTCATGAGCTGGATGAAGATATCGTGCTCGGGATACAGGCCCGGCGCCGTCATGGGCGCTTTGAAGTAGAACGACAGCCACTCTTGAATGCCGCGCATGCCGGTGCGCTGGGCCAGATCCAGGAACAACACCAGGTCCAATACCAGCGGCGCTGCGAGAATCGAATCGCGGCACAGAAAATCGATCTTGATCTGCATGGGATAGCCCAGCCATCCGAAAATGTCGATGTTGTCCCAGCCTTCCTTGGAGTCGCCGCGTGGCGGATAGTAGTTGATGCGCACGGCGTGATACAGATCTTTGTACAACTGCGGATAGAGCTTGGGCTGCAGGATCTGCTCCAGCGAACTCAGCTTGGTTTCTTCCTTGGTCTTGAACGAACCCGGATCTTCCAGCACTTCGCCGTCGCGATTCCCCAGAATATTGGTCGAAAACCACCCCGAGATCCCCAGCATGCGCGCTTTCAAGCCCGGCGCGATCAGCGTCTTCATGAACGTCTGGCCGGTCTTGAAATCCTTGCCGCAGATGGGAATGTTGCGCTCCCGCGCCAGTTCCAGCAGTGCCGGCGTGTCCGTTGTCAGGTTGGGAGCTCCGTTCGCATACGGCACGCCGCTCTTCAGCGCCGCGTACGCGTAGATCTGGCTCGGCGCAATCTCCGGATCGTTCTTCATCAGCCCGCACTCGAAGTCCTTCAGCGTCTGATGCACCGCCGAGGGCCGGTGAAACACTTCGGTCGACCCGCACCAGATCATCACCAGCCGCGACGCGTCGTTGGTTTTGCGGAATTGCTCGATGTCCTCCATCAGCATTTCCGCTTTGTCCATCTTGGTCTTGCCCTGTTTGACGTTGGGGCCGTTGATGCGGCGTACATATTCCGGATCGAAAACCGCCTTCATCGGGCGGATCTTCGAGAGCGGCTCCTTCAAGTCGTCGAGCAGCGTCCGCTCCAGGACCTTGGCGTTGACCGCCGATTCGTAAGCCGTGTCTTCGAAAATGTCCCAGCCTCCGAAGACCAGATCGTTCAAGCCCGCCAGCGGCACGAACTCGTTGATTTTGGGACTGCGGCCGTCGGTGCGTTTTCCCAGGCGAATCGTGGACAGTTGCGTGAGCGAACCGATGGGCTGGGCCATCCCGCGCCGCACCGCTTCCACGCCCGCGATGAAGGTCGTGGTGACCGCCCCGATGCCGGGAATCAGGACACCGAGCTTGCCATCGGCAGGCGCGATCCGAACATTTTCATGAGCTGGCAAGGCTGAGAACTCCTTTTCTTACTCGGCACAACGGCCTACGCCTGTGCGCTCCTCTCCGTCGCGGAACCGCATGATGGGTGGGCCGAAGGCAAACGTGAGCCTTCCCATCCACCCTCCGAACAGGAGACCCGCGTGAGAGAGCCGAGCAGCAGGAGGACAGTGGCGAAAGGCGCCGGAGGCAAATCACCTACCTTTGGATATGTTAACACCCTGGTTGAACCCGGCGGCGTACCTGGGAAATCGTGATCAGAGTACCGAAAATGGGTGCTATCGCTCTGCCAAATGGCAGAGCTGCGTGAATCCGCACACCCCAGAGAGATTCGCCCGGCTCAGCACCCCGACGCTTTGGCCCAGAGGTACACGCTCAATGCCAGCGCGCCCACCGCGGCAACGGAAATGATAGCGACTTTTTCGGCCGTGTTCATTCCCGTCCGGCGAACGCGTTTGACGTCCTGGAACTCCATGGCCCGGGCCGTCCCTTGGCCTGCCTTCACCGGTTCCAGCGAAAACCCGGTGCTCGAAAGGGGACCCATGCGCCCCGTGAGCACCTCGTTGGTTTGAAGGGTCACTTCCATCTTCGCGCCGAGCTTGATCTTCCCGGCTTGTTCCACGACGGTGAGCTCGCGGGCGTGCACCGGCATGGCAAGCATCAACACCAACAGGCCACCGATTAGTTTGCGCAGCGCCGTGTCCTCCGCCCGGCCATAGTAGCACGAGCATTCCGCCCGTCGCGATCTTGCGATGGACCGCTCGCCCGATTGGTACCCCGCTTGCACAGGTGTGTGTAGATAGGAGCGAGCCATGAAAAAGTATTTCTACGTTACATGGGCAGCGCCGCTTGCGGCCGCCGGCTTCCTGATCTTCGGACCCGCTCTGCGGGCCGCCGATCTGCCGGATTCCGATCACGTTAACAAACTGCTCTCCGATGCCAAGACGATGGCGTTTCAGTTGAAGGAGGACGCCGACGTCATGGAGAGCTTCACCCGATCCACGGCCAGCTGGGAAACCCACGCCGTGCAGATCACCTTTATCAAGGAGCACGTCAACGATCTCTACAAGCAGGAGATGAAGCTGAAGGACGCGCGCGCGAATGCGTCGCCCTGGCAGAAGATCGCCATCGATCGCATAATGCCGTATCTGGATGAACTGGGGGGCTATACATCAGCGGTCATCGAGCACATCAACGCGTCTCCGAGAAAGCTGAACACTCCGGAATATAAGGATTATCTCGAGGCCAACGTCGATTATTCCGGCGATCTGGCCGCGATGATCTCCGACTTCGTCAAATACGGGAAGAATAAGGAGCGGTTCGAGTACCTGAACGATAAACTGGAACTCCCAGTGTCCCGCTAACAGTGAACATCTCCGAGCCGCGCCCGTGAAAGGGAGCGGCGCTCGAATGCCGGGAGGTCCGGAGGCCTCCCGGCTTTAGTGCGTTCGTTTTGAGGAAGTCCTTAGGGAGCAGTGTTCCGACGGCGAACTGGGTTCGTTTGGCATTTTCTTTCCGCATGCTGGGCGGCGCCATGCCTGCCTACAGTGACGTATGTCGAACCCCTCGACGAGGCGGTAATACGTGCGCCCTTGACACCAATTGACGCACCAATCCCTGATTTTGAAAAGTTGAGCCGCATCGGCCCAACCCTTAGACTCTTGCGGAAAAAGAAGCCCATGCGTCAAGAGGAACGGCCATCCCAGTGAATGGCGTCAGTGTGCAGGCTGTGGCGTGGCAGGCTGCGGCGCGGCAGGCTGCCTGTTGGAGGTAGGGCCAGAGCGGGGAACAGGACCAGGCGCGGGTGTTTTCGGAGACGTTGGATGCTTTGCCGTACGCGGAGCGGCACGATCGTGCGCGTGAACTACAGGCCCATTCTGGCGTTTGTATTTGTGCACATGAACTGGCGAACTAGACGAAGAACCACGAGGACCACTGCCGCCGGCAAAAGCGACAACCGCGTAAGCGACAAAAAGGGCAGCGGCGATGAATTTCTGCACGAATCGCTCCTTTTGATGTCTATCTAGGCATCGCTATTGGATAGGATCGACAGAAGAGGTGCAATTGAACAGGGTTCTATTACCGAGAATTATGGTCCATAAGGTCGAAGATGAAGTAGTTCATCCCGATCCGGTACGTGGGAAACCGGCGCACGATCAATCCAGAAAGAAGGGCGTCTCGTTCTCGCCCCGCAAAATCAGGTCGAAACGATACGCGGGCAAACCCTCGGCATCGAGCGACGCGTCCCTTACCGCGAACAGCTTCCGCCGGTCAGGCGCTGCGACGCAGTTCAATACCGGATCGGAAACCGAATCCGGCGTGTCCGAAAAGAACACCGCGGTAACCAGATTCCGAGTGATGCCGACGGCCAGGATCATCACATTGGCGTGCGGGCAGCGCACGGTCCCGTCTTCCTCGCGCGACGCGCCCGGCTTCACGGTGATGAATCGATACCAGGCCTCGCCATTGGTGCGCGCCCGGCCCCAGCCGAAGAACCCCGGATCGGCCTGCGTAAACCGCGGGTCCAGCGGATTGCGAAAGATGCCGTTGGCGTCGGGCTGCCAGATCTCGACGATGGTATTCACGGTCGGCTTTCCGCCCAGCTCCAGCACGCGGCCCGTCAGCAAAATCCGTTCTCCACGCGCCCGCTGGCCGTTGCACTCGGTCAGATCGTAGTGCAGGTCGGAGAACTCCCACGGGAAGAACGGTCCGATAGTGACGTAAGGCGTCGGAACCAACAATGGCGTCGTCATTGGCGTCGGTATAGACGTGGGCATGACTAATCGCTCAATGCCGGCGTCGCGCGCCTGCCCCGGAGCACGAAGTCGACCCGGAACCCGAGCGCCGTATAGTAATCCAGGCCCACCGCGTCGCAAGGCTTCAGGATCAATCGCTGGCGCGCCTCCTCATCGGCGACCCCGTTGAGCAGCAGATCGGTTTGATTGAGCGGCTCGCCCGGGAAAAAGATCTGCGTCATGTAGCGGTTCATCCAGCTCGGCCCGAAGATCGAGAAGTGAATGTGCGGCGCGCGCCACCAGTCCGATTCCATCACCGGGTAGCACCCCGGCTTGATCGTCACCAGATTGAACAGGCCTTCGGCGTCGGTGACGATGCGGCCCTGCCCAATAAAATTCGGGTCCAACGGAGCATTGTAGCGGTCCAGCTTGTGAACGTACTTGCCGCACGCGTTGGCTTGCCACAGCTCGATGACCGATCCGGCGAGCGGACGCCCGTCTTCGTCAGTGACGCGTCCGCTCAAGGTGATCAATTGGCCGATCGCCCGCGGCCCTCCTGAGACCGCGTGCGACAGGTCCAGCTCGCCGGCTCCGAACTTCTCGGCCAGACCGGTGGGTCCGGTCATCTCAGACAAAGTGACGGGACGCGGCACCAAAGGCCGCGATGGATTGCGCGTGAAACTCCGGTGATACCGCGAAATCTCCCGCGCCAGTTGGGTGCGGTCGTCGTATGGGGTGTAGATGAAGTGCGGCGCGGCAGTTGTAGTCGGCATGAGCAGTCCTCGTCAAAAGGACATCGTATCACCTCGGGAGTTTACAGCCCCGCTCATAAGAGCGGGGATTCCCGGCGCCGTTACTTCCCGTCCACCGTAAACGCCAGCAGCACATTCCCCGGTTTGGCACCGCCGAATCCAAATCCGCTGTTGATCACGACCATGCCATGAGCCACCGCCGCGCCGCCCCCGTTGAACGATCCGCCCTTGCCCGGAACTTTGTTCACAGTGTCGAAGTCGCGCATGGCGTCGAAGTCCCACAGAATCTCGCCGGACCTCGTGGAATACGCGCTCAGCCGCCCGTTGAGCGATCCCGAAAACACCACGCCCGGAATCGCGGTCAGCGCCTGCGGCATCAGCGGCGCGGGTCCCGATGTGCCGTCCTTCGATGTGGCGGTCGCCGACGCAGGCACCCTCAGTGGAGCGCCGTTAGCGATGTTCAAGGCGTATAGTCCCGGTGAACCCGCGGTTCCTTGCGCGTTCTCACCAAAGGCCGCGTACACAGCGCCATCCGCCGACGCCGCTCCCCACACGAACCCGCCGAACATCGCTCCGCCCGCCCCCACGCGAGTCTTCCACAGCACCTTGCCGCGCTGATCCGGATCGAGCCCGAACACCACGCCCGACTTCTGCGTGGCCACGATCACCTGCTTGCCGCCGCCCAGCGATTTCAACATGGGCGACGAACCGAAATCGTAATCTTGCCCCGGATCGTCCGGACAACTCGCGCTCTTGGGGCACCCCGGAATCCAGTTGTCGCCGGGGCTAGCCTGGCTGGACCACAGCAAGCTGCCGCTGTCGAGATCGAACGCCAGAATCGCATCGCTGGTGGGCAGCGAAATTCCGCTGAACGAATTGCCCGTGCCCACGTACACGCGCTTGCGTTTCTCATCGACGGTGGGCGAGGACCACACGCCGCCACCCGCCGGTCCGTAGAGCTGCGTGCCCTCGGAGTTGACTTTGTACGGCTTGGGCGGGTCGGTGATGGTGTAGCTCTTCCAGATGACGCGCCCCGTCTTGGCATCCAGCGCGGACAGACTCCCGCGAAACTTGCAGCACTCGTACTTGGGCTGGCCCGACGCGATCTCCTCACCCGACGCCATCGGCACATACAGGCGCCCGTTGTAGAAGGTGGGCGTACCGCTGACGCGAGCCACCGGGAAGTCGTCCACTTGCATCTTCCAGACCAACTCTCCAGTCTCCGCATTGACCGCGTGAACCGCGCCTTTGCCATCGCCGAAGAACGCGATCCAGGGCGCGCGGCCGCCACCCGGCGTCCTCAGCCCCTCGCCGGGGAGGCGCTGAATATTGATCGCCCCGCGCACGAACACGCCCGCGTCATAGGTCCAGTAGATGCAGCCGGTCGCCGCGTCGAGCGAGTACACCTTGCCGCTGTAGCTGCCCACGAACACGCGCCCGCCCACTAGCACGGGCTGCGCCTGGTTGCGAGTGTCGCCCATTCCGCCGAATCCCAGCGCCCATTTGACCTTCAATTTGGGCACGTCCGCCGCGGCCAAACCTGGCTGCTGCTGATAGCGGGAATTGGAGGAGTCCACGCCCCACCCATTCCAGTCCCCCGCGCCGGGAGCGAACGGCTTCGCCGGCCCGCTGCAACTTCCAGGCCCCGAATCGGCTCCCCAAGCTAAGGATGAAATCAGGAATGCAGAAGCGAGAACGACGCGCATGAAGCCTCCCGCGGCAGTGTAGCATAACGCGGCTGCGGGGCTGGCCGAAGGACGCCTTCCGGTCTTTAACGAAGGACCCCCCCCCGAAATCCTGGCTGCCGAGCGATGCTCGGCAGCATGCCGAGCCAGAACGGATCGCGGTAGGCGACAATGAAATCATGACCCCCGCGATCACCCGCGACCCCGAGATCATGCACGGAACCCCCGTCTTCCGGGGCACGCGCGTGCCCGTAAAAACTCTGTTTGAGTATCTGGAAGGTGGCGACACCCTTGAGGACTTCCTCGAAGGATTCCCGACGGTGAGCCGCGAGCTGGCCATCCAGGCGCTCGAGGAAGCCAAGGACCTACTCCTCGCGCGCGCCTGATGCGTCTGCTTCTCGACGAATGCATCGATGTGGGATTGCGCCACCTGTTTGCCGGACATGAATGCCAATCCGCCCGATACGCCGGCCTCGCCGGTCTCAAGAATGGGGCGCTATTGTCGGCCGCCGAAGCCGCCGGCTTCGAGGCCATCGTCACCGTGGACCAGAGCATTCCCGATCAACAGGATCTGAGCGTCCGCCGGATTTCTCTCCTTATCCTCTGTGGACCCACCAACCGGCTCGCTGATCTAAAGGGGCTTGTTCCTGCCGCGCTCGATGCGCTCGACTGGATCAAGCCTGGTCAAGCGGTCAGCATCCGCTGAGTCTGTGGGCGCGTTCGCGAGACCAAAAGACAGACCCGGCTTCCTCTGCGCACTGGATTTGCAAACCTTTCGGGTTTGTTCATAATATTATGCGGGAGGTGCGCGATGACGCCAAACATCGCCAAGTGTTTTAGGGCCAAGTTTTTTGGGACCGGGTTTTTGATGCTCTCCGGGTTGGCCGCGAGCGCGGTTTACGGCCAGGGGACTGCGTTCAAGGATTCCAACCTGGAAGCCACGATCCGAAAGTTTCTGCCCGACGCCAAACCGGGCGAGCCGCTGACGGACGCGCGGCTGGCGCAGTTGGCCATCGTTTCGAGCACCATGCCGATCGGCGACATCGCGGGTCTGGAGAAATGCAAGAAGCTGACGTTCCTGTTCATTACGGGGCCGGTTAGCGATCTCGCGCCGCTGGCGCAGCTCACCAACTTGCAGACCATTACCATCAAGGGCGGGAAGATTCGGGACCTGAAGCCGCTGGCCGGGTTGAGCAATCTGGAGTATCTGGACCTGTCGGATAACCAGATCGCGGATCTGGGGCCGCTGGCCGGCCTCACGAAGCTGAAGACGCTGCATGTGTCGAACAATCAGATCAAGGATCTGACGCCGCTCGCCAGTCTGACGGCGCTGGAGACGGTGCACTTGGACGGGAACCAGATCGCGGACTTGAAGCCGCTGGGAGGTTTGAAGGCGCTGGCTACCGTGGACGTGCGGAAGAATCAGGTCGCCGATGTGGGGCCGCTTGCGGGGCTGCCGGCTTGGCGGTATTTGTATTTGGATCAGAACAAGGTTAGCGATCTGGCGTCTTTGGTGAACGGCGCGCGTCAGGGCGGCGAGAGAGCGGAAGGCCTCGGCATGGCTCGGATTGTTTCGGTGGCTGGGAATCCGCTGAGCGCTGCGGCGAAGGCGCAGCAGGTGCCGGAGTTGCGGAAGCTGTTGTTTGATGTGGTTGTGGATAAGTGAGTCGTTTGTGGGGCGGGTTGACAACCCGCCGCAGGCTGGCAGCCTGCCCCACAAAAGAAACTTCAGCGGATGGCGTAGTCGGGGAAGCAGATTTCTTCGGCTGGGGCATCCTCGTCGTCGGCGGTGGTTTGCTGCGCGATTGCTGGGTTGATCGTTGGGGCCGATTGCTGGAACTTCGGGTCTAGGATCTTGGCTACCTGGTCGCGCAGGTCTTCCAGATGCAGGCGCGTGTCGCGGTCGGTGGTGCGGGCTAGAGCTGTCGCCGCGTCGGCCGCGATGGTGCGGAGTTCGCCGCGGAACATGGGGCGCTGATCGTCGGTCGCGCGCTGCGGCCCGTTGAGCCGCGTGGCCATCAGGTCGAGATAGCCGCGCTGCAGGTTGCGGCGGTAGGCGTCGATCCTCACTTGCGGTCCGTACATCTCGCTGAAGACGCCTTTGCGGACATCGGTTAGAAACTCGCTGGGCTTGTAGGCGGCGGCGCCGTCGATGGCTTCCTGCTCCACCAGGCGGCCGAAGCGTTGGGGCGACATTAGTGAAGTTAAGACGCGCAACTGCGCTGTGCGGATGCGGTCTAGCGCGCCGACCGGTTCGATGCGCCGCAGAATCTCGGGACGCAGGAACATGTTGGGCGTGGCGAAGGCGTTCTCATTCAGGAATTTCATCGCGGCGAACTGGCGCCCGCGGGAGAGCGGCGTGAAGCGGACGCCATCCGTAACCGAGCCCTGTCCGCCGTGTTTCTCCTGCGAATCGAAGCTGCCTATGATTTGGGCTACGTGACCCATCTCGTTGGACCACTGCCCTAGCACTCGGCCGTAGACTTCGTTCAGTTCACGCCAGTCCTCGCCGTCGTGCGTGGTGGCGGCCAGCAGGTTGTCCATCACGCGCTGCAGGTTCTTGAGGCCCAGGCCGGTCGAATAGACGGCGTCGGCGTCGCCTACGGCTTCGGTGTTCTCACCCGCGTCGGCGCCGCGCGAGTTTTCGGTGTTGAAGCGCAGCCAGGGCTCTTTGTCCTGGCGGCGCGCCCACGTGTCCAGAGTCTTCTTCTCGTCATCTGGGGTTTTGACGCCGTCGATCGGCGTGTAACCCCACTGAATGGCGAAAGTGTCGTACGGACCGACTTTGGGGATCAGATCCTTCGGATCGATCTTGTCTTCCGGCTGGGCTACGTAGTTGAAGCGCGAGTAATCCATGATGCTGGGCGTGTGGCCCATGGTCTTGAGCCACGCCGGATCGCGCAGCTTGTCGACCGGGTAAAGCGAGCTGCCCTTCATGTCGTGCTGCAAGCCTAGCGTGTGGCCGACTTCGTGGGCCAGCACGTAGGTGAGCAAGTCGCCCATCAACGTATCGGGCAGAGGGAGTTTGCTCGCGCGCGGATCGAGCGGGCCGGCCTGGATGAAGTACCAGTCCTGCGCCAACTGCATGACGTTGTGATAGACCTCAATGTCCGCGTTCAGGATCTCGCCGGTGCGCGGATCGGAGATGTGCGGCCCCATCGCGTTTTCGATGGTGGACGGCAGCCAGCGGACCACCGAGTAGCGAATGTCGTCGGGGCTCCATTGCGGGTCTTCTTCGGGCGTGGGGGCTTCCTTGGCGATGATGGCGTTCTTGAATCCGGCGGCCTCAAACGCGGGCTGCCAGCTTTCGATGCCGCGCTTCAGATATGGGATCCACTGTTTGGGCGTAGCGGGGTCGAGGTAGTAGACGATGGGTTGGACGGGCTCGGAGACGGCGGCGGTGGGGTCCTTCTTTTCCAGACGCCAGCGCGCGATGAAGGTGCGGCGCTCGGCGCGGTGCTCGGGTCGGCTGTAGTCGGTGGTGGAGGTGGTGAAGAAGCCCACGCGGGCGTCGTAGAGGCGCGGGGTCATGGGATGCTCGGGGAGCTTGACCATGCTGAAGTGCATCAGCACGGTTCCGGTGCCGGGGCGCATGGCGTTACCGCCGACGGTCGGCCCGCCGCGTCCGCCGCCTTGACCGGGAGTCGGGTCGGTGGGCGAGGTGTAGGTGTGGGTGGCTTCCACTTCGATGTTGCTGGGGAATGCGGTGATGTGCTCGATGAAAGTGCGGCTGGCGTCTAGGGCGCGGGCGCGCAGGCGGGTGCGGGCGCTGAACTCGGGAACGTCGGTGGAGTAGAGGCGCGTGACGTCGATCACGGGGGCGTTGTCGGGACCGTTGGCGTCCACGTTGAAGGACATGATGATGGCCGGGTTCTTGGAGGCCTCTACGGCTCGGGCGATGGGCTGGGTGGGATCGGCGGTGACTTCGAAGTTCAGCTCACGGAGGAGAACGCGGTTTTCGCGGCGCTCCCAGCGGACCACGCGGGTGGCGGTGGGCTGTCCGCCGTTGCCGGCGCCGATGGTGTTGCGGGCGATCTCGCTGACCCACAGGAAGTCGCGGCCTAGCTCGGCGGTGGGGATTTCGAAATAGTAACGCTGGCCGACCTGGTGGACTTGAAACACACCCTTCTGGGTTTTGGCTTCCTTGGTGATTACGCGGTCGTAGGGGCGGGGTTCGTTGTTGTTGTTTTGGCCTCCGCGGCCGCCGCCTGGACCGTTGGTGGCTGCCGGGGCCGCTGCGGGAGCGGGAGTGTCGGGCGCGGGCGTGGGCTCGTCCTGAGCGTGAACCAGCAGGGCCAGACCGAAGAGGCTGGCGAAGAACAGCACGTGTTTCATGGGACCCTCCATCACCTGGAACCGCGGGCACTTGGAACCGCGGGCACTTGGAGCCGCGGGCAACGCCGGTGCGGCTGCCCGCTCCGGGTTGGACGCGCCTATTTTACCACTGGGGCGCGGGCGGATTTGTCGTGTGGTGCTGGACGAAGCGAGCTGGTTGGAGAGGTGCTTTTGGACGGGCTTGGCTCCTTAGTCGGGAGATTCGCGGGGAAGATCGGGCGCAGGGTCTGTTGCCGGGGGTTCCGGTGGGGTCGGGCGGGGGGTTTTTTCG
>DATNJC010000082.1:0-7585 GCA_035604115.1 Bryobacteraceae bacterium | reverse complement strand
GATCGCTGTAGCGTGAGATAAACTCGTTCATGGCGTTTCCTTCCTTTCTCAGTGCCTGTTGTCTTCGAACAACGACATCGTACCGAGAAATAGGAAACGCCTCGTCTGTTTGGTTGCGGCTATGCTGCTCTGCGGGGCAGGATGCCATCCTGCGGCGGGTTGTCAACCCGCCTGTCGGTAGGGTCAGCGCAACCCGCCTGTCGGTAGGTTCAGCGCAGTCCGCGTTCCAGCCGTATCACTCTGGGAAACAGAATGTTGTTCTCCAGGTGGGTGTGTTCATGGATCGCTGTTCCCAGTTTGTCGAGTTCGCGGAACAGCAGCCGGACGCTTTCCGGGGCGTCTTCGGGAATCGTGTAGCCATAGGTCACGTCCCGCAACTCGTCCCAAATGCGGGCGTCGGCGTCATGATCGCTCTCCATTAGGCTGATCGGGTTCACAACCGAACCGAACGCGTGTTGCGGTAAGGGGAGCGAGGAAGCGGCGCAGCGTTCCATCTTGAGGATCGCCGGAAACAACACGTTCTCCTCTTTCCGCAGGTGCTGTTCGAGTTCGTGCCGCATCCGGGCGAACAAACGCCGGATGCGAGTGATCGACGGCAGGCGGGCGGCGTGTTCCGGATCGGCCTGCACGCGTTCAATCAGAGCCTCGATCAGGGGTACGTTCTCCGTGGCCCAGCGGTGGTGCATCGCAACAAGGTGCTCGATCAGGTTCCCGGTGGGCTGGGATTTCCAGTTTTCTTCGCCTAATGTGGACGGCGAAGTCGTCTGCCGGATCTCCCGCAGAACCTCCTCCGCGGCTGTTCCTGCGACACGGCACGCCTCCCGAAATGGGTGATTTCCCCCAGTCGAGTAGTCGATATGGTGCATTTCGAGCACCTTTGGCGCACCTGGAAACTCCGCAGCAATCTCGCCTACTGTCTTTTCAAGGTCTCCTAGCATTTCGTTCGGTATCGAACTTGCAATCCCCATGCCACGGATGCGGCTATAATGGCAAACGATACCTGGGATCCGGTATGGCAACTGGCCGGAGGCCGTTACGGCGTCCACGGTTACTCCGCGATGGGGGAAAACGAACCATTTCATATTGAGCGGCGCTTCCAGGAACTGCTGGAAGCCGCGCCGGATGCCATCGTCGAAATAGATGAAGCCGGGCGCATCATCCTGCTCAACCGGGCCGCGGAGACCACGTTTGGCTACTCCCGGGAAGAACTGCTGGGCCAGCCGGTGGAGGTTCTGATCCCCGCGGAGTTTCGATTCAGCCACGTGGGTCATCGGGCCCACTATCGCCATGACCCGGTCCGCCGCCCCATGGGTATGCAGTTGCAATTGGAAGGGGTGCGCAAGGACGGCACGCGGTTTCCCACCGAGATCAGCCTGAGCCCGTCCACTTTTGGCGGCGAATTCCGCGTGACGGCCATCGTCCGCGACATCACCGAGCGTAAGGCTTTCGCGGAGAGGCTCCGGAGCGTCCAGGAAATCTACTTGCGGGAACTCTCCGAGGCCAACCGCGAACTGGAGTTGCGCAATCGTGAGGTAGAGCGGGCCAACCGGCTGAAGAGCGAATTCCTGACCGGTATGAGCCACGAGTTGCGGACGCCCTTGCATACCATCATCGGGTTCTCCGAGCTTCTGGCGGAGGAAACGCAGGGGCCCCTGAACGAGAAGCAACTGCGGTTTGTAAACCACATCCATCGAGACTCGCTGCACCTGCTGGAATTGATCAACGACATTCTGGACTTGAGCAAGATCGAAGCGGGGCGCCTGGAACTGCATCCGGAAACGTTCGACCTGGGCGCCGTAATCGAGGAATCCTTAGCGTCGGTGCGCGCCATGAGCCGCGTTAAGTCCCTCCGCCTGGAAGCGCCAGCCGGACCGCTGCCGGGCGTGGAGGCCGACCGGTTGCGGGTCAAGCAGATTCTGGTGAACCTGCTGAGCAACGCCGTCAAGTTTACGCCGGAAGGGGGGCGGATCCAGATCGATGTGCAGGAAGCCGGGGAGTTTTTCTCGGTTTCGGTCACCGACACCGGCGTCGGCATTCCTCGTTCCGAACATGCCTCTATCTTCGAGAAGTTCTATCAGGTAGGGCAGACGACTAAAGGCGTCCGCGAGGGCACGGGGCTGGGGCTGGCGATCACCCGGCACCTGGTGGAAGAGCATGGCGGACGTATCGAGGTGGAGAGTGAGCCGGGAAAAGGGAGTCGTTTCACCTTTGCGCTTCCGGTGCGGGCCGCGCGTCCTGAGAAGACTGCAAAATGAAAAAGCTGATGATCGCCGACGACACGGATACGGGGCGCGAGCTGGTGCGGACGGTTCTGGAGGGCACGGACTTCGAGGTGGTGGAGGCGCGGGACGGTGTGGAGGCATTGGAGTGCGCCCACCTGCATCATCCGGACTTGATTATTCTGGATCTCCACATGCCGCGCCTGGATGGTTTCGGCGTGATCCGGCAATTGCGCTCCGAGGACGAGTTCGCCGCCACCCCGATTTTGGCCCTAACAGCCAGCGCCATGATGGGCGACAAGGAGCGCGCTATGTCCGCGGGCTTCACCGGTTACGTAACCAAGCCCATCCGCCTGAGCGATCTCCGGAACGAAGTCCAACGTTTGCTACGATGATTCAAAAGAGCCGAGTGTTCAAAACCTCCCATGCCGGTTAAGCCCGCTCTTTCGCTCCTGATTATCGACGACAATGCCGGCAGCCTGGAGATGCTTTCGACCGCGCTGGCCCGGCCGGACGTAGAGATTTTCACGGCCTCCGACCCGGAAGAAGGGTTGGACCTGGTGCGCACGCACCATCCGCAGATCGTGCTGACCGACCTGGTGATGCCGCGCATGAGCGGCATGGAAGTTCTGGATCGGGTCATGGAGTTCGATTCCTCCACCGACGTGATTCTGATGACCGCGCACTATTCCACGGAATCCGCCGTCGAGGCCATCAAGAAGGGCGCCTGCGACTACCTGAACAAGCCGGTCTCCATCACGGCGCTTCGCGAGCGCCTCGGAAAGCTGGTGGAAAGCGCGCGCAAGCGGCAGCGGTCGATGCAACTGGAGGACGAGCTTGCGGCCAGCGCGGAGTTCGAGGGGATCGTCGGCAACAGCCCTCTGATGTGGGAGATGTTTTCGCGGGTTCGCCGCGTGGCGCCGCACTACCGGAGCGTTCTGATCACCGGCGAAACCGGCACGGGAAAAGACCTGGTAGCGCAAGCCATGCACCGGCTGAGCCCGGCGTCGCAGGGCCGCTACGTGGTGTTGAACTGCTCGGCCGTCGTGGAAACTCTGTTTGAAAGCGAGCTGTTCGGCCACGTCCGGGGGTCCTTTACCGGCGCCACGCACGACAAGGCCGGCCTGTTCGAACACGCGCACGGTGGCACATTGTTCCTGGACGAGATCGGCGACATGCCCCTGGCCACGCAGGCGAAGCTGCTGCGGGTTTTGCAAAACCAGGAAGTGCTGCGGGTGGGGTCGCTCACTCCGCGCAAGGTGGAGGTGCGGGTGATCGCGGCCACCAATCGCGATTTGCGCGTGGAAGTAGCCCAGAAACGCTTCCGCGAGGACTTGTACTACCGGCTGTCAATGGTCGAGATCCACGTGCCGCGGCTGGCGGACCACAAGGAGGATCTTCCCCTTCTGGAGCGCCACTTCGTCACCAAATTCGCCGCGCAATACGGCAAGCAGGTGCGTTCGCTCACGCATCGGGCGCAGATCTCGCTGGCGTTGTATCCGTGGCCCGGCAACGTCCGTGAACTGGAGAACGTGATCGGCCACGGGTGCATGATGACGATGAGCGACAGCATCGACATTCAGGACCTTCCGCCGTACTTGCAGTCCGAATCGGGAAAAGAACTGCCCCCCATGGTCGAAGCGACGGACCCCGGCGTGGGCACTCTCGAGGAGCAGGAGCGGCTGCTGATCGTCCGGGCGCTCGAAGCCTCGGGCGGCAACCAATCGCAAGCCGCGCGAATTCTGCGCATCGGCCGCGATGCACTCCGGTATAAACTCAAGAAGCACAACTTGGCGTAAGCGGCTGTGGAGCACGCACTCATGCGTGCCACGTCGGCACTAATGCCGACGCGTGGCCACCCGCCTAATTTGCGGAAGCACGACCCGAGGATCATCCGCCAATCCTACACGCTGATCACCGGGCAAGGCGATTGCCGGATGATGCCATGAGCGTGTGTCCGCAGCCGGCCGAAGGTTTCGTGCAACAGCCCGCGCCCGATCACCAGCAGGTCCGCGGCATGCCGGCGGGCCTCCTCGCGGACCGCTCCGGCGACATCGCCTACGGCCACGCACAGGGGGGCCTGCACGTTCACGCCGCGCTCGACTTTTTCAATGGCGCTGCGCGCTTCCGTGCGCAGAGCCTCCTCGAATTCGCGGTCCAGTTGCCGCTCCGGCCAGCCTTCGATTCCGGAGATCGCATGCACGATGCGCATGGTGGCGCCCGTGTCTTTGGCGAACTGCGCGGCCCACTCGATCAGCGGCGCCGCCTTGGGCGTGGTATCCACCGCGCACAGCACGTTGCGGCAGGCCAGATGCTCCTTGACCGGTGGGTCCTCCATGTGCGCTCCGGTCCACACCGGGCACTGGGCGTCGTGCAGGACCTTGGCGGTCACCGAACCGAGCAGCAGGCTGCGGAACGGTCCGTAGCCGTGGCTTGGCATCATGATCAGGTCGATCCCCTGGGTGTGCGCAAAGCGGGTGATGACTTCGGCCGGATCGCCGACCTCGGCCACACGTTCTACAGGGAGGTGAGCGAATTCCCGTGTGAAGGCGGTTGCCAGCCGCGCCTGCACGTCTTCCCGCAACGAGTCGTCGTCCAGGAAAACGGGCGCGGCCGGCTCACCCATACCGGCATACATCACCGGCGGGGCGACGCTGATTAACGTCACCTTGGCTCCGAAACGGCTTGCCATGGCGTCGACAAAAGGCGCCGCGCCGCAGCACCGCTCGGAGAAATCTATGGGGAACAGGATATGCTTGATGGCTAGCATTTTTCGCTCACCTCCTTCGCTCTTAATAGATGCACATGCATGACCAAGTCGAGATCGTTGCAGTAACAGGGGATGCCGACCGGCGCGCCGGCGCCGTGCGCGCCAGTTCGCACCTTAGTTAGATGCGTCTGAGCGAAAGCGCCCAGTTGCTCCCGGCTTTCCAGCGCGTGGAAAATCGGCTTAGAATAAGTCTGGCGTAGAATAAGTTCTGAATGATGCGCTGGACCAGTATCGCCGCTCTTTTGCCCCTGGCCGCTTTTTCCCCTTCCGCAGCCTGGGGCCAACGCTGGGAGATCCAGTATTTCTACGACGAAGTCCGCACCCAACTGGAGCTCGTAGATTTGGCCTTCCCGTCGGCGGAGCGCGGCATCGCCGTAGGCTCGATTTGGGACCAAAGCCCCGACAAAATGCCCAAACCCGTCGCACTAATCACCAGCGACAGGGGCGCGCACTGGACCACCGTCCCGCTGAAAGACGTCCCGCGATCGATCTACTTTTTGAACGACTCGCTGGGCTGGATGGTCTGCGACAACGGTATCTGGCAGACCGAAGAATCCGGAAGGACCTGGAAAAAAATCGCCCCGCAAAAGAAGGGCGATCGCGAGAAGTACGGCTCCAACGCCGGAATGATCCTCAAGGTTTGGTTTGTGGATCCGCAACACGGGTTCGCCGTTGGCTACCAGAAGACGGCTCTGTCGACCGACGACGGCGGGAAGACCTGGAAGCCCATCGAGGAGGCGGCCAAGCCCACCGGGAATCCGGCCTTCACCGCCTACACCCAGATTGCGTTCGCGAACGCCAAGGTGGGCTTGATCGCCGGAGGAGCCACTCCCCCGCGCAAGGACGCTCCGCGGTACCCGGCATGGATCGCGCCGGAACAGGCCGTTAAGCTGCGCGAAGTCCCCACATTGACGATTACGCTGGAAACCCGCGACGCGTCAACCTGGGTGTCGTCCACCGCGCCGCTGTATGGAACATTGATTGGCCTGCGTCTCACCCCCACCCAGGGAGTCTACGTGTTTGGGTTTGAAGACTCGTTTGAGGTCCCATCCGACGTATACCGTCTGGATTTGACCACCGGCCAATCCGCCAGCGTCTTTCGCGCGCCCAACCGGCGGGTCACCGACGCCCTGCTGTTCGACGGTTCCGGAGCGTTCTTGGCCGCCGTGGAACCGCCCGGAAAGTTGAGCAGCGCGCCCATTCCCGGCCGGGTGAAAATCCTGACCAGCTCCGATTTGACCACTGCGAACCAGGCCACCTGGAAAGAAATGGATGTGGATTATAAGGCCGTGGCGCGGGCGCTGGTGCTGGCGGGTCCCGATCCAGCGCATCTGTGGGCGGCCACCGACACGGGGATGATCCTGCATTGGAACTCGGCCGGCAAGGCCGGTAAATAGAACAGTCCTGCCCGGAATTGATTTATCCACACATCCTGCACCGTTACACCCGTGCAACTGCATGATGACAGACGAAATATATTCTGAGGAAAGTTGCCGGATTAGCATTGACGAAAAAAATGTTCGGGTGCATGATGTAGCTGGTTCCAAGAGGTTTGGAAGACAGCGAGCTTGGCAGGAAGTAGCGAATCCGGAGCACTGATCCGTAGTCGAAGATTCAACTCAAGGCTGCGGGGAGCGAGGGAAGATCGGGCAACTTGCAAGGGTAAGCTTCGCTGGCCGGAGCCGGGCAGAGCGCTACGATCCGGAGGGATCGAGAGATCCCAAAGGGAAGCGAAAGTCCGGAAACAGACGGCGGTTTCCAGTGAGGGCAGCGGACAACGGGTGGCGCGCAGTGAACGCGCCTCGGACGGCAAAAAAGCCGGAAGGGGGCGGGAGCGCGGGACCGAACGGGTTCGAGGCCGCATCGGGAATGTTTTGAAGATGTAGGCTGGGAGCGTCGACCTGGCTGCGGAGTCGCTTCGCAAGAAGCGTCATCGCCGCTGGCGAGCGAAAAGCCGTATCGAAAAATAAGCTTCTACTGAATCGGGAACGCGGACGAGCACCAGCGCAGTGATCCGCTACCGGCCAAAGCCGGCGGCGGGGAGTTAAGGGCTCAACGTCCCGGCGATTCAGATGCCTCGTTCTGGCCGTGCATGCCGGCTGGAGAACAAGCTGTCCGAAGGGTCACTTGGAACCATTTTCTTTTTCGCGCACTACGGCTTGTGCACTTTTTCATTCAAACGCGGGCACAACGGACCTAAGCCTGTGCGCTTTTTTTTCAATCGCAGACTTACGCTTGTGCGCTAATCGTTTGCCGGCTGCTGTTTTTGCCTCGGGCGACGAGGCACTAGCGCGATCAGGACGCGCCTCCGCAGGCCGGCGGTCAGCAGCTTCCCCGCACTCACAATCGCCTTATAGCGCCAGCTCGGCACCACGATCGTCTTCCCCCGCTCGAAACCCCGCAACGACTCCGCCACTACTAGACAATTTTCTGAGATAATATAGACCAGCTCTGGCGATCCGGCTGCAAGCAAGAGATGGCGAAGGCCTATTCTGACGATCTACGACGGAAGTTGTTGGAGGCGCATCAGCAGGGGGAAGAGAGCCTGGAAGAGTTAGCCGAGCGCTTCTGCGTCAGCGTGGGCTGGGCGAAAAAG
>DATNJC010000081.1:0-25111 GCA_035604115.1 Bryobacteraceae bacterium | reverse complement strand
CTCTTCCAGGCTCTCTTCCCCCTGCTGATGCGCCTCCAACAACTTCCGTCGTAGATCGTCAGAATAGGCCTTCGCCATCTCTTGCTTGCAGCCGGATCGCCAGAGCTGGTCTATATTATCTCAGAAAATGGTCTAGCGATCGGAACGAGCGGTAGGGAACCGCACGTGTGTCGGCACGAGTGCCGACATGGCACGCACGAGTGCGTGCTCCACATAATGCGTGCTCCACATCAGACGACGGGATCAGACGACGGGCTCCATGCCGAAGCGGCGTAACAAGAGGAATTCTGCCAGGTTATCCGTTGTGAGCAGTCCTAGCAGGCGCTCGCCCTCCATCACCATCGCGCAGCGGCCGGCTTGCGCCATCAGGGGCAGAATTTCGGACAGGTCCTGGGTCGGCTTCAGAACCAGGTAGTCGCGATCCATCACTCCCGCGACGTAGGCGTCCGGCCCTTCTTGGGCCAGTGATTTGAGCAGCACGTTGCGGTCGAGCAGGCCCACCAGTTGACCGGCGTGCATGATCGGGAAATCCTGCTGGGATGTCGAGAGCAGCAGGTTGGCCGCGTCGCGGACGGTGTCGCCGTGCTCCAGCGTGTGGAACTCGGTGATCATCGCGGCGCGGACGGGGATGCCTTGCGTGAGCGTGCGTCCCAGAGCTGCGGTGGATTCCTGGGCCGCTCCCAGCCACACGAAGAAAGCCACAAACACCAGCATGAACTGCGGCGCGAGCAGGCCGTACAGACCCATGCTGATGGCCAGCACGCGGCCCATCCACGCAGCGATGCGGGTGGCCTCGGCTTCGGGACGGATGTAGGTGAGCAACGCGCGTAAGGCGCGGCCGCCGTCCATGGGAAAGGCCGGAAGAAGGTTGAAGAGCGCCAGCAGCAGGTTGGCGAATCCCAATCGGGCGACCACCGCTTCCGATGGCTGCGCCAGGTCGTTGATCAGATCCGAGAACTTGGTGGGGAACACCTGGTGGGTCGCCACGGCCAGCCCGAACAGGCCGCCAGCCAGGACCAGGTTCATGAACGGGCCGGCCAGGGAGATCCACAGTTCCTCTTTGGGCTTTAGGCTCCGCTCCAGGCGGGAGATACCCCCGATGGGGAACATGACGATCTCCACGGTGCGCACTCCGAAGCGCAGGCCTACCGCGGCATGCGCCATCTCATGCAACAGCACGCTGGCGAACAACCCCAATAGAAACAACGCATACGCGCCGCTGGACACGCGTCCCAGGTCGGTGACCAGGAGGAAGACCAGCAACAGGACGAATGTGAAGTGCAGGCGTACCGGTACTCCCCAGATCCGGAAAGCCTGGATGGTGCCGGAGGTCACGGGTTGATGCATGGTCGGGGCGCTGGAGTTCTCCACAGCTACACAATATCAGAACGCGCCCCTAAACACTCTAAGGTACCTACCTTAGAAACATTCCGTATCTTATATGTTTTCCGCCACATAACAGGAGGGAATCAGACGCGCCGTCGGCTAGGGTGTGCCTGCTACTCCATCCCTTTACTCTGGGCCCGTTACTCTGGGCCTGTTTACTATGGGCCTGTTACTCTGGCTTAGATGGACGGGGTGATCGTAGTAGACAAGCCGGCGGGTTGGACCTCGCATGATGTGGTCAACAAAATGCGCCGGTTCGCCGGGACCAAAAAGGTCGGGCACTTGGGGACGCTCGATCCGGGCGCGACCGGTGTTTTGCCGCTGGTGATCGGGCGGGCTACGCGCCTGGCGCAGTTCTACACGCGCAACGACAAAGTGTATGAAGGCGTCATCCATTTCGGATTTGCGACCGACACGTATGATGCCGACGGCGAGCCGGCATCGCCGGAACTAGCGGTGACCCTGGCTCCGGAGCAAATGGAAGCCGCGCTGCAACCGTTCCGCGGGCGCTTTCTGCAAACGCCGCCGCCCGTTTCGGCCAAGAAGATCGGCGGGCGGCCGGCTTATGAATTGGCGCGCAAACAGCAGCCGGTGGAACTGAAGCCCGTGCAGGTGGAGGTGTACGCGCTGGATACGGTACGCATCGACGGGTGTGACGTCGCTGTGCGGGTGCACTGTTCGGCGGGCACGTACCTGCGCAGCATCGCGCACGAGGCCGGGCTGGCGTTAGGCTGCGGCGCGCATTTGAAGTCGCTACGCCGCACCGCTTCGGGAGATTTCAAAATCGAATCGGCGCGCACGCTGGAGGAATTGGCGGCGCTGGCGGAGGCGGGCGGATTAGAAGCCGCCCTGATCCCGGCGGCGCAACTGCTGCCGGAGTTCCCGGCGGAATTCGTGGACGCCATCACCGCGGGCCAGATCCGCAATGGGCGGGATTTCCGGGTCTCGCCGTTCCAGCCGCGCAAGGACGCCCGGTATGTGAAGGCGGTCAATGCGCAGGGGGATTTGGTGGCTATCGGCGAGGCTCGCCTGCCGCTGGTGTATCACCCGGTGCTGGTGCTGTGACGTGGCGCGGTTTCGGCCATAGCTACCGGTCTCAACTTCCAGCGCCGCTCGGCTCTCTGAGGTGGTCCGCCCTAAGTTGGCGATCTCGCGTGAGGCCGCCGAGTACAAGTTTGCCCGGAAGCACTTGGTCGATGTCCAGCTCACCGAGTTTGTCCTTGTCGAGCCGGTCGAATTCCTGCTCCATGAAGCTCATGAACTCTTGCTTGGAGACCTTGCTGTAGTTGCCCTCGTCCACCGGGGGCGCCGACGGCAAACTTCGATCCGTCTGTTTGCGGGACAAAGAATCACACAACTCCCTTGCCAGAAACGCGAGGAAGGCCGCGCCCGCAAAGGCGCCCGAGAGCGGGAAATCCCGCCTCTCCAACGAGCGGACCGGCAAAGTGCCGTGGCACAGAACCACGCCTACGCACGCCAAACTCATGGCCATGGCGATCCAAAAGAAGCAAATTGCCATGCGGCTGTGTTTGGCAGCGGACATTCCAGGCTTCCCTAACGTCCACCCAGTTTACACGAGTTTTTCATGAAGCATAAAAAAGTTATGAAAACGGCGGCTCCCCGGGATGGAGGGCCCCGTTTTACTAAAGTGGCTTTTTAGACAATGGCTTACGAGCTTCGGGCTGCCTCAGCATCGCACGAAGCGATCTGCTACTTACGCGGTTTGCGTTTGGAAACCCAGCCGAGTTTGTTGACTTGGCGTCCCCGGCCCAGGGCTAGCGTCTCCGGCGGGACCGGCTCGGTGATGACGCTGCCGGCGGCGATGTAAGCGTCGTCGCCGATTTCTAGCGGCGCGACCAACGTCGAGTTGCTGCCGATAAACGCGCGCTCGCCGATTCGGGTTTCGTGTTTGAGCTTGCCATCGTAGTTGCAGGTGATGGTTCCGGCGCCGATGTTGGCCTTGGCCCCGATCACCGTGTCGCCCAGGTAGGCCAGGTGCTGGCTCTTGGCGCCCGCGCCCAGGCGGGCCTTCTTGAGCTCGACGAAGTTGCCGATGCGCGCGCCCTCGCCCACGTCCACTTGCGTGCGCAAGCGCGCGAACGGGCCCACGTGCGCGCCCGACGCGACGCGCGATTCGTTGATCAATGTGTACGGCGCCACCATCACGCCCGACTCCAGCACCGAGTTCTGGATAATCGCGCCTGCTCCGATCCGGCAATCTTCGCCGATGCGGGTCGCGCCGAGCAAGCGCGTGCAGGGCTCGATCACGGAATCGGCGCCGATCTGCACATCGGTGTCGATGGTCACGGATTCGGGACGCTCTATCGTGACGCCGGCGAGCATCAGCTCGCGGCATTTGCGCTCACGCAGGACGCGGTCGGCGTCGGCCAGTTCGATGCGGGTGTTGATTCCCAGCAGCTCGTCCGGGTCGGCGCAGTGCATGGCGGCCACGCTGTGGCCCGCGCGGGTCAGAATCTCCGCCAGGTCCGTCAAATAGTATTCGCCCGAGGCCGGATTCGGCTGCACTTCACCCAGGTGCTTCCACAACAGATCGGCGCGGAAGCAGTAGATCCCGGAATTGATCACCCGGATGGCCCGTTGCTGGGCAGTGCACGCCCGCTCTTCGACGATGGCGGTCACGTTATGGTTGGAATCCAGAATCACGCGGCCATAGCCGGTGGGATCGTCGAGGGTGGTGGTGATCAAGGTTGCGGCCGCGTCGGATGATTTCTGGCGGTCGCGCAGAGTGCCGAGGGTTTCCGTCGACAGCAGCGGCGTATCGCCGTACAGGACCATGAGCAGTCCGCTGTGTCCGGCCAGTTTTTCGCGACAGGTTTCGAGCGCGTGGCCGGTTCCCTTTTGTTCCGTCTGGCGCACGAATCCGACGCCCGTGGGGGCCAGCAGGCCTTCCACTTCTTCGGCCTGATGGCCGGTGACGACGACGATCCGTTCCGCTGGAGCCAGGGCGCGGGCCACGGCCACTACATGTTCCGCCAAAGCGCGTCCACCCGCTCGATGCAGCACCTTGGCGCGCTTGGAGAGCATCCGGGTGCCCAAACCGGCGGCCAGAATCGCGATACTGATGTCCATAGGTTAATCCATCGGCAGAATCACGCCGATTTCCGCCTCGCCGCCCGTGGAAGAAGCGCGGATTTGTTCCGGCGCGCCTGCAACGCCAGCTCCACCACTACCGCTCCGAGCGCTCCCGGGTCGTGGCGAATCCTGTGCGCGGGGCCGTCGGTGGGACGGCGCGCGGCCATGCGAAGAAGATCCTCGCCCAGGATTTTGACGCCCATCGTTTCCAGAGTTTGGATGTCGTTTTCCACCGGGCGGGCCGCATTCGCCTGGTATGACTCTAAAGCCTTGCCCGCGATAGGCCGGGTGTTGATGACGCAGACGTCGATCAGACCCGGCGCGCGGGGGCCGGTTCGACGCTGGCGTGCGCCCCGTCCGCAGTGGGCCAATAGAGCCGCCAGATGATCGGATGCGTGCAGGCCCGTGGTTTCGCCGGGTTGCGACATCAGGTTCACGAAATACGCTTTGAGCGCCGGCGAGGCTGCGATGGCTTGCGGAATTCCGTCCACCAGCAGATTGGGGATCACGCTGGTGAACAGCGACCCCGGGCCCAGCGTGATCAGGTCGGCCTGCGCGATGGCCTCCAGCGTTTCGCGCAAAGGGCGCGCCCGCCGCGGCGCGAGTTCAATCCGGTCGATGCGCGAAGTGCTGCGGCTGATGCGCGTCTCGCCATCGACGGTGCGGCCGTCGGCCAGATGCGCGCGCAACCGCACGTTGGCCGCGGTCGACGGGAAAATGCGTCCGTGGACCGCCAGTACTTCCGAGGATAGTTTCACGGCCTGCGAAAAATCGCCGGTCAGGTGGGTCATAGCGGTCAGGAACAGGTTTCCGAAGCTGTGTCCTTTCAGGCCGCGCCCGCCGGGGAAGCGGTATTCGAACAAACGCGCCAGCAGAGTCTCGTCGCTGCTGAGCGCCACCATGCAGTTGCGGATGTCGCCGGGCGGGAGCACGTCGAAGTCGCGGCGCAGGCGTCCCGAACTGCCCCCGTCGTCGGTGACCGTGACCACGGCGGTGATATCGAGCGCGTTGGGATACGCCAGCGTATAGCGCTTGAGGCCACGGAGCAGGGTGGACAGCCCGTTTCCTCCGCCGATCGAAACGATCCGTAGAGGCGAGGACGCAGAGTCGCTCATAATCGCTTTCCTAAGCATCTCACGGCGCTGCGCCAGTTCCAAGCGCGCTCCGGCAGGCCCGGGAACCAAAAAACACGATTTGTAACAAATGTTTTTTGTCCCGCACTCTGTGTTGTAACACTTCCCGGCTATAAGTGGGTCATGCGCTGCGACTTGCACGTTCACACCATCCACTCGGGCATGTGCACCGTGCCGGTGCTCAACCGGGTTTGCCGGGAAAGCTACAACGATCCGCACGCGGTATACGAGACCCTGAAACGGCGCGGTATGGACGTCGTTACGGTGACGGATCACGATTCTATCGACGCCGCCGAGAGACTGCGGCGCCACGCCGATTTCTTCTTGAGCGAAGAGGTGAGCTGCCGGACTTCTAGCGACACGGAGCTGCATATCGGCGTCTACGGGTTGAACGAGCGCGATCACATCGAGCTGCAGCGCCGCCGCACGGATTTTCCCGCTCTGCTGGCCCATTTGCGGGAGCGCGGTCTGCTGTTCAGCGTCAACCACGCTTTTTCTAGCCTGACGGGCCGCCGTAAGGAAGCCGACTTTCGGGAGTTTGCCGCCTGTTTTCCCGCGGCGGAAACGCGCAACGGAATGCTACTGCGCCGGGCCAACCTGTTTGCCGCGCGTTTCGCCCGGCGCAACGGGCTGGTGAAGCTGGGCGGCAGCGATTCCCACACGCTGACGGGTCTGGGCCGCACGTTTACCGAGGTTCCGGGCGCGCGCACTCCGGAGGAGTTTTTGGCTGGACTGCGCGCCGGCTGGTCGCGGGTGTGCGGCGAATCCGGCAATTACTGGAAGCTGACGGGCGATGTGCTAGACATCGGCTTCTCGATGATCCGCGAAAGGCCCTGGACCGCCCTGCTGGCTCCGTTGTGCGCGGCCGTGCCCTTGGTCACGCTGGGGAACATGGCGCTGGAAACCGCGTTCGCCTACAAATGGGGAAACCGGCATGCGCCCAGACTCCGGTACACGGGAGCGAAGGGCGTCCCCGCGGCGGAATCTTTGAGTTTATAGTTCGCGCGGAGGCTGTCTTAAGAAGCCTTCTTGCGGCGGGGCTCGTCGTCTCGTTCACCGAGGGGCTCGTCGTCTGCGGGAACCTGTTCCAGGTCGTCGGCATCGAACACCTGGTCGCAGTCGAGGCACCGCAGGTAGTCGGTGCCATCACGACGCATCAGGAATTCCGTGCGCTTATGCTCGCATTCGGGCATACGAAGCAGATTACCCCTATTCTATGTATCGCCGTAAGGTTGTCAAGCCCCCCCATCTTTGTCCCTGTGAAGTCAGAGGTTTAATTCTCCGGTTTGAGCGTTTCCGCCGAGGGCTTTGGGGGGGCATCGCCGCTATACTCAAGTCCCGATGACTACCCGCACGTCTGCGTTGCTCCCGTTTGTGTTGCTGCTATCCGCCGGGGCTGCCGCGGCGGCGCCTAACTTTTCCGGCGACTGGAATCTGAATCCGGCCCGCAGCAAGTACGGGCAATTCCCCGCGCCCTCCGCCTTGACCCGCAAGATCCACCATGCTGACCCGGTCCTGAACATGTCCACTACGCAGAAGGGCGCCCAGGGGGAAGTGACCACGGAGCTCAAGTACACCACCGACGGCAAGCCTGCGGTAAACAAACTCGCCACGGGGGACGCGCAAGGCTCGGCGCATTGGGAGGGCGACCGGCTGGTGATTGAAAGCGCGCGCGCGGTGCAGGGCGGGCAGGCCAAACAGAAAGAGACTTGGACGCTCAGCGACGGCGGTAAGACGCTGACGATCGTTACGCACATCACGGTGCCGCAGGGCGAATTCGATGTAACGCAGGTGCTCGAAAAGCAGTAGCGGAAACCGCTCCTTTACAGTCGCGGCTCGAGGGACTACAGTCGCGGCTCTGTGGGACGCGATTATTCTTGGGCGGGCATTTGGGAATCGGCGTCGCGCCAGGCGCTGAGCTTCAGCCGGCGGCATACCCAGCACAAACCTTCGGTGGAACTGGGCGCGCATTCTTCACCGCACACCGTGCACTTGGCGGGCGGCTTCAGCCGGTCCGTTTCGATCGCGCGGCGGGCTTGCTCCAGAATGGCCTCGGGAACAGCGGCTTGTGCCGCGGCCGGGATTTCGATGGGCGGGCGTTTGCGCTTCACATTGTTACTATAACAGGCTTGTCATACAGGCTCAATAGAACCGGAGACGGACGAGGGTAATACGCGGGCGGCTGCCGGTTTTGTGGACCGGCGTTGGAGTCCGCACTTAGATGGATCGCAACTCCAACTTGGCCTCCGAGGCCCACTTCCGGAGCCGACCCCGCTGATGCGAGGGGGCGGTGGCAACCGCTTCGAGCGACCTCTCCAGCGCATCCTTGGCCGCGGCCGATTGCCCCAGCCGCTTGAGGGCTTTTCCGTACCAATACAGCCCTTCCGGATCGTACGGTCTCCGTTCCACGTATTTGGCCAGCGCGGGTTGGGCCTCCTCCGGATGATTGGCGAGCAGCGCCACGGCGCCCAAGTCCCGCCAGACTTCGCTCGCCGAGAGCTTGTCGTCCAGAGCCGCGGCCCGCCGGAGGGCTTGCAGCGCTTCATCCAGGCGGCCCTGCTCGCGGGCGATCTTGGCGAACTGGAAGTAAGCGTCGGCCTCATCCGGAGCAATTTCGATAGCCTTCTTGAACGACGCCTCGGCTTCGGTGAGCTGGTGCCGGTGGGCCAGAATGAGTCCGATCTGGTAGTGCGCGTCGTAATCGCGAGGATTCAGCTTGGCCGCTTCGAGCTGCCTCCGCAGGCTCTGGCGCGCGCTCAGTCCCGATCCGATGATGCGAATGTCGCCCTGGAAAAACCGGTACGCATAGTAGAGGAGGAACGGCGAGGCGAGATAGTAGGACGAGGCGCCAATCAGTCCGTACATCATCCCACCCAAGGCTCCGGCAACCGAGGCCGAGCAGACGGTGACGGCCGCGTGGACACCGCTGGTCCCCAGGACGGCCCGCAGGGCAGTCGCGCTCAGGAACAGGAAGTACACCGCGCAAACCGCCAGCGCGGCCAGCCAGAATGGGATGGATGCCGGCGCCACGAACCCCAGCAGGGAAAGGGGCAGCAGGATCGCCGCGTAGGACAGAAGATGGCAGCTGAGGACCGGCAGGTATTCCCGCCGCAAGACGGTCGCCGTTCCGCCCAACGAATCCCAGCGCGCGACGATGACGATGGCCGCCGGGACGTACAATCCGGACAGGACGATCAGACTTCCGAAAACCAAACCCCCACGCAACAGACCCAGCAGCGGCGAAACGGACCGGATTCCAGGCACCGGGACCGGCGGCGAGGGCTGGTCTGCGTCAGGTTCCCCATTGTTAGAAGTGTCGGATTCCACGTGCTGGGCGGTTGCGTACGCGGACTGGAGAATCTGCGGCACCACAGAATTGAAAACCAGGCCAAAGAAAACCACCGAAGCGACGATCGCGGCAAGCAGAGCGAACACGAACCGGCCTTCGTCCAGAACCCGGCAGAAACCGGCATGCGGGCGGTAGTAGATTTGAAGCAGAATCCGCAGTTGCTGTGGCATGAGTGTAGAACAACCGCTCTCAGCATCAATCGACGATTCGCTGCTTTTACTTTACTAGCTACGCTCGTCCCGGTGCCAATCGCGCAGCCTACGCGACGCCCGCGCCGGTGGTCAGCACGTACACCACGTACAGCGATTGGCTGGCGGCCATGAACAGGCGGTTGCGCTTGGTCCCGCCGAAGCAGATGTTGGCGCAGTTCTCCGGCAGGCGAATGATGCCGATGGGCTCGCCGCTGGGTGCGACGATCTGGACGCCCGGCCGAGCGCCGCACCACACGTTGCCATCCACGTCGCAACGGATGCCGTCGGCGGCTGCCGGACTTCCCTGCGGAGTAGCGAGCTGCACGAAGCGCTTGCCGTTGCGCACGGTCTTTCCGTCGACGTCCCACACGCGAACCTCGCGGCCCGTGCCGGTGTCGGCGACGTAGACCTTCTTGTAGTCCGGCGAGAAGCAGATGCCGTTGGGACCGTTCATTTCATCCGTGATCTTGTCCATTTGCTTGGTCTTGGGATCGACGCGGTACACGGCTTCCTTCACTTCTTTGTCGGCCCGGAAGCCTTCATAGTTGCCGTTGATGCCGTAGGGCGGATCGGTGAACCAGATGCTCCCGTCGGGATGCACGGCAATATCGTTGGGCGAATTGAGGCGCTTGCCCTGGTACTTGTCGGCGATCGTTGTGACCGTGCCGTCGTATTCATAGCGCGCGACACGCCGCCCGCCATGCTCGCAGGAGAGCTGCCGCCCCTCGAAATCGAAGGTGTTGCCGTTGCTATAGCCGGAGGGATTGCGGAACACCGTCACGCGCCCGTCCTCCTCGGTCCAGCGCATCTGCACGTTGTTGGGGATGTCGCTCCAGACGAGGTAACGTCCCACGCCGTTCCACGCCGGGCCCTCGGCCCATTGCGTGCCGGTGTAGAGGCGCTTGATGGAGGTGTTGCCGACGATGTAGCGGCGGAAGCGGTTATCGAGCGCGATGATGTCGGGGTCGGGATACCGGACTGAGGGCCCGGACCAGTCGCGGGGCGCGGGATCGTCGGAAATGCGAGGTTGCTGAGCGGCGGCGACGGCGGCGCTGCCCACAGCGGCTCCCAACGTGGACAGGAAATGGCGGCGATTCAAGCTGGGATTAAAATGGTGTCGAGTCATATCAGCTATCTATAATGGACCTTCGCCACAGGAAAAGCTACAGGCCCTGAAAGGCTACAGAATGCTTAGCTATCGAAAAGAACTTTGGTTCGACATCCCCACGCGGCGCGCCTTCGTCAACATCACGCCGCAGGTGGAAGCCTGCCTGCGCGAGAGCGGCGTGCGCGAAGGCTTAGTCCTGGTGAACGCCATGCACATCACTGCATCGGTCTTCATCAATGACGACGAGCGCGGCTTGCATCAGGACTACGACAAGTGGCTGGAGCAGCTCGCGCCGCACGAGCCCGTGTCGCAGTACCTGCACAATCGCACCGGCGAGGACAATGCAGACGCGCACATGAAGCGCCAGATCATGGGCCGCGAGGTGGTGGTCGCGATTAGCGCGGGCAAGCTCGATTTCGGTCCGTGGGAGCAGATCTTCTATGGCGAATTCGACGGGCGGCGGCGGAAGCGGGCGCTGGTGAAGATCGTTGGGGAGTAAGGTTGGCTCCCGCGCCGGGCATACTATATTAGATATGGGCTGCTTGTGTGGAGCATCGAGGAGCATTTCAAGGTCGGCAAGCAGATCGAGTCGGCCCCGCGCGAAATTGTGAAGCGGTACGAGAAGTGGAAGGACATTGCTATGATCTCAGGCCCTGCGGGGCTGCGTCTCATCAAAGGATTTCACGACGAGGCGCTTCGGGGAGAGTGGCACGGGTATCGCTCTTCTCGCCTTGGACTGAAGTATCGGGTGGTTTATCGCTTGGTTTCCAGGGAGTTGCTCTTTGAGGTGGCGCGGGTGACGCCGCACGAGTATTGAGAGGAGGGAAATGAAGACTTTTCGTTCAGCCAAAAAGCACATCGACGTTTCGGTCGGCGAGTCGGTTCGTATCGTCCGGGAGTTACAAGGTTTGAGTCAAAACGAGCTGGCCAAGCTCACAGGCATCCCCCAGGCCACTCTGTCGGCTATTGAGAATGACCGCGTCCGGCTGGGCGTCGAGCGGGCCAAGACTCTTGCGCGCGCACTAAAGTGTCACCCCGCCGTGCTGGTGTTTCCGGAATGGGAAACCGCCCGCGGTTCTGCTGCCTAGAGTACGCTAGATCCATGCGAGCGATCTCAATCACCCTGCTCGTCTCAGGCTTGGCCGCTTCCGCCGCCGACCCGAACTATCAGCGCACCATCGCCCAATGGCGCGCGCAGCACGAGACCGAACTCAAAGCCGACAACGGCTGGCTCACGGTGGTCGGGCTGGACTGGTTGAAGGAAGGCGCGAACCGGGTCGGCTCGAATCCTTCTTACGAAGTGCCTTTGCCCGAAGGGACGCCGGCGAACCTGGGAGTGATCACGGTGGCCAAGGGCAAGGCGCATTTCACTCCCGCATCCGGCACGGGCGCGGCCATAAACGGCCAGCCGGCCCAGTCTTTCTCACACGGAGTGGATCTTCGTCCCGACACCGACGCCGCCCGCGACACGGTGACGGTCGGCCGCGTGAACTTCTTCGTGATCCAGCGCGAAGACAAGCTGGCCGTCCGCGTCAAAGACAATGACGCCGCGACGCGGAAGAACTTCGCGGGGGAGCGCTGGTATCCGGCCGATCCCTCCTGGCGCATCCAGGCGGATTGGGTGGCGTGGGACAAGCCGCACTCGCTGACCTTCGATACGGCGGTGGGCGTGAAGGAGACGGATCAATCCCCCGGCTACGCGCGCTTCACGCGTAACGGCCAGGAGTACCGTCTGGAGCCGGTGACCGAAGACGATCACCTGTTCTTCGTTATGCGGGATCTGACCAGCGGCAAGACGACGTATTCCGCCTCGCGTTTTCTCTACGCGCCGCTGCCGAAGGACGGGCCCGGCGCAGCGTCAGGAAATGGACGCAAAACGGTGGAACTGGATTTCAACAAAGCCGAGAACCCGCCGTGCGTGTACACCGACTTCGCCACCTGCCCGCTGCCGCCTCCGCAAAACCGGTTAAAGCTTGAAGTGACCGCGGGCGAATTGATGTTCGGGGCTCACCACTGACGGGACGCTCTGATCGAACGTATGAACCGGCATGAATTGGTCCGGCTGATGGTTCTGAACTCGATCTGTGACGGCTACGAGAACGTCGACCAGTGTATCCTGGGTGACGTAGCGAAGGATGGGGCCGAGTGCGGATTGACGATTGAGCGCTCAGAGGTTGTGGAGGCGCTGGCGGGTCTAGTCGAGGACGGACTGGCCAAGGCGTATCTCTTGTCGCCAACGGAGCCCTTCTGCACGGAGCTTCAAGGCATGCCCCAGGTCGACGCCGTCGAGGAGTTTTTTGAAACCTACTTCCTCATTACGCAGAAGGGGATGGATCTTCACCTTTTGAACGACGGGCCGTGGCTTCTCTTCGACGCCAACGATTAGCCGTGCGGACAGATGCCTGGATGAGTGGAACGGGATCGCGGAGGCGCTTAGGCGTTACGCTCCACTACCACGGCCGTGCCGTAGCACAGCACTTCGGTAACTCCCTGCATCACTTCGGTGGCGTCGTAGCGGACGGCGATGATTCCGTTGGCGCCCATCTGCGTGGCGTGCTGGATCATCAGCTCAAACGCCTGCTCGCGGGTCTTCTCGCACAATTCGGTCAGCAGAGTGATGTTGCCGCCGACGATCGTCTGCAGGCCCGCGCCGATGGTGCCGAAGATGGATCGCGAACGAACGACGATGCCGCGGACCAGGCCCAGGTTGGTGGTGATGCGGTAACCGTCGAGGGTGAAGGCGGTCGTTACAAAGTTGGGAGTCATGACGGGATTATCGCGCAGGCTGCACTGCCGCGAGCAACTCCTCCGCGTACCGGGCGCCCGCCGGAGTTTCTTCGTGCTTGAAGAAGACGTACGCGTCGCGTCCGGCGGAGAGCATCGCGCGGACTCGTTCCGCGATCTCGGCGCGCTCCGCGGGCGAGTAATCCTCCTTGCGCAGGCGCACATAGACGAACGGCGCCGTGATCACTTCCGGCACCTCGAATTTCTCCGATTCCGCCAGGCACAACGCCACGCGGTGCTGTTCCAGAAGCCTGTAGACCTCGTCCGTCAACCAGGACTTGTTGCGGAACTCGAAGGCGCACGGGATGTCTTCGGGCAGCTTCGCCAAAAACGCCGTCAGAACGTCGACCTCGGCCTTGAAATTGGGCGGAAGCTGGAACAAAACCGGTCCCAGATGGCGGGTGGCGCGTACCGGGTCGATGGCGCGAAAGAAGACCTCGGTAAATTCGGATTCGTGCAGACGCTGGATGTGCGTGATGCGCATGTGCGCTTTCAGAGCAAATCGGAATCCTTCCGGCACCGACTGCATCCAATTCTCGAGCGTCGTTGTTTTCGGCAATTGGCGGAACGTGTAGTTGATCTCGACCGCGTTCAGCCGCGCCGCGTAGTGCTTTAGGAAATCCTTAGCCGGCAGTTTGGGAGGATAGAAGTCCGGCTTCCAGCTGGGGTAAGCGAAGCCCGAGGTGCCGGCGTAGAGGGATGCCATGTTGCTCATGATCGCGCACAGGGTGGAGCCTGTGCCACACTTAGACCAATGGCAATGGGAATGGGATTTGCAACCGGCCACGGGGAAGGTGGCCGTCGAGCCGGCGCCAATCGTGACAGTGGACCAACATTCGTGACGAAACTAAAACCGAAAAAGCAGGGCGGGGAACGCTTCCGCGAACTCTGGCCCGATATCCGCGAGATGATCCGGCCGCGGCGCGGCATTTTTGCGCTCGGGTTCCTTCTGATGGTCATCAACCGGCTGTGCGCGCTGGTGTTACCGGCGTCCACAAAATACCTGATCGACAACGTGGTCGGGAAGCGGCAAATCGATTTGCTCGGCCCCCTGGTGGGTGCAGTGCTGGCGGCAACGCTGCTCCAGGGCGTCACCTCTTTCACTTTGACGCAACTGCTTTCCAAAGCCGCCCAACGCC
Source organism: Bryobacteraceae bacterium (assembly GCA_035604115.1). Classification (GTDB taxonomy): domain Bacteria; phylum Acidobacteriota; class Terriglobia; order Bryobacterales; family Bryobacteraceae; genus Palsa-187. The sequence goes on along the minus strand of DATNJC010000081.1, from coordinate 10,928 downwards.
TGATTGCCGAGCTTCGGCAGAAGGTCCAGCGCCACATTGGACTGCTGCCGGTCGCGTATTACGACGCCAACAAGAGCGGTGTGCTGGTCTCGCGCATCATGAACGATGTCGAGGGTGTGCGCAACCTGATCGGCACCGGGCTGGTGGATTTCGCCGGAGGCCTTTTGACGGCTTTGATCGCATTGGTGGTGCTGTTGCGCATCAGCGTGGTGATGACCGGGATCACCGCGCTCTTCGTGCTGTTGTTCTCCTTCGTGCTGAAGCAGGCCTTCACCAACATTCGCCCGATTTTCCGGGAGCGCGGCAAGATCACCGGTGAAGTGACCGGGCGCTTGACCGAGTCGCTGGGCGGCGTGCGCGTGGTCAAGGGTTACCATGCCGAGCAGCGCGAGGCGGACGTATTCGCGGGCGGCGTGAAGCGGCTGCTGGATAACGTCCTCAAATCGCTGACCGCGGTTTCGCTCATGAGTCTGTCCGCGACCGTGCTGATGGGTATCGTCGGAGCAGTGGTGTGGTACGTCGGCGCGCGCCAGATTCTCGCAGGCCATTTGACGCTGGGCGATCTGATGACCTTCGTTGCGTTTCTCGCGTTCCTCATCGCGCCGGTAATGCAGGTGGTGAACATCGGCACGCAGCTCACCGAGGCTTTCGCCGGACTGGAGCGCACACGCGAAGTGCTCGCCGAGCGTCCCGAGGATCGAGAGCCGCTCCGGACTGTCGCGATGGGCGCAATTCGCGGCAGCGTCGAATTTAAGGACGTCGGGTTTTACTACGAAGAGGGCAAGCAGGTTCTGACCGGCGTTAGCTTTCGCTCCGAGCCTGGAACGGTGACGGCGCTGGTGGGCCCTTCGGGTTCCGGCAAATCGACCATCATCAGCTTGATTGCCGCTTTCCACACGCCTATCGAAGGCGAGATCACCGTCGACGGCGTGGATTTGTCGAAGGTACGGCTGGATACCTACCGCACGCAGTTGGGCGTCGTGCTGCAAGATACCTTTCTGTTCGACGGCACCATTGAAGAAAACGTAGCGTTCGCGCGGCCGGGTGCAACTAAGGAGCAAATCCTCGAAGCTTGCCGGATCGCTCGCGTGGACGAGTTCGCCGAACGATTCGACAAGCGATATGACACCATCGTGGGCGAGCGCGGCGTGAAACTCTCCGGCGGCCAGCGCCAGCGCGTGTCCATCGCCCGCGCGATCCTGGCCAACCCTCGCATACTGATTCTGGACGAGGCCACCTCCAGCTTGGATTCGGAGTCCGAGGCCTTGATTCAAGAAGGGCTCAAGTACCTGATGCAAGGCCGCACCACGTTCGTGATCGCGCACCGGCTTTCGACGATCCGCCGCGCGGATCAGATTCTGGTGGTGGAAGACGGCCGCATCCTGGAACGGGGCATGCACGATTCGCTGTACGCCTTGAAGGGCCGCTATTGGGATCTGTACACGCGGCAGCATGGCGTGGAGGCGAATCTGTTCCTGGCGCCGGGCGAGGGCGACTCGATTCCGGAATCCGCGTCCGACGGCCGGGCCGCTCGCGAGGCTGCCGCCGTGACCGAGGCAATGCGGCTGCTGCGCGGACGGTAGCCACCGGTCCTCAACGGCCCGCTTCTCAGGGTCGCTGGCTCACTTCGCCGGACTGCACGCGGCTGTTGTACGCGGCCGATCCTCCTCGTGGAATCGTGAGCGGCCTCCAGTTCGCATGCGCGAGATGTTTGGCGAGGAAAACAATCTGCCCCACGTGGTACGCGTAGTGCCCGAGCTGCCGGTGAATCGCCTGCACGACCGAATGTTTTTCGCCGCGGATCGTCACCGGCCGGATGAGGTCGGCGTCGGTGAGCGAGTCCAAGGCCTGAAACAAGACGGCCCAACCGTCATTCCACAGTGCCATCAGCTCGGCGCGCGATTGCGGCGGATCGAGAAATTCGCTGTCGCGGTCGCGGGCGACGCTCTCGCCGTCGGCGTGAGGAAACCCGGTCCAGCGCGAGCGCATGTTTCCCGTCATGTGCTTGACGACGATGGCAATCGAATTGGACTCGGGATCGATGGCGGCGAGCAATTGCTCATCGCTGAGTTGCGCCAGGGCGCCTTCCGCTAGCCGCTTGTAGGCGCGAAACCACTCGGTGGAATCCGTGAGGCAGGACGTGGTGAATTCAAGGGGCATGCTCTCATTATGCTGCGCAAAGCGCTGCCCCTATGCGCTGAAGAGAGCGTCGCCTATAATAAACCGTTTGAGGAGGATTCGCTTGACGACACTCAGATGGCTTGGGCCAATCGCGCTTTGTGGGCTCGCCCTGCCGGTTTTTGCACATCACTCGTTCGCGATGTTCGATTACGACCACCGCATCACGCTCACCGGCACGGTCACCAAATTTGAATGGACCAATCCGCACGCCTACATCGAATTGGACGTCGCCGACGCGAATGGTGGCGCGAAGCACTATTCGATTGAATGCGCCAGCCCTAACGTTCTGACGAGGCTCGGGTGGAAATTTAACGAGCTTAAGACCGGCGATAAGGTCACGATTCTGGTGAATCCGCTCAAGAATGGGAAACTGGGCGGAATGATGGAGAAGACCACGTTGCCGGATGGACGGACGCTTGGGGACGGGAATCCTCCGGGCGGGCGCTTCGACCAATAAAAGGGGCTTCCGTTATGAGAACCATCGCCTTAATGCTTTCGCTCGCCGCTCTGCCGGTCTTGGCGCAGACGCAATCCAAAGGCAACCCGCCGAATCTCAACGGCGCCTGGGCGGTGTACCGTGCTGGCCGTGGCGCCGCGGCGGACCCGAAACTCGCCGCGCCTGCCGCTGGACCCATGCTCCTGAAATCGCCCTACGCCGACGCGTACAAGAAGCGTCAGGCGGCCGAACGCGAGGCCGATCAGCGCGGCGAACCGCTGGGCAACCGGGGAACCCTCTGCATCCCTTACGGTATGCCGCAAATGATGTCCGCGATTTATCCTTTGGAAATTCTACAGACGCCCGGACAAATCACCATCATTACCGAAGCGTTCAGCGAAGTGCGCCGCATCTATTTGGACGAGCCGCAAGCCAAGATGGGCGAGGTGGCTCCCGGCTATTACGGCCACTCTGTGGGGCATTGGGACGGAGACATGCTGATGGTGGACACGATCGGGATCAAGGAAGAGGTGCTCGGGTTCCGGAGCATGCCGCACAGCGATCAGGTGCGGATCACGGAGCGGTTCCATCTGGCCGCGCCCGACGTTCTCCACGACCAGGTCACTGTGGAAGATCCGGTGACTTTGGAAAAGCCGTGGACGTTCACGTTTGCGTACCGGCGCACGCCGAATTACCACCTGCTTGAGTACGTGTGTGAGAACAATCGCGAGTACCTGGACGATAACGGCGTGACCAGGTTGAAACTTCAGGATCACTAAAGGCCAGACCGTGTGGGGCGGCGCCAGGCGCTGCCATCCGGCGTCCGACCACTTCAGGCAGGGCATGGCCCTGCCCCACATGCCTTAAAATCAAGATGAGACAGAAATGATCGACTCCGGCATCTTCTGGCTGCGTGTCGCCGCGTGTTTGTATGCGCTGGGATTGCTGCACTCGATCCTGAGCGTGCTGCGCCACAAGCAGAGCGTATTTCGGATGGCGCTGGGCGCGTTCCGCGTCGGCGTGGTGCTGCACGGCGTGGCGATCGTGGATTTCGCCATGGCCTACCACCACGTTCCGGTGGCGAACTTTTATCAGGCGCTGAGCCTGTGCGGGTTCCTGATCGCGCTGGTGTTTCTCGCCGTGGAATGGCGCTACCGTTTCTCCAGCACTTCCGTGGTGCTGTTTCCGCTGGTCTTCGTGATGACCCTGGTCTCCGCCATGGAACGTCCCGTCGCCACCTGGCCGGACCCGCGCGTGCGCGACACCTGGCTGATCGTGCACATCTTTCTGGTGCTGGCCGGATACGCGGCGCTGCTGCTGACCGCGGTGGCGGCGGTGGCGTACCTGATTCAAGAACGGCGCTTGAAGCGCAAACAGACGGGCCGGTTGCTCGAACGCCTGCCTCCGCTGGCCACGCTCGACAAAATGATCAGCAATTCCCTGGGGCTCGGGTTCGCGTTCATTACGCTGGGCGTGGTGTTCGGCGTGACCTGGGCGTTCATCGAATCGGGGACGCGCTGGATCGGCGAGGCCCGCGTGACGCTGTCGCTGTTCACCTGGGTGCTGGTGCTGGTCATGATGTTCATGCGCGCCTCGGTGGGCTGGCGCGGGCGAAAAACGGCGGTGATGGCGCTCTTCGTGCTGGGGTGCTCGGCCCTCACGTGGGTGGCCCATACGGGGTTGGGCCCGCTGCTGGTCCGATAAAGCGTCGCCATGAAACTGCTGCTCACCGGCCTCAATCACCGCACCGCGCCGGTCGAGGTGCGCGAGCGGCTGGCCTTCGAAGAAAAGACTCTGCCCGATGCGCTTGACAATCTGAAGCGGCAGCCGGGATTGATCGAAGGCATGATTCTGTCGACCTGCAATCGCGTTGAAGTGGCCGTGACCGCCGAGGAACAGACCAACGTCGAGGAAGCCGTCGAGGGCTTCTTGGCCGAGTCGCGCCAGGTGGACCGCGCCTGGGTGACGCCATATCTCTACCGCTTCGACGGCTCCGACGCTATCCGCCATCTGTTCCGCGTGGCCTCGAGCCTGGACTCGATGGTCGTGGGCGAGCCGCAGATCCTGGGCCAGTTGAAGAACGCCTACGCGGTCGCCAAGGAATGCGGCACGGTCACGGGCTTCCTCGACCTGGTGATGACGCGCGCTTTCAACGTCGCCAAGCGCGTGCGCTCGGAAACCGACATCGGCGAAAGCGCGGTTTCGGTGAGCTACGCGGCGGTGGAGCTGGCGCGCGAGATTTTCGGATCGCTCACGGGCAAGAGCGTCCTGGTGATCGGCGCGGGCAAGATGGCCGAAAGCGCCGCCCGCCACCTGCGACGCGCCGGGGTTTCCGAAATCCTGGTGACTAACCGGACGCGCGAGCGGGCCGCGGCCATGGCCGGTGAATTCGGCGGATCGGTGCTGGACTACGACCGGTTCCCGGGCGCGTTGCCCGCCGTCGACATCGTGCTGGCGTCGAGCGGCGCGCCGCACTACATCCTGACGCCCGAAAACATGCGCGCGGCCATGGCCAAGCGCCGCAATCGGCCCATGTTCCTGATCGATATCGCGGTGCCGCGCAACATCGACCCCGAAGTGAACAAGCTGGACGGCGTGTTTCTTTACGATATCGACGACCTGGGAAAAGTCGTCGATACCAATCTGCAAGGGCGTGTCCAGACCGCGCAGGAAGCCGAAGAGATCATCCGGGAAGAAGTCGACCGGATGATGCAGCGGTTGAAAACGCGCGAGGTCGCGCCGACGATCGTCAGCTTGCAGGATCAATTCGAGGTGTGGCGCAAAGGCGAGATCGAGCGTCAGCGGGCGCGGCTGGGCGCACTGACGCCGCAGCAGGAAGAAGCTATCGACGCCATTACCCGCGGGCTGGTGAACAAAATCGCGCACGGGCCGATCTCCGAATTGCGCCGCACGGCAGCGGACCCCACAGGCCAGCATATGATGGGCGTGATTCGCAAGTTGTTCCGGCTAGGAAGCGAATGAGAGGCGCTGTGGAGCGGGCTTTAGCCTGCAACGGAGGCTTCAGCCTCCGCGTTGCTCAAACGGCACGTCGAGACGGGGACTCAAGTCCCCGTTGCAGGCTAAAGCCCGCTCCACGGGGTGAGAAAGCGTGACTCGTTCCCCCATCGTGATCGGCTCGCGAGCTTCCGCGCTGGCGCTGTGGCAGGCCCGCCACATCGCGCAGTGCTTGACGGACCTGGGCGCCGAAACGCGCATCGAAATCATCCAGACCAGCGGCGACAAGATCCAGGACGTGCCTCTGGCAAAGGTGGGCGGCAAGGGACTGTTCACCAAGGAAATCGAAGAAGCCTTGCTGGCGGGCAAGATCGACCTGGCGGTGCACAGCATGAAGGATGTTCCCACCGAACTGCCCCGCGGACTCACTTTGACGGCCATCCCCGAGCGGGAGGAACCACGCGACGCGCTGATCGGCCTGGCGCTCAGCGAACTCCGGGCTGGAACGCGCGTGGGCACCAGTTCGCTCCGCCGCTCGGCGCAATTGCAGGCGCACATTCCCGGTTTGTCGATTCAAATGCTGCGCGGCAACGTGGACACGCGCCTGCGCAAACTGGATGAAGGCCGGTACGAAGCGATTGTGCTGGCCGCGGCGGGACTCAGGCGCTTGGGTTGGCAGGACCGTATCCGCGAACTGGTTCCCGCTGAGGTCGTCTGCCCGGCCGTAGGTCAAGGCGCGCTAGCCATCGAAACGCGCGACGACGGCGGTGCGGCTCAAGCCTTGGTCGCGAGGCTCGATCACGCGCCGACGCGGCGAACGGTCACCGCCGAGCGCGCGTTGCTGCGCACTCTGGGCGGAGGCTGCCAGGTCCCGGTGGGTGCGCACGCCGTGCTCGTCGATAGCCCTGTGGCGGGCGGCCTTAGTCTGCAAGCCGTCGTGGCGTCCCCGGATGGAACTCGCCTGGTCCGCGGCGAACTGTCCGGTTCAGTTCCCGAGGACGTAGGCGCGCGGCTCGGCGAGCAATTGCTCGCGCAAGGAGCGCGCGAGATTTTGGCCGAAGTCTACGCATCAGCCCGATGAATGGTTCAAAGGCGAGCGGTCCGGCAAAAGTGTACCTGGTCGGCGCCGGCCCAGGCGACCCTGGCCTGATCACCGTCAAAGGGCGTGCGATGCTCGAACGCGCGGGCGCCGTGCTCTACGACAATCTGGCGAGCGAGCGTCTCCTCGACCACGCGCCCGCCTCCGCCCAGCGCATCTACGTCGGCAAGAAGCGCGCCGAGCACGTCATGCCGCAAGAGGCGATCTCGCAGTTGATGATCGATCTGGCGCGTCGCGGCACTACCGTAGTCCGGCTCAAGGGCGGCGATCCGTTCATCTTCGCCCGCGGCGGCGAAGAGATCGAAGCGCTGGCCGAAGCGGGCATCCCCTTCGAGATCGTGCCCGGCGTCACCACGCCTCTGGGATTGGCCGCCTACACCGGCGTTCCGCTCACGCATCGCGAGCATACCTCCGCTGTGACCTTCGTCACTGGCCACAACGTCGCGTCCATCGACTGGGCGAAAGTCGGCGCGGCGGAAACCGTTGTTCTGTTCATGGGACTGGTGAATCTCGGCGAGATCGCCAAAGCCATGATCGCGAGCGGGCGAGCTGCCAGCACTCCGGCCATGGCCGTCCGCTGGGCCACGCGTCCCGATCAGCAAACCGTGGTAGGCACCCTGGCGGATTTGGCCGATCGCATCGCCCGGGCGGGTTTGCGGCCCCCCGCCACCATCGTGATCGGGGAAGTGGTCGCGCTGCGCGACCGCTTTAACTGGTTCGAGCGTTTGCCTTTGTTCGGCCAACGCATCGCAGTGACGCGCGCGGGCGGACAGGCCGCCGAACTCGCCTCGCCGCTAGAAGAGTTAGGCGCCGAAGCGATCTTGCTTCCGACCATCGAGATTCGTCCGCCCGCCGATCCCGCGCCGCTCGATCGCGCGATAGCGCAACTCGATACCTACGACTGGCTCATCTTCACCAGCGTGAACGGCGTGCGCGGCTTCATGGAGCGTCTGGACGCCTCGAGTTCCGACCTGCGCAACCTGCGAGCAAGAATCTGCGCGATCGGCCCAGCGACGCGCGCAGCGGTGGAAGCTCTGCATCTGAAAGTGGACCGCATGCCCGCCGAATACGTAGCGGAAAGTCTGGTGGAGGCCTTCGCCGCAGACGATCTTAGCGGAAAGCGGATTCTACTCCCCCGCGCGGCCGTAGCGCGCGACGTAGTCCCGGTGGAGCTAGCCCGTCGCGACGCGAGTGTAGGTGTGGTGGAAGCCTACCGCACCGTGCCGCCGGAGGACCTAGCTCAGCGCGTCCGCGAGGTCTTGTCACACAAGCCCAACTGGATCGCCTTCACCAGCTCGTCCACGGTGAATAACCTCTTAGCCGCCGCCGGCCGCGAAGCGCTCCAAGGAATCCGCGTTTGCTCAATCGGACCAGTTACCTCCGCCACGCTGCGCGAGCACGGCCTGAGAGTCGACGCCGAAGCAAATCCGCATACGATACCAGGACTAGTCGAAGCGATTCTGGCTTCTGTATTCTGACTTCTGTATTCTTCTTTCGATCACTTCCCCGCCGCCGCCGCGGGCGCCCGCATCGCAATTTCAGCCAGCACGCGACCCGCCTCGGCTTCCCCAATCGGCGTCGCCAGCAGAAATCCTCCGTTGGCTTCCAGGCTTCGCGCCAGGTTGTGATCGTAACCGTCGCTCAACAGCACGAACGCGCTGACGGTGCTGCGCAGGCGCTCGTGATATTCGCTCCACCGCCCGCCGCCCGTCCGGACGGCCCAAAAGACGGCGTCGAAGCGCAGACGCTGGGCCAGTTCGGGAGCCTCGGCCGCCAAAGCCGGAACCACGCGATGCCCTCGCGCTCCCAAGGAAGCCACCAACTGCCGTTGCGCCGCGGCGTCGCCGTCCACCAACATCAGCGTGAGCGGCCGCACCAGGGGGACGGATTTGTCCCGGGTTCGCGTGGGCTCCGCGCCACGGTGGGCGTCGCGGGACCCGGTTAAGGGCAGTTCGACCTCGAAGCGCTCCAGGCTGGCCAGCGCGCGGAAGCGAATCTCTCCTCCCAGGCTGGTCGCGATCACGTGGCACACGCCCAGGCCCAAGGCGCTGGCCTGCGCCGGTTGCAGCGGGCCGTCCGGACCTCCCGAAGCCCCGGCCGGCGCCGAGTAAATGATCTCCACGAGTAACTTGCCCGCCATGACGCTGCTTTGCAGCGTGATGTTTTTCGCCGCTCCTTCCAGCGTCCGCTGCTGGGCATGCACCAGAAGATTCAGGAAGACCTGCTCGATATGTCCCCGCGATGCCGCCACCAACGCGGGTTCGGTGGATAACCGGGTGGTGACGCGAATTCCCAAGGCGCGCCATTCCGCTTCCCGGAACTGGACCAGGCCGCCCAGCACCGCATTCACGTCGGCGGCAGCGGACCCCGGATGTTCCTGCGCGCCATCGGGCCCGGCAAACGACACCAGCCGCGAAACGATACCTTCCGCGCGCCGGCTCTCCGACCACAGCTCCCGCAGGGCTGCGTCGTCCGGTGCGCGGGAAGCCCGCGCCTCGGCCAATTGCACGATGCGGTCCAAGGGCGCTTTGAGTTCCCCGGCCACTCCGGAAATCAATTGCCCCGTGGCGGCCAGCTTTTCGCTGCGGAACAACTGCTCGCGCATAGCCTGCTGGGCCTGCAGCCGGAGCGACGCGGCCACTTGATTGGCCAGATGTTGCGCCCCGGCTTGATCCTCGAGAGAAAAGTATCCCACGCGGCGGTGGTTGTCCAATTCCAGCACTCCCAGCGGTTCCGCACCGGCCAGCAAAGGCAAGAACATCGCCGACCGCGGAAGATCGTCCCGCGCGCCCGCCTTTACCAGCGGATTCCGCCGCACGTCGGGGACGCTCAGCACGGTGCGGTTCCGGAAACACGCGACCACCGCGTTGGCCAACCCGTCGGGAGGGGAATCCACCGGCGCTGCCATGGGCTCGGGGTCGGCCGGAGTCGGAACCCGCTCCAGGCTCTTGGTCTGGCGGTTAAACACATACAGTTCGACTGCCGTCGCCCGAATCACTTGCGGAATCGTCTCCGAAAGTTTTTCCGCTATCCCGGTCGTGGATACCGCGGCGATAATTTCTTCGACCAATGCATGAAACGCCCGCACGATCTGCCGTTGCCGGTTTACGCGCCGTTCCCGCAGCCACCACGCCGACAGCGCCAGAACCACCATCAGCCCGATGACCGCCACCATCCAGGGCGGCGCTACGGGGCCCGCTCCTACCACTTCGATGCCGGCGAGCGACCCCACGATGATTTGAAAATTGCCGTCATAAGGCGGTTCAAAGTCGTACTGCGCCGCCAGGCCGTGAACTCTCACCCGGTCGCCCATATGAAAGCGGGACCAATCCGCGCCCGCGGAACCCGGCCCATTGGGCAGGAACGCGGTGACATCGTACCCGCCATCGTGCAGCATCAGCAGCTTGCCGCCGTTATTCGCGCCGATACCGGCGACCGTGCCCGTCGCGTCGACTGGCAAGCCCAGATAGCGGAATCCGGAGAGCTCGGCCAGAGTATGCGTTTGGAAACGGGGTAACGCGGCTTGGTCCGCTCGTTCACCAGTTTTTTGAATGCTATCCGGCATCAGTACCGGCATTCCGCCGCGGCGCTGAATGGGGCCCTCGGCTTCGATCCAATCTCCCGGCGTCAATCCGGAGAAATCCTGCTCGCGCCCGCGCAGGATCAGCCCGTATCCCAGCCCGTCGGTGACCGAAAGGATGTAACTACCGACGGCCCACACCGGGCTTTCCGCAACCTGCGCGCGGATGTGGACCCGGCTTCCTTCATGGGCCGGCGAGAAATCCGGGCCGCTGCGAGAAGCGGCTTGCTCCAGCGTAACTGTAGGAGCGGGAGTTTGTGCGGTCAAAACGCCACATGCCGCTACCAGAAGCACGAGAGCGACCATCCGCTGTCGGCCCCGACGTTCTACGTAACGTGGCTCGGGGTGGCGCTCGGTGTGACGGTGTCCGATGTAACGCTGTTCGGCGTGAGGGCCACGCCCATACGGGAGCGGCCGCTCGCCGGCGGCTCCTCCGAATTCCTTCATCCGGACGGCATCATAGCATGAAATCCGCTCGCGTAAGACGATTTATGCCAAACTCCAGCAAACCTAATGGTATTACCTTGATAGAAATAGGTAAAGTGGGGTATTTACTTCACTCAGGTGACCCCTACCGGTTGTGGTCGGCGTCTGAGCCGACGGCGGCACACCTGACCAGAGATTTGTATGGCACTGGATCGACGACAACCGCCTGCTGCACGAGGCGGTAGAAGAGT
>DATNJC010000080.1:0-35133 GCA_035604115.1 Bryobacteraceae bacterium | reverse complement strand
GCGATCCGCAGACGCCCAGTTCCGCGGCTACGCTGCCGCTGGCGCCCTCGCCCTACTTTGGCAGCGAAGTGATCTGGAACAGCCAGACCACCGTTCACAGCTTCGCCATGGACAAGCAGTCTCGCGTGTGGGCCGCGGCCCGCGTGCGCAAGCCTGCGACGCCGGCGTGGTGCCAGGCCGGATCGGATCACCCGTCGGCAAAGTTGCTGCCCATCAATCGCGGCGAACGCGGCCTGGAACTCTACGATCCGAAAACCAAGCAGTTGACCACCATCGACACCTGCTTCACCTGGGGCCACGTGAATTTCGACGACAAAGATGTGCTCTGGTCCTCCTTCGGGCCTACCGGCGTGGAGGGATGGTTCGACACCAAAATTTGGGACAAGACGCACGATGAGAAGAAGGCGCAGGGTTGGAGCGCGTTCGTCCTCGATTACAACGGAAACGGGAAGCGCGACGCTTACACCGAACCGAACCAGCCGGCCGATCCCACCAAGGACAAGCGAATTGCCGTGTCGTTCTACGGTGACTCGCCGGCGCCGGACGGCTCGGTCTGGGGATCCGTCCTGGGAATGCCCGGCGCGCTGGTCCGTTTCATCCCTGGATCACATCCGCCCGAGACTGCATTGGCAGAGTATTACGAAGTACCTTGGAACAATCCGAAGGCGCCGGTGCAGGGCTTCGCGCCTCGTGGCATGGATGTCGACAGCAAGGGCGTCGTCTGGACGGTGCTGTCGAGCGGGCATTACGCCAGCTTCGATCGCAGCAAGTGCAAGGGCCCGCTCAACGGCCCGAGCGCCGCCACCGGTCAGCACTGCCCGGAAGGCTGGACCCTTTATAAGTTCCCCGGCCCGAACTACAAGGGAGCGGTGGAGAACGGCAGCGCCGAGTCGGCGTACTACAACTTCGTCGATCGGTTCGACATGCTCGGTGTCGGCAAGGACGTGCCGCTTGCGACCGGCAATCTTTCCGAGGGATTGCTGGTGCTGGTAGACGGCAAATTCCTGACGCTGCGCGTGCCCTATCCGATGGGCTATTACGCGAAAGGCCTGGATGGCCGCATCGATAATCCGAACGGCGGCTGGAAAGGCAAGGGCATCTACACGCCGATCTCGACGCGAGCGCCCTTCCATATGGAAGGCGGCAAAGGGACCACGCCCAAGTTAGTAAAGTTCCAGATGCGGCCGGATCCGCTGGCTAACTAATCACGAATCCGATTTGTTCCGAAGGCGAGGAGATGCCAATGGAAACCACGCGACTCTTAGCGATCGCAGGTGGCGCTCTGGCCGCCATCTTTTTTCAAACCGCGTCCGCACATCTTAACGCCGAGGTGCAGATACCCTCGGCGTTGAGCGGGCAGGTCACCTCCGCGGAGGAAGGTCCGATGGAAGGTGTGGTGATCAGCGCCAAGAAGGACGGTTCCACCATCAACATCAGCGTCGTGACCAACGCCTCGGGCCGCTTTGCTTTCCCGGCCGCGAGGCTCGAACCCGGACACTACGCATTAAAGGCACGCGCCGCCGGCTATGAGCTGGATGCAGCTTGCGCCGCGGATGTCGCCTCCGGCCAGGAAGCCAAGGCCGACATCAAGCTCAAAAAAGTGAAGAACCTGTCCGCTCATCTCACCAATGCCGAATGGTTGAGCAGCATGCCAGGCACCGACCAACAGAAACGCTTCCTGCTCAACTGCGTCGGCTGCCACACGCTGGAGCGCATCATGAAGTCGACGCACGATACCGATGCCTTCCTGGAAGTGATCCAGCGGATGGGTCTCTACTATCCCGGCAGCACGCCGCTCAAGCCGCAGCGTCTGATCGGCACGGCCACTCGCGATGTGGAACGCGGCGGCAGCGGCAGGAAGAGCGCGGAGTGGCTGGCCAGCGTCAATCTCAGCGCGCAGCAGAACTGGGATTTCCCTCTTAAAACCCAGCCGCGGCTCACCGGCAAGTCCACGCACGTGATCATCACCGAATACGATTTGCCGAATCCTTTGATTCAACCGCACGACGTGGTGCTCGATCGCGCCGGCAACGTCTGGTACTCCGACTTCGGCCAGATGTTCCTCGGCAAGATGGATCCGAAAACCGGCAAGGTTACGCAATATCCGATCCCGGTAGTGAAGCCGGGATCGCCGGAGGGCACGCTCGATCTCGAATTCGATGCGGACGACAATCCCTGGATCGGCGTGATGTACCAAAGCGCCATCGCCAAGTTCGACAAGAAGACCGAGAAATTCCAGTTTTGGCAGACACCCAAGGCCTGGGACACCGACGGCGGACAGCTCGGCCACCTGGCAATCGACGGCACTCCTGCCGACAACAAGGTGTGGATCAAAAACTCCGATGTCGGGAATATCTACCGGCTGGATCTGGTCTCCAATAAGTTCGAGAACCTCGGCAATTTCAAGGATCCGCAGACCGGCAAGCGCATCGGGACCTATGGCCTCCACTCGGACGCGCAGAACAACGTCTACCTGCTCGATTTTTCGGCCGGCAATATCGTCAAGATCGATGCCAAGACCAAGGAGGCGAGCGTTTACCGGACCCCGACCCCGGACTCCCGCCCGCGGCGCGGTCGCGTCGATCGCGAAGGCCGGTTATGGTTCGGCGAATACCAGGGCGATGCGATCGGTATGTTCGATCCCAAGACCGAAAAGATGACCGAATGGAAGGTGCCGACGCCATGGAGCGCGCCGTATGACGCGGTGCTCGACCGGAATGGTGACGCGTGGACGGGGTCCATGCTGACCGACCGTGTGGCGCGCCTCGACACCAAGAGCGGCCAGTATACCGAATACATGCTGCCTCGCACCACCAACATCCGCCGTGTCTATGTCGACGATTCGAAGAATCCCGGCACACTGTGGATCGGCAGCAACCACGGCGCATCGATCGTCAAGGTGGAACCGCTCGAGTAGGGCTATTGCGCAGCCGGCGACGCACGCCATTGGAATAAGGCTGCTTCGTTGGTGCGAATCATTTTCCACCCTTCGCTAAGACGCCTCGCAATTTCGCGCCCGTTCAGGGCAGTAATTCCGCAGGCCACATTGTGGGCCTGGCAAGCTCTCAGGATGGTCTGGAAGGCTTGCTCCACTTCCGGCGCGTTGCTCTCCACTCCCAGATACTGGTGCAGATCTCCACCCGCGCCCACGAAGATGGCGCCCACTCCGGGCACTGCCGCAATGGCGTCGGCGTTTTTCAAACCTTCCGCTGTTTCAATCATCATGATGGCCAGCAGGTCGCCATCGGGATTCAACGGCCACACGTCCGCGCGCCGTTCGTACTCCGCGTCGGAAATCCCCCACCACCAGAGAGCGGTTCCTGGCGCGTAGCCGCGCAGCCCGAGCGGCTCGGGGTACTTCGATGTTTTCTTTTGCGGGTAGCGCATGTTCCTTATGCCCAGCATCGCCTGCTCGGGGTTGTCGATTCCATTGAAAATCACGCCCATCAAGCCGATGTCGAGCGCTTGCTTCACGAACCACTGCGCTTGCTCTCGGCCGTAAGGGGCAAAGCGTGCGAATATCGCGACGTTTGGCCGGACGTTGCCTTTCTTGATAATGGCGGCTTTGTCGATCATTCCAACCGTGAACCGGTGCAGCCCCTCAAAATCCATTGGCCCGTGCTCCATCTCGAGATACACGTAGTCGATATCGGCGCGGGCCAGGGTGCGGGCGTTCTCAAGGGATAAATCGCCGGTCTGAAAGCCGATGAACGGCTTGCCGGCGGCAAGCTTTTCGATGACCGGATTGAGATGCTTCACGGCCTGCTGGGCAGAAAGCGTGCCGACTGGCGTGATGACCCCCACTATGAAGATCAGACCCACCAGCAGCAACCCGATTGATAAGTACTTGGTGCGATTGGATTCGGCCATGTGTTTCTCCTTGAGGCCATGGAATGAAACGCCTCTCGGGTTTCCGTCAAGGAGTCCGAGTCAGACGGCATCTTTAGGCTCAATCGGCTCGTAGTATAGCGCGGCCAGCACAACCTTGTGGGACAACAGAAAGTGGTGTAGGCGCTGTCTTTTTCGGGGTCTGGCATTCGTCCTGAAGTCTACCTATTTGTGAAGCAAGGCCGGGAGGCGCCGCTGCGTTGCATCCCTTTCTTACGAAGTATCATCGGCTTATGGCGAGGATACCGCGTCTTTTGTTTTCCGTGCTGGCGGTGTTCCTTGGCAGCCCTGTCTACGCGCAGGACATGGCCGGCCAATGGCAGGGCACGATCAAATCAGGCTCCCAGGACCTTCGCATCATCGTGCGGATCTCGAAAGCCGACGCCGGAGGATGGACCGGTGCGATGTAGGGGATTGATGAGTTCTCGATCACGTTTCCCGTCAACTCCGTGACGCTTGAGAACGCGACCCTCAAATTCTCCGCGCCGCGTGGCAGTTATGAAGGAAAACTCACCGCCGCGGAGACCACGATGAACGGCACTTTCACCGGCGACCGTGCGTTTCCGCTCGAGTTGCACCGCGCCACTCCGGAGACTGGAAGCATCGGTCTGTTGACCATTCGGGGGCACATATGCATTTCGACATATGAGAGGCGGCCGTGAGCGCGCTAAAATGCTGTTACGGCGGTCCAAAGCTGATGGCGAAGTGTTACCCTGTGGCTTCCGAGTCCGTCAGTAATTTACAGGCTTGATTGAATGGCGATCAATATAAAACCTCCTGATTCGGCGCCGGAAGTAGAGCACGTGCGTCTGCCCGGCGAACCTGGACCGACGCGGCGCAAACCAAAGAGCCGCGGAATGATCTGGCTCCTCTTCCTGGTAAGTATTGCCGGTGTCGCCGGCTATGCGGTGTGGCGTGCCAGCCAACCGGCTCCCGTGCAGCGCCCCCCGGGCGGAGGCGGACGCCGCAACGCCGGTGTTGGCCCCGTTCCGGTAGTTGTTTCGACGGTCACTCGCTCCAGCATCCCGGTCTATCTGAACGGTCTTGGTAACGTGACTGCTTACTACACCGTAACGGTCAAGTCGCGGGTGGACGGCCAGTTAATGAAGGTACTCTTCAATGAGGGCGATTTGGTCCAGGCCGGCCAGACCCTGATCGAGATTGACCCGCGGCCGTATCAGGTTGCGCTCGAGCAAGCTCAAGGCCAGCTCCTCCGCGACCAAGCCCAGCTTGGCCAGGCCCAAGCCAATCTCACGCGCGATACCGCCAACCAAAAGTACGCGCAGGCGGAAGCCGACCGCTATGCCCGCCTGGTGGACCAGGGCATCATCGCCAAGGATCAAGGCGAGCAGCTCCGCTCCAACGCCGATGCGCTCAACGGCACGCTTACGGCCGACCAGGCCGCCATCGAAAGCGCCCGCGCCCAAATCACCGCCGACCAGTCCGCCATCGACAGCGCCAAGCTGCAATTAACCTATTCCAAGGTCACCGCCCCGATCACCGGGGTGGTCGGTCTGCGCCAGGTAGACCCCGGCAATATCGTCCACGCGGCCGACGCCAACGGCATGGTCGTGATCACCCAGCTCCAGCCGATCACGGTTTTGTTTACCATTCCCGAAGATAATCTTCCCCAGGTTACACAAAAGCTGCGTTCCGGCGCGCATCTGCCGGTGGACGCCTTTAACCGTGACAATTCTCGGAAGCTGGCGTCCGGCATGCTCGTGACCCTGGATAACCAGATCGACAATACCACCGGCACTTCGAAGCTGAAGGCCGTTTTTGACAACGCCGACAATGCGCTGTTCCCGCAGCAGTTCGTGAACATGCGCCTCCTGGTGGACACCCTCACCAACCAGATCGTGGTCCCCAATGTCGCCGTGCAGAATGGCCAGCAGGGCACTTTCGTCTATGTGGTTGACGAGGATTCCAGGGTGCACCTGAAACCCGTTCAAGTCGGGGTGACTACGGAGGCCTCGGCCGACATCCTCAATGGGCTCTCGGATGGGGACCGGGTAGTCGTCGATGGTACCGACCGGCTGATTGAAAACGCCCAGGTTAGAGTACGCAAACCCGGAGAGCTGGAAAATCCGCCCGACTTCAACCCTGACGCGGGCGGCGGGGGAGGTAATCGCAAAGGTGGCGGCAAGAGGGGCGGCGGCAACAAGGGCGGCGGCAACTTCAAAAAGGGCCAGGGTGGAGGCGCTGGGCAGTGAGCCCCTCCCGGATATTCATTCTGAGGCCGGTGGCCACGTCCCTGATGATGGCGGGCGTGGTGCTAGTGGGTTTCGTTGCGTTCCGGCAACTGCCCGTGTCGGCGCTGCCTCAGGTGGATTATCCCACCATGACGGTGCAAACATTCTACCCCGGCGGGAGCCCGGAGGTGGTGACGTCTTCGATCACCGCGCCGCTCGAAAAACAGTTCGGACAGGTACCCGGGCTGACGCAGATGACCTCGATCAGCACGTTCGGAAGCTCGCTGATCACGCTGCAATTCTCTCTGGACCTGAGCATCGATATCGCCGAGCAGGAGGTGCAGGCGGGGATCAACGCAGCCACGTCGTTCCTGCCCAAGGATCTGCCGATTCCTCCGGTGTACAGCAAGACGAATCCGGCGGACGCGCCGATTCTGACGCTGGCGATCACATCGGAAAGCATGCCGCTTCCGAAGGTGGAGGAACTGGCGGAGACGCGCATGGCGCAGCGCATCTCGCAGCTCAAAGGCGTCGGGTTTGTCAGCATCAGCGGCGGACAGCGGCCGGCGGTGCGGGTGCAAGCCAATCCGACCGCGCTGGCATCCTACGGCTTGAGCCTGGAGGCGCTGCGTACCGCGCTCGGCAGCGCCAACGTGAACCAGGCCAAGGGCAGTTTCGACGGCAAGGATCAGGCCTGGACGATCAACGACAACGACCAGCTCTCGGCTGGAGCGCAGTACGGACCGATTATCATCGCCTACCGCAACGGCGCGCCGGTCCGCATCAAAGACGTCGCCAAGGTGGTGGACGGAGCTGAAAACACCAAGCTGGCCGCGTGGATGAACGAGGACCGCGCGATTGTTCTGAACATCCAACGCCAGCCGGGCACTAACATCATCAGCGTGGTGGATACGGTGCAAGCGCTGCTGCCGCAGATCAAGGCTTCGCTTCCGCAGGGAGTCGACGTGCAGGTGGTCGCCGACCGCACCACCACGATTCGCGCGTCGGTGGCGGACGTGGAGTTCGAGTTGCTGCTGACAACGGCGCTGGTGGTGATGGTGATCTTTTTGTTCCTGCGGAGCGCCTCGGCCACGATCATTCCGGGAATCGCGGTGCCACTTTCACTGATCGGCACGTTCGCCGTGATGTACCTGCTGGGCTACAGCCTGGACAACCTGTCGCTGATGGCGCTGACGATTTCCACCGGCTTTGTGGTGGACGACGCCATCGTGATGATCGAGAATATTTCGCGCTACATCGAAATGGGCGAGTCGCCGATGAAGGCGGCCTTGAAAGGATCGGCTGAGATCGGATTCACCATCGTGTCGCTGACGGTGTCGCTGATCGCGGTGCTGATTCCGCTGCTGTTCATGGCGGACATCGTGGGCCGGCTGTTCCGGGAGTTCGCGGTGACGTTAGCGGTGACCATTATCTTTTCGGCATTTGTGTCGCTGACGCTGACGCCGATGATGGCGGCGCGCATTCTGCGGCACCATCCGCAGGCCACGCAGGGGCGGCTGTACCGCTGGTCGGAGTGGTGTTTCGAAAAAACCATCGAGATCTACGGCAAGATGGTGAAAGTGGTCCTGCGGCATCAGCCGATCACGCTGCTGGTGGCGGCGGGCACGTGCGCGCTGACGGTGTATCTCTACATCGTCGTCCCCAAGGGGTTCTTCCCGGTGCAGGATACGGGGGCCATCCTGGCCATTTCGCAGGCGCCGGAGACGGTATCGTTTACCGCGATGTCGCGATTGCAGCAGGAGATGGTTCAGGTGATCCGCAAGGATCCGGCGGTGGATAGTCTGACTTCCTTCATTGGGGCCGATGGGGTGAATACCACCATGAACAGCGGCCGCATCCAGATTACGCTGAAGCCTCTGGACGCGCGCTCCGGGATCTCCGCGAGCGACGTGATCCGGCGGCTGAATCCACAGGTGCAGCAGGTGGCGGGCATCGATCTCTACATGCAGCCGGTGCAGGATTTGACGGTGGAGGACCGCGTGAGCCGCACGCAGTATCAGTACGCCATCGACGCTCCCGACAAGAAGCTGCTGGATGAGTGGGCTCCGAAGCTGCTGGACAAGATGAAGGAACTCCCCGAACTCCGCGATGTCGCGAGCGATCAGCAGAACAATGGGCTGGGCATGTTCGTGAACATCGATCGGGACACCGCGGGGCGGCTGGGCATCACGCCTCAGAACGTAGACGACGCGCTGTACGATTCGTTCGGCCAGCGGCAGGTCTCGACGATTTACACGCAGACCAATCAGTTCCACGTGATCCTGGAGGTGGAACCCAAGTATCAGAGAGACATCGGCGCGCTGACCGATATGTATGTGCCGATCGGGTCGGCATCGCAGAATCTGGCTTCGACCATCGCGCTTGCGGGAACCAACAGCGCGTTGACCGGCGCGGCGGCGCTGGCGCCGGCCCCGCTACGTTCCTTTGTCAAGCCTCAATTACTTCCCTCGCCGATTACGATTAACCACCAGGCGCAGTTCCCGGTGGTAACGCTGTCGTTCAATCTGGCGCCCGGCGCCTCGCTGGGAACCGCGGTGGATCATATCCGGCAAGCCACCAAGGACCTGGGAATGCCCGCCAGTATTGAGCCGACGTTCCAGGGGACGGCGCATGCGTTTGAGGCGTCGCTGGCGAACGAGGTGCTCTTGATCCTGGCGGCGATCGTCACCGTCTACATTGTCCTGGGCGTGCTCTATGAAAGCTTCATCCACCCCATTACGATTCTTTCGACGCTGCCGTCCGCCGGAGTTGGCGCGATTCTCGCGTTGTTTTTGTTCAAACTGGACTTAGACGTGATTGCCCTGATTGGCATCATCCTTCTGATTGGAATTGTAAAGAAGAATGCCATCATGATGATCGATTTCGCGCTCGAGGCGGAGCGCAACGAAGGCAAGTCGCCGGAGGAAGCGATTTACCAGGCATGCCTGCTGCGCTTCCGGCCGATCATGATGACCACCATGGCCGCGTTGCTGGGCGCGGTGCCGCTGGCGTTCGGCAGCGGAGTCGGTTCCGAATTGCGGAAGCCGCTGGGTATCTGTATCATTGGCGGACTCCTGGTCAGCCAGGTGCTCACGCTGTTCACCACGCCGGTGATCTACTTGTTCTTTGATCGAATCGCGACCTGGATGCGCGGCGGCGCGCGCCGCTCCCAGGAAAGCGAGGAACTGGTTTCGGTTCCCTAGAGGAAACAGCCGGACTTCCATGAACATCTCGACGCCATTCATTAAGAGGCCGGTGGCCACCACGCTGCTTCTGATCGCCCTGACGCTGGCCGGTGCAATTTCGTATAGGCTGCTGCCGATCTCGGCGCTGCCGGAGGTCGACTTCCCGACCATCAACGTGCAGGCCAGCCTGCCCGGAGCGAGTCCGGAGGTGATGGCGGCATCGGTAGCGACTCCGCTCGAAAAGGCGTTTACGCGCATCGCGGGCGTTACGGAGATGACCTCGCGGAGCTCGGTGGGATCGGCGCAGGTGACGCTGCAATTCGATTTGAACCGGGACATCAACGGGGCGGCGCGCGAGGTGCAGGCGGCGATCAACTCCGCCGCGGGGACCTTGCCCGCGAACCTTCCGTCGCTGCCCAAATACAGAAAGCAGAATCCGGCGGATCAGCCGATTTTGCTGATGACACTCGAATCCGACGTGGTGCCGCGGCCGCAGTTGTACGATATCGCCTCGTCGGTGTTCGCGCAGAAGCTATCGCAGGTGAAGGGCGTGGGGCAGGTGCAGGTGGGCGGAAGCTCGCTTCCCGCGGTGCGGGTGGAGGTGAATCCGCAGCCGCTCTCCAACTACAACGTGGGGCTGGACCAGATCGGAACGTTCCTGCAAAACGCCAACGCCAACCGGCCGAAGGGTTCGTTTGACAACGCCGAAGTGACGCTTCCGATCTATTCGAGCGACCAGCTTTTCCTGGCCAAGGAATACAAGGATCTGGTGGTGGTCTACCGCAACGGCTCTCCTGTCCGCCTGTCGGACCTCGGCCGGGTCATCGATGCCAATGAAGATGTGCGCAACTTCGGCGTGGTCAACGGCAATCCGATGGTGCAGATTCAGATCAACCGCCAGCCCAACGCCAATATCGTGGACATCGTCGACCGCATCAAAGCGTTGATGCCGCAGTTTGAGGCCCAGCTTCCCCCTTCGGTCCGCTTCAAAATCGCCAGCGACCGCACCATCACCACGCAGGAGTCCATGAAGGATGCTCAGCGCAACATGATCATCTCCATGGGGCTAGTGGTTCTGGTGGTGTTCGTCTTCCTCCGCAGCGGGTGGTCGACGTTCATTCCCAGCGTGGTCGTGCCAGTGTCGATCATCGCCACCTTCGGGGCCATGTATCTGATCGGGTACACGCTGGATAACCTGTCGCTGATGGCGCTGACGATTGCCACCGGCTTCGTGGTCGACGACGCGATTGTGGTGATCGAAAACATTACCCGGCACCTCGAAGCGGGCATGAAGCCGATGGCGGCGGCGGTGCAGGGCGCGCAGGAGATCGGGTTCACGGTTTTGTCGATGAGCATCTCGCTGGTCGCCGTTTTCATTCCCATTCTGATGATGCCCGGCATCGTGGGGCGCCTGTTCCGCGAATTCGCAGTGACTCTTTCGATTGCCATTGCCATATCCATGGTGATCTCCATCACCGTCACGCCCATGATGTGCGCCTGGCTGCTCAAGGAGGACCGCGGCCATGGGTACCTCTATAACACGACTGAGAAGTTCTTTAAGTGGGTGATCTCCACGTATGCGGCGGCGCTGGATGTTGCCTTGAATCATCCCGCGACCATCCTGCTCACCGTAGTGGTCACGATCGGCGTGAACGTTTACCTGTACGTAAAGGTTCCCAAGGGATTTTTCCCGCAGCAGGATACCGGACGTTTGCAGGGCAACGTGGTCGGCCAGCAGCATATCTCCTATCAGGCCCTGGTGGAAAAGGCCAAGTGGTTTGAAGAGCAGATCCGGAATGACCCGGATGTCGAGACCGTCACCATGGTGGCGGGTAGCAGCGGAGGCTACGCCGGCGGCAATAACGCCAACATCAACGTTCAACTCAAGCCGGTGGGCGTTCGCAAGTCCACCTCGGACCAGGTGATCGCCCGTCTGCGCCGCCAGATGTCCGGCGTGCCCGGGGCGAACCTGTTCCTGCAAAACTCCCAGGACATCCGTATCGGAGGCCGCCAGGGGAACGCGCAATACCAGTACACGCTGCAGGCGCCCGACTTCGCGTCCCTTGCGACCTGGGGTCCGAGGGTTCTGGAGCAGCTCTCGACGCTGCCCGAGATCGCCGACGTGAGCAGCGACCAGCAGAATTCCGGTTTGTCGTCCAACGTGGTCATTGACCGCGATACTGCCTCGCGCCTGGGCTTAACAGCGCAGGCGGTCGACTCCGCCCTCTACGACGCCTTCGGCCAGCGCCAGGTCTCGGTGATGTACAAGTCCATTAATCAGTACCATGTGGTCCTGGCGCTGCAGCAGCAATGGTGGGAGAGCCCCGACTTCCTGAACACCATCTACGTGCAGACGCCGAAGGGCCTCTCCGTGCCCCTGTCGACGTTTACGCACTTCACGCAAGGCACCACGCCCATTCAGTTGCCGCACCAGGGACAGTTTCCAGCCACCACGTTTTCCTTCAACCTGCAGGAGAACGTCCCGCTGAGCGACGCCGTCACGGCGATCAATCAGGCGGAAATAGCCATGGGCCTGCCGGCCAACATCACCGGCAGGTTCGCCGGCACCGCCTCGGCCTATCAGGACTCGCTGTCCAATCAGCCCATCCTGATCGGGACCGCGCTGCTGGCCGTGTATATCGTTCTGGGAATCCTTTACGAGAGCCTGATTCACCCTCTCACCATCATCTCCACGCTCCCTTCGGCCGGCGTGGGAGCCTTGGTAGCGATGGTCCTATTCAAAAGCAATCTCGATATTGTCGGCATGATTGGCATCATCTTGCTAATTGGGATTGTGAAGAAGAACGCGATCATGATGATCGATTTCGCGCTGGCGGCCGAGCGGAACGAAGGAATGAATCCGCGGGATGCCATCTACCAAGCATGTCTACTGCGGTTCCGGCCCATTATGATGACGACCATGTGCGCGCTGCTGGGCGGAATGCCGATGGCGCTCGGCTGGGGGGCTGGCGCGGAACTGCGGAGACCTCTGGGTATCGCGATTGTCGGGGGCCTGCTGGTAAGCCAGATGTTGACTTTGTTCACCACGCCGGTGATTTATCTTTACCTGGACCGGCTTAGGGCGCGTTTCACCCGGCGCCAACCGAGCTACCGGAATCGCCCCGGGTTTCTGATTCCGGGCGGGGCGGTGGAGAGCGGCGATTGATGAAGGGGCATCCGACGATTTGAGTTTTCGTGTCGCTCGTGTGCCGCGGTTCCCTAAGTCCAGCGCTGATTCGCTTCTAACGGAGACAGAAATGACGTTACAAGCGTGGCAGTTTGTAACAGTCATAATTTTTGTCGCTTATTTCTGGCTGGATCGCTAGATGGCTGTCCCGGTGGATCACGAATTTGTCAGGATAGCCAGCACCAGGTTTGACATCCGCTCTTTATCCGCGGGGAACAACAGGTAGCGGCCGGTCTCGAGCTTTCCTGAAGCCTGACCCGGCGCTTCGAAATTCGCCCGGCAGGCAAGCGCAGGTGGATTGGGGTCACCTGGGCCACCTGGAAACGGGCGGCGAAGTCTTTCAAGATCGTACAGCCCCCCGGTAACCTCGCTGCCGGCGGTCTTTCAACTACGCCTTGTGCGGGTCCAGCTTGCTGGGCGCTGGCGATCGCGGCCCATAGCCGGAAGCCGTCTCCTGCGTCCGCAGGTAGTGGGGCCGATGCTCACCGCAATTGCAGCGAGCGGACGCTCAGGGTCGGCATTTTCCGCGGAGATCGGTAGCATGGTGGTTACCGAAGAGATAGACCCCCTGCGGACGATCGCTATCGACGCGGTAGAGCTCGTGCTTGCACCGAAATTCTTAGCGGAGCTCGCGAAAGTTAAGCAAATGGCTCCCGCCCAAGGCGAGGAGGAAGCCAGCGAAAAGAATTCGCCCAGCCGGCGAAATCCGCAATGGCTGTGGGTGCATGGACAGAACTCTCCTTGGATCAAAATACGATTTGAGTCAGAATACGATCTTCTTTCTTAGCTCGGGCGCGTCGTCGTCGATGCGCCTGGAAAGCTCCGGCAGGTGGCATGTCGGGACACGCGGGAACAAATGGTGTTCGATGTGCCGGAACATGTGAAAGGTAGCTTGGTCCTTGATTCGATTGCGCAGGGTTCGCGCGATATAGTGGGTCCGGTCGCAATGATGATGTACAGTCCACACGGCGAAGAAGGCGGTCGGGCATTGCCCAGTCGCCATAGCGATCACATGGTAACGAAGGATGGAGATATCCCAGACGCCGAACACCAACCAGGTCCAGACCGCCGTCAGTGACATCTGTCCGATCCCAGCCGCCCGGAGCGTGCGGCCGCCGTAACGCAGCGCGGTCACGTGCAACAGAATGGGAGAGACGGGTCCGAACAATAGCGCCCCCCACCCCGGCATCTCCGCGCTGCGTCCTTCCACGTCGCCCTCTCCCAGGGTCAAATGGTGGTGGCGCAGGTGATTGAACCTCATCGCGTGCATGGATCCGAGCATTACCAGGCTCATGGCCCACAGGATCCCGCCGGTCCATCCGCGCGACAATCCCAAGGCCAGGTGAAACGCATTGTGGACCAGCCGCAGCCCGGTCAGGAAGAATACGAACGACAATCCGAGCGCGATTGAGTAGGAGCCGGTCGCGGCCACCCACAGCGACGCCGCGAGCCATCCGCATGGCACCAGGAGTTCTCCAAGTGTCTCCTGACGCGTGACCGGCACCAAATCACGCCATACGAGGGTCCGCAACCGCGGATCGTCGAATATGCTCGCGTGGGTCGTTTCCATGGCAGGCGGTCCAGTCAATTCAGGTGACGGTTCACACCCTACGAGTGTGCCTCAAACGACGTGCTGCGTGCACCGTTGTGATGGACTGCCGGAGCTCACGTTGCTTCTGGGATTCCCTAGGTATCCCATGGGATCCGACAGATTCCGACACGCGGCTCTGGATTTTGCGGTTGGGATCAGGAAATAGTCCGCAAGCGGATTCAGACGCGTAGCCACTTCTTCATCGCGCGATGCGATGAGCGGTGTTTTCAGTCATTTACTGGGTTCGTTTCGTGCGGCCGGTTGTCGCATGCCGCGCATACTTTCATCTGGGGGGTTGGTCTGTCCGCCGGTCATCCCGTTTCGTTTTGAGATCGGCCCGCCAAGCGCCGGCATGAGTGCCGGCGTGGCACGTACGAGTACGTGCTCCACGGTGCGCTCAGGGGGGTGCGTATTTTGGGGCATTTCGCGCAGAGCCGCATTGCGCGGCTCGCTGGCGCTCCCATTTCTTAGCGATCCACAAAGAAATATGGGGCTTATTGCTTGGCAGCTGAAATGCACTGCAGGGTAGCGGTTCCGCGATTTGAGCGCAAGGAGGTTTGCCATATGGCACTCCGTTCCCAGTCCACGTACGACCTGCTCCGCGAACACGGGGTGGACCGCCGGACTTTCCTCGATTACTGCGTCAAGCTGACCGCAACCATGGGACTCGGCACTGCCCTGATCCCGCGAGTGGTTTCGGCGCTGGAGACGAAACCCCGGCTGCCCGTGATCTGGCTGCACGGCCTGGAATGCACCTGCTGTAGCGAAAGTTTCATCCGCAGCTCCCACCCTATAGCCCAGGACATTGTCCTGAACATGATTTCGCTCGATTACGACGACACGCTGCAAGCGGCCGCCGGCGAGCAAGTCGAAGAAATCCGCAGGAAGGTAATGAAGGACTACAAGGGTCAGTACCTTCTGGCGGTGGAAGGCAACGCTTCCACTAAAGACGACGGTGTGTACTGCACCGTCGGCGGCGATAGCTTCCTGAACATCCTGAAGGAAACGGCGGCGGATGCCAAGGCCATCGTGGCCTGGGGCTCCTGCGCATCGCATGGGTGCGTGCAGAATGCCAAGCCGAATCCCACGGGGGCCGAGCCGGTGAAGAAGCTGATCAGCGGCAAGGCGATCATCAACGTGCCGGGTTGCCCGCCTATCGCGGAAGTGATGACCGGCGTGCTGGCTTACGTGCTGACCTTCGATCAAATCCCCGAACTGGATCGCGTGGGCCGGCCCAAGATGTTTTACGGCCAGCGCATTCACGATAAATGCTACCGTCGGCCGTTCTTCGACGCCGGGCAGTTTGTCGAAGCCTGGGACGACGAGGGCGCCAAGAAAGGCTGGTGCCTATACAAGATGGGTTGCCGCGGTCCGACGACCTACAACTCCTGCTCGACGTTCAAGTGGAACAACGGCGTGTCGTTCCCCATCGGGTCGGGGCATGGGTGCATCGGGTGCAGTGAAGAGAATTTCTGGGACAACGGGCCGTTCTACGAACGGCTGACCAGCATTCCGGTGCCGGGCATCGATTCGACTCCGGACAACGTCGGCAAGACGCTATCGGTGCTGACGGGCGTTGGCATCGGCGCACACATGATAACGCAAGCGGTGCAGCGCAGAAACAAGCCGGCGGATGACGACAAAGCCGACACCAGCGAGAAGGAATGAGGTGACCCATGGCAACCCGAGTTGTAGTCGATCCCATTACTCGAATTGAAGGCCACTTGCGTGTCGAAGCCATGCTGGACGGAGGCAACAAGATCCAGGATGCGATGAGCTCCGGCACCATGTGGCGCGGCATCGAAGTGATCCTGCAGGGCCGCGATCCGCGCGACGCCTGGGCATTCTGCGAACGCATCTGCGGTGTGTGCACCACGGTTCACGCTCTGGCGAGCGTGCGGTGCGTGGAGAATTCGTTGGGCATCCAGGTGCCCAAGAACGCCGACATCATTCGCAACATCATGTTCCTGACGCAGATGGTGCAGGATCACGTGATCCACTTCTATCATCTGCATGCGCTGGACTGGGTGGACGTGGTTTCCGCGCTCAAGGCGGACCCCGCGGCGACCGCGGCGCTGGCGCAGAAAGTCTCGCCGCATTGGCCGCTCGCAACCGAAGGGTATTTCCGCGACACCGCGGGGACGCTCAAAAAGTTCGTGGATTCGGGCCAGCTCGGCATTTTCCAGAACGCGTATTGGGGGCATCCGGCGTACAAGCTGCCGCCGGAGGCGAACCTGATGGCGGTGGCGCATTATCTGGAAGCGCTGAAGTGGCAGAAGGAGATCGCTAAGATTCACACCGTGTTCGGCGGCAAGAATCCGCATCCGAACTACCTGGTGGGCGGCATGGCGTCGGCGATTTCGCTGCAGAGCGACAACGCCATCAATATGGAGCGCCTGAACCTGGTGAGCGGGCTGATCGACGGGGCCTTGGACATTGTCGAGAACCTGTATATCCCGGACCTGCTGGCCGTGGCGTCCTTCTATCCGGAATGGACCACGTATGGCGGAGGCCTGGGCAACTACATGGTCTACGGCGATCTGCCGCAGAACGGCATCGGCGACGTTTCAAAGTTCCGCTTCCCGCGCGGGGTGATCCTGAACAAGAACCTCGCTGAGGTTTTGCCTCTCGATTTGGCCGACCCTGGGCAGATCCAGGAAGAAATCTCGCACTCCTGGTATCAATATCCCGACGGCAAAACGTCGCTGCATCCCTGGGAGGGCGTCACCGAGGCGAAGTACACCGGTCCGAAGCCGCCTTACAAGCAGCTCGATGAGAATGGCGGGTACTCCTGGCTCAAGGCGCCGCGCTGGAAGGGTAACGCTATGGAAGTCGGGCCCCTGGCGAGGATGTTGGTGGGCTTCGCTAGCGGACGCACGGACTTTAAAGAAGTTGTCACGGCGGCGCTCGGCAAATTGAAGGTGGGCCCGGCGGCGTTGTTCTCGACGCTCGGCCGCACGGCGGCGCGCGGGCTCGAGACGCAGCTTGCCGTGCATTGGCTGCGCGACGAGTACAACAACCTGATCGCGAATCTGAAGGCCGGCGATAGCGCCGTCGCGGACACGCGGTTCTGGAATCCGGACACCTGGAAACCGGAATCGAGGGGCTTCGGCTTTACAGAAGCTCCGCGCGGCGCGCTGTGCCACTGGATCAACATCAAGAACGGCAAGATCGCCAACTACCAGATCGTGGTGCCCAGCACCTGGAACGCGTCGCCCAAGGACGGCAAGGGCCAGCATGGCGCCTACGAAGCCGCGCTGATCGGAACGCCGATGGCGGACCCGAAGCGCCCGGTGGAGATTCTACGCACCATTCACTCCTTCGATCCGTGCCTGGCTTGCGCGTCGCATGTGATCGGACCGGATGGCGAAACGCTGGCCGAAGTGGTGGTCCGCTAGAGGAGGTCCGCCATGATCGCACACGATTATCATGCAATGGATCTGGAACCCGGAAAGGTTCTCTACGAGACGAAATACGTGTGGGAGCTCCCCGTGCGCCTTACGCACTGGATTATCGCGGCATCCATATTCATTCTGTTTGCCACCGGCCTGTACATTGCTTCGCCGGTCGCCGGCCCGCGCGGAGAGCCGTACAACAACTTCTTCATGGGCCGCGTACGGGAGACGCATTTCATCGCCGCGTATGTGTTCCTGTTCGCCATGTTGGTGCGCCTGTACTGGTTCTTCGTGGGGAACAGATATGCGCGCTCCGGGTTCCCGCGGGTCTGGCAAGGGGAGTGGTGGAAAGAATTGTTCGAGCAGATGAAGGAGTATACGGGTGTGACGCGCGGGCCGGTTCAACTGGGCCATAATGCTCTGGCCGGAGCGTCGTACTTCTTTTTCGTGTGGTGCCTGGGCATCTTCCAGATCGCCACTGGATTTGCGCTGTACGGCGAAGACAACTCGGGCGGCTTCTGGGACACGACGTTCGGGTGGGTGCGGCCGCTGCTGGGCGGCTCGTTCGCGACGCACGTCTGGCATCACACGGCCACTTGGGCGTTCGTGATCTTCTTCTTCCTGCACTTGTATATCGTTCTGATGGATGTCGCACGTTTCAAGAACGGTCTGCTGGGGTCTATGACGGCGGGGTTCAAATTCTATCGGAAGGGTGATTTGGATCATGACCGCTGGCTTACTTAGGGGGGAAGAATACAGAAGACAGAATACAGAAGTCAGGATGGGCGGGACTGCGCCTGTGCTGGTACTGGGGTTGGGGAATCTGCTTCTCGGCGACGACGGGGTTGGGCTGCGGCTCACGGAGAAGCTGGCTGAGGAGTCGAACTTCGGGGATGCTGTGGAGTTCATAGACGGAGGTACGCAGGGGCTCGCGCTGTTGGGGTGTTTGGCGGAGCGCGAAGCTGTGCTGGTGTTGGACGCTGTCGGGCTGGGAGGGGAACCGGGTACGGTCCATGTGCTGCGGGGGCCGGCTATGGAGCAGATACGGGCGCGGCGGGCTTCCACCGCGCACGAGGGAAATGCTCTGGAGTTGTTCGCTACCGCGCGTGTGCTGGGGTTGGGTTGGAATGAGGTTGCCGTGGTCGGGGTGGAGCCGGCAAATGTGCGCACCGGCATCGGGCTTAGCCCCTGCATCGAGCAATCGTTTGAGGTGGCCCTGGCGCACGCGCGCGAGGTGTTGAAGGAGATGGTCCAAACTTATGTGCCTAGCCATTCCAGGTAAGATTCTCGACACCGAAGAAATCGCCGGTATCCGCGTGGGGCGCGTCCAGTTCGGGGGCGTTACGCGCAAGGCCTATCTGGACTATGTTCCGGAGGCTGTAGTTGGCGACTACGTGATGGTCCACGTGGGCTTCGCTCTCAGCAAAGTGGATCAGGACGAGGCGGCGCGCACGTATGAATCGATGCGCGTGATGGGGCTGCTCGAAGCAGAGCTCGGAGGCGCCGAATGAAATTCCTCGACGAATATCGCGATCCGAAGCTGGCCCAGACGCTGGTGGCCGATATCCGCCGGCATGTCACGCGTCCCTGGGTGCTGATGGAAATCTGCGGCGGCCAGACCCACACGCTGATGCGTTACGGTATCGATAATTTGCTGCCGCCCGAAGTCGAGCTGGTGCACGGGCCGGGATGCCCGGTGTGCGTGACGCCGCTGGAGATGATCGATAAGGCCGTGGAAATCGCGTCGCGGCCCGATGTGATTTTCGTTTCCTACGGGGACATGTTGCGGGTGCCGGGCTCGGCGCGGGATCTATTTCAGGTGAAGGCCGCGGGCGGCGATGTTCGCATCGCTTATTCGCCGATGGACGCCGTGGACCTGGCGCGCAAGAACCCGGATCGCAAGGTGGTCTTTTTCGCGGTGGGATTTGAGACTACGGCGCCGCCGAATGCCATGGCGGTGTGGCAGGCCAAACGCGAGGGGCTCACTAACTTCTCATTGTTGGTCTCGCATGTGTTGGTGCCGCCAGCGATCCGATTGCTACTGGAACAGCCGCGCAATCGAGTGCAGGGGTTCATCGCTCCGGGGCACGTTTGCACGGTCATGGGCTACTCGGAGTATGAAGAGCTGGCAGAGCGCTATCACGTGCCCTTCGTGGTCGGGGGCTTTGAGCCGCTGGATTTGCTGGAAGCCATTCGCATGCTGGTGGCACAGCTGGAGGAAGGCCGTTTCGAAGTCGAGAACCAGTATGTGCGCAGCGTCACGCGCGTGGGAAACGAGGCTGCGCGGCAACGCATGTTCGAAGTGTTCGAAATCGCGGACCGGAAATGGCGCGGCATCGGAGAGATTGGACAGTCCGGCTACCGGCTGCGCGAGGAGTATGCGGATTTCGATGCCGAGCGCGTGTTCGACGTCGCGGCCACGCGCACCGAGGAGCCGCCGGAGTGCATCGCGGCGCTGGTCCTGCAGGGCTTGCAAAAACCCGTGGATTGCCCTATGTTCGGCACTCGGTGCACGCCCGACCACCCGATGGGCGCGCCGATGGTATCGAGCGAGGGCGCGTGCGCGGCGTACTATCGCTACCGGCGTCACGACCTCATCCCGCCCGCATTGCAGGAGACTTAACCATGGCCACCGCACTCAATATGGCATGTCCCTTGCCGCTCACTTACACCGATCGCGTGCTGCTCGGCCACGGCTCCGGCGGCAAACTTAGCGCGGCGCTGTTGAGCGATGTGTTCTTGCGCGTGTTTGACAGCCCCGTGCTGGCGAGCATGGAAGATCAGGCGGTGCTCGAGATCGGCGGCGCGCGGCTGGCCTTCACCACGGATTCCTTCGTAGTGAAGCCGCTGTTTTTCCGCGGCGGCGATATCGGGTCGCTGGCCGTGCATGGCACGGTGAACGACCTCGCGATGGGAGGTGCTGAGCCGTTATTCCTGAGCGCGGGCTTCATTCTCGAAGAAGGGCTGGAGATGGAGACGCTTCGGCGTGTCGCCGACTCCATGGCGCGTGCCGCAAGGGCCGCGGGGGTAGAGATCGTGACCGGCGACACCAAGGTAGTCGAAAAAGGCTCGGGAGACGGGCTGTTCATCAACACTACCGGGATCGGACTGGTGCGCGATGGTGTGAAACTCTCGGCCGGGAACGCGCGTCCAGGAGATCGGGTGATCGTGTCCGGTACGCTGGGCGATCACGGTATCACGATTCTTTCGGAACGCGACGGGATCGGATTCGATTCCGAAATCGCTAGCGACTCGGCTCCGCTGCACACCTTGGTGCGGGCGATGTTGGACGCGGCTAGCGATGTGTGTGGAGACATTCGGTGCCTGCGCGATCCTACGCGCGGCGGGCTGGCTAGCTCGCTCAACGAAATCGCGGAACGCTCGGGTGTGGGGATGGAACTGACCGAGGCCGAGATTCCGATTCGAGAGGAAGTGCGCGGGGCTTGCGAGATGCTTGGGCTGGACCCGCTGTATGTCGCTAACGAAGGGAAATTAGTGGCGATTGTGGCGCCGGAGGCCGCGGACGCGATTCTGGCCGCGATGCTTCGGCATCCGCTGGGACGCGAGGCGCGGTTGATCGGCACCGTGACGGGCGAACACCGAGGACTGGTAACCGCGCGGACGGCTTTTGGCACTACTCGCATTGTGGATATGCTCGCGGGGGATCAACTGCCGCGGATTTGTTAAGGAGTATGGCATGGGATCTTTAGCGACGGACGGTGTCGAGACGAGTCTCGACACGGCGCGCAGGCGTGCGTGCGCCACGTTCTGCTAGGGCGAAGCTTATGCACGAGATGGGGATTGCCAGTTCGATCATGGACGCCGCTCGCACTGAAGGCGCGCGGTTCCCGGGCGCACGGCTGTCCCGCATCGGCGTGCGGATCGGGGAGTGGGCGGGAGTCGATACTGAGTCGCTGCGCTTCTGCTTCGAGTCGCTCGTGTTGGGATCGGACTTGGCCGGTCTGCAGCTGGATATCGACTACCGTGAACGCGTCGGGGATCTCGAAATCGCTTTTGTCGAACTGGAGGACTGAGATGGAACGGGTGCCTTTGGAGAAGAAAGTCCTGAGCGAAAACGATCGTATCGCGGCCGATCTGCGCGGACGATTTGCGAACGACGGAACGCTGGTGCTGAATTTTATCAGCTCGCCGGGGTCGGGAAAGACGCTGTTCCTGGAGCGGACGCTCGAAGCGCTGCCCAAGGACCTCCGCGTCGCGGTGCTGACCGGCGACATCCAGACCGACAACGACGCCCGGCGCCTGGCACGGGTCGGATTTCCGGTGCAACAAATCACCACGGCGGGCGCATGCCATCTGGACGCCCGCATGATCGAGCGCGCGCTCAGCGCCTGGAAGGGCGCCCGCTTCGACTTGCTGTTGATCGAAAACGTCGGCAACCTGGTGTGCCCCACCAGCTACGATCTGGGCGAGGAAGCCAAGATCGTGCTGCTGTCGGTAACCGAAGGCGAAGACAAGCCGCTCAAGTATCCGGGAGCGTTTTTCAAATCGAAGGTGATGGTGCTGAACAAGGTCGACCTGCTGCCCTACGTGCCGTTCGACATGAGCTTGGCGCGCGGCAATGCAATGCGGATCAATCCGGACCTCACCGTTTTTGAAACCTCCTGCACTACCGGCGCGGGGCTGGACCGATGGATGTCGTGGCTGAAGGGGCGTGTGACGTCGCACGCGGAGGCCGTGGCTTGTCCGGCGATGCGGTGAACCATGACGCCGCGGGCTATGATCCCCGCTATGCGCGAGGTTCGTAGGTGAAACCGCGCCGCCCTCCTGCACGCCCTAGCGTTTCTCAGCCAATTTCATTCCAGAAGCAAGTTAGTAAATACCGTGGCCTGAGTTTCGGAGCCAAGCTCGCTTACCATCGCCTTTGCCGCTGACGCGCGGCGCGAAGGTACCGTATGCCCCTCGATTCCTACGGTCACGTCCGAACTGGGCGTCGGCGAGACTCAGCTCGTAGTGATGTTCAGGAACTGAAACGAGAACTCTTAATCGCCGTAGATCGCGAGAACCGACACTTCTTTCCCCGCGCCCGACGTCATGAAATCGCTTCGGCAACGCGTTTTCCCGGTCTATCGAGCGTGCCTGGAAACCACCGCCCTACGAACGTTGGTCTGTCAGACGCTGTGGCGGGACGCCTCGTTGGAAATCAACCAGCTTTAATTCGCCTGCCGAACGTGGGGGGAGACGCATCGTTTTCGAGACGCGTGGCTCCGAGACGTCGCGCTCCCGCGATGCGCTGACTCCGGGTCCTCGGCTGAGACTCCCGCATCAGCAACCCCTTCGCCAGTTTCGCATGACGCTTCGCGGGGAACTCCGCAGCGGCCTCTCGCGTGGCTCTTCATGGTCTATTATTACGCCGCCGTATTTCGACGCCCAGCTACTTCCCGACGAAAGCGTTCATAGCTCAGAAGCACTCGCGCAGGTCCCGCTCTGGCACACGCGGCCTTGACACTCGCCCGACCCTGGCATAGACTTCACGCATGGTTTTTGTGCCGTAGAGCACCTTCAGGGAGGGTTTTGAAATGCGGTCTCTATCGATGGCAGCGTTTGGGTTGCTCTTCGCCGTGAGTGCATTAGCTCAGAGCGACCGCGGTACAATCACCGGCACCATCGCCGACCCGGCGGGCGCCGTGGTGGCCAATGCGGCCGTCCAGGCAAGGAACGTGGGAACCGGAGGTCTGTACGACGTCGCGAGCACGGCGACGGGCAATTTCACGCTCGCCGAGCTGCCGGTCGGCACCTACGAGGTTAGCGTCACCGTGCCGGGGTTCAAGAAATTCGTCCGTCAAGGTTTGACGCTACAAGTGGCACAAACCTTGCGCATCGATGTCGCCCTTGAGGTGGGCAGCGCGACGGAGTCGGTCACCGTCAACGAGGAGGCTCCCTTGCTCAAAACGGAAAGCGGCGAGTTGAGCCACAACGTGACCACGGAGCGCATGGATAACCTTCCACTCTTGCCCACCGGAGCCGCCGCCGGCAACTCCGGCATCCGGAATCCCATGGCCGTGGTCGCGCTCCTGCCGGGTTCTTACTATAGCGGCACTGGGGCCAACGCGACCAACTCCGCCGTTCGCATTAACGGCGCGCCCACGAACACGGAAGTCATCCTGGTGGAGGGCCAGGACGCCACCAATCCCATCGCTCAAGGCCTGGTGCAGCAAAACCAGCAGGGAGCCGATGCGATCCAGGAGTGGACCATTCAAACCAGCAACTACGCCGCGGAGTTCGGGCAGGCGGGCGGCGGCATTATGAATGTGACTATGAAGTCGGGCACCAATCAGTGGCACGGAAGCGGGTACGAGTACCTGGTGAACGAAGACTTCAACGCCGCCCAGCCCTTCACTACGAACGGGAATGGAGGATTGCTTCGGCCCAGGACGCGGAGGAGCGATTTTGGCGGGACCATGGGCGGCCCGGTGTGGATTCCCAAAGTGTATAACGGCCGCAACCGGACGTTCTTCTTCTTCAGCGGAGAGGAATACAGACTGGGCCAAAATGTCATACCCACGGCAATTTCGGTTCCGACACCGGCCTACCGCCAGGGGAATTTCAGTGCAGCTTTGCTCAGCGCCAAATCCCTGGGCACCGACCCGCTCGGCCGCGCCATCTTCGGGAACGCAGTTTACGATCCCGCTACCGTGCGGACCGTCAGCGGCCAAAGCGTCACCGATCCGTTCCCGAACAACACGATTCCCTTGGCCCGCTTCGATCCCGTGGCGGTGAAGATCCAAAACCTGCTTCCGCAGCCGACCAATCCCGCCTTGCTCGCCAACAACTACCAGAATCAGTATTTCAGCAACCGGATTACCAACACCCCGTCAATTAAGATCGACGAGATTCTGGGGCCCAAGGACAAGATTTCTTTCTACTGGTCCATGATCCACACCTTCTGCTGGTACTGCGCCGGGGCCGACGGCTTGCCGCAGCCTGTTTCAGGAGCCATTGGCACGGACATCCGGGGAAATACCACGCGCTTGAGCTACGACCGCACCTTGACGCCCACGCTTCTGTTGCACGTGGGCGCGGGGTTTGCGCAGAATAACCTGGGAGTGCCGGTGATCACCCCCCAGTACGACGCCTGCGGGCAACTTGGCCTGTGCGGTCCGTTTGCACAGCCGGCCACGTTCCCCGTATTCCAGACTCTGAATAATGCTCAAGGTGGCGGGCCGACCGGCATCGGTCCGGCCTCGCATACCTACACCATTAACGAGACGCCCACCGCGATTGCGAATCTTACCTGGGTCAAAAACAACCACACATTTAAATTCGGAGGGTCAATGCTCCTTAACGGGAACATTGTCTACAACAATTCGACCCTGGCCGGCACATACGCGTTCAGCAACCTGCAAACCGCGCTGCCCTACGTTGCGTTGAGCAACGCCACCGGCAGCGTAGGAGGCAACACCATCGGATTTCCCTACGCCAGCTTCCTGCTGGGTCTGATCAACACCGGAAACATTCATGACCCGTCCGATACGCGCATCGGAAAGTCGCAGTGGGGCTTCTATGCCCAGGACACCTGGAAGGTGACGCGAAAATTCACGTTGGACTACGGCCTGCGTTACGATTACTCGACCTACTTCAAGGAACAATACGGGCGAGCGCCGCAATTCGCGCCTAATCTGGCGAACGCGGCTGCCGGCGGCCATCCCGGGGCCACCATCTATCAAGCCACCTGTAACTGCCCCTTCGCTCAAAACTATCCGTTGGCCTTCGGACCCCGGCTGGGCGCGGCGTATCAAATCAATTCCAAGACGGTAGCGCGCGCCGGCTTTGGAGTTGCCTTCGCCGGATCTCCTCTCTACGGCGGCGGCAGCGGAGCGGGCAACGCCAGCAATCCGTTCGGACCCAACACGAATCCCTCGCAGCCCAGCATGATCCTGAGCGGGCCCATACCTTTCACGGCCCAGCAGATCGTGTGGCCCAACCTGCAGGCGAACCAGTTCCCCAAGATCTCGCCGGGGCAGCCGCCGGTGGGTGCGGGGCCTCCGAGCGTGATCGATCAGAACGCGGGGCGGCCGGCCCGGAACCTGCAATGGAGCTTCGGATTGCAGCGCGAAATCGCCCGCAATCTAGTGGTGGAAGCCGGCTACGTGGGGACCCGCGGGGCTTGGTGGGCGCCCGCGGGGGCC
The DNA here is from genome assembly GCA_035604115.1 of Bryobacteraceae bacterium. Lineage (GTDB taxonomy): Bacteria > Acidobacteriota > Terriglobia > Bryobacterales > Bryobacteraceae > Palsa-187. The sequence goes on along the minus strand of DATNJC010000080.1, from coordinate 9,548 downwards.
AGCGGCAACATTGCCGCCAAGCTGGTGAACTACAATTACCTTTCGCCTCAGCTTTTGAGCACGTACGGACTCAGCCTGAACAGCCCAGCCGATCTGGCGACCCTCAGCGCGCAGGTCGGTTCCGCGGCGGCAGGGCGCTTCCAAAACAAAATACCATTCTCCGGCTTCCCGTTGACTGCGACCGTAGCTCAAAGTTTGCTGCCGTTTCCGCAGTTTAATTCGGGACTCGCTCCCACTTGGTCTCCGCTGGGCGACACGTGGTACAACTCGCTGCAGGTAAAAGTAACCAAGCGGCTGTCCCACGGCTTGGATGTGATCTACAACTTTACCTGGGCCAAAGAGCTGGACACCCTGGGAGGAACCTTTCTACCCACCGACGTAGGCAACCGCCAGACCGCCCGGACTCTGTCTACGCTGGACCGGCCGCTGGTCACCAGTTTCGCGGTCAACTACACGACACCTTCGCTGAAAGGGTCCACGTCGACCGGAATGAAAGCGCTGTCATGGGTCGCGCGCGATTGGCAGATTGGTGGCTTCTTCCAGTACGCCAGCGGGGCGCTGATCCCGCCTCCCGTCGCCAACGCCAGCCCGACGCTGCTTACGACTGTTTTCCAGGGCACGGTCGAAGACCGCGTGCCGGGCGTGCCTTTGTTCACCCACGACCTCAACTGCCACTGCTTCGATCCCAGTCAAGTGTTCGTCCTGAGTCCGGCGGCGTGGACCAACCCTGCTCCGGGGCAGTTTGGCACAGGAACTTACTATAACGACTACCGGGATCAGCGCCGTCCTTCGGAGAATCTGGCGATCGGCCGCCGGTTCCCGATTAAGGAGAAAGCCAGCCTCAGCCTCCGCATCGAGTTCACCAATATATTCAACCGCACCGAACCGAACGACCCCACGGCCACCAATCCTCAGCAGACGCAGACCGTGAATCCGGCGACCGGCCAGACCACCGCTGGTTTCGGATACGTCAATACTCTCGGGACGACCTTCGGTCCGCCCCGGCAAGGCCAGATCGTCGCCCGATTCCAGTTTTAGGCCTGGCAGCGCACGTTCCGCCCTTCTGGTCAACGAAGCCTACGGGTATATACTCGTAGTTTCAAAGAGACCCTGGATATGGACCGCAGGAGTTTTCAAGTCCGATTCGAGACGGGAGCACCGCAGCACGGGCCGGGCTCAAGAGTCTGTTGGGTGAATCTATGAGACGCGTCGTGGGAAGTGGTGTCGCATTGCTGTGCTTGTCGTTGGTCAGCCTCCTTGCCGCTGGACGCTCTGAGGTCGCGGACGCGGTCATGCGCGGGGATAAAGCGGCCGTCCGGAAGCTGGTGGAGCAACATGCCGATGTGAATGTCCCCCAAGCCGATGGTGCGACAGCGCTTCACTGGGCGGTTTTTCATTCCGATCGGGAGATGGTGGATCTCCTGATTCGCGCAGGCGCGAATGCGAAGGCCGCGAATCGCGAAGGCTCGACGCCGTTGTGGCTGGCGAGCGTCAACGGAGACGCCGCTATCGTCGGGGCGCTGATCAATGCTGGAGCCGATCCCAACGAGAAACTTCCTCTGGGAAGAACGCCTCTTATGGAGGCCGCCCGCAGCGGCAATGTCGGTGCGATCAAGGTGCTGCTCGACCACGGCGCGGAAGTGAATGCGAAGGAATCCCTGCGCGGAACCACCGCATTGATGTGGGCCGCGGACGAGGGCCATGCACCGGCAATCCAGCTTCTGATCGAGCGCGGTGCGGATCTCCAGGCCCGGTCCGACATGGCCGATCGTGGACGAGGGGCAGACCTGGGACCATTCAGACCAGTCCACGGGCCGCGCGCGGGACAGGTTCCTGGAGTCGTCCCCGCGGAAGCGCCCAACTTGGCGGCCGGCATCGCGCTCCGTGATGACGCAAATGGTATCGCCGGACAAGGGCAGCGTGAAGCTGGCCGAGGCGGTCTGGCTGGCGCGGCACCCGGGGCAGCCGACGCGGATCAGGGTGTTGATGCCGCCGCAGCACCGGTCCGCCGCGGGCGCGGACAACCCGTGAAAGACGGCGGAGCTCTGACGCCGCTAGTCTATGCGGTCCGCTCCAACGATCTTGATTCCGTCAAAGTCCTGCTGGCGGCGGGAGCGGACGTGAATCAGGTCACCGGGTATGGATGGAGTCCCTTGCTGGTCGCGACGCAAAATCGGTATTACCGGCCCGGAGCGTATCTGCTGGACCACGGCGCCGATGTGAATCTCGCCAACAAGGGCGGATGGACGCCACTCTATCTTGCTACCGACAACCGCAATATCGAAGCCGGGGATTATCCGGTCCGAAAAGGCGATATGGATCATCTGGACTTTATCAAGCTCCTTCTGGACAAAGGCGCCGACGTGAATGCGAGGATGAAGGACAGCACCGAGACCCGTACGGTTTTCACGGACCAGTGGCTGGACGAGAACGGCGCGACCGCTTTCCTGCGAGCGTCGCAGTCGGGCGACCTCGTCCTAATGAAGCTCCTGCTGGCCCATGGCGCCGATCCGAAAATCGATACGGTGTGGCGCGTGACGGCGCTGCAGGTGGCCGCTGGAATCGGCTGGGTGGAGGGAATCACTTACGAGTGGTCGCCCGAGAGCACCCTGGAAGCCGTGAAACTGCTGCTGGACCTGGGTCTCGACCCGAATGCGCAGGCCGACACCGGGCGCGTCGCCCTGCACGGCGCGGCACACAAGGGACGGCCGGCCGTCGTACAGGTTCTAGTGGATCATGGCGCCAAGTTAGATGTTCGGGATTATGGGAACACAGACAACCGTGGCGGCAAGCTGGCCCTCCACACCTGGGAACCGGTAGACTACGCCGATGGTCTGGTCCGCGTCGGCGTGCAATCGGCGATCCCGCATCCCGAGACTGGGCTGCTCTTACGCAGATTGATGACGGCTGCCGGACTTCCTGCGCCGCCCGTCGGCCGCACGCTGGAATCCATTTGTATTACCGATGCGTGTGGCGATTAATTACATTACGATTGGGCCAATTCAATAGCGGTTCCTTCCGAGATGAGGCGGGAGTCCGACTGTAAGGCAGACGCCGGAACATATTGCTACGTTCCGGTGGACTTGGTGCGTGCCGACAACACTGTCGCGCTGCCCTGTCGCGCTGCCCTTGACTAGGTGAATTCGCCGCTATAGACTTGCTCCGGCGTTTAGGGCTTAGCGGAACGAGGCGCGACTGAGGAGGTTGGCCCATGCGATACCTGACGATTGCTATTCTCTCCGTAGGGCTGGCTCTGTCCGCACTGGCGCAGAGCGACCGCGGCACGATTACGGGTACGATCGCCGATCCGGCGGGAGCGGTGGTTGCCAGTGCTGCCGTGCAGCTCCGGAATACCGAAACCGGAGCCGTCCACCAGGCGGGCACTTCCGCCACCGGCAATTACACGCTGGCCGAGTTACCGGCCGGCACGTACGAATTCTCGGTCATGGTGCCGGGATTCAAGAGATATGTCCGGCAAGGCGTCCTTGTACAAGTAGCACAGACCTATCGAATAGATGCCACGCTCGAAGTAGGCTCGAACACCGAATCGGTGACCGTTACGGAAGCCGCTCCTTTGCTGAAGACGGAAAGCGGCGAGCTGAGCCATACCGTGACCACAGACACGATGAACAACCTGCCCGTCATGGGGATCGGCGCCTCCGCCGGCAGTTCCGGAATGCGTAATCCGTATGCGGTGGTACAGTTGCTGCCGGGTTCCACCTACGCTCCCGATGTAGACATCCGGATTAATGGGACGCCCGCCAATACCCAGGCCATGCGGATCGAGGGCCAGGACGCCACCAACGGTTGGTACTCCGCGCAATCCCAGACCCAGGGCAGTGTTGACGCGATGCAGGAGTTCGCCGTGCAAACCAGCAACTATTCCGCGGAGCTGGGTCAGGCCGGAGGCGGTCTTTTCAATGTCACGATGAAGTCGGGCACCAACCAGCTTCACGGAACCGCCTACGAATACTTTGTGAACGAATTCTTGAACGCAGGCACGCCGTTTACCAATGATGGGCACGGCGGCCTGCTGCGGCCACGGCAGCGGAGAAACGACTACGGCTTTTCACTAGGCGGTCCGGTGTTCATCCCCAAGCTGTATAACGGCCACGACAAGGCGTTCTTCTATTTCAACTTCGAGCACTTCGCGGAAACCACCATTACCAACAACGTCGCAACCACGGTTCCCAACGCGGCCTACCGCAGCGGCAATTTCGCGCAGGCTTTGACCGGCCGCAACCTGGGGACGGATCCACTGGGGCGGCCGATTCTCGAAAACACGATTTACGACCCCACCAGCGATCACGTCGTCAACGGCCTGCGGGAGCGAAATCCTTTCCCCAACAACACGATTCCGCTTTCTCAGATCGATCCCGTCGCCGCGAAGATTCAGGCGCTGATTCCGCAGCCGACCAGTTCCGGGCTGGTCAACAACTATCTTCCAACCTATACGAATCCGAAGTACACCTTGGTGCCGTCGGTCAAGGGCGACTACCAGATCAGCGCGAAATCGAAAATCTCTGCCTTCTGGTCCTTGAACCGGCAAGACAACCCCAACAACGGTCTGATGCCGCCTCCCATTCGCAGCAGCCAACCCCGGCTGGTGAACTCGAATACCTACCGCCTGAACTTCGATCGGACGTTGGCGCCCACCTTGCTGTTGCATTTTGGCGCGGGACTTGTGGATACCAGAATCAACGATCACAGCGACCGATTCAATTCAGAAACGGAGCTCGGCCTGACGGGCACCAACTCGACTCTTTTCCCGGTTATCGGAGGGTTGAGCTCCACCACCAACAATAGCGGCATGGCGGCGGGCATGGGACCAGGCAATCAAATCCATTTGATTTACCGCAAGCCCACGGCCAACACCAGCCTGACCTGGGTGCGGAACAATCACACCTTCAAATTCGGTGGAGAAATGATGGTGGACGGGTACCAGATGTTCAACGAAACGTACTCCATGGGTTGGCTCACTTACGGTCCGAATGAGACCGGGCTGCCGGCGCTCAACGGCGTGAGCCTGGCCTCTACCGTGGGTTTCCCGTATGCCAGTTTTCTTTTGGGCGCGGTGGATAACGGATATTCCGGCGTCCCGGCGGTTACGCACATGGGGGCTCATTCCTTGTCCGGGTTCGCCCAGGACTCCTGGAAAGTGACGCGCAAACTCACTCTGGACTATGGCCTGCGCTGGGACTTCTCCACCTACCTGAAGGATGGCAACGGTACCTACGAGATCTTCTCGCCCTCCACGCCGAACCCGGTAGCCGGCGGCAGGCTCGGCGCGATTATCGGCGAAGGCTACGGAGGCGGACGTTGCAACTGCCAGTTCGCCAAGAACTATCCGTTCGCTTTCGGGCCACGGTTGGGAGTCGCCTATCAGATAACGCCCAAGACGGTGCTGCGTGTCGGCGCCGGCGTTTCCTATTTCAAGACCGATGACAACAACTTGGGCTATTCCGCCGGATCGGAGTACATCTACACGACGTCCTCCTACGGAGACCCCGCGTATCTGACCCGGAATGGTCTGCCCTACAAGATCACCTTCCCGAATTTCGATCCGGGCCAGTATCTTTTCCCGGGCGTGTTAGGCTCGGCGCCGCAAGCCATGGATCAGAATGCCGGAAAGCCGGCCCGGCAGATTCAATGGAGCTTCGGGATCCAGCGCGAAATCGGCCGGAACCTCGTGGTCGAAGCGAGTTACGTCGGCAATCGCGGGGCATGGTGGAACGCGGGTGGGATGATCGCTCCCAACGACACTCCGACATCGGTGTTGACCCAGGAAGGGCTCAGCCTCAACAACGCCACCAACCGTACGCTGCTCGCTTCACCCATTAGTTCCTCGCTCGCCCAGGCCGCCGGATTCGGCGCGCCGTACCCGGGCTTCCCGTCGAGCGCTACGGTGGCCCAAGCGCTGCGGCCCTATCCGCAGTACGGAAACATCACCAACTGGCATTGGGTGCCGGATGGAGACACCTGGTACGAGTCGCTGCAGATGAAGGCGACTAAGCGCTTCTCTCATGGCCTGGACTTCGGCTCCTCGTTTACCTGGGCCAAGCAACTCACCTCCGGTGTCGAGGATGACTTCGGGCGCGGTGGCGGCGTAATCCTCAACGATATCTACAACCGGCCGAACCAGAAGGCTCTGTCGGTATTCGATCAGCCGCTTCTATTTGTATTTTCGGGAAGCTATACCACGCCCAAATTGAATGGCGGGAATAAACTCACCGGCAACAAGGTGCTGTCGTGGACAGCGCGCGACTGGCAGATTGGATCGCTCCTGCGGTACGCGAGCGGGCTGCCGATCGCGACACCGACTTCGACCAACGGCATGGCCACCTATCTCTTCCAAACCACAAATTTCAACCGGGTCCCGGGCGTGCCTCTGTTCACCCAGAACCTGAACTGCCACTGCTTCGATCCGAACACGACCTTTGTCCTGAATCCGGCGGCGTGGGTGAATCCGCCCGCCGGCCAGTGGGGCACGGCCGCGGCCTACTACACGGATTTCCGCTACCAGCGCCGTCCAGCTGAGAATTTGAGCCTCGGCCGGAACTTCCGGATCAAAGAACGGGCTAACCTACAAGTCAGGGCCGAGTTCACCAACATCTTTAATCGCACCGAGATGAACAACCCCACGGTGACGAATCCGGCGGCGACGCAAGCCCGGAACGCGGCCGGCCAAACTACCGCCGGATACGGATACATCAACGTCGGCACCACCTTCAGCGCACCCCGGCAGGGCCAGTTGATCGCGCGGTTCCAATTCTAAAGGTGGGGCAGCCAATCTTGCCTGTAGAACCCCGCCTCCGGCCGATAGGAAACCTAACCTCCACTGTGTCGTTCTACCATTCCGTTTCCTTCGGAGGCTCTGATGTCGCCGCGAAAAGTTTGTCCGCCGAATCCCCTGCCAGATAACGCGCTAGTCGAGTAGCAGAGTTGCTATCTTCTATCCGGCAGCGCGAACACGAATAACGCGTTGCCCGTGTCGGGACTGTGTACGTCTGAAGCCACGATCCTGGGAACATTCCGGGGGCTACCTCCGCCGTTGGCGGTTGTTACCGCCAGATACTGCTTGCCACCCACAGCGAACGTCAGAGGGAAGCCCTGCACGGCGGCCGGAAGCTGCGTTTCCCACAGAATTCGGCCGGTATTTGCGTCGAAAGCGCGGAACGTGCGGTTCAGGTCGCCCGCGAACGCCACACCGCCCGCGGTCGACAAAACGCCGGTAAGAAATGGCGCCCGCTGCTCGTATTTCCAGAGCTCGCGAAGCGTCCGCACATCGTAGGCCGCCAGCTTGCCGACATTTCCGTTCGATCCCGGCATCTCGAAGTAACGCGTCCGCGCGCCGCCTCCGGCCCCCAGGCCTTCCGCTTTCTCGACCACCTGCGGGTTGAATTCATGGCACGTCTGGCTCAAGGGCACGATCAACCGATTGCCTGGCTGATAGTACGACATCGCGGGCCAGTTCTTGCCGCCTTCAGTCGAAGGACATCCCGTCACCCATTCGCCGATGCGCTGTTCCACGATATCGTTGCGGTAGTGCGGCTCGCCCGTGGTGGGGTTGATGGAATCGTACACATTCTGGAACACCATTTCTTTGTGGCCCAGATACTTTCCCGTCTTGCGGTCCAGCTTCCACAGGATGCCGGTTTTGCCCGCGCTGAAGGAATAACTCTCGCCTTGGTCGTCCACCAGCACACGCTCGAAGACTTCGTCCAAATCCAACGTCTCGCCAGGCGCGTGATCGAAATACCAGGCCAATTTACCGGTATCGGCGTTGAGCGCCAGCGTCGAGTTGGCGTACAGAGTCGCGCCGTTGCCCGATCCGCGGCTCACGCGCGTCCAGGGCTTCGCTTGGGCCGTTCCCCAGTAAGTGAGGTTCAGGTCGGGATCGTAGCTGCCGGTAATCCAGGTTTCTGCGCCCACACGAGAAGCATCGGGGAGACTTCCCCAAGTATCGCCTCCCGGCTCTCCCGTCAGCGCAACCGTTTTGAAGCGCCAAACCTCTGCGCCGGTCTTGGCATCGTAAGCGCTGATAAAGCATTTCTCCGCGCCAAACGTCTGGCAACCTCCCAGACCTTGGATCAACTTGCCTTTCACGGCCAGCGGTCCGCTGCTGGTGGAGTGCTGGGCCTTCGACCGGTCGCCGATCGTGGTATCCCAGACGACTTTGCCATTGCGGGCGTCGAAAGCCATCAGGTGCGCCTGGTTGGTGGCCACGTAAACGTTATCGCCGTAGATGGTGATGCCGCGCATCGCCGGCCAGCCCGGATTGGTTCCGTAGCGATTCTCCCAAATCAGTTGTCCCGTCTTGGCGTCGAGGGCCTGCAACACCCCACCGCTGTTGTTCACGTAGAGCACGCCGTTGTGGACGATGGGCGCGGGATCGTTGCCCAGGGAGCTGCCTTCCTGCATGGCCCAACTCCACACCAGCCGCAGGTCGCTGACATTCTGCGCGGTGATCTGATTCAGCGGGCTGAAGGAGTTGGCCTTGTAATCGCGCCGGATCATCAGCCAATCGGCCGGATCCGGATTGCGCAACATGGCATCGGTTACGGGGACATAGTTTTTCACTTCGCCCGCGACGGTAATGCCGCGGGGCGTCTGCTTTTCTTGGTTCCCCTGCTTCCCTTGCCCTTGCTTATCTTGCTTAGTGTTGTCTTGGTTGGCTTGCACACCCGCGGCACCGCCGCCCGTCTGCAAATACGCGGCGCGTTGACCGGATGCGACGCTGCGAATGGTCACGCTTGCTGCGGCCGAAAGTGATCCGGCCGTAAGCGCCTGGTTCCCCGCCCGTGCGCTGTTGGCATCCAGAAAGAACGCCGCCAGGTTCAGGTACGAATCGCCCGGAAGAGCGGCTCCGCCCGGAGGCATGGTGGATTGCATGTAGTTGATCAATTCCGCGGCGGTCCGGTCGCCCCACTGGGCCAGGAAGTTGGCGCCCGCCAATTGCGGCCCTTCCCGCCCGGTGAGATCGGCTGCATGACACGAAGCACAATTGGTCTGGTAAATGGCGCGTCCTGCCGCGGCTTGGCCCTGCGTATATGGTCCGGCCGGACGTTGCTGCGCAAATAAAATCACCACGCCGCAGGCCGCCGCCGCGATCGCGAGAATCATCCGAATCTTCATAATGCCCCCTAGTTCTAACCAGCCCCACAGACTGCCGTCCGGCCCGCCCATCCTGTATACGAATACATACCGCAAGCCTTGCGAAGGGCGTCCAGTTCCGGAGGCTTTAATTCCACCGAACCGGGAACATTGCCGCCGTGGCTAGACACCATCAGATCATGAATAAGGATCGCTTCGCCATCCGCTGGGAGATGGAGGAGCTAAGCCAGCCGAACCGCGCGCCCCGCAGATCCGCAGTCAAGGGTCCCCGAGCTGACCCAGCAGAACGATCGTCTAGGAGCCTGTCCGAGTAAAGCGTCGCGAAGAGGTTGGAACTCGCGCATGTAAGTAGCACAAAATCTTCGCTGGGCAGTGACGGGACGCCGACTGCGGTCGATGTTGCCGGAGGAGCGCGCGGAGCCTTGATTTTGATC
>DATNJC010000079.1:0-4107 GCA_035604115.1 Bryobacteraceae bacterium | reverse complement strand
GAGTTGCTGGTGGACCTGGAGCGGCTGCAGACGGCGGTCATTCCGGTGGCCGCCCAGCAGGCGTCCTGGCGGAAGGTGCGCAAGCGTGCGCTTTGGGTGGGCGCCGCCTTGGCCGGCCTGTTTCTGATCCTCGGCGCCTGGCTGGGAATTCGCCGGCTGCAGGTGCGGTCACAGGAGTCGGCGCCGCGGCCCCTGATCTTGGTGGGTGACTTTGAAAATCGCACCGGCGAGCCCGTGTTCGACAACACCTTGAGCGAAATGTTTTCCAGTACGCTGCAGCAGTCGCGCTACCTGGCCGTCTTCCCGCCCAGCCGGCTGGCGGATGTCTTGCGGCGCATGGGACGGCCGCCGCGGGAGCGCATTAAGGAGGATATTGGCCGGGAGATTTGCCAGCGCGAGGGACTGCAGGGTGTGCTGCTCGGCTCCATCACCCGCATGGGCAGCAAGTATGTGCTGATCGCGCGCATAGAGGCGCCCTCCGGCGCCGATGTGGTGACGGCCGAGAGATCGGCGGCCAGCGCCGACGACATCCCCGCGCAAGTCGACGCCATTGCGGAGAGGCTGCGCCGCACTCTCGGTGAATCCCTGGAATCGCTGAAAGAGAACTCCGTTCCTCTGGCAAGAGTCACTTCGCCGTCGCTGGATGCGATCCGCTATTACACGCTGGGGAAGCAGAGCCTTTACAGCGGCGATCTGCAGGAATCGATCGTGATGCTCACCAAGGCTCTGCAGCTCGACCCCAAGTTCGCCATGGCCCATGAATACCTCGGCATTACTTATCAGCATTTGGACGACGTCGGTAATGAGGAGAAGCAGCTTCAGGAGGCGGCGCTGCTTGCCGAGCGGTTGTCGGAGCCAGAGCGAGTGAAAATCCTGGGCGACTACAATCGCGTCGTCATGGATTACCAGAAAGAGTGCGGGTACTACCAACTGCTTTCCCAGCTTCAACCCCAGGATCCGGCGCCCTACATCAACCTGGGCACCTGCCACGTGGACACCTTCGATTATGCCGGGGCGATCGCGCTCACGGAGAAGGCTCTCCAGTTCGTGCCGCAGTCGCGCGTCCGCATCAACCTGGCCCACCAGCTTTTTGGAAAAGGCGACAACGCCCGAGCGCTGGAGATAGCCGAGCAATTCAAGAGCGAGTACCCGGACGACCTATATGCGCAGATTACGCTGGGACGCATCTATCTCGGCATGGGCCGTCTCAATGAGGCGCGAAGTATCTTTAAGCACATGTCCGAGGTGGGAGGAGACGCGGAGATCGAAGGGCGTCTTTCTCTGGCTGACCTGGATCTTGCCACCGGGCGCTACCGCGAGGCGCAGCAAGATTTGCAAGCCGGCCTGCTGGCGGCGGGAAAAAACCACAACGCGTTTTTCGCCCAGAAGGCGCGGATCGCAATGGCGCTGGCCTCCGACGAATCGTCGAAAACGCGCGCCGGGGAGGCGATCGCCCGCACCGAGCTGTCCAGCGCTTCTCCCCTAGTCAACTTCCGCCTGGGAACGGCCTATGCACGCACCGGCCAACTGCAGGCCGCCAACAAGATCGCCCGCGCGATGGACGCGCTGGCGGAAAAGCGCGACATCCCCGCGGTCCAGGCGCTGCGCTACCTGGTTGCCGCCGAGATCGCGCTGGCGGAACATAAGCCCGCGGAGGCGGTCGCAGCCGCTCAAAAGGCGGTGGCGTACCAGAATTCTTCCCTGGCCCTCGAGACCCTGGCCCGCTGCTACCAAAGCGCTGGCAAGGACGAGGAGGCGGCGCAGCAATATGAGGCGGTGCTGGCCCGCGGCAACGAGCGCATCGAGAGCTTTGACGCTCCCGCGTTTCACAACCTGGTGGAAGACGAATACCAGCTCGGAGTTCTGGATCAGAAGCTGGGGCGGGCCGAGAGTGCACGAACCCATCTGCAGCGGTTTCTCGCCTACCGGTCGCAAGCCGATCCCGACCTGCGCATGGACCAGGAAGCTCAGCGGCTGCTAGCAAGTTTACCAACCGGCACGCCGACGGCTGCCAGATAAAGAGCCGACTCGCGCACGCCGTCGATACCGAGGTCCTTCTCAATCTCACTGTCCTTCAGCGCCGCAGTGCAGAATGGGGCCAGTCCCAGCCAGGTTGCCACTAGGCAAAACGTTTGGCACAGGTGGCCGGCATCCAGCAGCACTACGCGGTACGCGCGGGCGAAGCGGTACTTCCACATGGTCCGCGGAAAAACCGCGGTCATCAGAAACACCGCCGCGGCATCCTTCAGGAATTCCTGCCCGGCGGCATAGGACACAGCTTTCTTCTTCGCCGGCACGGAACGCAGTCGTTCCAGGCGGTGGCGTACTCCATCGTAGTGGTATAGGCCCTGCGACAATCCCTCGACCCGCATGGCGAGCAGGTACACCTCGCCCGGATGCCGGGCGCCGCCGGAAGGGCTGGTCTTATGAAGAAGCCGCCCAAAAGGTGGCGCCTCGATCGATCCGGTGACGCCCCAGGTGTAGTACAGCAGTTTGGAGATGGCGCCCAGGGAAATACTCCCAAAGTACTCGCGATGCGTCTTGCGCGCCATCAGCACGTTCACAAATGCGTCGCCGGCAACGCCCGCGGGTGGGAGCGCGATGCGCGGGGCACGGGGATAACTCTTCGCCCGTAGCGCCTGGGGAGACTCTGCGACGTACCGCTTCATCAGGCGGGCGGCTTGCGCGGCACTGAGGAAGGGAGTGTCCTTGGTGGCAAAATGAAAGCTGCCGTGCGGCAGCCAATCCGCCCATGCACGCTCGAGGCCGGCATCGCGCTCCGCATCCCGCGTACCCTTTACCACCAGGAACGAGTTCTCCTGGAGCTGGCGGATGCCGGCACGAAGACTGCTCGGGCTGAACTCCGGCAGGAAGGCGAACAAGTCTGCGGGAGGCTTCCAGCTTTGGAAGAAATGCAGGATGCGGACGGCATCCGGCTCCGCGCTGGCGGAGACGCGCGTCCGGTAATTGATCAGCACAAGTTGCTGCCCCCGCCATGCGACCAGGAGGGTTCGCGCGCGCCGCATCAGCATGGGGCGCCTGGCCATGTTGGGGGCTCTAGCCTTCGAAGGTCTACCCCTTGCCTCCGAACGTGTGCCCCATGCCCTTGCCTCCGAAGGTGTGCCCTTTGCCACCGAAGGTGTGCCCCATGCCGAAACTGTTGCCCAAAGAGGCTTTCAGCTTCTTGAGGTTCAGCTGCAGGCTCTTGTGAGCTTTTTCCATGCCGGCGAGCGCTTTCTTCGCATCGCTCTGGCGCTTGCTGCCCGAGGTCCGTTTCGCGGCCATTGCGGCCTCCTTTCAAGTGTTCCATTGTGATTGCGCTGGTGATGACGGAGCTGAGGTGAGCCGTTTTAGCCTTGGGCCTGGGTTTTGTCAAATAAATTTCTCGGACGAGCGGAAACACGAATCGCCACCGTGTCGTCAAATGGAATTGAAGTTTGTTCCGGAAACAGAGCAAAGCGTCTGGTCTTGCGAACGCATGGCTATGCAACCATCGAGAACGCCGCATTCAAGGATGCGGGCTCCGGGCGGCTGATGGTGGTTTTAGACGGACAGGTTCACATCACGAAAGCGCGGGAGCCGATGCTGTCCCAGCAGGTGAAGGAGCGCATCGCGGGACAATAAGAAACTGCTTCTCGGGCGGCACACCTTCTCGGATTCGCGCGGCCGTCAACGCGTCCGGCGATGGAGCGGGTGACCAGGCCCCCTAAGCGCTCTTCAGGAGATATCGGACCACTATCCTGACCTCACAGCAGCCATCGGGACAGGATTCGGTGTGGAGTGCTCCTTCACTCGTGAGCTTGTCTGGTTCCTCCGGGGCAAGGCTGTATTCGAAGCTCGTCTTTACTCCGCGCCTTTTCCCAACAGGGATGTCTTCCGCCACTTCATGTTCCATACAGCAACCTCATATCCGGACGAATGGATGGCTCAGTTTCGCAGCCGCGGGGAGGGGTGTCCGTGACAGAAGGGTACAGACCGGGGGCATCCCTGACAGAACAGACCGGGAGCATTCCTGACACTCTTGCTAGCAGGCGAAGGCATGTAGAAGGACGGCATGCCTTGGAGAGCGAGCAGTGTGATGGAAGAGAAGCTGCGGTTTGTCTTTGA
>DATNJC010000078.1:0-19611 GCA_035604115.1 Bryobacteraceae bacterium | reverse complement strand
TCAAATTCCAGTTCCAAGCGGTCCTGGAGCACGAATCGGCCGGCCACGGCCGTCAACCACGGCCAGCCCCCCGCGAAATTCGCATTACCCAGCCACTCAGCTTTCAAGCCCTTCACGCGTTACTCGGACAGGCTCCTAGCTCAGCATGACGACGCTCAAGGTCCTCCACGTGATTCCTTCGATTGGTCCGGCGCGCGGCGGTCCAAGCTTCGTGATACGCACATTAGCCAGCGGCCAGGCCGAGCGCGGAATGGACGTTCACGTCGCCGGCACCGACGACAACGGACCCCTGCAAAGAACGCCGCCCGTCAGCGTGCCGTTTACCGAGGGAAATGTGACTTATTGGATTTTTCCCCGGCAAACCCGGCTTTATTTATTCTCGTTTCCGCTCACACGCTGGCTTTGGCGGCACGCGCGGGAATTTGACGTGATTCATATTCACGCTCTATTTTCATACTCCGCGATCGCCGCGGCCGTGGCAGCCGCCCGGGCTGGAGTTCCCTACATTGTCCGGCCGCTCGGAACACTCAACCGATGGGGGATGCTCAACCGCCGGCGCCGGCTGAAGAAATGGTCCTACCGCCTGATCGAGAGCCGCATTCTACGCGGGGCGGCCGCCATTCAGTACACCTGCGAGCAAGAGGCCGCCGAAGCACGAGAACTCGGCGTACCGGATAGCGGCGTCGTCGTGCCCAATCCCGTCGATCTTTGCTACGCCGCGCCGACGCCCGCCGCAAACCCGGGACGTTCACCTTCACTTCTGTTTCTCTCGCGGCTGGATGCGAAGAAGGGCTTGGAGCTTTTGTTGGCCGCGTTCGCGCGCGTGAGGTGCCACTATCCGGCGGCCATTCTCGTGATTGCCGGAGATGGCCCCGCTGAATTTGTAGAAGGCCTCAAGCGTCAAAGCCGCCAACTGGGCGAGGAGTCTGCCGTCGTCTGGGCCGGGTTTCTTCAAGGCGAGGCCAAGAGCAAGGCGCTCGCGCAGGCTGATGTGTTCGTGCTGCCGTCGCATTCCGAAAACTTCGGCGTGGCGGTGGTGGAGGCCATGGGGGCGGGTCTCCCTGTGGTCGTCTCCGATCAGGTCGGTATCCATCGCGAAGTTTCCGATGCCGGCGCCGGACTGGTGACCGAATGCACCGTGGATTCTTTGGAGGCGGCTCTCCTCCAGGTCCTGGGCGACTCGGCCCTGCGGGCGACGATGGCCCAATGCGCCGTCGAGTTGGCCCGAACGTTTTCCCGAGAAGCTGTTGCGCAACAACTTGCCGAACTGTATGCCACCATCCGCAGTGGACACCGCCAGCCCATCGCTGCGTAACGCGTCACAACCTGAGCCGCTGAATATTACGGCCGTGGTATTGACCTTTAACGAGGAGTCGAATCTGGAAGCCTGCCTTCAGTCCATCTCTGGTTGGACGCAGGCGATTTACGTTATCGATTCGGGCAGTACCGATCGCACTCCGGAAATAGCCGCGCATCACGGCGCAGAACTCATGCGGCATGAGTTCCAGTCCCACACGGAACAATGGCAGTGGGCGCTGGCTCAGTTACCAGCCTCCTCGACGTGGGTCCTGGCATTAGATGCCGATCAGCGGATAACCGCGGAGCTGCGGAACGAACTTACACTCTTGTTCCGCGACAACTCCGCGCAGTTGGACGAAGTGGACGGACTGTACATCAATCGCCGCCAGGTGTTCCGGGGGAAATGGATCAAACACGGTGGCTACTACCCGAAATACCTAATGAAGTTATTTCGACGAGACAGAGTGACTTTTGATTCCCTGGATCTCGTGGATCATCACTTTTATGTTAAGGGACCTTCGCGGAAACTGCGTTTCGACCTGATCGAGCAAAACCACAAGGAAGACGATATTTCTTTCTGGATCGACAAACACAATCGTTACGCAGTGCGGCTTGCGGAAGAAGAACTGCGCCGCCGGTCTCACCAGGGGCCCCAGCCTGTCTTTCCATCGTTGCTCGGATCGCCCGACCAACGCTCGCTGTGGCTGAAGACTGCATGGTCGCGGCTTCCACTCTACATCCGGCCGGTAATTTATTTCACCTATCGATATATCTTCCAATTAGGATTCTTGGATGGGAAGACTGGTTTTATCTTTCATGTTCTGCAGGCATTCTGGTTCCGTTTGTTGATCGACATTAACTTGGAACAACTCAAATCCGCGAGACGGCGATCAGGAACAGAATGAGCTTGACCATTCTAGGCCTCAACGCCTTCCATGGCGATGCTTCAGCGGCGCTGTTTGTCGACGGCCAGCTTGTCTCCGCCGTGGAAGAAGAGCGCTTCAACCGAATCAAGCATTGGGCGGGATTCCCGAAGCTCTCGGCTCGGTTTTGTCTGCAAAGTATCGACTCGGGCGGCTTGCAGCATGTCGCCATTTCCCGCGATCCGCGCGCGCATGTCTGGAGCAAGATTCGCCGCGTGGCGGCGCGGCCTGGCGATTGGACTCGCGTGGTTTCTCGCGCCAAGAATACCGTCGCCGTTTCGCGCCTGGCCGAGCGCTTGAACGCCGAAGGTATCGGCAATCGGAACGCGCAGGTGCACTTCGTCGAGCACCACCGGGCCCATCTGGCCAGTGCATTTTTCCCGTCGCCGTTCGAGGAGGCCGCAGTCGTCTCCATCGACGGCTTCGGCGACTTCAGTAGTGTCATGTGGGGCGTGGGGCGCGGCAGTCAGATCGAAGTGCGCGGAGGCGTGGAATTTCCGCATTCACTCGGTCTTTTCTACACTGCATTCACCCAGTTTCTGGGCTTCCCCAAGTACGGCGACGAATACAAGATGATGGGTCTGGCCGCGTACGGAGAACCGCGCTTTGTGCAGGACGTCCGCAACGTCGTACGCACAGAGGGGGATCAAGTCCAGCTCAACCTGGATTACTTCGTCCATCACACGGAGGGCGCCGAGATGACCTGGAACGACTGCGAGCCCACGCTGGGGCAGGTGTATTCGAACCGAATGAGGGAAACCTTCGGCGAACCACGGCCCAAACGCGGTGAGATCCTGCAGCGTCATTCCGACTTGGCCGCATCCGCGCAGGCCGTACTGGAAGAGAACTACTTCGCACTTCTCAACTACGTTCAAAAACAAACCGGGTTCAAGACGGTGTGTCTGGCCGGTGGCGTAGCGCTCAACTGTGTGGCCAACGGAATGATTTTCGAGCGCACCGATTTCCGGGACGTGTATGTGCAGCCCGCCGCGCACGACGCGGGCACTTCCATTGGAGCCGCCCTGTATGTGCAGCACCAGATCCTGCAGCAGCCGCGCTCGTTCGTCATGCGCCACGTCTTTTGCGGCTCGGAGCACACGGACAGCGAGATTCGCCGGGATCTCGAGTCCGCTGGTTGCGCGTTCCACGAACTTGCGGAACCGGAATTGATTACACAAACGGCGGCAGCCATCGACGAAGGTCTGATCGTGGGTTGGTATCAGGGCCGCATGGAGTTTGGTCCACGCGCGTTGGGCAACCGGAGCATCCTGGCCGACCCGCGCCGCAAGGAGATGAAGGACATTCTCAACACCCGCATCAAGTACCGCGAACCGTTCCGGCCGTTTTGTCCATCGATTCTGGCAGAGCGGGTTGGAGAGTATTTTGAAATCGACTATTCGTCGCCGTTCATGGTTATGGCTTACAAAATTAAGCCCTCGCAGCGCGACCGTATTGCTGCAGTGACCCACGGCGACGGTACGGGCCGGCTGCAGACCGTCGAACGAGACGTCAATCCTCTCTACTGGAAGCTCATCCGCGAGTTCGATGAATTGGCTGGCGTGCCGGTGTTGCTCAATACTTCTTTCAATGAAAATGAACCCATCGTGAGCACTCCGGCCGAAGCCATTGCCTGCTTCTTACGCACCCGGATGGACCTCCTGGCCATTGGCTCCTATCTTGTTTACAAAATCGAAAACACTCAAATCAGTGAAACTGTGACTGAGCTCGCGGTGACGAGCGCGGCACGAACGTGGGCCGAGGGATAGAATGACCCGGATTCTGGTTTGCGGCGCGGGCGGCTTTATCGGCGGGCACTTGGTCAAAAGACTCAAGCGAGAAGGGTATTGGGTGCGAGGCGTCGATCTGAAGGTCCACGAGTACACTGCATCCGACGCCGACGAGTTCCTGGTGGGCGATCTGCGCGAGCCCGAGACCGTGCGCCGCGCGGTCCGCGGCGTCGATCAAGTCTATCAGCTCGCGGCCGACATGGGCGGGGCAGGTTACATCTTTACCGGCGATCACGACGCGGAGGTGATGCATAATTCCGCCATGATTAACCTGAACGTGCTCGAATTAGGACGCTTGGCGGGAGTACAAAAGGTCTTTTATTCATCTTCGGCCTGTATTTATCCGGAATACAATCAACTCGATCCTAACAATCCCATTTGTTCGGAAGACTCCGCGTATCCCGCCGCGCCCGACAGCGAGTACGGCTGGGAGAAGCTCTTTAGTGAGCGCCTCTACTTGTCTTATATGCGGAACCATGGCGTGGACGTGCGCATCGCCCGTTTCCACAATATCTTTGGACCCGAGGGAGCATGGGATGGCGGACGGGAAAAGGCTCCCGCCGCGATCTGCCGAAAGGTCGCTGAGGCGGAACCTGGCGGGGAAATCGAAATCTGGGGCGACGGCGAGCAAACACGTTCGTTCCTTTATATAGACGATTGCCTGGATGGCGTCCGGGCGTTAATGGAATCCCAACATTGCGGTCCCTTCAACATTGGCAGTGAAGAGATGGTCACCATCAACGAACTGGCCCGCCGCGCCATGGCCATCGCGGGAAAGCGGCTGCGCATGAAACACATTCCGGGACCGCTCGGCGTGCGCGGCCGTTCGAGTGACAATCGCCTGGTGCGGGAAGCCCTGGGCTGGGAGCCCAAGCTGGATCTGAACTCGGGACTGCGGCCCACATTCGAGTGGATCGCAGAGCAGGTGGAACAGAAGCGCCGCGCTCTCGCGGCCCCGGCGCCCGGCCAAGGCGTAGCCGTCGGTTAGTCGCCGCCGTGCCCTCCGCTCTGGTCCTGTACCACTACTTCCACCCCGACGACGTCGTTAGCGCCATCCATTTTTCCGAACTGGCCGGAGGTCTGTCCGAACGCGGCTGGGATGTGACCGCGCTGCCTTCCAATCGCGGATGCCGCGACGAATTGGTCACCTACCCGTCTCGAACCGACTGGCAAGGAGTCAAGATCCGGCGAGTGTGGAGGCCTCGCTGGCGCCAGGCGAGTACGTGGGGGCGGCTCGGCAATCTGGCATGGATGCTAGCGGCGTGGTCGCTGGCCGCGTTTCGCTACCAGCCCGATGTCGTGATTGTCGGAACCGATCCCATTTTGAGTCTGCTGACCGCCCTCCCTTGGAAATTGGTGCGGCCGCGAACGAAGGTCGTTCACTGGTGTTTCGATCTGTATCCCGACGCCGCGATTGCCGGCGGAGTACTTCGTTCAAAATCATTGTTTGCGCGCGCCGCGCGATGGCTGATGCGGCTCGCCTACGCACGCTGCGACTTGATTGTCGATATCGGAGAATGCATGCGCGCGCGCATCCGGCACGATACGCCCAACGCGCGCTTCGCGACGCTGACTCCCTGGGCGCTCGCCGAACCTGCGCAACCCACAGCGCCCGATCCGGCCGAGCGGCGCGCCCTGTTTCGCACGGCGCGGCTCGGCTTACTTTATTCGGGAAATCTAGGCCGCGCACATTGCTACGAGCGCACTCTGTCATTGGCGCGCCGCTTGCGCGACGAGAATGTCGAGTTCACCTTCAGCGTGCGCGGGAACGCGGAAGCAGCGCTGCGCTCCGCCGTGAATGGATCGGCTGTCAATGGAGCTAACCCCAACGTCCACTTGCACGCATTCGTGGCCCAGGACCAGCTGGAGGCCCGGCTCGGCGCGGCCGATATTCACGTCGTCACGCTACGCGATGAATGGACCGGTGCTGTGGTGCCATCGAAGTTCTTCGGAGCGTTGGCCGTCGGCCGGCCCGTGCTGTTTGAAGGAGCTCCCGAATCGGCGGTCGCACAATGGATTCAGCAATTCAACGTCGGCTGGCTGCTGACCGCCGAATCCGAAGAAGCGGTGGCGGCGGAACTCTCCGAACTAAGCCGCACGCCCGCCGCCCTTGAAGATCTGTTCCAACGGTGCCATCAAGCGTACACGGCGCATTTTTCCAAGCAGTCTGTACTCGACGCTTGGGATCGGGAACTTCGCGCGCTACTCTGAATTACAAAACGAACCCAAGACCTCCAGATCCACGTTGCCGCCCGAAAGCACGAAACCCACGCGGCCCAGCCCATGGGGCAGCTTACCAGCGAGCGCGGCGGCGGGACCCACCGCGCCACTCGGCTCCACCAGGATCTTCAACCGGGTGAGCAGATAACGCTCCGCGGCCCGGATCTCGTCATCAGTGACCAGCACCACGCGCTCGACGTTGCGCTGCATGATCGAGAACGTGAGTTTCCCGGGAGCGAGCGTCCGCAACCCGTCGGCGATGGTCTCCGGCGGCGCGACCTCGACCACCCGGCCCGCGGCCAGCGAAAGAAACACGTCGTTCCCGGCTTCGGGCTCCACGCCGATCAAGCGAATGCCAGGACGCAGGTGCTTGGCTGCAATCGAGCAGCCCGACATCAGCCCGCCGCCGCCGATGGGAACCACCAGCGCATCCAGATCGGGGACTTCCTGGAGCAACTCCAGCGCCGTGGTTCCCTGCCCCGCGATGATCCAGGGATGATCGAAGGGCGGCGCCAGCGCCGCGCCGGTCTCCGCCGAAATCCGGGCGCCAATCGCCGCACGATCCTCCGTGAAGCGATCGTAAGTGACAATGGCGGCGCCCTGCGCGCGCGTAGCCTCCATTTTGGAGCGAGGCGCGTCGGTGGGCATCACCAACGTCGCGGGACACCCGGCCGCGCGGGCCGCGATCGCCACGGCCTGAGCGTGATTCCCCGAAGAGAACGCCACCACGCCGCGGGGCAAGTCCGCATGCGGAATCGAGAACACGAAGTTCGATGCGCCCCGGATCTTGAACGCGCCGCCGGTCTGAAAATTCTCGCACTTGAAGAACGCCGTGCAGCCCGCGCGTTCATTGAACCCGCGCGAAGTCATCACTGGCGTCCGCTTGGCGATAGGACGAATGCGCTCGGCAGCACGCACAATGTCGTCGAAGGTAACTTCAGTAGCCGGCATGTTTGTCGACCAGATTGATCAGCGGCTCGCCGGCCTCGAAGCGGCGGAAGTTTTCGAAAAACGCTTGGTAGGCCAAGGCGTGAAAGTCCTCGACGCGGTCGGCGGTATGGGGCGACACCAACACGTTCTGCATCTTATAGAACGGGTGCCCCGCGGGCAGCGGCTCGACTTCGAACACGTCCAGCGCGGCGCCGCGAATCTTGCCGGACTCGAGCGCTGCTTGCAAAGCGGCTTGGTCGATGACCGGGCCGCGGCCGACGTTGATGATCACTCCGCTGGGCTTCATGGCCGCGATCTGCGCCGCGCCCACCAGGCCGCGGGTTTCCGGCGTCAGCGGAGCGGCCACCAGCACGTAGTCGCTCGCCGCCATCAAGTCATTGATGCGGTCCGGCGCGAACGTGGCGTCGAGTAACGGATCGGTACCGAACAGCGACGCGCGCCGGCGCAGCGCCACAATTTTCACTCCAAATGGACGCGCCCGCTCCGCTGCCGCGGTGCCAATCCCGCCGTATCCGATGATCCCCAGCGTCTTACCCTGCAGCATCCCAGTAGTGAAGGGTTCCCACACCCCGGCTTCTTGCTGCCGGATCGCGCGCCGCAGATCGTAGGAGAAGAACAGCATTGCGGCCACGGTCCATTCTCCCAACGGAACGCGGAAGACCCCCCGCCCATTGGTCAGCGGCAGCGGATTGGCGAGCACTTCCGGAGTCAGCACGCCGTCGACGCCGGTGCCGAAATGGTGGATCCACCGGGCGCGCGTAGCGAACGGCAGAACCGGTCCCAGTTTCTTGCCCGCGAAATCCAGACTCAGAATCGCGTCGGCCTCCGCGGCGCGCCTGCGAAGTTCCGCGGGATCGTCGCTCACGATAATGTTGGTCTCAGCCGGAAGCCGGTCCAAGTGCTTCAGATGCGGAGCGGTGGGATTGCAGATTACCAGAAGGGTGGTGGGCATTGTCGCAAAGCACCAGCATAACGTGGGACACTTAGATCGTGCCGGATGTTTGCACTTGCGGAGCCCGCCTGCCCGAGGACGCGCGCTTCTGCCACAAATGCGGCAAGCCGCAACGGGACGAGCCGCTGCTGGCCGAACTGGAAGCGCCACCGCCGCCCGTCATGCCTCCCCTGCCGGTGGCCGCCGCCGAGCCTCTGCCGATCGGGTTCCACAACAAGATCGCGGTCCGCGTGGCCATGCTGACAGGCATCATGGGATTCGCCCTTTCGGCGCTGACAGGCACGTTTGCCTTGGTGTTTATGGCGGCGTGCGGGTTCTTCGCTGTTTACTGGTACTGCAAGCGCACGGGCCAACAGTTGAGTCCGCTCAGCGGCGCGCACCTGGGCTGGATCACGGGCTTATTCGGGTTTCTGATAGCTGCGATCCTGGTGACCGTGGCAGCGGCGGCACTATCGCAGCCTGAAGTGGTCACGTTGATGAAGGAACAGTGGAAGACCACCTCGCGTCCGGAAGCGGACCTGACGCAGATCATCGAGACGCTAAGCACACCGGCCAAGCTAGCCGCGCTCCTGTCCTTCTCCTTCCTGTCGTTCACGCTCCTCCCCGCGGCCGGCGGCGCGATGGGCGCGTATTTCCTGAATCGCCAAAGGACTTAACGGGGCAGGTCCCCCGAGTTGCAGACTGGCCTCTAGCCCAACCAACCCAACCGTTCCAGGCTTTCGAAATCCAAGTACCGCTCCAACTGTTGGTCCTTTCCGTACAAAAGTAGGCTATTTTCGATGAACTCGGCATAGCCCTTTAGGTCTGGAAAAAGTGCCGCGCGGTGTATGTTCATAGCCGACAGCCGACTAAGGAATTCAACGCCCACCTGTGGATTGATCACGAGTTTCTTCGAAAGGACGTCTTGGGCTTTAAACTGTCCCGCCGGTGCGTTCTCAGCGAAAGATAAGTCCACATTGCCAACACACAGAAATGTTCCCTGTTGAGCCGCCAACCTTTCGCTATGGGAACGCGGATGCACCGGAGCAATAAACCAACCGGGGGATCGGCAAGAAAGTGTTCGTTGAAAAGCGCTCGTCCACTCAGATCAGTATGAGCAAGAACGCCGACCTGCTCCGCTCCGATCCCTCTCAGCGCGACATGATTGATGGCCCATACGGCGGGCTTCGGCCCATCTGGGAGATCTTGATCTGCGTGCAACAACTCCACAAGCGCGAAATACAAGGCGACATAAGGGGATGTCGTCACGTCAATGAGGCGGGTTGGCAGGCCCCAGTGGCGCATTAGTGCCAACCACTCAAGGGTATCCTCGGGTTCAGGAATATTTTGAAGGAACTTGCTGGCTCGCGCCTGGAAGGCGCGCAGGAGTATCAGTTCAATTCGGGTCCCAATCGTGTTGGCGTCACGCCCGCACGGATAGCGTGGATATGGCTCCCCATTTGCAGGAGGGATGACCTTCTTCGAAGTCCGCCGAAGAGTGGTTTCAAGCGTCCAAGTCGAGTCACGCTGACCGCGAAAATACCATCGTCCACGCTTCCGACGTAAACGGCTCTCATAGAACGACTCGAAGTCTGACCAGGAATCGATCTTCACTTCTTCTGGATTTAAACCTGGGTCTCGCACCCACTCGGGGATTGGTTCGGTCTGCATCCTGTTCAAGCTTAGCTGGCCGATGAGCACCGGCGCAGCGGGATCATGGACGCCATGTCAGGATACTCTGTATATTTCTCTTCCCATGCACGACGGCGACAACCTGAAGCGGGGTCGTCCCTGGCCTGTAAATGACACTGTAATTGGGATAGCGCGTCAATGTCCAAAAAAGAAGGGAACGGAGAGTGAGATCCGGCTTGGAATGCCCGCGCAGAGGGGCTTCCGCAAGAAAGTCGCAAGCGTCATAGATCGCCTGTTCGACGCGGTCCGCGGCATCGGCGCTGTCCTCCGCTATGCAGGACCATACGTAGAAAATGTTGGCTTCGCAAGAGGGGTGAGGGCGTAACCGCTTATCGCTTGGCGGACCGCACTTCGAGCCAAGCATCCTTCATAGCCTGAATCTCACGCCGTGCCTGTGCGCCGTCGATCAGCTCGCCACGCTCGGCCTGCAAATAACCCTCTTCGATGTGCGCCGACAACGCCCGCCGCTCCTCGTCGGTCCAGCTTTCCTCGGCGTCTTGAGCTTCAAGAGCGCGGCGCAACACGTCTTCGACGCTGGCATAGCCGCCGCTGGAAAGGCGCTTCTTGATCAGCGACTCAAGATCGGGAGGAACGTTCAATTGCATGGCTGGTTCTCCATGGTCTCTTTCATCGTACCGTTTCTAACGGCTGTTGCCGCAGCCCCCTTCATCAGAAAGTAGTAGCATGGCGGTGGAGGCGATTACCATGAATCTTCGGATCCTCTCGATTGCAGGGTTGTCACTGGCGGCGCTGGCCGCGGTTGCTGTATGGTCCTCACACTCCCACGCCCAAGGTTACACCAGCCCGTTCGCGACCTCGTCGGTCACCATCGCTGGCCACAAAATCGACATCGAGTACTACGCCCCATCCGCACACGGACGAAAAATCATGGGCGGCCTGGTGCCCTTTGACGTAGTCTGGTGCACGGGCGCGAACTGGGCCACCAAGATCACCTCCGACGCCGACCTCCAGGTGGGCGAGCTAAAGCTTCCCAAGGGCAGCTACAGTATCTGGACGCTTCCGACGGCCCGCGATTGGACGCTGATCGTCAACAAGCAGACCGGGCAATTTCACCTGGATTACAAACAGGCCTTCGATTTCGGCCGCACCAAGATGGACGTGAAGTCGCTGCCGTCGCCGGTCGAGACCTTCCGGATCGATCTCCGCTCCGAAGGCGGCAATAAAGGCACGCTGGCGCTGGCGTGGGAGACGACCGAGGCGTCGATCCCGTTTACGGTGCTCCGCTGAGGAGCTGGACAAACTAAAGAGAATCCGGCGCAAGCCTCGACGTGCGATGCCATTCCACTCGCGTGAAACTGGCCTAGTAAGCTGTCCCGGTCAATTCGTGAGCAACAGAACCCCGGGGCTAACGCCACGGGGTCATAGCCCCGCCCCGCCAAGTGGGGCAGCCCTTTCAGGCTGCGGACCCGCTTTCAGCGGGTCCAACTGCTCTGCACACGAAGCGCCGGGAGTCATCTCCTAGCCGAGCGCAGAGTCATCACGCCCAAAACGCCAAAGCCCACCGCGATCACACCTCGCAGCACCACACCCAGAAGCGGTGCGCCGAACAGCACACTCCGCCAAGCGAGCGCAGCGAACGCCAGGCCGAGGCACAGATACCACCACCCGAACAATCGAATAAGCAGCGGTTTGCGCGCAGGGCCGGTCATCGCTTGCTCCCATCCCCAGCGGCCTGAGCCGAAGCGCGCTTGACCAAAGCCACGCCCGCGAAGATCACCACCATTGCCGCAGCTTCCCACGCGCCGAACGGCTCGCGATAGAACAACCATCCCAAAAACACCGCCACCACGGGATTTACGTACGTGTAAACCGAAGCGACCGCCACCGGCAGGCGGCTGATGGCCATCAGGAAGGAACTGTAGCCGATGATGCCTCCGAACACGATCAGGTAGGCGAGCGCCGCGCCGCCGCGCCTGGGCCCATGAATGCCCCAGTGAATCGCGTGAGGCGTGAGGAGCGCCGGGATCGTCCACGCCAGCCCGCACGCGAGTTGCTGCACCGCGCCGCTGACAAACGGATGCGCCCGCGCCTGCTGCTGGCGCTGCCGGATCGAGCCCACCGCCCAAGCCGCGCAGCCGAATTGCAGCAGCAGGAATCCTGCCAGCCCGCCCGAGCTCCCCTCCCCCGTCAGCGCCTGCCACGCTGGAACGGCCACCAGCAGCGCGGTGCCCGCCAAGCCGACGAACAGCGCCCGCAGCGTCGGCCCGTGCAGCGATTGTCGTGGGGGAATCAACGCATCCACGCCCACCATCCAGAACGGCGACGTCGTAACGTACAACGCGGCCAATCCCGACGGGACCCACAACTCGGCGTAACTTAGGCAGCCGTTGCCGATGCCCAGGATCACAACGCCATTAAACGCCGTGCGCCACAGCTCCGGGCCCCGCGGAATCGGCACTCCGGCGAGGCGCGCGCCGGCCAGCATAACCCCGCCGGAGATGATGTAGCGAATCGACACCAGCGCGGGCGGAGCAAAGGACTCAAGCGCGATACGAATGCCCAGGTAAGTGGTTCCCCAGAAAAAACACACGCAAATCAACGCCACATAGGCGCTGAATTGTGGATGGTCGCGCAAGGCAGGTACCATGTTAGCTTGATTCTCACGCTCACCATCAATCCCGCCATCGACCGCACCGTGATGGTCGACAAATTGGTCTTCGAAGACCGGGGCTACATTCTCTCCCGCGGTGAAGTCGCCGGGGGCCGCGGCGTCAACGCCTCGCAGGTGGTTCACGCGCTGGGCGGCAAGACCCGGGCCGTTCTGACGTCGGGCGGCGCGGCCGGCCAGCGCATGGAAGAATCTCTGGCGCGGATGGGATTCCCCTATCAGGCCGTGCCGGTGAAGGCGGAGAGCCGCGTGAATCTCACCATATCGGATAAGCAGGGCCTGACCATCAAGCTCAACGAAGTGGGCGAGAAGCTGGCGCCGGATGAGGTTCGCACGGTACGCGACGTAGTGGAAGCGCAGCTCTCATGTAACCCGCGCACGACGGAGCGCCGCGGCAGTGTAAAGGAAGCTCGCGAGGGTTCCGCGGCGCCCGGTGCGCGGGACGGCGTCCGCTGGCTGATGATCTGCGGCAGTCTTCAGCCCGGCGTACCCGAGAGCTTCTACCGCGAGTTGATCGAACTGGCGCGCAGCCGCGGTGTCAGTACGATCCTCGATACCGACGGCGATGCCCTGTTACGCGCCCTGGAGGCCAAGCCCACCGTGATCTCGCCCAATCAGGCCGAGGCCGAGCGGCTGCTGGGCCGGGCCATCCTGACGCGCACCCAATCCATCGAAGCGGTGGAACGGATTCACTCCATGGGCCCGGAAAACGTGATCGTATCGTTCGGCAGCCGCGGCGCAGTCGCGGCGTCGGCCGAAGGAATGTTCGAAGCCTTGCCGCCGCGCGTGGACGCGCTGTGCCCCATCGGCGCCGGCGACGCGCTGGCCGCCGCTTTCGTGTGGGCCATGGACAAGAAGAAAGCCTTCTATGACGCGCTTCGGTGGGGCGTCGCCGCCGGGACCGCCACCGCGGTTTTGCCCGGCATGACCTTCCCCACGCTCCAGCAGGTGCGCGCGATCTATAAACAGGTGGAAGTGCGCCCGGCGGCGCGCTGACGCCAGTTCAACGCCGTTTCTTGCGGCGCTTGAAGAACACATCCGGCGACTTCAGCGTGGTCGAAACCAGCGCCAGGAACAACGCCAGTAACGCGAGCAACGTCGCCACCGAGCCGATCAACAGAAAATCGGAATCCTTGAGCGGCGAGGGCATCAGTTTGATCATGATGGCCGCCACCACCATAAACACACACAAAGCCGCCAGCCCCAGCGTAAGAAATCGTCGCATTTAATCGTATTTCTCGTAGAGAATTTGTTTGCGGTCGAACCCCATGCCTTTCAAGATCCCGCGCACATCATCCACCATTTGCTTGAGCCCGCACAGATACACGTTCACGTCGCGGCGATCGCCGATCGCCTCGGCCAAGTGCGTCTGCACGTGCCCGCTACGGCCGGCCCAGCTTGCGTCCGGACGGCTCAGCGTAGGCCAGAACCGGAAGTGCGGAACGCGCCCGGCCATCTCCTCGAATTCATCGCGATACATCAGGTGCGACTCATAGCGCACGCCAAACAGTAGCGTGATCGGAGGCCCCGTGGGCGCCAGGTGCGCCTGCAGCATCGCCCGGAACGGCGCGATGCCGGTGCCCGTAGCGATGAACAAGGATTCCCGTGGCGGCTGCCGCATCACGAATTGGCCCAGCGGCGGCCGCATCTCAATGCAATCGCCCAGCTGCATCCCGAACAGCAGCGGCGAAACGTGCCCGCCATCCACGCGATTCAGGCACAGCTCAAAGCGGTTATCGCCGCGCGGCGCCGATGCCAAGGAATACGCGCGCGTGATCGTTTTGCCGTCGCACTCCGCCGACAGCGATACAAACTGTCCGGGCGTATAGTCCAGCCGCTCCACCCCCTCCGCTGCAAACAGAAAATGGCGCACCTCGGGCGCGATTTCGCGGGACTCGATCAACCGCGCTCGCATGCCGATTCGCGCGCCCGGTCCACCAGCGCGTCCACCATTCCCGGATGCCCGTCCAGCGGCGCCGTAACTTCGACAACCAGGTTGGGGTGCATCCGTGTAACCGATTCGATCAGCCGTGGCAAGTCGCGCTGCAAGTGCAGCCCCAGCGTGAGGAAATACGGAACGACGATCACCCGCGCAACCCCCAGCGCGGCTAACTCGTCCACCGCACCCCGCAAATCCGGACGCCCGCCTTCCAAAAATGCGGCCCGCACCAGCTCGAATCCGCCGTGAGCCGCCATATCGTTCGCCACCGCGCGCACGGCCTCATTGGCCGATTCGATGCTGGACCCGTGCGCGAATACGATGTACCCGGTTCCGCTCATGGCACGACGCTTACCGCGGACTCGGCGGGAAAATAGCTGCGCAGGAAATCGAAGAACGCCCGACCGCGGCGCCGCCCGTTACTGTGCTGGAGTTCCAGGCGCTGCAGGAACACCAGGGCGCCCAGCACATCCGCATCACGCAAGGTCTGCATCCCGGTTTCCTCCGCCAGTCGCTTCCGCAGTTGTTCGATCGACAGCTTGATCTGCTCCTGAATCCCGGCAGCGTACGGATTGGCGGGCCGCGTCTCGTAGATCAACCCGGATTCGAGCGTCCGGTAGGTTTTGATCAGCGCCTCCAGGGCCTCGCGCGCATCGCCATCCACGGCCTTGCCGGACTCGATACCCCGCACTACCGCGGACGCCAACCACACGATCAAGGGTTCCTGTTCGCGAATAAAGTCCTCGTTCAGGCGGACGTCGGCGTTGGGCAATTCTCCCATTCCTGACAGTTCCGGAGGCCGTTCATGCAACCGCGCTTCCCGCAGATACGGGCAGTCGAGCGGACAGTCCACCGTGTTTTCGCGCTCCGACCCGCAGCAGGACGGGCAAATTTCGCCGCCCACGCCGGGACAATGACGCTTGGCGCGCTTCATTTCGCACAGCTTGCAGGGGATATTCACAAGAGAAGTTACCTCCATCGTATCATCGGAAAATGGCGCGGACCGATCTTTACCTGAAAGTAGAACTGGTTCTTGACGAGAAAGAGGATCCGGAGCGCGTAGCCGCCGAAATCTGCCGCCTGATCGCCAAGGTCTACGGCGTGCGCCGCGCGGAAGTATCAAGCATGGTAGACAAGGAAAGTTAGCGCACTTGTGGAGCACGCACTCGTGCGTGCCATGTCGGCACTCGTGCCGACACATGTCCGCCGCCAAAGACCTAATGCGCCAGCGGTGTAATCCCACCGTCGACGAACAGCGAATCCCCAGTAGTAGCCCTAGCCGTAGCCAAAAGAAAGAACACCGCCTCAGCGACATCCTCCACCGTAGCGATCCGCCCCAGCGGCGTAGTCTTCGCCGTCCCCTCATAAAACGCCGCCGGAAGATCCACGAAGCGAGTGCGCACCAAACCCGGCAGCACGCAGTTCACCCGAATCCCGGGAGCCAACACCCGCGCCAGCGACTTAGTGAGCGTTACCACCCCCGCCTTGGAAGCCGCATACGCCATCGAACTGGCGACGCCGGTGACCGCGGCGATCGAAGAAATGTTGACGATCGCCGCATCCGCCTGCTTCTTCAGGAAGGGCGCAGCGGCACGCGCGCAGTAGAAAACCCCGCGCAGGTTGGTGTCGATAGTGCGTTCCCAGATCTCGTCGGTTAACGCGTCGAAGTCAGCCTGCGGAACGCGCTGGGTCCATCCGGCATTGTTCACCAGATAGTCCAGACGTCCGAACTGGCCCACCGCCGTTTCCATCAACCGCACGGCAGCATCGTTCTGAGAAACGTCGGCCGCGATCGCGACCGCGGTCCCACCGCGCGCCCGGATTCCGGAAACGGTCTCCTCCGCCGCGTCTTTCGATCGGCTGTAATTAACGACGACGCTCGCGCCCTCCCGAGCCAGCAGTTCAGCCGTAGCGCGGCCCATGCCGGTGCCGGCTCCGGTAACCACCGCGGTTCGATCTTTAAGTCTCACAAGCACCTACCTTCTAGTACCACAGCCCTTTAGTACCATGGCTCTTTAGTACGATAACAATGGAGGAACTAGATGAAGCTACGAATACTTGCCACTCTGGTCTTAGGGGCCGGCCTGGTTTCCGCCGCCAACGACGCGCCCGCGCGCCTGGCCGCGGCTGCCACCTCGTTCAAGGAAGTGATGGGCATACCCGACAAATCCATTCCGCAGGATCTGCTGGGCAAAGCCTATTGCATCGTGATCGTGCCGGATCTGAAAAAGGGAGCGTTCGTGTTCGGCGCCAAGTATGGCAAAGGGTTTGTATCCTGCCGGAAGAAAGACGGCGTGGGCTGGTCCGCTCCGGGGTCGATTCGCGTGGAAGGCGGCAGCTTCGGTCTGCAGATCGGTGGCACCGAAACCGACGTCTTCATGCTGGTGATGAATGAGCGCGGCATGGAGCGCTTGCTGTCAACCAAGTTCACGCTAGGCGGCGACGCTACCGCTGCGGCGGGTCCGGTAGGCCGCTCGACCCAGGCCGAGACCGACGCCGCCATGACCGCCGAGATCCTGACGTGGTCGCGCGCCCGTGGTTTGTTCGCCGGCCTGTCTTTGAGCGGCGCCACGCTGCGCGAAGACAGCGACTGGAACGCCGAGCTGTACGGCAAATCCATCACCAACCGGCAGGTGATCACGGGAAGCACCGAGCCACCGGCGTCCGCCGCCGTGTGGATGACCGAGCTCAACCGGTATTCGAGCCGGAAGTAGCGCACAGCGAATGCCTTGTGCGCGAAAGTACTGAGGGCCCAGGAATCATGGCCAATCCCGAAATCTCTTCTCGCATGCGCGAGGACTGGAACGCGCGTGCGCGCGAAGACGCCGGATACTACGTGGCCTTCGGCCGGCGGGAACAAGACGACCAGGAGTTCTTTGCCACCGCGGCGGAAGTCGTCAACAGCCTGGAGTGGGAACTGCGCCGCGTCCCCGCGCCGGAGCGTACCGATTGGAAAGCGCTCGAAATCGGATGCGGACCGGGACGTTTGATGAAGCCTATGAGCCGCCACTTTGCCGAGGTGCACGGCGTCGACGTGTCCGACGAAATGATTACTCTGGCCAAAGAGAAGCTGCAGGGCATTCCCAATGTGTTTCCGCACGCCACCGACGGCGCCAGCTTGAGCCAGTTCGCCGACCAATCCTTCGAATACGTGTACTCCTACGCGGTGTTCCAGCACATCCCCAGCCGCGAGGTCGTGTACCAGTACTTGAACGAGATGCATCGCGTGATGAAACCGGGCGGCTTGGCCCGCATGCAGTTCAACGGGCTGCCGCGCGCCGGGTACGGCGGGTCCTCGGATGATGGCGATACGTCGCCTGGCACATCAATGGACACGTGGTCGGGCGCGCGCTTCTCCTCCAGCGAGCTGCTGGAGTTCACCGCGATGCACGATTTTCAGGTCCTGGCTCTCGAAGGCGTCGGCACCCAGTATATGTGGACCACCTGGCGCAAGCGCGAGCGTGGTTGGTTCGCCGCGCAGCAGGAAATGGTTCCCGAGGAGACCGTTCGCATCCGCCGCATCACCAACGCCCACAGCTCCGAACCCGTGGCGCCCTGCCGTGGCCGCTTCGCGTCGATTTCCATCTGGGTGGAGAATCTGCCTCCCGAAGCCGGCCTGCACCACTTGCGCGTCACCATCGGCGATTCCCTCGGTACCGTGACCTACATCGGCCCGGCCGATCCCGCCGGATTGCAGCAGGTAACGGTGATTCTTCCGGAGCTCGAAGCCACCGGTTTGCTACCGGTCGAGTTGCGGTGGGCAAATTCGAGCATGAGCACCCGCATTGCTCCGCCCGCAGTGCTGCGCGTGATCCCGCCCGGCCCCAGCGTCCCCAGGCTCGCCTCGGTGACGGACGGCGTGAACCTGGTTTCAGACCGCCGCATCGAGACGCGCAACGTAAAGATGACTCTCGAAGAGATCGTCCGGCCCTACGAGATCGAAGCCACGGTAGGAGGGCGCACCGTGGACCTCGAATACTTCTGCATCGATCCGCGCCCGCAAAAATTCGAAGTGAACTTCCGCCTGCCTGAAGAGATCAGACCCGGCCGTCACGAGTTGGTCGTCCAAATCGGACGGCGCAAGCTGGCGCCCGTAGCGTTAGAAGTCACGGCCTGAAGCGGCATTGTTCCACAACAGATACCGAGCCGCGCGCGTAACCAAGCGGTAGGAGGGTTTACGCGGCGCTCCTGCGTGCCGGATCACCTCATTGGCAATCTGGTCCGCGTGCTCCGAAACGATCGCCAGCTTGCGCGCTCTGGAGGTTCAGCCAGTACTGAGCCGAGGCGCCGAAGCAGAATTCCAGGCGCAGAGCCGTATCGGGAGAGATGGCCCGTTTGCCGTTCACGATAAGACTGACGCGGCTCAGGGGAATTCGAGTATCCCGAGCCAACCGATTCAGGCTGGTACCGCGCTCCTCCATTTCCTGGCGCAGAATCTCCCCGGGATGGGTGGGGGGCAGCTTCCTCTTTGCCATGGTGCCTCCTTATAGAGCTGGTTCCTAGTCAATGATAATCGACAATTTCAACGTCCCAGGCACCGGCATACTTCCAAAGGAAGCAGATTCGCCATCTTTCGTTGATGCGGATGCTGTGTTGGCCGGCTCGGTCACCGCGGAGCGCCTCCAGATGATTGCTCCGGATATCACCCAAGTCCTTAAGGCTGGTGGCAGCGGCCAGGGAATCCAGGCGCCGCTTGGCTTGCTGTTCGATAGCCCTGAACTTCCCGTGATGATGGTTGTGATAGCCTTTCGCCATGGAATGGCTATGGCAAGGACTGCTCGCCAACGGACTTTGGCGCGGAGTTGAGATCGTCATGATCGCGGTGATCGGAGCGATCATGGCATTCTTGAAGTCACGCGGAAAATCGTGGATTGATCCGACTCTGTACGGACTGCGCGCTTCTGCTTTCTTGGCGATACTGATATTTTTCGCTACCGCCCTGGCGACGCTTCCATCGGTCCAGCCGGAGATAAATGGGGAGAATGCAGAGACCAGAGTCAGATCGTGGCTTGACCACTTTCATCTTGCCTCAACGGTGATGCCGAACAGTCCAATCGCTTCCTGGTATCTTTTAACCCGGATAGGTAATCGTGATGTCGGCACTAGACCATTTTCTGAGTATTTATAGACCATAGCCGCAGTGGCGAAAATGGGCTGTTGCGTGTTCTGAATTCACCGCAGTAAGGGCCGCGGCCACGGCATGCTCCAGCAATTCCAGTTGGCGGATCTTCCAAGCTCGC
>DATNJC010000077.1:0-73674 GCA_035604115.1 Bryobacteraceae bacterium | reverse complement strand
ATCAAAATCAAGGCTCCGCGCGCTCCTCCGGCAACATCGACCGCAGTCGGCGTCCCGTCACTGCCCAGCGAAGATTTTGTGCTACTTACATGCGCGAGTTCCAACCTCTTCGCGACGCTTTACTCGGACAGGCTCCTAGTGTGCTCCGTCGCCGGAGAACATCGCACCAGGTGTCTTTAGCAGGATCTTCAGGTCCAACCCCAGTGACCAGGTACGGGCGTACCGCAGATCCAGGCGGACCATATCGTCGAACTTGACGCGGCTGCGGGCAGCGACCTGCCACAGGCCCGTGATTCCAGGCTTTACATCCAGGAGACGGCGCTTATGCCACACGTCGTAAGCTTCCAGTTCGTAAGGCAACGGAGGTCGCGGACCCACCAGCGACATGTCACCGGTCAGGACATTCCAAAACTGCGGGATCTCGTCCAGACTGGTTCGCCGCAGAAACCTCCCGACCGTAGTCACGCGCGGGTCCTTGGTCAGTTTGTACACCTTGGCTTTGCCGTCGGGCGTGATTCCAGGTTCGGGCAGGCCGGCGATCAATTGCTTCACGTACTCTTTGTGAATCGTGGCGTCGTTCGAAGCGTACATGGATCGGAATTTCAGGAACGTGAACGGGTTTCCGTATTGGCCGATGCGCTTTTGCGAGAAAAGAATCGGGCCTCGCGACGTGAGTCTGATCGCGATCCCGATCACGAGGTATACAGGAACCAAGAGCACCAGGGCGGTCAGACTTCCCAAAATGTCCAATGACCGCTTCAGCGCTCGCGATCCTTTCCGGGCATCGCGCTCTTTCATCAGATCGGGATAAAAGGTCGTGTCGGCTTGACCAGCTCCGCCATCGCCACCCCATTCCTCTGGGAACACGCGGAAGGATAGACGAATCTCCTTGATCTGTTCGCTGCTCAGCGTTTTGGACATCGCGGCCGTCACCCGGCTCTTTAGCGCGTGGACGATCACTCGGGCTTCCGCCGGACCGATCTCGGTAAAGATCACTCCGATGACGCCTCCTTCCGCATACCACCCCGTAATGTCGGTGTCCCGCGTGGACTGGCACAGCGTAGCCAGAACCTTGTCCATGCTGTCTTGGTCCGCGCTGACCTTCCGGCCTAGCTCAACCAGCATCAGGACAAAGCGCCTGCGCGAACGTTCGGTTCGCTTCCGTTCCAGACACAACGTCCTGGTGAAATCCGCCTCCGGCAGGACCGCGTCGGTAAACGCCGTCACGGTATCAGCCGTACCGCCTCTCGTTTTGGTAGCTTTCCGGTTAGTCACAGATGACGCTTTCTCCAGGCGCGCGCTCGTTCCCCGCATCAGCCGAGGCCCGCTTCGCCCAACGGTGCCAGCAACCGCCACCCGCCGGACGTAGCCGGCGCGTTCTTGCCCCGATTCGCGCCCCCATTTGCGCCGGCTGGCGTGACCCAGCCCCGCTCGATCTCGACCGCCACGGAACGCATCAAAAGCTGAACCGAGACCACAATCCGCTGTTGCTTTCGAACTTCGACGAGCAGCCCCTCCAGGCCTTCTAAAGGACCCCGATCCAGCCGGACTCGCTGGCCCGTGCTCAAGTAGGGCCACGGCTCCGTGTGCAGCCCTGATCGAACCGCCGTTTGGATCGCCGCGATTTCGGCTTCATCGATCGCTACAGGGGCCCTTCCGATGCCCACAAAGTGCTGCACCCCGGGAATAGTCAACACCGGGAGGCGATACTTGGGATTCAACCGGCAAAACAGGTAGCCCGGAAACAGCGGAAGTTCCAGCGACTTGACGCGGTCCGACCACCGGCGGCTGCATTGATAAACTGGCAAGAAGTTCTCAACCCCTTTGTTTTCTGCGATCGCCGCAACCATCTTCTCGGAGCCGGAGCGTACGCGTAACGCGAACCACTGGGGGCTGTCGCTCTCCTCGCCGATCAACGCCGTGACATTCTTTTCTGCCAACGCCCATTCCTCCGGTGTCTCGATGCTCATCAAATCCAACCTCCGCGAAACCGCCTCGGGCAGGCTACCGCCATTTTCGTCCCAATTCGTGCATTCCAACCGGGCGAATCGTAGGTACTTCTAAGGGTTTGCTTTGATCAGAGCACTTTGACTACCATCGGCGCCTCAGATGGCTAACCTATTCCGGCATAAGGATTTCCTAAACGCCATAGGCTGCCGAAACGATTCTGACACGGACGTGGTTGGGATTTGCTCCTAATTTATGAGACTAAAGGCTGACCCGTCCACGCCAACCGGAGTGAGACATGGACTGCAAATACAATTGTTTCAAGATCTTAACACGTCTAAACGGGCGGACCTCCCGGGCCTCGGTTTGGGCTGAATCCCCAGTGCGAAAAATGCAGCGTCATGACTTTGTAAAGTGACAAGACGGCGCAGCAATGCGCCAAATTGTCCCCGCAACGGGCGAATGTGGAGCGTCTTGCAAGAGCCCGAATTCACGACCCGGAATTCCTGCTCTTGGAAAAACCCCGGGCTGGGGTGATGGGACCCGTGATGCCCTGGGACCTGCGGTTCAGGGTCCCGCAGCGATAGCCACCGTGACTTGATTCGAACTGGTTGTTCCGGCCACCTGAACCTGAAGGGGAATGCGGTCGCCGACCGGAGCGTTCGCCGGAACGAGGATGTTGATCTGCTCGACCCCCCGATACCCAGCGAGATGCCGGGGGGCTTGGTTGAAGAACGTGACCGGTGCGATGGTTCCACCAATCAGGACCACGGGAGCCACCGGCGGTATCAGGGAGCCCAATCCCGTCACGTACAAGACAGCCGGTTCTCCAGGATGGATAGCTCTCGTAGAACAGCCGCAGATCGCGCTCATCGCTGACGGGGCGGCAAGTGCACCGTCGGCCACGCTGTGCAGCATCGCATTCCCAGCGCCGGCCGGCAAGCTGAATACGCCCGGAGCGCTTCCAACAATCCGCACCAGCCTGGGCGCAGAGGACTTGCCCTCCACTGTGACCACCACGCTCGCCGTGGTCGATTCTACTCCCGGCTTCAGGAGTTCTAAGGGCACCTGCGCATTGATTTGGGCGTCGCTTACGAAAACAAGCGGCGCGGATACGCCGTTAAATGTGACGCGCACCGAATCCGCAGCCGTCCCCAGATTCGCGCCGAAAATCGAAACCAGTGAGCCGACGGCCACACGCGGCTGTCCCTCATTCCCCACGTCGGCGGTTAAGCTGGCGGC
This sequence comes from Bryobacteraceae bacterium, assembly GCA_035604115.1. Taxonomy (GTDB): domain Bacteria; phylum Acidobacteriota; class Terriglobia; order Bryobacterales; family Bryobacteraceae; genus Palsa-187. Next base: position 70,485 of record DATNJC010000077.1, on the reverse strand, counting down.
ATTCACGATGCCTCCATCGGCGATCGCGGGGATCGGCGGAATCGGTGCTCGAACCGGCCTGATGTTAGCCTTCGCTCGCGGGCCTGGTGCGGTTTCTAAAGCGCGCGCAGTGGCGCTGGTCCGGCAGCAGCGCGGGAGGGGTTGAACCGAGCGAAGCGGCAGCACGGTAATGAGCCCCGAGCCGCCGCTCGCTGGAATGGGCGCGGCCGCCGGTGACGCCGCCGAGACGCCCACAATCCGTATCGGAATGGCTGGACCGGGGGCCTTGGAGGCCAGGCGGAAGGTAGCCACCGCGAGCGTGCCGTTAGTCATCGACGTAGTGTTCCGCCCGTAAGCGAGGCAAGTAGTTCCCGTGCACACGACGGACTTTTGTGCACCTTGGGCAGAATTGCCGGGAACCACCGAAAGCCCCACGATATCGCCCGAATAGCTAAACGACCACTCCACTGCCGCCACGGAAGTTGTGGACGCGATATTAATCGCCACGGCCACGGTCTCTCCCGGCGCGGCTGAGCCCGACTCGATAGAGAGCACCACGCTCTGCGCCAGCGCCCCGGCGGGAAATGCGGCCCAAAACAGAATCAGCAGCCTGTGGAGCACCTTCGGTCAAGCCTCAACGTAGGTAAACACGCAAGCAAAAACATACAAGCTGGTACGATCCGCCGCGACGTATCGAATCGTCATACGAGAAGATCGGCCGCGGCCTGGATTACTCCATCACTTGCCCCTATCATCACCTGCCTGCATAAGGTTGGCTTGAGGATGTCGCTGGGGAAGCGCCCGCCGGCGTTGGCAACTGTGCCGCCGGAGGCTGCCGGGAGGACACCACGATCACGGAATCCTTCAACGTGTGGCCCGCTTCGTCGGATACCTCCAACCGGAATTCTGTCCGCTCCCCCGCAGGCTCGTAGTACACATGCCCGATCCTCAGCTGCTCTTTGTTGAGTGGCAAGACCTTTTCCGGCCGATCCCCATCCAGAACGATCAACCGCGCATCGCGCGCCCGGCTGACCGCTCGGCTTTGCGGATCCCATCGCACATGGATCCCTTCCGCCTGAGCCCGGACGTCGAGTTGCAGAGCCGCCGGCGCAATAGCCGATTGCAGACTGGGCAGCAGATAGTGCATGCCCAAGATCACCACTCCGGCCGTTAGGCCGAACAGTGCCGCCCCGAGCATCCAAAACGTCTTCGTCGACAGCCGCACCGCGCCCTCTTCTCTTGGCCGCGGCGGCTCTCGGGGCGGCTCCCTGGGTGGTTCTCTCGCCGGTTCAAGCGCGGCCTCGTGTGGAAACTCGGATCCGTCGCTGTCGTCCGCCGGCGCAACCGGCCGATCGCTGGCCTCCCGTTGCAAAACCTCTACGTCGAACGGAAAATTCATGAACGAAAACGGTGTGAAAACGTCTCCGTCCCAGAACAGAATTCCCGCACTGCATCCGTCCGCTGAGCTGTGCAGCAGGAGAACCACGTTGGTCCGATCGGGAAAATCTCTTTGCACCGCGGCGAGTTCGTCGTCGCGCAGCGTCAGCACATCTCCCGGTTCGGTCCGGAAGTAACCCACACTGCGCTGCTCGTCGTTCGGCCGGCCAAGCTGTTTGAATGCGGCCGCGCTCCACTTGTATGGGCCATCCGCCGTGGACGGAAGACAAATGTAGTCTTCGATCTCCAGCGTGTCCGGGAAAGCCCCTTCGCAGCCCAGCAAAACACCCCCCATCTCCACCCGCGAAGGGCCCGGGTTGCGCTTGCGATGCTCGTCGATTTCGGACCGCAGCCGAGCCATAAGATGGAGCGGGATCTTGACCCGCAGCGGCCCACCGGGAAACGCCCAAGTATAGGAATCCTGCTGCAGGGGAACCACGCGATAGGGTCTTGCTGGCACAGTAAAGCCTCATTGGTCCCCGCCCCCGGGCGCGAGCGACACGATCTTCTAATATTACAACTATGGGGCCGTTCGGCGAGATCTTAGTCCGGACGAAACGGCGGCTTAAAGGAAGCGCTGTCCCTGCAATCGCTTATCAATGTCCTCGGCTGCCGATTTCGCGGCTGGCGAAGGAAGTTCTTCCCGCGCAAGCCCGAACCCGGCTTTTGGAAAAGGTCCAAGTTTTTAGATCCCTTACGACGGTGGTAGGGTCAAAATGAGGTCATCAGCGGGCACTTCAAAGGCTATAGGAGCACGCCGTCCGAGCGGACGGGACCGAGGATTCAGACGGATGGGTGGATTGGAGGTCGAATTGCTCGATGTAGGTATACGCTGAAGAATCGTTTGACAAACCCAGTATTCTTGAGAAACTGGTTACAGGTGGAGTTTGCCCAAATTCCGTCCGGTGAGTATCGGCCGGTTGGTCACGGGCGCCCAAGCTGTTGAGCCGGAATGTACGAGAAACTTTTCAATCTACAAAAAAACCCGTTCAACGTAACTCCGGATCCCAACTGGCTCCTGATGACGCCGACCCACCGCGAGTCGCTGTCCGGCTTGCTGTACGCGGTGTACCGGCGGAAGGGCTTCGTGGTGCTCACCGGCGAAGCCGGAACCGGGAAAACGGTTTTGTTGCGCGCGTTGATGCGTTCGTCGAAAGCCGCGCAGTTCAGCGTCGTTCTGAACCCCACCCTGACGCGGGACGAATTTATGGAGATGGTGCTTTTGGATTTCGGGATTACCGACATCCCCGCCAGCAAAGCTCAACGCTTGGTTCGCCTGCAAGACATGCTGTCGGAAATGCAGACGCAAGGCATCGCGCCGGTGCTCATCGTCGACGAGGCCCAGCGGCTGAGCGTCGAACTCCTGGAGGAGATCCGGCTGCTTACCAACTTTGAAACCGCGGATCGCAAGTTGCTCCAGATCATCCTGGCCGGTCAACCCGAATTGGCGGCCGTACTGAGCCGCCACGAATTGCGCCAGCTCAAACAGCGCATCGAAATTCGACTGGAGATCAAACCGCTTTCCATGTCCGAGGTGGGAATCTACATCCAACATCGTTGGGTGCGGGCCGGGGGGAGCACACCGGTTCCCTTTTCCTCGGATGCGCTTTCCACGATCGCCCTGGCCTCCGGTGGGATTCCCCGCCTGGTGAACGTGATCTGCGATACCTCTCTGTTACTGGCCTATGCCGGCCGGGATTCCGCGGTCAAAGGCGGGCACGTCCGGCAAGCGCTCCGCGATCTGGATCTACGGGAGCCGCGGCGGTCGGGCGTCGATTTCGCACCGAACGGCAAACCGCTGCAGCCGGCGATCTCGGAAAACGGCGGGCATCTCGCGCCAGCGCAAAACGGACATCCGGCCACGGCCACTCAGGCGCGTCCCGTAGCAGCCCGGGAAAACAGGTTCTGGAGCGACAGCGACTAAGTCCTCTGGACTTCGCGATTGATTCCGCGGACTCACGTGGGAAGCCGGCGACAAGGGAATTTCTTAGTGGGAAGCCATTCCTGGCTGCACCCGCCCTTTTAGGCGGCTCTGGTGTTCCTGCGCTTCTGAACCAAGGACCAAAAAGGCTGCTAACGAATCCGGCCACAGCCCGAACTGCCGGCCCACGGCCTCATCCAGACGGTGCATCCCCGATGAAATAGTTCTCAATATGGCAGCCAATCCCAAATCCTAAACCCACCTGCGGCTTTTCGGTCCGCGTGACCCGAACCTCGCAACGAATCACGATCCCGCTGTGGTCGGCCTGAAAGCCGGGCAAAGAGACGTCCACTTTGAAGCTCTCGCCGGGCACAAACCGGGTTGGACTGATGCAATAGAAACCATCGCTGCTGATGTTCTCGGTGACGGATTCTATACTTGCCGATCCTTTGTTGAGGCGCACGGGCAGGCGCAAGGGCAGCCTTGCACGTCTCCGGCGCTCGGATGGCGAAGTGTTCATTTCTCCGCGACGATCCCCAAAATTCTTACTGCGAGCCGATTCTTGTCATCGAATCGCGCATTCTTGTCGTCAAATTTCCGTGCGAAACCCTTAAGTTCGATCACGGCACAGGACCGGAACCTCCCGGAAGCGCGGCAGACCATCACGCCTAAGTATTTGTTTTTAAACCTGTCGCCAGCAGGAACCTGCTTTGAATCACGCGCGCTCCGACGCCGCGCTGGCACATCCCAGCCCCGGTTCGCTGGCACTTTAACGGCCATAGTACTAGTCCCGCGGAATTGCTCTCGGGACCCGCGGGTCTCTCCGTGACATAATGGTCGGGAGTGTAACGTTTCCGGCAATGGGAGACCGCACCGTGGGCGGCAGTCAGGTTACTCCAGGCACGAACCTCGTCGTCGCCGAAGGGGCCCGGCGCAGTTGGGCGCGACTGAAGCGGTCGTTCAATAAGCGGCCCGAGTTCCGGCTGATCCGTTCCAATTCCCGACTTGCGGACGCCGTGGAGGAGTGTCAAGCCCTGCGGCCGTGTGTACTCTTAATCGACTTTGAAGCCGTGGCGGGGTTGGACCGTTCGGGCAAGTTTGCACAAAAGCTCGGCTTTGGCCGGATCATACCGGTGCTGGTGCTGTTCGAAGGGCAGCCGCAGGAGGCCATAGAACCCCTTTTGCGATTGGGATTGATGGGGTTCCTCCAGGCGGATGCGCCACCCTGGCAAATCCGGCGAGCCGTCGAGGCCGTTGCCAACGGCGAAGTTTGGGCGCCGCGAAAACTTCTGGCTCGGGTGTTTCAAGACTTTCTGGCGGAACGCGATCAGGGCGGCCTGACGGTCAGGGAGCTGGAAATCCTCGCCTTTGTGACCCAGGGTTACTCGAACAAAGACACCGCGCAGGCCCTCCATCTGAGCCGCGAGACGGTGCGGTGGCATCTGCGAAGCATCTACACCAAGCTGGGCGTGCATGACCGCGAGAGTGCTGCGCTCTACGGGTTGCGGCATGGGCTCGATAAGCGAACCCTTTTGTCCCAGGTGTCCGTAACACCCCCGTCGGGATCCTCCGTGCCTGGAACCTGACACGGGACTGGACCACTAGTTCGCTTCGTACCACCAGGCGGCCCAAATTCTAGGAAGAAGTTCGGAAATTTGGCGTAGTACTACCAGATCTGCCCAATACGGGACAAACTCTACCGAGCAGAGTGGGTTCCGACACCATTCGGACGTAACCGGTGAAGACTCTTATTATTAAGGAGTTATATGTATGAAGGGCGTACTCTGAGGCTATCGATCCTAGTTGAGGGCCTGCTGTCCCAACGGCTCGAAGCAGTGGAAGACCTGTGAAAAATGACGTTCAAGTATCTCTTTATTAACAACTTAAAACGTACTGTAATTATGGTACTAAGGGAGTTTAGGCCGGGTGGCTTCTCCCCCCCTATGCAGACCTGTTGAAAACCGTATAATGATCACTCAGGCCCAAAAAATTGAAACATTGACCGATTCACGACATTTTTGAAATCGGGGGGATCGCGGAGGATCATGACATGTCGGGGGCGGAGAACGGCAAACTTGCTTTGCCACAGCAGTTACGTATATGTGTATTATCAAAGGACTTAAGACTATACCAAACATGCCATGAAGTCATCGTCAGCCTGGGGCTGACGGACTGGGACTTGGCGATTGCGGACCCGGATCCAACCCTTCCGGTCGAGGCCGATCTACTGGTTTGGGACGTGGACGACATCCGCTGGTCGCACGGCGAATGGCATGTGCCGCCGAAGCTTCCCGGCCAGGAACAACTTTTCGTCGTGCGCAGGAAGACCGTGCAGGACTTCCTGGACAAACTCCCCTTGGGCGCCGGCAGCACGTTGTTGAAGCCGGTAACCGCCGCAACGCTCAAAATCATGGTGGAACAGGCGGCCGTACGGGCCAGGTCGCGCGCCAATCAGTCCAGCACCGATAAACCGCGTTCGGAAGGAACCGATCGCCGGGAACTCTTGCAGTGCTTGCTGGCGGCCAATCTGAAACTCCAGGAGTATGACCATGACCGCACCAACTTCCTGGCGCGTGCCGTCCATGATTTCCGGGCGCCTTTGACGGCCATCAGCGGGTACTGCGGGTTATTGCATGAAAAGGCCCTGGGCCCCTTGAACAGCGGACAAAAAGAGCTGGTCCAACGCATGCAGCACAGCGTGACCAAACTCACCCGCATGGCCTCGACGATGCTCCAGTTGAGCGTCGGAAGGCAAGTCGAACGGGGCGTGGAGTTGCAAGAAGCGTCGATCCGCACGTGCATCGATCACGCTTTGCACGAAATCGCTCCGGTGGCGGCCGGCAAGACGATCAGGATCACCGTCAATGTGACGGATCCGGACCAGCCCCTGTTCCTGGAGCCGGAACAAATTGAGCAGGTTCTGGTGAACCTCCTCGACAACGCCTGTAAATTTACACCCAAAGGCGGCCACATCGAAGTCCGGGCGTACCCGGCTTCCGGGCCCGAGCTGCCGGCGAATGGACGGGACGCGGGATCCGAGGTGCAGGGAGTCTATCGCGTGGACGTCAGCGACACCGGGACAGGCATCTCGGAAGAGTACCTGGAAAGTGTTTTCGAGGAGTATACATCGTACACCGGTTCTCAGGACCGTTCCGGTGGGGGTCTGGGTCTGGCCATTTGCAAGATGATTCTCACCGCGCACGGCGGGCGCATCTGGGCCGAGAACCATTCTGCGGGAGCGCGCCTGTCGTTTCTGCTGCCGCTGAGCCCGGCCCCGGAACGCAAAATGATCCAGCCGGCGGGCATATTACGCGCTCAAGTAAGAAGCGCGGTTTCTTAACGGAGGAATACAATGCAGAATCTGGCGTCGCCAGCGGGTATCCTTGTGGCCGAGGACGACCCCGAAGTTTGGAATTACCTCAGCTTGTCTTTGCGCTGCCGGGGGTATACGGTAACGCACGCGGAGAACGGCGAAGAAGTGTTGAGCCATCTGCGCTCGAGTGGCGCCAATGGCGTGTCCCTGGTTCTGATGGATGTCATGATGCCGCGCAAAGACGGCCTCGAGACGCTGCGCGGAATTCGTCAATTCGAAAAGAACCTGCCGGTCATCATGCTCTCCGGCTTGTCTTCCCCCACCACCATCGTGGAAGCGATGAAATGCGGCGCCAACGATTTTCTGGCGAAGCCGGTGGGTAACGAGCAGTTGATGGATGCGATCCAGCGCACCCTGAACGCGCGGACCGCCAAGCCCGACGGGATGAAGTATGAAGCGGTGAAACATCCGGAAGGGCCGATGGCCTCGCGAGGGCTCGTCGACCGGCATTCCTGGATGAGTAAAATGGAGCCCTTCCTGAGCCACGTCGGGGCCTCCGATGCACCGGTGTTGTTGAATGGCGAAACCGGCAGCGGCAAGGAAGTGCTCGCCCGCCGGCTGCACGCGGCTTCGCCCCGCGCGTCCCGTCCGCTGCTCAAACTCAACTGCGCCGCCCTGCCCTCCGAGCTGATCGAAAGCGAGCTATTCGGTTACGAAAAGGGTGCGTTTACCGGCGCCTTCAAGTCCAAACCGGGCAAGTTCGCTCTCGCCAACGGCGGCACCGTGCTGCTGGATGAAATCGGGGACATGGACATTCGCCTTCAAGCCAAGCTGCTCCACGTTCTCCAGGACGGTGAGTTCGAGCCGTTGGGCGGCAATGAGACCGTGCGCGTCAATGTTCGCGTCATGGCGGCGACCCACAACGATCTGGAAAAGGCCATCCGCGACGGGCGCTTCCGGGAGGACTTGTACTACCGGCTGAACGTCATCAACATCCAAGTCCCGCCGCTCCGCGAGCGGTTGAGCGAAATCCCGACCTTGGCCGAGTACTTCCTGAAAAAATTCGCGACTCCCGGCGGTCCGCCGCCCAAGATTACGGCGGCGCTGCACGAGGCGCTGCTGGCCTACGCCTGGCCCGGAAACGTCCGCGAACTTGAGAACTTCATGCGCCGGTTTCTGATCCTTCCGGACGCCGAGGCAGCGGCGGATGAACTCCGCAAAAAAACGCTTCGGGCCGGTAACGCCGCGGCAGCGGTGGCCTTGCCCGAACCGTCCAGCACGGTTCCGCAGACGAATTCCATTGCCCCGGTGCCGACGCTCGAGAACGTCACCGCAGCCCAGAAACATGCCGAAGTCGAGGCGATTCTCTCCGCCTTGAATCGGACCAAGTGGAATCGCAAGCAGGCCGCGGCGATCCTCCGGGTCGATTATAAGGCTCTCCTGTACAAGCTGAAAAAGCTGGGTATCGACCGCAAGGAGACCCTCGCAGTTCCGGCTCCCGAGGTCTCCCAGGACCCTGTGATCGTGAATTAGCCGCCCGCCGCCGCCCCCGGAAATATCAGACCTTCCGGTGGATGCTTCGTCCAGTCACGAGCGGATTTGTACTGGAACGGAATAGCAACAAATGACGAAGTAAAAGTTACTGACTACGGCGACCGAGCCCACGGTAGGTTTTTCCGTTTTTAGTACTCCCAGAACCCCGCCCGCGTCCTGCCAGGACGCACACATCCCCAATCAAATCTATTTGTTACGCAACTTGGTGCTCCTCCCGTTTTGTGTGGCTGCTCAAGTGCACGAGGGACCGCGATCCGAAAATGGACGGCGCTCGATGCAGGGGGATATACTCTACCTTTATCCACAGGGTAGGTGTTTGATCTGATACCCCTAGAACAAGCCAAGCCGTAGAAAACAAACTGCCTACGTGAATGACGCTTATTTCGGACTACCAGATACCACAACGGTTACCTGCCAGTTCGTTTGACTTTGCAACCGGCCATCGCATTTCCGCAGGCACGCGATCCAAGATGCGGGAAGAATGTCTCCTCAGGGAGAACTGCTTATTACCGTTGAGAGTCATGGTCCGCGATTTCCACGTACGCAATTAAGGGAAGGTGCTGATTTGACCCAGATGAAGGTGTCGGTACTCTTGACTTGGAGCTAATTGGTGCTCAGTACTGGTACTGTCACAGTTTCTAGTTTGAGAACCGCCCGCCGCCACATTGGTACGGTGCTGTTCGTTGCCCTGTCGGCGGCATCCTTCAGCCGAGCCCAACCAGTCGCGCTGATGCTCTCTTCCGGCACCGCAGTAGCCGGAAGCTCGGTTACGCTCAGCCTGAGCCTGGCCAGCAACGCCGAGCTGCCCGCTGCGGTCCAGTGGACGCTGGCCTATTCGACCGCGGACTTCACTTCTCCCACGATCGCGGCCGGGCCGTCCGCGAATGCAGCGAGCAAGCAGCTGTCCTGCCGCAATACCACAGGATCGGCCACCTGCATCTTGTGGGGACTGGATACGACCGGGGTGCCCAGCGGCGTTGTGGCCACCGTAACTCTGCCTATCAATCACACCACGGATTCTTCTTCCCAAGTACAACTTACGGGTGGAGCTGCCGCCGGCCCAGCTGGCCTGAGCCTGGGAACCGCAACCACGGGGAGTACGGTGACGATCCAGCCCGGACTCAACGGATTCACGTGCAATCCGGTTGCGATTTCGGCTCCCGCGGCCTCGTCCTGTTCGGTGACGCTAACGGGCCCGGCCCTGGCCGGGGGAGCAACGGTGGGCTTGACGGCGAGCCCCGCCTCCGCGGTGAGTTTGCCGGCCTCTGTGACCGTTCCTCCGGGTTCCCAAAGCGCTACGGTCAGCGTGAATGCAGGAGCCGTGGCGACCTCCACGCCGGTGATGCTGACGGCCAGTTACCTGGGCGTCAACCAGGGCTTTGGTATAACGGTGAAACCTTCGGGTTCGGGGTCTAGTTCGGCATCGTTTGTGAAGCTGGATGCCACGACTCAGGGCAATTGGCATGGCGTCTATGGGAGCGAGGGGTACGCAGTGGTGGGAGATCTAACTTCGAACCCGTCCTGGGTAACCCCAGTAACGGCGGGAGCCTCGCAGTGGGTTTGGGCGAATTCAACCAGCGACGACCGAGCGTTGCAAACGGCTTCTAACCCGTCCAACCGGGTCGCCGCCACGTGGTATTCGAACTCCTTCCTGGTGGACCTGAACATCACCGATTACAACACGCATCAGATCGCGTTGTATAGCGTGGACTTCGACTCTGGATCCCGGTGGCAAACGGTGGCCATCCTGGATGGAAACGGCAACGTGCTGAACACCCAGAATCTGACGAACTTCACGGGCGGCGCTTACCTGGTCTGGAACGTGAGCGGGCACGTGAAGATCCAGGTAACCAGGGTAAACGGGACGAACGCGGTGGCCAGCGGGCTGTTCTTCGGTGGGGTGACGTCATCGCCGACACCCGTCATCAGTAGCCTGAATCCGACCTCGGCCGCAGTAGGGACTCCGGTGACCATCTCCGGGACCAACTTCGGAACCTCGCAGGGTAACAGCAAAGTGACGTTCAACGGAACGCCAGCCACGCCCACCACCTGGAGCTCGACAAGCATCGTTGCGCCCGTGCCGGCGGGGGCCAGCAGCGGCAATGTGGTGGTTACCGTTGGCGGGGTGTCCAGCAATGGCGTCGCCTTCACGGTGCCGCCAGCGCCCAGCATCGGCAGTCTGAATCCCACCGCCGGTGAGGTGGGGACGCCGGTGACGATCACTGGAACCAACTTCGGAGCCTCGCAGGGAAGCAGCCGAGTGACGTTCAACGGAACTCTGGCCATTCCCACCGGTTGGAACGCCACCAGCATCGTGGCGCCGGTGCCGGCCGGAGCCACCAGCGGTAACGTGGTGGTCACAGTGGGCGGGTTGGCCAGTAACGGCGCCGCATTTACAGTGTCCTCGGCGCCCGTCATCAGCAGCTTGAGTCCCACCGCCGGTTCGATTGGGACCATGGTCACCATCACGGGAGCCAACTTCGGAGCCACCCAGGGAAGCAGCAGCGTGAAGTTCAACGGAACGGCAGCCACGCCTACGAGTTGGAGCGCCAACAGCATCGCGGTGCCCGTGCCGGCGGGAGCCACCAGCGGAAACGTGGTGGTCACGGTGGGCGGATTGCCCAGTAACGGCACTGCCTTTACGGTGGCCACGACGCCCGTGATCGATAGCCTGAGTCCCACCTCGGGTGTCACCGGTACTTTGGTGACGATCAGCGGGGCTAACTTCGGAGGCAAGCAGGGAGGCAGCACGCTAACGTTCAACGGAACGGCCGCCATCCCCGCCAGTTGGACCGCCACAAGCATAGTCGCGCTGGTACCGGCCGGAGCGACCAGCGGGAACGTGGTGGTCACGGTGGGTGGAGTGGTGAGCAATGGCGTAGCCTTCACGGTAGCCACGCAGGCTACGCCCGCGATCAGCAGCCTGAGTCCCACCTCGGGAACAATTGGAACTGTGGTGACAATCACGGGAAGCAACTTCGGCGCCTCTATCGGAGCCAGTAAGGTGACCTTCAATGGAACCGCGGCCGCTCCTAGCAGTTGGAGCGCGAATAGCATTGCCGTGCCGGTACCAGCCGGAGCCACCAGCGGGAACGTTGTGGTCACAGTGGGCGGAGTTGCCAGCAACGGCGTGACTTTCACGGTAGTCACGCAGACGGCACCCGTGATCAGCAGCTTGAGTCCCAACGCAGCCCCGGCGGGAACCCTGGTGACGATCACGGGAAGCAACTTCGGCTCCTCTCAGGGAACTAGTAAAGTTACGTTCAACGGAACCACGGCCACGCCTAGCAGTTGGAACGCGGCCAGCATTGTCGTGCCGGTGCCTACGGGAGCCGTCAGCGGCAGTGTTGTGGTTACGGTGGGCGGACTGGCCAGTAATGGCGTACAGTTCACCGTGCTGGTGCAGCCTCCCACAATCACCAGCCTGAGTGTGACCGCGGCCCCGGCGGCTACCCCCGTGACCATCACCGGGACCAACTTTGGAGCCGCTCAGGGATCCAGCACCGTAACCTTCAATGGAACGGTGGCCACGCCAACCAGTTGGAGCCCGACCAGCATCGAGGTGCAGGTGCCGGCCAATGCCACCACCGGCAATGTGGTGGTCACGGTGGGCGGGGTGCCCAGTAATGGAATAGCGTTCACGGTTCTGCAGTCGCCGCCGGGGATTTTGCAGAAAGGAATCCTAAACAGTCTGGGTTGGAGGAAACACTAACGATTCATCGGTGGGTCTTGCGAAGGATTTACATTCTTATGAAAACACTACTTGCGAACGGCTTTCTGCGGCGTATGTTTCAGCCCTCCGGCGCCGGGAGTTTATCCAATTCCGGGCGCTGTCTGATACTTTTATCTGCTCTTACGTTAGGCTCAGGATCACTTTGGAGCCAGATTGCTCTGGTGAATGTCACGCCCTGCGGCCCAGTGGCGTTGCCTGGAACGACCTGTACTATTCCGGCGACGGGAGGCGGCAACTTGCTGGTGGTCGGGTGGCAACTCGACCTAGCGTCCAGCTCGATCGCCGGTATCACGGACAATGCGGGGAATACGTATGCCGAGGCAGGACCGGCACAAGCGTCTGCCACCTCTGCCGGTGCGATCGGTATCTGGTACGCCAAGAATGTCGCCGCCGGCACAACCACGCTCACCGTAACGCCGAGCGCGAGCGTTACCAATGCGGGCCTGGTCATTTGGGAATTCTCGGGCGCAGATACTTCTGCGCCTCTGGATCAAACCGCGGTTCTGAGTAATCAGGCGGCTTCGGCGACTCCAGCGGCCGCTGCCGTGAGCACCACGTCTGCGAACGAAGCAGTGGTCTCAATTGTGACCGTCAATAACGCGGTGACAGGCATCGCTACGGGAAACAACTTCACCAACGACTCCACCATCAAAGCCAACGGCTGGGCCCATCTAATCACGTCATCCGCGGGCACGTACTACGCCCAATGGAACCAGAACACGGCTGGGATATACGCGAGCTGCACCGTTTCTTTCAAAGCTGCGCTCACGCAGACCTCCGGTAGCGCGTGCGACCTGAACCACGACGGGGTCGTGAACGCGGCGGATGCGCAACTGGCCGTCGATATGTCGCTGGGTTTAACGCCGTGCACGGCCAACATCGTAGGATCAGGAATCTGCAACACCACGGTGGTGAACGACGTGGTGGCAGCCGCTATCGGCGGAATCTGTCCGACCGGCACAACTTCGTCTAAGGTCCTATTGTCCTGGACCGCCAGCACCTCTCCGACTGTCGCCGGATACAACATTTATCGCGGCGGCACCACCGGCGGACCCTACAACACTAGCGTGGCTTCGGGGGTCACCACGACCAGTTACACCGATACCAGCGTTGTGTCCGGCCAGACCTACTACTACGTCGCGCGAGCCGCGGACGCGTCCAACAACGAGAGCCCCAACTCAAACGAAACTCAGGCTATTATTCCGTAACGCTGTCCGCAACAAGGTTCTCGTCGCCGCAATCGGAAGCGCCCTGAGCTTTTGCGTTACAACGTGCAGATGACTTTCGCGCGATCGCCGGTTTCGCATTCCGCGCAACCGATCATCTTGGTCTCGCAGTAGTACCGCGTTCCAATCGCGCGAGCTTGTCCGCGCATCGATGCACGCAGATCCGATTCGGTGCCAAACCACTCGCCATACTGGGTTGGCCCAACATAAGGAACCATTTTGGCGCGGTACAGCTGGCCATGGTCGTGCTTCTTGGGGCTCACCCCGGCCATCCCTCCGAGCGCAATCATATCGTTGGTTTTTCTGGAGCTTGCGCCAACGCGGCCTTGCGGGCTTCAATCTGCACCCGCAATTCCCGGATGCGGGCGCGATTCTTGATTCTTTGTATGCGAACCCGGTTGAAACGGGCCGTATCTCCACACGTCTTCGACATCGGTAGTCTCCAATCCTCACCTGGATGAGTTGTTCAGGTCCTCGCGAACCTCGTTGCTTCCGGCGAGATCAACTCGCACTACGATCCGAAGCACCCGAAGATCTCTTTCCAAGTGGTCCCCCGCGCAGGGCGAAGGGCGATTCGAGACAGAATCGGTTTTCTGTCGAGAAGGGCGGAACAACCAACGGTACGCCTCAAGTGTAGCAGGCTGGTCAGATGTCGGCCCAAAGCGCGGGACACCTGCGCTGGACGGTCCCGCGAACTGGACCGCGACTGCGGGCCGGCAGCGGTTAGGTCCGTTCAGGGGCGCGCGCTGCCGCTGAGGCGATGGCGATCCATCGGGTGATCCCCAAGGGCAGCCCGGCGAACCGAAGGTCTCTCACTCCCTATGGAATGGCTCGCTCCAACTCGGCCGCGGCCGACTGGATTTTCTCGCCCGCGTTTTCGAGGACTCTGCCTACTCTCACCGCTTGCTCTTCGGCCGATTTCCACTGTTTCTGTTCGATGCTCTCGCGCACGCCGGGCAGCGTCTTGACGTCGTAGCCGGTGTAGAGGCCGGGCGCGTAGATCTGATTCCGGTACCAGGGGCGATTCGGCAAGCCGTCGCTCAAAGTGAGCGCCCGTTCCACGGCCACCAATTGGGCGTTGACCGAGGTTCGCGACGCGCGTGCCAGAGCAGCTCCGTCCCCCGCCGCGGCCCGCGCCACAGCCTGCTCGTACTGCTGGCTGGAGCGTTCGAGTGCGGCCAGTCCGTTGCGCAATGGCGTCAGATTCAGGAACGGAGGCAGCAGTTCCTTCACAGGAGGGACCGTCGGCCGGCGCGGATCGGCCGTAGCCTTGAAAACGCCCTCCTCGATTTGGCGGTTGCGTTCCGCAACATCGGTACGCTGAGTCTGAGCGAGGCGCTCAATTTCATCGATGTACCGCCGGATGGTATCGGTGAAATCGGTGTAGTCGAAAGGAATGAGTTCCGCGTCGGCCAGGCGGAGGACAGCAAGCCCTGCCGTTTCAGCCAGGGCGCGCCCGTAACTGAAATCCGTATCCGCAAAATGCGTGTACCAATAGAAATCGTCGTAGACCGAATGATAGACGCCTCCCGCGTCTTCGCCGCCGAAGCCGAGGTTGAGCGAGGCAACGCCCAGGTGATCCAGGAACGCCGAGTAATCCGAGCCGGAACCCAGCGGCTCGATGCGCAGATCGGCACGCTGGCGCGCCTCCTGGCGATCCTGCTCCAGCGGGGTCCTGGTCGCGCCCGCGTTGCGGCGCGTCCCTTCGATGCGGCGCAGTTGCAGACGCTTCCAAATCGTCAGATTGGTTTCCGGATCCTTCACTTCACGCGCCACGCCGTTGATGAACTTCTCCAGCGTGTGAGAGCCCGCCACGTTCAGGAATCCTCTGCCGTTTCCGTCCGAATTGATGTAGACGGCGGCCTTGCGAATCAATTCGTCCGCGTGGTCCTCGGCCCATTCGGTGGAACCGAGGAGACCCTCTTCCTCGCCATCCCAGACGCAATAGACGATCGTGCGCTTGGGCCGCCAGCCTTGCCGCAACAACACGCCCAGGCTGCGGGCTTCTTCGAGGAGTGCGCTCGCTCCCGAGACGGGATCGGATGCGCCGTTGACCCACGCGTCGTGATGGTTGCCGCGGATGATCCATTCGTCTGGAAAAGCCGAACCCGGAATGCGTGCGATCACGTCGTAAATCGTCTTGGTGTCCCAATTGAAGCTGACCTTGAAGTGGGCTCTGCCCGGACCCGGCCCCACGTGATAGGTGATGGGCAGCCCGCCACGCCACGCCTCCGGCGCGAGGGGTCCGGTGAGCGCCGCCAATAGAGGTTGGGCATCGCCATAGGAAATCGGGAGCGTGGGGATCTTGGTCAGCGTGGTCACTTCGCTTAGCTTCAGGCGCGTGGCTTCCTTGGTCGCACGGACCCCTGGAGTCAAAGGGTCGCCGGGGTACACGGGCATATCCATCACGCTCCCGCGCTGCACGCCGTCGGCTGGGCGAAACGGACCTTGCGGATAGGTGTCGCCTTGGTAGTAGCCGTCGTCGCGGGGGTCTGAATAGATCAGGCAGGCCACCGCTCCGTGTTCCGCGGCCACTTTCGGTTTGATGCCCCGCCAGGTGGCCCCGTAGCGCGCGATCACGATGGCTCCCTTGACCGACACTCCCAGGCGCTCTAACTGTTCGTAATCGTCGGGTGCTCCGTAGTTCACGTACACCAGCGGCGCGGTCACTTCACCGTCGATCGAATAGGCGTTGTAGGAGGGAAGCTGTTCATCGTGCTGCGACGATGTCGCGTCGCCAGGAACCGTTGGCTCCAGGAGCTTGGCCGTAAACCGGCGGGGTTCCGTCAGTTCCAATACGCGCTCCTTGGGCGTCGGGAACAGGACGTCGTAGGTTTCGATCTTCGCGTCCAGACCCCACTCCTTAAACTTGGCGAGGATCCACTCCGCATTCGCCTTATCGTAGGGCGAGCCGACATGGTGGGGCCGCCCACTGAGGTGTTCCATGTAGGCGCGCAGATTGGCGGGATCGGGAAGCGCGCGGTATCGATCCTCGACGGCGCGTTCCACGCGCGCGGATTCGGTTGAGAAACCAGCCAGAGTGGGCGCATCCGCCGGGACCAACGGGAGCGCACCCAGCAACATGCACAGCGCAAGGGTCGCAGTCGCAGGAAGGTGTCGTGTCATTTCACTATCCTTACAAAAATAATGAGATGCGCGCCGGTCAGGGGCGCGCGCCGGCGGCGACGGGGCCGGACATCTTGGGCATCCGGGCGGTCCGCATCAGCAGCCAGGCGCCGGATGCCGCGAGGGCAAGGGCGATCCATTGGGTGATCGACAAGGGCAAGCCGAAAGGCAGAGCTTGCTCGTGGAAGCGGGTGAATTCGATCACGAAACGGGCGATGGAACTGAGCAGCAGGTACAGTCCGATGATGCGGCCGGGTTCATGCGCGCGGCCGAATTGCCAGTAGAGGAACGCGAACAGGATGCCTTCAGTCGAGAATTCGTAGAGCTGCGAAGGGTGCAGCGGGACCTCCAGCGGCACGCCGGTGAGCGCGTAGGCGTTGGGGTCGTGGAAACGGATGGCCCACGGGCGCGTACATTCCTTGCCCCAGCAGCAACCCGCCGCCAGGCACCCCAGCCGTCCGATGGAGTGGCCCAGCGCGACGCCGGGCGCGAAGGCGTCGGAGGCGGCTAGAAACGGGAGTCCCTGCTTACGCATATACAGAAATGCGACCACCACGGCGAGGATCAGCCCGCCTTGGAAGACTCCGGCGGCTTGCAGCGTGGAGAGCGAGAAGAACTCGCTGGGGTGCGCGGCGAATTCCGGCCAGTCGAAGACGAACATCAGGAGCTTGGCGCCGGCGAGCCCGGCCAGAGCCACGTAGATGGCGAGGTTGGTCATCAGCTCGGGGTTGAGGCCGCTGCGGCGCGCCAGGCGCACGGTGACGGTCAAGCCGGCGAGAAATCCTAGTGCGACCAGGACTCCGTAGGTGGGAAGGTAGAAGCTTCCGATGGTGAAGAGCTTGGGAAACATGGCTTCTGTTTTGAGAATACCATCTGAAGTGAGATTCGGACCGCAGTCGTGCGTTCGTTAAATCCCCGCGTACCACGGATAGCCGTGAGCCACGCCGTTCGCCCCGGTGCCGTCTTCGATATCGTCGAGGCGGTCGGTCAGCTTGATCCCGGCCACATACTTCAGATTTTTGTAGCCCAATTGCCGCTCGACGCGCAGCCGCACCGGAGCCCCGTGCTGAACCGGCAGGTCGCCGCCGTTCATGCCGTACGCCAACAGTGTCTGGGGATGCAGCGCATCGAACATGTCCAGGCTGTCCCACCATCCGTCCACTGAGTAGAACACCACATAGCGCGCCCGCGGTTCGGTCCCCACCGCTTGCAGGACGCGAGAAAGCTGCACGCCGGTCCATTCCGCGATGGCCGACCATCCTTGTTCACAGCAATGCAGCGTCACCTGCGTCCGCGATGGGAACGCCTTCAGGTCCGCCAGCGACAACTCGCCCGGGCTCGTGACCAGGCCCCCGACAGACAACCTCCAGTCGGCAAAATGCCCGGCCCGCAGTTGCTGATAGTCGCGATCCGCGGGGTTGGTGGTGTTGATCGCCGGGAAATGTTGCGAGATCTGATCGCGGCGGAACTCGCGCGCCAGAGGTTGGTTGCGCAGCAGCAGACGATGAGCCGCGAAGGTGAGCGCATCGCTCAGCCCGAACAGACTTCCGTACGTCGGCGGCAGCGATTCTTTGCACCCGGCAAGCAGCAACCCGCCCGCCGCAGGAGCTCCGGCAAGCCATCTTCGGCGCGAAATCATGCATCACCCGCGGTAATCATGGCTCGCATGTTTCGCCCGAACCCGGTCGCGATGGTCATGGCAACGTGGCCGATCAGGAACACCACCAGCAGGTTGCCCAATAGAAAATGAATCGTACGCGCCGACTGCCTTCCTCCGAACAAGTCAAACAGCTCCGGATGAGCCGCGGTCACGCCCGGCGACATCGTGAGGCCGCTCAGAGTCATCACCGGAAGCAGCACGAAGACCACGCCCAAGTACGCAAGCTTCTGCAGGCGGCTATAACCGTGCCAACCGAGAAAGTGCCGGGCGAGCAGTCCCCGCCCCACGTACACCAGCCCGTTGAACACCGTGATCCACGCAGCCAGGAAATGCAAATTCCGGCCCCAACCGGTTTGGTCGAGATCCACTGTGAGCGGAAGCTCGAACGCGGCGGGCGTATCGAAGTACCCGGTCCAGCCCCAATAGAATCGCGGATGCGCGATCAGGATGGCAACTCCGCTCACGGCCAGCGCGACGAAGCACAGCGCGTTGATCCAGTGCGTGGCGCGGACGATCGCACTGTGACGCATTTTAGCGATGGCGGCGGTAGCGGCGCGCATGGGCTCTAACATACACTAGCGCACAGGACCGCGTTCCGTTGTGCGCGGAGCCGTGAAGAGACCGATGCCCACCGCCTCAGCCGGCGCCATCGCCGCGCGCTTGGACCGGCTGCCCTTCTCCCGCACGCTGCGGCGGATGGTGTTGCTGATTTCGCTGGGCGGCGGCTTCGAATTCTACGACATCTTCCTGACTGCCTACATCGCACCGGGGCTGGTCGCGAGCGGCCTCTTCACCAGCGCTTCGTCGGCGTTGCTCGACACCAACGGCGTGGGCTTCTTCGTCTTCGCCACATTCGCCGGAATGTTCTTGGGCGCGATCGGATTCGGCTCCATCGCCGACCGTCTGGGCCGCCGCTCGATCTTCGTCGTGTCGCTGGTGGCGTACTCGGTAGCCACGGCCATCATGGCGTTCCAGCACACCGCGATTGGCATCGACGTCTGGCGCTTCATCGCCAGCATCGGCGTAGGAGTGGAGCAGGTCACCATCGATACATTCCTGCCCGAATTTGTTCCGCCCACCGCCCGCGGCCGCGCCTTCGCGCTCAATCAATTCATACAATTTTTGTTCGTGCCGGTAGTGGCGTTACTGGGATGGTTACTGGTCCCGCAGCATCCGCTGGGACTGGACGGCTGGCGCTGGGTGACGCTGCTAGGCTCGGCCGGAGCGTTGCTGGCCTGGTCGCTGCGCCTAGGCATCCCGGAAAGTCCGCGCTGGCTGGCCGCACACGGCCGCATCGAAGAAGCCGGGCACGTGCTGGAGCAAATCGAAGGCGGGGTGATGCGCGACACTGGCGCCGCACTCCCCCGCCCCGACTATGTGGAGGAACGCGGGCCAGGGCCAAGCCGAGCCAGCTCCTTCGCCGAAATCTTCCGCCCGCCCTACGGCCGCCGCACGCTGATCATGTCGATCTTCAACCTGATGCAGAGCATTGCGTTTTACGGCTTCGGTTCCTGGGTGCCCACGCTGCTGATCGCCAAAGGCATCCGCGTTACCACCAGCCTCGAATACGCGTTCATCATCGCCGTAGCCAACCCGATTGGCCCGCTCCTGGGCATGTTCGTAGCCGACCGCATGGAGCGCAAATGGCAGATCGTATCGGCCGGCGCGGCCATCGGCGTATCCGTCTTGCTGTTCGCCAACCAGACCAACGCGGCGCTGGTGATCGCGTTCGGCGTGCTGGTGACGCTGGCCAACAACTGGATGTCGTTCGCTTTCCACAACTATCAGGGCGAACTGTTCCCCACGCGCATCCGCGCCCGCGCGGTGGGGTTCGTCTACAGCTGGAGCCGGGTCAGCGCGGCCATTGCCGGTTTACTGATCGGCTTTTTCCTGCGGGAAGGCGGCACGCCCGCGGTGGCGCTCTTCATCGGCGCCGCGATGGTGGTGATGATCGTGACCATAGGCGCCTTCGGCCCGCGCACCAATGATCTCGCCCTGGAAGAAATCTCACGGAGTTAAGTGGGGCAGCCTTTTGAGGCTGCGGACCCGCGTTCCAGCGGGTCCCGCCGGCCGGAAGGCCGGCTGCGGCCAGGATTGGCCGCCCCACACATTTCAACTACCGCCGCCGCTGATAACTCTTCAATTGCTCGAGCTGCCCCTGGACAATGCCGTTCTCCGGCTCGATCTTCAAGGCATCCTCGAGAATCGTGATCGCCGTCCGGTCGTCGAATTTACGCGTGTACGCAAACGCCATAGCCCGCATGCTCTGCACCGATTGCGGATAAAACTCCAGATTCAGTTTCATCAGCGCGATCGAATCGTCCGGCCGCGCGTTAGAGAACCGGTCGGCGATTCCGATCAGCGTGTCTTCGCCGAAATCGTACGTCTGATGTCCGAAGTAGTGCGAGCGCAACTCGCGATACTGCGACACCGCCGCCTCGGCTCCGTCTTTGGCCAGCGTCCGCGTGATGATCTCGTTCAACTGCTTCGGAATCGGCACACCGCGATGGCAGGTGATGCACTTCACTTCGGTCGCATCCGCCGCGGCTTTGCCCGTGGCCGCCTGGACCCTTGCATTGAGGTCGCGCGTCATGGCGATCATGGCCCGCGCGATATCTTTGCGCGGTTCCGGCAGACCGCTGCCGCGCTCGGCCGAGTGGCAATATTGGCACTCGACGCCCAGCGACTGCGCGATCTCCTGCATGTTCGGCAGCGGATTGCCGGGCCGTGGTTGCGCACCGACGATCGCGGCAACCATGAGACCAGCCACGACCATTCTGACTTCTGTATTCTGTCTTCTGTATTCCTTCCTCATGTGATCCCCATCTTAACCTTTCGGCCGTGGCCTTGCGGTATGATCTCTTTTGCGCCGCCCGGCGGACAGCCGGACACGTCAGGCGCCGGGAGGGCAAGATGAGTCGATGGGTCCGGTTATGGTCCGCCTTCGTCGGCATGGTGATGATCGGCAACCTTCAGTACGCCTGGACGCTGTTTGCACAGCCCATGGTGAAGGCGCATGCGGAACAACATTGGCGCCTCTCCGATGTGCAGTGGGGCTTTGGCCTGTTCATCGCCGCAGGCACGTGGACCATGCCGTTCGTAGCCTCATTCATCGACAAGCTTGGTCCGCGAATCTTTATGGTTCTCTCAGGGCTGCTATGCGCCGTCGGGTGGGGATCGCTGGGGCACGTCAGCAGCCTGACCTCGTTTTACTCCCTGTACGCCGTGGCGGGCGTTGGCGTCGCGTGCGTGTACGCATGCGGAGTCGCGATCGCAGTGAAATGGTTCCCCGACCGGCGTGGAACCGCCTCGGGTATCATCACCGCGGGTTATGGAATGGGGGCGGCCGCCTTCAATCCGCTGTTTGACTATCTGATTCGCTCCATCGGTTATTCCGACACGTTTCTGTGGACTGGTATCTCGCACGGGGCGCTGATTGCGCTGGCCGGCTTGGTATTGATAAACCCGCCAGCCGATTTTAAGGTAGCGGCCGCGGCTGTGAAGCCCAATGTCCGGCGTCACGATTTAAATTTCACTTCCCCGGAGATGCTGCGCACGCCGCAGTTTTATTTCCTGTTCCTCGCGATGCTGTCGGTGGGGATCGGCGGGCTGATGGTCACCTCGCAGCTCAAACCGGTCGCGACTAATTTCAAGGTCGGGGACGCCGCTTTGACTGTGGCTCTGGTCCTGACGCCGCTCGCCAACGGCTCCAGCCGCATCCTGTGGGGCTGGGTTTCCGATTATCTTGGCCGCGAGTGGACCATGTTCACGGCGTTCCTGCTCCAGGCAATCTTCCTGCTCGGCGCCACGACGGTGGGACGGGCCGGCGACGCCATGTTCGTGGCGTCAATGGTGCTGGTGTTCCTCACCTGGGGCGAACTGTACGCGTTATTCCCCGCCGTGCTCGCCGATTTGTACGGCAGCAAGAACTCGGCGCTGAACTACAGCTTCCTGTACAGCGCCAAGGGCTTCGCAGCGCTTCTGGGCAGTGGCATCGCCGCGACTCTGTTCGAGAAGACCGGCACTTGGAACTACGCGTTCTACGGCAGCGCCGGGCTCGCGCTGCTCGCGTCCCTGATGGCGCTGTATGTGCGCAGGATTCCGCTCCCGCAGAAAAAAGGCC
Organism: Bryobacteraceae bacterium; assembly: GCA_035604115.1. GTDB lineage: Bacteria > Acidobacteriota > Terriglobia > Bryobacterales > Bryobacteraceae > Palsa-187. The sequence goes on along the minus strand of DATNJC010000077.1, from coordinate 48,413 downwards.
TCCAGCCCGCTCTAAGAGTTCAGCCGTCGGAGGGCTAAGCCGGGCGGTGCTCGGCGCCCCGGTGGCGAGCAGCGTCCTCAAGTACTACCTGCGTTCACCGCCGCACACAGGCCTCACGCGGAGTCCGCGCTTGTCCGGAAACCACTTGAGCGCCACCGCCATCGCGTAAAGAAAAGAAAAGGCCCCTCCGCGTCCGGCTGTGGAACCCACCGCGTAAAACCCCGGGACAACTGCCCGCGTGGCCCATCCAAGCCCACCCCGCGCCGCACAGACGGGGCCGATCACAAAACGGCGCCAGCGGGTAAAACATCCCGCAGCTTACACTTAGCGAAAACCGGCAGGCTCTGAAGTGCCGAGCCGGGCAATTATGGAAGCGACCATGACTCCTCAACCGCCGCTTACGCCGCCCGCCTTCGCGGGCTTCGACGCCGACGCCTATCCTGGAGACGCGCACATGCGCATCTGGAAAACCGCTTCGCCGTACGTCTTCACCGGCTACTATTTGCATGCTCCCTGCCACGGCGACCGCGGCTGGATGGGCCATCGCGCAGCATTGAAAGCGATGGGATGGAATATTGTCCCGATCTACGTGGGCCAGCAAGTGGCGGGCGTGTCCCCGTGCAAGTCCAGCGTCCTGACGTCAGTCCAAGGCACCGCCGACGCGCTGGATTGCGTCAAGACAATGACTGCCGAAGGCTTCTCGAAAGGCTGTTTCGTGTACCTGGACGTCGAGCGCTCGGACCTTTTCCCCAACACCCTGCGCGACTACGTCTCGGCCTGGATTCCGGCGCTGGTCGCGGGAGGGTTTGGCCCGGGCGTGTACTGCCACAAGCACAACGCTCCGGACGTCCGCGCGACGGTGGTAGCGGCGCTCACCGCGTCGCCGGAAGTGAAGCCACGATTCTGGATCGTGGGAGGCGCAACCGGCGCCTTCGACGCTCCCAAAAGCCAGCCCAGCGGCTCCGGGATCGCTTTCGCCGACATGTGGCAGCGCCCCTCATCGCTCAACCAAACTTTCGGTGGCGTCGAGATCAACATCGATGAAGATCTGGCCACGGTAAGCGATCCCGCCAGACCCGATCCCGCCCAAATGCCACCGGCGTCCGCAGGCCCGTCATCTTAAATTAAGCGGTCTTGGTTAGGCGGTCCTGGCCGCGGCGCCCCGCGGCGTCAGTAATGCGAGCAACGCCGCGACCACAAATAGCGCCAGTACGTCGCCCCAAAGGTGTCCGATGTGCGCGGGGTTGGACAGCGATTGCGCCGCCATGATGCCGCCGTGCACCACGCTGGACCACACCGTGAACCAGATGAGGCTTCGATTCGCCAGCGGGTTGCGGGATGCCATGATCAGGAAGACCCCCAGCGTCGCGTAAACGCCGAGAATCATCTGCAGGTATTCGGACTGGCCCGTGCTGTGCCACGCCCAACCCGACGGCCAGAGGATCGTCAGCGGATAGATCCCCACAATGAAAATCACGCCCACCACCAGCAGGGCCAGGCGCAAGTGCTTGGTGCCGTTACCTTCGGTCATGTTCTTTCTCCTTCAGCTCGTGAAATTCCCGGGCGCGCCGTTGGGCGGGCCCGCGCGGTCCGCCAGTATACTTGAGTCCCCGGCCGTAATCCAGCGTCGGCGCACGAAGCGCCCGTTGCCGGATTTCTTCAGATATTCTTGAGTTGGATCGCCCGAATCCGACTCTCCGTTGTGGACCGGATTTCGAACCAGGAGGGACGCCATGGTTTACGCCAAACGGCTGCTCTGCGGATTTGCGCTGACGACAGGCGCGCTCGTGGCCCAAGGCCCGCCGCCAGCCGGCCACCCGCTCTCGCCGCCCGCAAAAGTAGTGACCCTGAATGTAATCGCCCGCGACGCGCGCGACCAACCCGTCGGCGATTTAGGCGTGGACGATGTTCAGGTCTTCGACCAAGGCAAGCCCCAGCGGGTCATTCTCTTTCGTCGCACCGAAGACAGCCGGCAACTGTCCGCGCCGCTGGGCCCGCACGAGTATTCCAACCGTTCCGGCGCCGCCGCTCCGCACGCCGTGGTGATTCTGTTCGACCTTTTGAACGCCAACTTTGCGTACCGCGGGTACGGCGCGGAAGAAATTGTCCGCGCCCTCCAGCACATTGAATCCGGCGATTCGGTGTATCTCTACCTGTTAACCGCCAACGGCACTCTGTTTCCGGTCCGCCCGCTGCCCGATCCACAAACCGAACCCCGCGCCACGAACGGCGCCTGGACCCAGCAGATCAAACCGTTGCTCGACGCGGCCATCAATCAGGTGAATGGATTCAGGCCGATTGACGAGCAGCAGCCCCCGCTGCGCATCGAAGCCACCTATCGCGCGCTCGAAATGCTGGCGGCAGAGATGGCCCCGCTCCCGGGGCGAAAGGACGTGCTGTGGATCTCGCAAGGCGTGCCGCTGGTGATCCGCCTGGTCAATGGCACACTGTATGAGTACATGCCCAGACTACAGCGGCTGGCCACCGCGCTCGACCGTGCAGGCGTAAGCATCAACACGGTGGATCAAGGGGATGCCGTGGGCACAGGCAGCAAAGAAACGTTGGACGAGTTTTCCAATGTGACCGGTGGGAAAGCGTATCCGCAACGCTCCGTCGAGAAAGCGATCCCGGAGGTGCAGGCCAACCCGCGCGCCAGCTACCTGATCGAATACGCCGCGCCGCCGCCGGATGGAAAATTTCACAAAATCCGCGTGACCTCCGCGCGCAAGGGAATCCGTCTTCAAGTCGAGCAGGGTTACTCCGCGGCTGCGGGCGCGCCGCCGCTGCCCGGATATGCGGACGCAGTCCTCTCCAGCCCCTTCGATGCGTCCGGTATCGGACTGTGGGCCGCGGCTTCAACCGCGGAGAACGCCCCGGGAGTGGTCCATCTGGAACTTCGCGTCGACTCGCGGGACGTGATGCTGCAGCCCCACGGAGACAGCTTTAGTGTCCCGTTGACGGTCATCTTCGAAGCCTACACAGCCAAGGGGCAAGAGGCGTCGGCGGCCACCGCCAACATCACCTTGACACGGGCCCAACGGGAGAAGCCGTCCAAAGACGACATCTCGATCTCCCAGGACTTGGACGCCGCGGCGATCCAAAAAGTGCGGGTGATCGTAGTGGATGGCGGCTCGAATCAGATCGGATCGTTGACCATTCCGCTCGGCGCGCCTTGATCTATGCGCGCGCCTGGATTTACGGACGCCCTTCGCTGGAAGGCGGCACGATCCCTTTGATGCGCAGGTACGCCACCATGGTGCCGTACATCTCGTTGTCGTGCTCGATGTTGAAGTTCAGCACGCCCAGCTTGGTCATGTCGCGCCCGAACATCTTGATCGTCTGCGCGCCCGCTTTGTCGTCCATCGAGTTATACACAGCGTCGCAATAATCGAAGGACGCCTTAAGCGCGGCCGCCAGATCGGCCTTGGAAGTCTTGCCAGTCGACACCGGCTTGGCCTGCTCGCCCTTAACCATCCCGCACAGCATCATCTGGATGTCGGCGATGTGGCCAATCATTTCCCCATACGTGCGCACGGCCGGAACGGTCTTGAACGAGTAGTTCGCTTCGGGCATCTTGTCGGCGGCCTTCATCAAGGTGTTCTTGATGCCGGTGTAGTTCGATTTGGCGTCGGAGCTGAAGGGATTCTGAGCGTACGCAGCGGCGGTGGCGAACGCGGCCATGACTGTTCCTGCAAAGATACGATTCAATTGATTTCTCCTCCGTACATTTTAAGGGATTCTCGGGCGCTACGGCTGGTTTACCCGCACCATGAAACTGTTGCACAGCGTGACTTCCTTGAACCAGTGCGGTGTGTTCGGAGGAACGACGATCACATCCCCTTTTTTCAGATGATGCTCCACGCCGCCTTCGATGTTCGCGCCAATCCACTCGCCCGGCCGCGTCTGCTTGCCGTCGACCATCTTGCCGCCGGTCACGTACAACGCCTCGCCGTCCACCACGAAGAGTATGTCGGTGGTCTTCTCGTGCAGCTCCACCTGCCCGGGCTTCTCGCGATGCGCGCCGGCCACCATAAATTCCGCGTTGCTGGTGATCAGCCCGGTCTTCGCAAGCGCCTCGGCCACCTTGGCCGCGTCCATGTAAACAACCGGCGCCGGAACATCCGCCGCCCGCGCGATCATCGACAACCCAACCGCTGCCATCAGACCCAGTCGCTGCCCCAATCGCAGATTCAATCTTGTACTCACGCGCTGTTCTCCTCTATCGCCCGGTCGCGGGCACCCACTCGCCATCGTCGTCGGTAGGCATGCGTCCGAGTACGTAACCGCTGTCGCGTAACACCGTTCGCAACTCGCCGATGCTGGTTCCCATGCTCTCGAGTTGCGACGGTTTCATTTCGATCAGCATGTGGGGATGGAATCTGGCCAACGTGTCCTTCATCCCGCGGAGCACCTGCACCTCCGCGCCCTCCACGTCGATCTTCACGAAATCGACGCGTTGCAGCCCTAACTCCTGGACCATCGAATCCAGCGTCCGCCCGCGCACCGTGACCGATTGCACCTTGGCGCCGTGATCGGCGTTCGCCGCGTTAGCCTCGGAAATCGAAGAAGCTCCGGTGTTCCGGATGCTGGCTTGGTAAAACGTCAGCGTGGTTTCTTTATCGGTGCAAGCCACGTCCTCGACAACGACATTGGAAGTGTGGCTGAGTTCCAGATCCTTGCGCAGCCGCCGCAGCGTATCCGGGTTCGGCTCCACGGAAACGATTTTCCCGCTGGGGCCGACCGCCAGCGAGCCCAGAACGCTGTAGTAGCCGATGTGCGCTCCGACGTCGAACATCACGGCGCCTTCGTGGAGACTCCCCAGGATCAAATCGGTGTTCGGTTTTTCCCACACGTCCCAGCCGAGAATCTCGCGAGCCACCATATCCCGCGCGTCCAGTTCAAACACCGCGCCGGGGCGAATTTCCCGCTGCACCGGGTGCAACACGCCAGCCCAATACAGCAGATTGATCAACTTGAATGGAGCATAGGAAGCGCGCACCGAAACCAAACGGTACAAATCGTCGCCGGCGCGAATTAACCCGCGGGAAACACCCATCGGGCTGATCAGCGCACCGATCACCAGAGCGGCTAAGAGGATCAGTGGGATGATCGCCAGCCGGAGGCTGATACGCAACCAACTCCGGGGTCTCGTCGCCGGGCTCATCGGGGTCCATTCATTATAGAATAGAACGTCCGAACCATCGTCCAGCCGTCATAGGACTATCGCTGGACTGCCGACGTGCCGGACGCACCCACCCGCAAATAGGCCTAGGCAGGGGCTTTACAAACAAGTTATGCTAGAAGCGTAAGAAAGACCGCATCGGAAACGGCGCTGATAGGTGACGGTTAGAACCGTCTCCGATGCGGTTCGCCCAGGCATGGGCGGCGGACCTGGCTTCCGCCCGGTCCGAACTCATTCGAGGCCCGCGTCCTTTCGTTCCCCAAACAAGCCGGTCCGGACTGAGGCCCGGGGTCCAGGAAGATCGGGAGAGACTCGATCTCAAGAGGCGCAAAGGACGCAACTCCGTTTGGCCGCGAGTTCCTCCAAAACGTTAACTGTGCAAAGATCCTGATTCATTGGAGCGCTGGATCGTTACAAAACTGTCGCGCCCGGTTCCGGGTTTCACCCGATGAGTGCCACCCTATGAACCCCGGTCATAAAAAAACCCCTCTGTTGCAACTTGCCAGACGGAAGTGAAGGAGCAGTTGAACTTCAAAAACACCGGCTCCCGCAAGCACGCTAGTATTTAGCTACTCGCTCCACCCCACCTATGCCCGTTGCAAACAGAGGGCAGGTTTCAAAGGGTACTTCATCAATTCACCTCTCTAAACAGCACGCCCCGTTCCAACAGCAAGTGACTCTGATTTCAATTACATAGGCAGGCCACAACGGGGTGGTTCGCCGCATCGGTGTGTCGCTGTGACACAATGGACATCGGTTGGGAACATTGAGTGAACCGCGACGTCTATAGCCTATTACTGCTTTGGACCGCCGCCGCGTGCGCCCAGAACACGGTGGCGCCTGCCGCCCCCACCGACGAAGATTTCCACATCTACACTGACGCTCCCCGGCTCCTGCTGAACAAAGCCAAACTGCGTCGTGTGCAGCGCGAAAAGGAACGCATGTCCATGCGCTGGGAGCAATTCGACATGCTGGTTTCGGGCGGAGTCCCCATGGCGGAACCAGGCTTCGCCTACGCGCTCTACTATCGGGCTTCGGGCAACGCCGCGGCCGGGCGCAAGGCCGTCGACTGGGCACTCTCCGCCGATGCCAGCGACCTGCGCCAGTTGGCCCTGGTCTTCGATTGGTGCGGCCCGGTGATGAACGCGCAGCTATCCGACCGCCTGGGTGCGAAGATTCAGACGCAGCTCACGGCGCCCGCGCCCACTGCCGCCCCGCTCGACATCCGCAGCCAGAGCGCGCGAGCGCTCGCCGCCGCCGCCATCGCCGACCGCCTTCCCGACCAGGGTGCCGTCATCCTCGCCGACATCGTCCGGAAGTGGTGGCGAGGCTCGATCGTCCCGCGCCTGCTCCGCGGCGAACCGGCAATCCCCCGCGAGCAGGTCTATGCGCTGTACGAAATGATGCACGTCGTGCGCGACAACCTGAAAATCGACCTGCGCGAATCCGCCGACGATTTCTTCAAACAGTTGCCCATGGACCACCTCACCGGCCAATACCCGGCGCCCTTTCCCGCCGACCAAGGCTTATTCCACATCCCGGTCTACGTCCGCGACGGCGAGCCCGACTTGACCGAAGCCGCCCGGGCCCGCGCCGCCGAGATGGCCATGGTGGCGTTCGACAACAACGCCGCCGACAGCCAGTATCTGCAAGGCTGGCTGATGCAGGATCGTTTCCAGATGCAGGACGCCTTCGGCAGTCCCTACGAATTCCTGTGGGCCGACCCCTACCAGCCCGGTCTGAGCTACTTTCAAGTCCCGCTGGTCTTCCACGACGGCCTGACCGGCCACCTGTTCGCGAGAGCCAGTTGGGATGAAGACACGCCCTGGATCGGCTACTTCGACGGACATCTGCAAATGTTCCGCGACGGCAGCATTCAAACGCTAAAGCCCGGCGCGGCAGTAGCCCCCGTCCGAATAGGCGATGCCGTTGTGATGAGCGCCCCAGCCAAGGATGCCGCGAAATTCCGCATCGACAGCACCATCCTGTTCGTCCTAAGCCTGGAGCCGCACGCAACCTACGACATAGAAATCGACGACCAGAAGCTAGACGAAGCCGAGACCGACGCGGGCGGAACGCTAGTGCTAACGGTGCCCGAAGGCACGGAGGCCGGCGTAAGAATCCGCCTACGCAAGGATCTGAACTAGAGCGTAGACTAGAGGCGGCATGAAGCATCCCATCGCAGCGTTCCTGCTGGCGTCAGCCCTCGCGTACTCCCAGCCGCAGCCGAAGTTCGAAGTAGCGTCCGTAAAACCGAGCAACTCCGCCGACCGCCGTCCGCTCGTCAACGTGTTCAACGGATCCACCTGGTCCAACGTCACGGTGAAATTGCTGATCCTCCAAGCCTACAACATCAAGGACTTTCAAATTTCCGGTGGCCCCGGCTGGAGCGACTCGGATCTGTTCGACGTCACCGTCAAGCCGGAGGGTCCCATGAAACCGGACCAGTTCGCGCTGATTCTGCAGTCCCTACTGGCCGATCGATTCCATCTCGTCATACGCCGCGAGACCAGGGAAATGCCGGTGTACGCGCTGGTGGTCGCCAAGAACGGCCCGAAAATCAAAGCCGCCAACAAATCGGACCCGGTGATCCCACAGCTGAAAGACCGCAAGGATCTGCCGAGCGGTGGCGCGCGCCGACCGGGAGTTTCGATCATTCGCCGCGGCCGCTTGACGAATTATATGACGAATATGTCAGCGCTCGCGGCTAATCTTGCGAACGTACTCGGCCGCCCGGTCGTGGATAAGACGGGCCTGACGGGGATGTACGATTTGATGCTCGAATGGACGCCCGACGAAAACCAAGTCGCGAACTTCCAGGCGATCGGGGTGCCGGAGGGTTTCGGCGCGCCGCCGCCGGACTGGCAAGGTCCGACGCTGTTCACCGCGCTCGAGGAGCAACTCGGCTTGAAGCTCGAATCGGAGAAGGGACCGGTGGAAATGTTCCAGATTGAAAGGATCGAGAGGCCGTCGGAAAATTAGCTTCGCCGGAGCGACTCCACACCACCGGCCGCTAAGTCTCCACCCTCCCTTTCCATGACGACGGTAGTCCATCGCCGTGTGTTTCAACAAGCGCTGTGGATACTCGCCGCTCTCTTCGCCATCGTCTGGGCCGTCGTCCGAGCTTGCGTCCAATCCATCACCATGGATGAAGCGCTAACCTATCTTTCGTTTGTCGTCAGATCGGACATCTGGAGTCCTTCCGCGAACAACCACATCCTGAATTCCCTGCTGATGTGGATGACAACTCACGCGTTCGGTACATCCAACATCACCGTCCGTGCGCCCGCTCTGCTGGGCGGAATCGTTTACATTTGCGCTTGCTATGTATTGTGCCGAAACATTGCAGATCGGTTCAGTCTGCAATTCCCCATTTTCATTTGCCTGATATATAACCCTTTTCTTTTCGATTTCATGGTGGCTGCGCGCGGCTATAGCCTGGCGAACGCGTTCCTCCTGGTGGCGATTGCGGTTCCACTGTGGCATACGGTGAAGGGTGGGCTTTCGCTCCGCACGTCCTGCATCTTGGCGTCGCTGGCCTTGGGACTGTCGTTCACCGCGAATTTCGCGTTCGCCTTTGTCGATATCGCCGCGTTTCTCGGCCTTGTGACATGGGCGACCACGTTGGCCCGGCAGCGGCGCGAATCGGAATCCATCGTCCGCGTTGTCGAATTCTGCACCTTACCCGGACTGGCCGTCGCACTCCTGCTGTGCGGTTATGCGCTGGAGCAATGGAAGAGGGAGGAACTGTGGTGGGGAGCGCACTCGTTCCGCGAAATGGCCCAGAGCCTGGTGGCGTCCTCCCTCTATCAACCCGACCTGCGGTTCTTAGGGCCCCGGCGGTTTCGGGAAATGCTCGTTCTGAAGCCGCTACTGCTGCCTCTTCTGGGTATCCTGTGTTTCTGCCAACTTGTGGTGACGAGGCTCGACGGCTCGTGGCGCGCGGATTCCCGCGCTCGCTGGCTGGGGTGGTTCACGCTGGCGCTTATCGGCATCCTAGCGTTGCCGGTGCTGATCCATGGGCTGGCCTTTCATTTCGCAAACGTGCCTCTACCGATGGGCCGGACCGGAATCTATCTGGTGCCGCTGTTCACTCTTCTTGCAGGAACCATCGCGGCGTCGCCGGCCCGATCCCTGGTATCCCGATGGCTGCGGAGCGGGATCACCGCCGTGTTTATCTGCTTGGGATGCTACTTTCTGCTATGCATCCGCCTGTCCTATTTCGTGGAATATAAATGGAATGCGGAAGTAAAGGACGTTTATTCCGTGTTGGCGCGGCTGAACCATACTTACGGCGTCACTGAAGTGGCAGCGAATGGCTTGTTCCTCAATGCGCTGAACTACTACCGAGCGTTGTCAAAGGGTGAAACGTTTCCCGAGTTCACGGTGGCGCTGTCCGATCCTGATGCCGGTAGGCCGGCTGCCATCTATATTCTGTATGGGACTGATGACCGGAAGTTAATTGCCACGCAGAAGTTGGCTGTCATTTACGACGGTAGAATCAGCGATGTTGCGATAGCCGTTAAGGCCGACGGGCGAATCCCACGGGCTAGGCTGGACCCCTGAGCTGTCCGTCGTGTACGCGCCCCCAAGCTCGTCCGATTCCAAGCCCGCCGAGCACCCCATGATACCCTTGTATTCAAGGCTCGCCATGCGTCCCGAAAGCTACACCACACCCAGCGGAATCGTCGTCGACCGGACCACGTCCAGCATCCCGTACCACCGCGGCTTGCACGCGCTGCTCAAGAAACTCGACACCCAGCGCGGCATCTATCTGTCTTCGGGTTACGAATACCCAGAGCGCTATTCGCGGTGGGACGTCGCCGCCGTTGCGCCGCCGCTCGAAATCATCGCCGCCGGACGCGAGGTCCAGTTCAAGCCGCTGAATGCCCGCGGCGCGTCCATCAACCGGATGCTCGAGCCGGTGCTCGCGCAGCATCCGCATTGGGACACGTTCCACGCCGAACACGGTGCGATTTATGGCACGCTGAAGCCGCTCCCCGCGCTGTTCTCCGAAGAGGAACGCAGCAAGCAGCCCACGGCCTTTTCTATTCTGCGAGCGCTGCTCGACGAATTCCGCAATCCGCTGGCGGCTCGCCTGCCGCTGGTCGGCGCGTTCGGTTACGATCTGCTGCTGCAGTTCGATCCCATCGACCTGAAGCACCCGCGCTCCGGCGTCAAGGACCTCCACCTGTTCCTGTGCGACGACATCTTCTACATGGATCGCAAAAAGGAACAAATCGAGCGCTGCCAGTTCGACTTCACCCGCGGTGAAGAAACCACCCGAGGCGTTAAGCGCTCCGCCGAGCGCATCAGGAAGCCCAAGAAGGCCGCTCCCGGCCCCATCGTCAGCGACCACACCCCCGCCGAGTACGTGGCCAAAGTCCAAATCGTCCGCGAAGGCATGCGGCGCGGCAACTACTACGAAGTAATCCTGCGCCAGACCTTCCGCGCGCCCTACTCCGGCAGCCCGTCCGAGCTATTCCAGCGCATCCAGACCGCCAGCCCCAGCCCCTACGAATTCTTCCTGCAACTGGGCGACGAGCAGTTAGTCGGAGCATCGCCGGAAATGTTCGTGCGCACCGAACTAACCGAAGCCGGCCGGCGTGTCGAAACCTGCCCCATCTCCGGGACCGCCCGCCGCACTGGCGACGTGTTGCGCGACGCCGATAACATCCGCGACCTGCTGGCCTCGACCAAAGAAGAGTCCGAGCTCACCATGTGCAGTGACGTCGATCGCAACGACAAATCGCGCGTCTGCGAGCCCGGGTCGGTGAAACTGATCGGGCGCCGCCTGATCGAGCGCTACGCTGGAGTGTTCCACACCGTCGATCACGTCGAGGGCATTCTGGCCCCCGGCTTCGATTCGCTCGACGCATTTCTCACGCATATGTGGGCCGTGACGGTGATCGGCGCGCCCAAGAAGTGGGCCGCGCAAGCCATCGAGGAACTGGAAGTCGACGCCCGCGGCTGGTACGGCGGCGCGGTGGGGATGATCTCGCTCGATGGCGATATCAATACCGGCATCACCATCCGCACCATCCATCTGCGTGACGGCATCGCGGCCTACGGCGCGGGTGCGACCTTGCTCTACGATTCCATCCCCGAGGACGAAGACCGCGAGTGCCACCTCAAGGCCACCGGCTTCTTCCGCGCGTTGAATGCCCAGGATGCCGCCCATCCCAGCTCCGCGCCCGCCTTCATCCCCAGCCGCGAAGAAGGCCGCGGCGTGCGCCTGCTACTGGTGGACAACGAAGACTGCTTCATCCACACGCTGGCCAACTACGCGCGCCAGACCGGCGCCGAAGTGACCACGTACCGCGCCGGATTTCCGCTGGAAATGATCGAGCGGATCCAGCCGTCGCTGATTCTGGTATCGCCGGGCCCTGGACGGCCGGAAGACTTCGGCGTCCCCGCGCTGATCCGCCACGCGGCCAAACTGGAAGTTCCGGTATTCGGCGTATGCCTGGGCTTGCAAGGCATGGTGGAAGTGTTCGGCGGAGAACTGGGCGTTCTGGGTTACCCCAAACACGGCAAGCCGGCCGTGGTTCAAAATCGCGGCGTCGGCGTCTTCGAAGGCCTCCCCAAGGAATTCCGGGTGGGCCGGTATCATTCGCTCTACGCGCTGCCCGATAAGCTCCCCGCGTGCCTGGAAGTCACCGCCGAATGCGACGATCCCGAGGCCGTTGGTGGCCGCGTCATCATGGGTGTCCGCCACCGCGACCTGCCCATGGAGGCGGTGCAGTTCCATCCCGAATCGATTCTGACGCTGGAAGGAGATTGCGGCCTGCGCCTTATGGAAAACGTAGTCCGAGTACTAGGCCGCGCCCGCGCCACCGCGCGGGTGAGATGACTGCCAGTACGATAACTAAGGTCCCGAGGTTAGTTTAGACCTTGCCGTTTTGCCATTGCCTCGGCCATACTGTGAGAGACCGCAGCGTACACAACCATGACCTTCGACCCGTCCGATCTCGCGTTTGTGCTCTTCATAGCGATGGTGATCTGGCTCGCCACGGCCATAGATGGCGGCGACGGTGGCGGCGGCCGCCGGGCGCGCGTGCCCGCGCGTTAATCGCGTGCAGCGGGGCGTCCACACGGAGGCTGAAGCCCCCGTTGCAGGCTGAAGCCCGCTCCACTCAACCCCCAGCATGGCCGATGTAATCGTCATCGGCGGAGGCTTGGCCGGACTCGCCGCGGCTGCGGCCCTGGGTCAGACTGGGCACCGCGTGCGAGTCCTCGAAGCCCGTCCCTTCCTAGGCGGCCGAGCCACCTCCTACGAGTCCCCGTCCGGTGAGACTATCGACAACTGCCAGCACACCCTGCTGCGCTGCTGCACCAATCTGCTGGATTTCTACCAGCGGCTGGGCGTCGAAAGCTCCATTACGTTCTACCGCGAGTTTCACTTCATCGAGCCCGGCGGCCGCACGAGCGTGCTCCGCGCCGGCGTCCTCCCGGCCCCGGCGCACTTCGCCGGTTCCTTCCTGGCCCTGAAGTTTCTGAGCGCCGGAGACAAGCTGGCCATCGCGCGAGCCATGCTAGCTGTGAATCGGGAAAGCTCCCGCACCGACTTGGACCGCATCACCATGCGGCAGTGGCTGGACGAACATCGCCAGCCGCCGCGCGCCATCGAGCGCTTTTGGCGGCAGGTGCTGGTGAGCGCCATCAACGAAGAGTTGGACCGCATGGCCGCCTCGCACGGCCTGCAGGTGTTCCGCACCGGGTTCCTGGCCAACAAGCACAACTACGAGATGGGCGTGCCCGCGGTGCCGCTGGGGAGCCTGTACGCCAGCCAAGCCTGGGCCGGCATGGGCAACGTCGAAATGCTGCTGCGCACGCCCGTCGAACGCATCCAGATCTCCAATGGCGCGGTCGACGCGGTGATCGCGGCCGGCAAAGAATTGAAGGCCGACTACTACATCTGCGCCCTGCCATTCGAGCGCATCGCCGCCCTAGATCTGCCCATCGATACCCAGGCCTTCGAGCACTCCCCGATTACCGGCATTCATCTATGGTTCGACCGGCCGGTGACGGATCTGCCGCATGCCACGCTGCTCGACCGCACCATCCAGTGGATGTTCAATAAGCACCAGGGCCGCTACGTGCAACTGGTGGTGAGCGCGTCGCGCAGCTTAGTCGACATGCCGCGCGCCGAAGTGATCGCGCTGGGTCTGCGCGAGCTCGCGGAGTTCTTCCCGCGCGTCCAGGAGGCGGAGCTGGAGATGGCGCACGTGGTGAAAGAAGTCCGCGCCACGTTCTCGGCGCGCCCGGGCCTGGAGGCATCGCGGCCGGCGGCACGAACCGCGGTGGCGAATCTGTTCCTGGCCGGGGACTGGACGCGGTCGGGCTGGCCCGCCACCATGGAAGGTGCGGTGCGGAGCGGCTACCTGGCTGCGGAGGCGCTGGCCGCAGCGGCGGGCGCTCCGCGAAAGTTCCTGGTTGTGTAGCGCGCTTGTGGGCGCTTTTCAGCCTCCGGACCCGCTTTCCAGCGGGTCCATCGAACTGGTAGGCGAACTGGTAGGCGAACTGGTAGGCCGGCCAGAAGGCCGGCTGCGGGCAGAATTGCCCCCCATCAATCCGATCCGGTGAGTTCAATCTGTATCTGGACGACGTTCTAGCGGGCTAGCGGAGGCAGGACGATTTCCCGCGGGCCGTCGTCCAAACCGAGAATGCGAACCACGCGAGGCCCTGGCGCGGCAGGCGTGGCGGGCGGGGCGGGCGCGGGCGTCGAAGCAGCGACAGCCACCGACGAGGTGGACGCGGGGGTAGAGACAGCGACGGTCACAGGTGCCGGTGTCGCATCTGCCTGGACCTTCGGCGTTGCGGTTTCGGGCGCGGGCGTGGGCGCGGGCAGTGTGCCGACCGGCGGCGTGGAAGGAGCTGGCCGCAGGCTGGCGGCCACTTGCTCGCGCGAGGCCACCATCGCCAGCACCACCATATCTCCGGCCTGCACGATCTGCAGCCCGCGGGCAATCGAGGGCAGCCCGGGCGTGGACTGGCGGACCTTCAGGGCGATGGCCGACGCCTCTTCCTGAGACCCGGCCGCCAACGTGCCTTCCAGGCGGATTCCGTCGCCGAGGCTCACCGCACCTTCGAATCCCCGCGCTTCCACTTGCAGAGGTACAAAACGGCTGGCCAGCGGATCCGGTAACTGCGAAGCGACCACCCATAGATCCTGTCCTGAGAAACGCGCGGCGCGCCTCAGCAGCGGAGAATACCGGCGCTCGGCGGGGGTCGGGTTGGGTTGAGTTTGGTTCTCTTGGCCTGGGTTTAACTGAGACTGGTTGCGGTCAATCGTGGCTTCGAGCGTCCGCAGGAGAGCCACTAGCAGGATGTGATCGTTGATCCGCGCGACGCTCAGCGTGGATTTGCCCGGCGAAATCCACAGATCGACGCCCCTGTAGGTGAAGGGTTTCATCGCCTGTGCGGCCGCTTCCGTGCGCACTTGCTCGGCGGGAAAATCGCCGCTGGCCACAATCAGAAATGCCGGTGACGACAACAACAATTGTTTGGATTCGTTCAGACATTCCAGGTTAGGCATCCCCAAGTCGCCATCGGGACCCAGTTCTTCGGCCAGCGCCGCGGCGAGCGGTGACGAGCGCACCGTCTCCCAATGGATGCCCACCAGGGCGGTCGCGTCCGGAGACGCCCAATTCCACCACGACGGATGAGATTGGGCCGGCGCCAGCAACGCCGTCGCGGCCAGAACCACGAGAACTCGCATAATCGTTCTATCGGACCGTCTCCGCTGCTGCAACAGTCCTAGTACCTCCGGCCCAGGTCCTTCGTTTGCCGAATAGGACTCCTACTCGGAAACTTTTACTGCCCTTTGCTGGACCAACCAGCGCGCAACTTTCTGATATTAAAAGCTCTTTCAATGGTCAGCCAATTGCACTCAGCTTGGCGCGATGAGACAACGCGAGTACGCAGAAGCATTCGAGAACGGATATAGCGCCACCCGCAGATTCTTGCTGTCCCGTGGCGCACCAGTCGAGGACGCCGAGGAAATCGCCCAAGCGGCCTGGGTTCGCGGATGGGAGTTTCGGGAGCAACTACGGGATCCATCCCTGGTCGGGTACTGGGTGAACTCGATCGCGCGCAATCTGTTCCGCGCGAAGTTCCGGGCGCCCGCGCCGGCCACGCTGGACAGTGTCGATCCCGGGTACACCATGAGCCTGGACGGTCTGGAAGTGCGGTTGCTGCTGGACCGGTGTTCGGGCCGCGACCGCGATTTGCTGGTCAAGAGCCTGGAGGGCTACTCGGCGGAGGAAATCGCGCAGACCGAGGGGATCACCTCCACCGGTATTCGCGTGCGCATGTTGCGCATCCGCCAGGCTCTCCGCGATCAGCTCGCGCCCGCCGCGGCGTAAATCGACTGGTGGAGCGGGCTTTAGCCTGACACGGAGGCTTCAGCCTCCGTGTCCGATCGACCCGCACTTCGGATCGGAGACTCAAGTCTCCGTTGCAGGCTAAAGCCCGCTCCACTTATAGTGCTTGTGATGGCGGTTCTCGAACTGCGGCGGGTCTCGAAACAATTCACTTCCGGCGCCGGCATCGTACACGCCGTCCGCGAGGTGTCGATCGAAATTCAGCCGGGTGAGTTCTTCTCACTCCTGGGACCCTCCGGTTGCGGCAAGACCACGCTGTTGCGGATGATCGCGGGCTTCGACACACCTTCGGCCGGCGAAATTCTTCTCAACGGCGCGCCGATCGCCCATTTGCCGCCGCATCGACGCAACGTCAATACGGTGTTCCAAAGTTATGCTTTGTTTCCGCACCTGAACGTGCGGGAGAACGTTGCGTTCGGGCTGCGCCGGAAGGGCGTCGCGGACGCCGCCGCGCGGGTGGCGCGGGTGCTTGAACAAGTGCGTCTCGAAGGCAAAGACTCGCGCATGCCGGCACAGCTTTCCGGAGGCGAGCGGCAGCGCGTCGCCGTGGCGCGGGCGCTGGTGCTGGAGCCGGACGTGCTCCTTCTCGACGAGCCGCTTTCCGCACTCGATCCGCAGCTTCGCAGGCAGGTGCGCGGCGAGCTTAAGGATCTGCAACGGCGCGTGGGCGTGACGTTTCTGTTCGTGACGCACGATCAGGAAGAGGCGCTGTCGCTCTCGGCACGCATGGCGGTGATGAACGCGGGGCTAGTCGAACAGGTCGGCCAGCCGCGCGAGCTGTACCGCCGGCCGAGCACGCGCTTCGTGGCGTCGTTCCTGGGCGCGATGAACTGGATCGATGGAGTGGGGGTGCGCCCCGAATCGACGCGCATCGCGCGCGCGGAAGAGCGCTGCGTGGCGGAAGGGCGCGGTGCCGTGGTTACCGGCATGGTGTTTCTCGGTTCGGTCCAGCATGTGGAAGCCCGTCTGGACAGCGGCGAGACCGTGACCTCGCAGGTGGCGCACGGCGAAGCTCCCTTCGCCTCCGGAGACCAGGTTTGCGTGTCGTGGAATGCAGCCGATGAGGTGCGTTTTGCCTCTCCCGAAGGTAAGGCGTGAACCGGTTGCGAGCGTGGTTCCTGGCTCCTTCCTGGGCCCTGATGCTGGCGACGCTGGGCGCACCGCTGGCCATCGTATGCGTCTACAGCCTGCGCTCCCGGGGCGCGTACTTCGGCGTCGAAGCGCCGTGGACGCTCGAGAACTACACCCGGTTGTGGGACGCGCTCTACGGCGTCATCGTGCTGCGCTCGTTCTGGATCGCGGCGGTCTCGACCGCACTTTGCGTGGCGCTCGGATTTCCGCTGGCATTGTTCATCTCCCGTGCGGGGCCGCGCAAGAATCTCTACCTGGCGCTGGTGATCCTTCCATTCTGGACCAGCTTTCTGATCCGCACCTACGCTTGGATGTTTTTGCTGCGCGATACGGGATTGATCAACACTCTGCTCCAATCGGTGGGCTTGATCCGCGAGCCTCTCCCGATGCTGTACAACAGCGGCGCTGTCATCCTGGGGCTGGTTTACGGTTATCTCCCGTTCATGGTGCTGCCGCTCTACGCCACGCTGGAGCGCCTGGACCCGAGCCTGCTCGAAGCCGCGGCCGACCTGGGCGCGCGGCCTCTCGACACGCTGTGGCGCGTGATCGTTCCGTTGTCGGCGGGAGGAATTCGCGCCGGGGCGATTCTGGTGTTTGTTCCCTGTTTGGGAACCTACTTGACGTCCGACCTGCTGGGCGGCAGTAAGACCGTGCTGATCGGCAACCTGGTGCAGGATCAGTTCACTGCCGCTCGCGACTGGCCCTTCGGCGCCGCCGCCTCGCTGGCGCTGATGGCGCTCGCGATGGCGCTGCTGTTCGCCGTGCGGAGAAAGGGCGAGGATCTTCTATGAGGCCGCGGCTACTGAGTCTGTATGCCGCCGCGGCTTTTGCATTTCTGCACCTTCCGCTGGCGATCCTGGCTGTGTTCAGCTTCAATGCGTCCCGTTTCACGGTGTGGCAGGGATTTTCCCTGCACTGGTACCGCGCGCTCGCGCAGGACCGCGAGCTGATGGAGTCCGCCGTCAACAGCCTGACGATCGCGGCTGTTTCCAACGTGGCGGCGACGATCGCGGGAACCTTGGCTGCTTACGGACTGTGGAAGCGTGCTTCGCCGTGGCTTTCGAGCGGCATGTATCTGTCGCTGGTGACTCCGGAAATCGTCACTGGAATTTCGCTGCTGGCGTTCTTTGAGTGGGCCTTCCGATTCCTGAACCTGCGCCTCGGCATGCACACGGTGATTCTGGCTCACGTGGGATTCTCGCTGGCCTACGTGGTGGTGGTGATCCTGGCCCGTCTGCGCAACTTCGACACGTCGATCGAAGAGGCCGCGCTCGACCTAGGTGCGAGCCCTTTCGCGGCCTTCCGGCTCGTCACGCTGCCGTATCTGGCCCCGGCGGTGGCGGCGGCGGCGCTGCTCGCGTTCACCGTTTCCATCGACGACTACGTGATCACGAGTCTGGTGGCGGGAGTGGATTCGCAGACGCTTCCCATGGTGATTTATGCGCTCGCGCGCCGCGGCGTGAACCCCGTGCTCAACGCCGTCTCGACGATCATCGTGGCCGGTCTCGGCGCGCTGGTTTTGGTATCGGAAAGGCTCCGGCATCGATGAAGCGGCGGACGTTCCTCACTTCCGCAGTGGCGCTGACGACCGCCGCCTGCACCAGCCGGCCGCGCCTCAACGTCTATAACTGGTCCGACTACGTCGCGCCCGACACTGTGGCCAAGTTCGAGCGCGAGACCGGAATCCGCGTGAGATACGGAACGTACGAGAGCAACAACGAGATGCTGGCCAAGGTAGCTGGTGGCAATTCGGGTTGGGACGTAGTCTTTCCGTCCGCGGAATACATCGGACCCATGCGCGACCTCGGTCTGCTCCAGCCCCTGCGGCACGAGTGGCTGCACAATCTGGATGCGCTGGATTCTTATTTTCGATTTCCGCCGTGGGACGCGGACCTGCGCTGGAGCATCCCTTACATGCACGGCGTCACGGGCATCGCGTACCAACGCACACTGCCGACCGTCGATAGCTGGTCCGCGCTGTGGGACGCGCGCCTGGCGGGAAAGATCACCATGCTCGACGATCCGCCCGAGGTGCTGGGCGCGTGCTTGAAGCTGCTGGGGTATTCCGTTAATTCGCGCGAGCCGGATCAACTTCGCCAAGCACAACGAGCGGCGGTCGAGCAGAAGCGCCTGTTGCGCGCGTACTTGAACGCCGAAGCGCGCGACCAACTGGTAGCGGGGGACATCGCCGCGGCGCAGGCCTGGGCGGTAACCGCCGGACAAGCCATCGCCTCGGCGCCGGAGCGTCTGGCGTTCGCCTTCCCCCGCGAAGGCTTCGCGCGCTTCGCCGATACTATGGCGATTCTGCGCGAAAGCCGCCGCATCGAAGCCGCGCACCGGTTCATCGACTACTTGCTGCGCGCCGAAGTCTCGGCGGCCATCGTCCAAGCGACGCAGACCGCCACCGCCAACGCGGCGGCGTTGAGGCTCCTGCCCGAGGCGACCCGCGAGAACCCGGTGCTCTACCCCTCGCGGGAAACGCTCGCACGCGGAGAGTGGTTCGAGCCGCAGCCCGCGGCCTTGCAACGCCTGCGCGATCGCCTGTGGACGGAGATCAAGAGTTCGTGAAGAACGTACGACTGGGTGAAGCCGGCAGGTTTCTGTTGAGGCCGCCTGAAGAGGTGGCCCACGCAGCCGTGTGTGCCGTATCGACCGTCGCGTCGATGACAGGACATTCTTTGTAAAGGCTGGCCGTGCGTCGAGAACAGTCTCGACGCTGCACGCACGAGTGCGTGCGCCACATCGCCGGAAAGCGTACCCACTTCACAGTCGCGGTTCGGTAAGCGACACGCGCTAAACTGAAGTAACATCGCACGCCATGCCTCAACTATCGATACCGATCCTGCCCAAGCTGACGCTCGCTTCAGCCCTGGACATTCTGGCGGTCGCGGTATTGATATACAATTTCATCCTGTTGTTGCGGGGCCGCCGCGCTATGAACGTGTTCGGCGGACTGTGCGTGTTGCTGGTCGTGTATTTCGCCGCCCTGTACCTGCACTTGGAACTGTTGCGCACCGTGCTGGCCACTATGGCGCCGTATTCGGCCATCGCGCTCATCGTGATTTTCCAGAACGATATCCGGCGGGTGCTGGCGCGGCTGGGGCGCGCTCCGGTGCTGGGCCTGGGCGGACAACTGGAACGTCGCGAGATGATCGACGAGATCATGCTGGCGCTCGATCAGATGCGGGAAACCCGTACCGGCGCGCTGATCGTGATCGAGCGCGAAACCGGCCTCCGCACCTTCATCGAAAGCGGTGTGGCGCTGGACGCCGCCGTCTCGCACGACCTGTTGTGTTCCATTTTCCAAACCCGGAGCCCGCTACACGACGGAGCGGTGATCATTCAGGGCGATCGTATGGCCGCAGCCGCCTGCTTCCTCCCGTTGACCACCAACCCGGCCTTGAGCGCGCGCTTCGGCACGCGCCACCGCGCCGCCATCGGCGTCACCGAAGAATCGGGCGCGTTGGCCATCGTTCTGTCCGAAGAGACCGGCCAGTTGTCGTTCGCGCTGCGCGGCGAATTGAACCCCAATGTCTCGCCCGAGTACGTGCGCGAAACGCTTACGCTGTATTCCGCCGGACGCAGTCCGCGTTCCGAACCCGACGTGCAGCCCGTATTGAAGCGGGCCCAGTCATGAAGCCCGCGAACGCATGAATTTGGCCAACCTTGCACGCTTAGTGACTCGCCACTTCTGGTGGAAAGTCCTGTCGCTGGCCCTGGCCGTGGGGCTGTGGGCCGCCATCCTGGGCGAACCCGAGTTGGTGACGATGCAGACCGTTCCGGTGCTCTACAACAACTTGCCGCGTTCGCTGCTGCTGGCCTCCGACGCGGCCTCCGGCGTGCAACTGGAGCTGCGCGGTCCGTCGCGCCAGTTGACGCGCGACCGGCTCGCGGTATCGGCCGTGGTGCTGGATTTATCCGGCGTCACGGTTCCGGGGGAGCAAACGTTCACAATTTCGCGCACTGAGTTGACCATCCCGGAAGGGGTCGCGTTCCTGCGCGCGATTCCCAGCCAGTTGCGCTTGCGCTTCGACCGCGGCATGACTAAGGACGTGCCGGTCGAAATCCGCCTCTCGGGAAACCCCGCCCCGGGATTCCGGATCTCGGGCATCTCGGCATCGCCGAACCAGTTACGAATCAGCGGCCCAGAGTCGCGCGTGGAACCGATCCACGGCGCACAGACCGACACCGTGGACGTCAGCGGCTTGAACGCTCCCGCGGAAATGCGGATCAACACGTTCCTTGCCGATCCCCGCGTGCAGTTCGAATCGCCCTCGGTGGTCACGGTACGGATCAACTTGGAACGCGGGGCTTCCCAATCCTCTTCGCAACCCTCACAACAACCATGAGACAACTATTCGGAACCGATGGCATGCGCGGCGTAGCGGGACAATTCCCACTGGACCGTCCCACCACCTTCGCGACGGGCGTGGCGCTGGCGCGCTGGATCGCCGCGCAGAAGCTGGACCCGGAGGTCGTGATCGGGATGGACACCCGCGAATCCGGACCTTGGATCGCGGAGCACGTGGCCGGCGGTCTGGCCGAGGGTGGTGTGCGCGCGCGCTTTGCCGGGCTGATCACCACGCCCGGACTGGCCTTCGTCACGCGCACCGGACCCTTTGGCGCGGGCGTGATGATCAGCGCGTCGCACAATCCGTATCAGGACAACGGCATCAAGATCATCGGGCACTCCGGCTTCAAATTGCCCGATGAACAGGAGCACGTGCTGGAAGGCTACATTTTCGAGCGGATCGAATCCGGGAAAAATAGCGCGACTCCGTTGCATCTGACGGTGGACGAAGGCTTGGACCGCGCGTACCTGAATCACCTGGCGTCGACGCTGTCCGTGGGCCTGGCGGGACTGCAGATCGTGGTGGACGCCGCCAATGGCGCCGCCACATATCTCGCGCCGGCACTGTTCGAACGTCTGGGCGCAAAGGTGGACACCATCCATTGCCGGCCGGACGGGAGGAATATCAACCTGCATTGCGGCTCGCAGCACTTAGACGACTTGTGCGAACGTGTCCTGGCGACGCGGGCGGACCTAGGCGTGGCGTTCGACGGCGACGCCGACCGCGCCATGTTGATTTCGCATTCCGGGAAGGTCATCGATGGCGACGCCGTGCTGTTGTTGACGGCGCTGCCGTTGCACGCGCAAGGCCGCTTGACCGAAGTGATCGCCACGGTCATGTCGAATCTGGGTTTGGAGCGAGCCTTGAAACAGCACGGCATTGGGCTGATCCGCATGCCGGTGGGCGATAAATACGTGCTTGAGGAGATGTTGCGGCGCGACGCCCCGCTGGGCGGCGAGCAGAGCGGTCACGTCATTTTCCGCGAGTTCGCGACCACCGGCGACGGGCTGCTCACCGCGCTGCGGGTGCTCGAAGTGATGCGCACCACCGGTCAGGATCTGGACACGCTCACGGCGGAGATGGAGTCGTATCCGCAGTTGCTGGTCAACGTACGCGTGAAAAACCGGCGGCCGCTGGAGGAATTGGACGGCGTAAAAGTAGAGATCCGCCGCGCCGAAAGCGAATTCGGAGATGCGGGCCGCGTGCTGGTGCGTTTCTCCGGCACCGAGCCGCTCGCACGGGTGATGGTGGAAGGGCCGACGCTCGATCGCGTGGAGCATCATGCCCACGCCATCGCCGCGGCGATCCGCGCCGAGTTGGGAGCGTGAGCCTTCACGGGCTGAAGCCTGTGCTCCATGCGCCTGTTTTACTGCGATCACCACGAAATCCCGCTGCCTCCGGGGCACCGTTTCCCGGTTCGAAAATACCGCCTGCTGCGGGAGCTGCTGGCGGCAGGCGGACTCTATCAGTTAGAACCCGCACCGCCGGCGAGCCCCGCGACTATCGCTTTGGCGCACGATCCCGGCTACGTTCGCGCATTCCTTGAAGGGTCGCTCGATCCCGCCGTGATGCGCCGCATCGGATTCCCATGGTCGCAAGGCTTGGTCGATCGCACGCTGGCCTCGACCGGAGGCACTCTGGCCGCCGCTCAGGACGCACTCGCCAGCGGATTTGGAGGAACGCTCGCGGGCGGCACGCACCACGCGTTTCCCGCGGAAGGCGCCGGCTATTGCGTGTTCAACGATGTTGCTGTCGCCGTTCATTGGTCGCGGCGTCACGACCACGCTCGGCGCTTCGCAGTGATCGACCTCGATGTTCACCAGGGCGACGGAACCGCAAAATTCTTCGAGCACGATCCCGATGTCCTGACCATCTCCTTACATGGCGCGCGCAATTTCCCGTTCCACAAACAGCGTAGCTCCATCGATGTGGAACTGGCCGACGGCACCGGGGACGCGGCGTATCTGGAGGCGCTCGCGAACGTGCTGCCCCGCGTCGCGGAGTTCCAGCCGGATTTGGTGTTTTATCTCTCCGGCGTCGATGCTCTGGCCGGCGATGCGTTGGGCCGGCTGGCGCTCACGCACGCGGGGATGGCCGAACGCGACCGCCGTGTGATCGGTTTGTGCCGCGACCAGCGCCTGCCCATCGCGATCACGCTGGGCGGCGGTTACTCCAGTCCCATCGAGGCGACCGTCGAGGCCCATGCCGGCACGTTCCGCATCGCCGCGGAATTGTTCTCGGCTAAAAGGCAAACTTCGCCGCAACCAGCATAATCCGCGGCATCAGGGAGTTGGCCGGAAGCGACCGGCCAACGAGGTCACCAAGCGGAGCGCGACAAGGTATTGCGCCGGCGTGTCGCGGGTTTCGCCGATGCCGGAAGAGCCGCTACTTAATGTGGCCCTGGGTGAAGTCCCGATTATTCTCTTCGCAGGAGTACTCGATCAATTCCTCGCCCGGTTTCATGCGCCAAAACGTGCGCGTGTTGGACCAGGGCTTGGTGTACATCTTGGGATCGTCGATGGTCACTTCATAGTTCAGGTGGTCGCGGTCCGTGTAGGTGAACTTTTGAATCACGTGCATGGCGTCGGAATGCGGATGCCCGATGGTATCCAGGCGCGTCAGCCCGTTGAAGCCGATGGTGTCCACGACCAAAGTGTCGCCTTCCCACCGTCCCACCGAGTTGCCGAACCAGGTGGGCTCCAGCTTCGCCGGATGCCCGCGCCCATCCATATAAACGACGTGGAACCAGGTGTTCTGTTCGAACAGAAACGACAGGTACGTCGAATTCTGCATGATCTGGACGGGATAGCCGCCCACGTTCATCGAGCGCAGCAGGCCGAAGGGCAGGCAATGGCCGGTGTAGTCGAACTTGGAGACGTCGTAGTTCTTCCAATTCGCCAGGCCCTCGGGCGTGAAGGGCAGATCGCACGGCGGTTTCGCGGCGGCGCTCTTCGCGACAGTGGATCCGGCGGCGGGTTCACAATAGCCCTTCTGGTTCTCGCGATCCTGGGTCATGTCCGGTACATAGGGATGTTGCCAGACACCTTGCATGTCCGGATGGCCGTCGGGCATGCGGGGGATGGCCTTCGACTCGGCTTTGGCTGCGGCCTGGGCAGCATTCTGTGCACCGACAGGCACGGCGGCCAATCCTGCCATCAGTATGGTAATCCCGAACCAACGTGGGTTCATACAGAAACCTCCAGAGGGACCAGTCAATGAATCCTTAGTGAGTCATGGCATACACCACATCGTTGACGCCGATGCGGATGCCCAGCGCGGAATACCTCTCCGGATAGCGCGGCTCGTCCGCCCACTCCCACGAGTCGCCCACATCCGAGTTGAAATCGATCACCACCATCAAACGATGATGGTCGTCGAAGATGCCCATCCAGTGCGCCACGGTCCCGGCGGTGCGATAATTCTGCCGCCCGCCGAGCGACCATTCGCCCATCACTTGATAGCGCTGGTCCAGGTCGTAGATGACGTGGAACACCGGGTCCGGGTCCTCGATATCGACCACCGGGCGGTCCGGAAACACTCGGCGCATGCTCTCTTCAAAGCGGCCATACTCTTCCGGGCCCCAGAAATCGTCCAGCATCAGGAAGCCGCCGCGCAGCAGGTAATCGCGAAGTTTAGCGGCCATCTCTTCGTTGAGATACCAGTCGCCCATCTCGCCGGCGGCCATCCACGGATAATTGAACACGTCGTCGCCGTCCTCGAGATTCACGGGTTGTTCGACCGAGCGGGTCTCGACGCGCGAAAGACGCCGCATCACCAGCGCAAAATGACGGTCGGCGCGCGGATAATCCTGGGTCCAACTGGTGCCGCCCTCGCGCCAGTCCCCGGAACCGAAACGCCGCCGGCTGAAGCGGGAGTACGGATGCTGCGGATACATCAGCCGCGCAAACACGAACTCACTGGGCTCGCGGTAGTCGGGAGGCAGGGGGATATCGTCGTAGGCCTCCATGCTGCGGTACACGCGGAAGGGCTTCTGGAAGGCCGAGACCGCGCTCACCGAAGCGAGGACAACTCCCAGCAGGGCCAGCGCCAACCGCAGTTTCATACAGCGAGGATACCACCACGGTAGCGCGCGTGCTGGCGTGTCTAGCGGATCTGTTCGGGGGACGTATGCAATGGCGATCGGGATTTGTCGACAGCAAGCGCACGCAGCCGGCTTCGCAGACTTGAGGATCGATCGGGCGCCTCCGGGAAAGATGCCCGCGTGGACCGCGCCTTAGTCGCCGGGCTTGAGTCCGGGACGTTCGACGATCTCGATCTTCGCGCCGGCCGGTCCAGCCACGTAGGCGAAATTGATCGTGGGGCCGTTGGCAAGCGGCAGCGCGCGCGGTTCGGTGAGCACCGTCACACCTTTGGCGCGCAGGCCGTCGATGGTCTTCGCCAGTGCGCCGGTGGAGCGCCAGCCGATGTGGTCGATGGCGTGCCCTTCGCTGGGCTCGGCGTCACCGCGCTGCACCAGGATCCACATGTCGCTGAAGCCGGGCGAGCTATATTTCACGGCGTCGGCGACACCTTTCATTTTTGTGCGCTGTCCTCCGAACTTCGCCAGCAGCCAGCCGAAAACCTCATCCGGGTTGGGTCCACGCATATGGATGTGATGGAGCCCGAGCAGTTCCGGATCCTGCACGACTTCGATGCGCGTGCCCCAGGGGTCTTCCACGAATCCGAGCTTGAACAGCCCGGCCACCTCGCGCGCCGGCGTGACGATCTTGATGCCTGCCGCCTGGAATTCTTTCATCTTGGCGTCGAGGTCCGCGAACGAGAAGCCCAAGTGATCGATGGCGCTTCCGCTGCTCGGCTTGGCGTCCGCCTTCTTGAGGAACATGAACCGCGTGCTGCCGAACATCAGCCGGTCCGGTGCCTCCGTGATCCGCCGCCCGCCGAAGTACTTCTCATACCAATTGGCGGCCGCTGCCGGATCGGGCACGTTCACATGGATGTGGTCGTAGGGAAACGTCTGCGCCCCGGCGGAGCCGATGAAAGTCCCCAGCGCGAAGCATACGAAAGCTGCCGAAAGCATGACCTGTCGCATCGAGAGCTCCTTTTACGATCGGTCCGCGGTGC
The DNA here is from genome assembly GCA_035604115.1 of Bryobacteraceae bacterium. Lineage (GTDB taxonomy): Bacteria > Acidobacteriota > Terriglobia > Bryobacterales > Bryobacteraceae > Palsa-187. The sequence goes on along the minus strand of DATNJC010000077.1, from coordinate 22,281 downwards.
TGGACCGAGTCCCAGTCTACCCCAGCGATCTGGGGCTTGCAGGCGGCGTCGCCCGGGGCCAGGTTGCCAGGCCTTTATATTAGGAGAAGCATGGCACCCGACCTGGTAGTCTTCTTCGAACATCCGGATTGGCAGAAGCCGTTGTGGGCAGCGCTGGAGCGCCGCGGCGTCAATTATGCCGCGCTCGACCTGAAGCGAGCGGCGTTCGATCCGGACGCCGTTCCCGACGCGGCGCTGTACTTCAACCAGGCCAGCCCCAGCGCCTATGTACGATGCAACACTCGCGCGGTGCCTCTTGCCTTGTCGCTGATGCGTTCGCTGGAGCTGGCTGGTGCGCGGGTATTGAATGGCTCACGTGCGTTCCTGCTGGAACTGAGCAAGTCGGCGCAGGCCGCGTTGCTGCGGAGTCTGGAGATTCCGCATCCGCGCTCCTTGGCCTTCAATGACCCCGAAACAGCGGTGGCGCAGTGGACTGGCGGCTGGCCAGCCTTGCTCAAGCCGGAACAGGGCGGCAGCGGGGCGCGGATGTTTCTGCTGCATTCCGCGGATGAGTTGCGGAAGCTGTTGCGGGATCAACCCTCGCTGTGGCTGCCCGACAATCTGTTGCTGCTGCAGGAATACTTTCCGGTGAATGCGGCCCAGGGGATCGTGCGGATGGAGTTTCTGGGAGGCCAGTTACTCTACGCGATGCGTGTGGTTTCTAATGGAGCGTTCAATCTGTGTCCTTCGGAGGTCTGCAATCCCGAAGACGGTGGCGAATCGCACTGCGCGATCCCGACGACGGCGCCGGCCCCGCCGGTGGAGTTTTATCCCTACGGGGCAGTGCCTGCCGAGGCCGTCGCGATGGGACAGCGCATCATGGCCGCCGGCGGTCTGGATGTCGGCGGCATTGAGTATCTGGAGGCCGCCGACGGCCGACGGATCTTCTACGACATCAACGCAAATTCCAACCTCCGCGCACCGATTGGTAAGGCCTTCGGATTCGATCCGTTTGAGCGCGTGGTGGATTATCTGACCAAGCAGATCGAACGGGCCGGTGGCGGGACAGCCGGCCTGACCACTGCCGGGCGGTAAACGGCGGTTCGCTGTTGGCTTACTCTCCCACGGGATGTATTTGTTGTCTTGAGTACCCAGTCCGCCAAGCTCGGTCGCCACGAGCTGGTCGCCGTTCGCGATATCCGGCGCTGTCACGTTGAGATCCGTTAGTCAGGGGAGCTATTTGGATCATCCCGGAATGCGGTCGTTATACGCCGAACGGGCTCGCGATCGCAACGAATCACGGGTCAGAGTGAACGACTCATGCGCGCAATTTGCGGAAGAACAGCCGCACATCTTCCACGAACAGCGCCGGCTGTTCCAGGCAGGCGAAATGACCGCCCCGCGGCATCTTGGTGTAGTGCACCAGGTTGAACGTCTGAGCCAGCACGCTCCGGGGCGGATTCAGCGGCGGCATCTCCTTCGGAAACGAGGCGAACCCCGTGGGAACGTTTACCTTGCCGCGGGCCGTCGAGCCTAACATGGACCGGTCGTCTGCAGATCCTCGATAGAACCAGACGCCGGTGCCCGTGGTTTCCGTGACCAGGTACAGCATCACGTCCGTCAGGATTTGGTCTTTGCTGAAGGTCTGATCCAGGTTGTTTCCCGAGTCGCTCCACGCTTTGAACTTCTCGACGATCCAGGCCGCCGCGCCGACCGGATTGTCCGACAGCGCGAACGCGACGGTCTGCGGTTTGTGCTGCTGCTCGTTGAAGTAGTCCAACTCCTGCGTGCGGTACGCATTCGTCGAGCGCAGCCATTCCCGAACTTCTTCGGGTGGCTCTCCGTCGGTGGCGGCCGCGGCGCCCGCGGCATTCAAGTGAATGCCCAGCAAGCTGTCAGGGTAGTCGCGCGCCAGTTGGACGGTTACGGCCTGGCCCCAATCGCCCCCTTGCGCCCCAAACTTTGCATATCCGAGCACTTCCGTCATGAGCTTATGCCACAGCCGAGCCGTAGTCGGCGGACCAACGGGCACGCCGCGCGGCTTGGATGAGAAACCAAAGCCGGGAAGAGACGGAATGACGACATCGAAAGCGTCCTCCACGGATCCCCCTGCGCTGGCGGGATCCGTGAGTGGACCAATGGCCTCCAGGAATTCGAAGACCGAGCCGGGCCAGCCATGGGTCAGAATGAGCGGAATCGGTCTTGGACCGCGCCCTTTTACATGGTAGAAGTGAATGTCAAAATCCTCGACCCGGGCCAGGAATTGGGGATACCGATTCAGATTGGCTTCCGCCTTGCGCCAGTCAAACGCGGTAGTCCAATACTCCGCGAGGGCTTTCATATAATCCCAGTCCACGCCGTAGCGCCAGTCGTTGCCGTCGAGCCGATCCGGCCATCGAAACTCCCGAACGCGCCGCAAAATGCGATCGATGGTTGCCTGGGGAATCTTTACTTTGAAGGGCCGAGGGCCGCCCGCGGGAGCCTTCGCGACGCTTTGCGCCAGCAGCGGTATCCCCGCCGCGACCGGAAGGGAAGCAAGCATCGAGCGCCGCGACGTTTTGCCGGACGAATCACTAGCCATAGTGGCAACAGTTTACCGAAAAGCACTGTTGAGCACGCACTCGTGCGTGCCACGTCGGCACTCGTGCCGACGCTTGGCGCCGGTAGTCATCAAGCCAAAATGTCCTTAACGATTTGCCCCGACACATCGGTAAGCCGAAAATCACGCCCCTGCGACTTAAACGTCAGCTTCTCATGATCCAGCCCAAGAATGCGCAGCATGGTCGCATGCACGTCATGAATCTCGACCGGATTCGCGACCGTGTTGTAGCTGAAGTCGTCCGTCTCTCCGTAGGAGAACCCGGGCTTAACGCCGCCGCCGGCCAGCCACCAGACGAAGTTGTTGCCATGGTGGTCGCGCCCCACATTGGTGTCGATCTTGCCCTGCGCGAAAGACGTTCGCCCGAATTCACTGCCCCACAGGACTAGAGTGTCCTTCAGCAGCCCGCGCTGCTTCAGGTCCATCACCAGGGCCGCGGTGGGCTGGTCCGTCTCCAGGCAATCGGGCGGCTGGCGCTGCAGGATGTTGGTGTGATGATCCCAACCCACATGCATCACCGAGATGAAGCGGACATCACGTTCCGCCAGACGCCGCGCGATCAGGCAATTCCGCGCGAAGGTACCGGGCTTGCGGACATTCGCGCCGTACATGTCCAGGACGCTGTCCGGTTCGTTGCCGATGTCGGCGACTTCGGGCACCGACGTCATCATCCGGTACGCCATTTCGTACTGGCTGATCTTGGCCGGGATCTCCGGATCGCCGGATGCGTGATGCTGCGCTTCGGACACTTTGTCGATCACGTCCAGCATTTCGCGGCGGTCTTTCAGATCCATGCCGTTCGGGTTGCTCACGTAGAGCACCGGGTCCTTGCCCGAGCGGAAGGGCACGCCCTGATACTGCGACGGGAGAAATCCCGAGCCCCAGTTGGATGCGTCGTGGCTCACTCCGCTAAACGTTCCCGACGTCAGCGCCACGAACGCCGGCAGATTCTGATTTTCGGACCCCAGCGCATAGTTCACCCACGCCCCCTCCGGCGGACGGCCTGCCAACTGGAAGCCGGTGTGCATGAACTTGGCGGCCGGGTCGTGATTGACATGGTCGGTGCGGACGGTCTTGATGAAGCACAAATCGTCCACGACCTTGGCCAGATACGGGAACAGCTCGCTGACCCACGCGCCGCTCTGGCCATACTGCTTGAAGTCGCGCATCGGCTTCACGAGCGGAAACGACACCTGCGCGGCGCTCATGGTGGAGAGCCGTCCTTTGCCGCGCACTGACGGAGGAAGTTCCTCGCCATGCATTTTGATGAGCATCGGTTTGTAGTCGAGCGTGTCCACCTGCGAGACCGCACCGATCTGGTGGATGCGAATCACCCTCTTCGCGCGCGGCGCGAAATCCAGGTTCTGGACGACGCCGAAGCTCTTGAGCGTGACGCCCGAGTCCTGGCCCAGAAGTTTGATGCCGCCCATGAGCTCGGCAAGCGCAACTGCGCCCAGGCTGGCGCTCCCTTTTAAGAAGACCCGGCGAGCAAGATTGAGGTTCTTAGCATCCATGTCGTTCACCATTAATGCACGGAATAAGCGTCCGGAGTATTCATCACCGCCGCCGTAACATTCGCCAATGCCGCGAGTTTCGCGACGTCCACGCTTTGGTCCACGGGCGCCACACCGACGTTGATCAGCTCTTCGGCCTTCTTCGCGTCACCGGCGAACTTCGCGGATTCCGAATCGTAGTATTGCCGGAGCGCCGCCAGCTCCGCATCCGTCGGTAGTCTCCGCGTGGCGAGGCGGAAGACCAGCCGGATCTGGTCGTTCTTGTCCGCTCTTTGCTTGAGTACGTCGGTAGCGAGCACACGATAGGCTTCGAGATACTGCGGATCGCTCAGCAGCACCAGCGCTTGCAGCGGCGTGTTCGACGTCAGCCGCCGCGCGATCGTGGTATGACGCTCAGAGAAGTCGAACACCGACATCGAAGGCGGAGGCGTGTTCCGCTTGACGAACGTGTACAGGCTGCGCCGGTGCTGGTCGTTCGTGGAGATCTCCTTGGGTTTCGGATACCGGTATTGCGTTACGCCGGCAACCCAGATGCCGTCGGGTTGATACGGGTAAGCGCTCGGCCCCCCGACGGTTTTTACCAGCAGACCGCTGATCGCCAGAGCGTTGTCGCGCACCTGCTCCGCCGACATGCGATAGCGCGGCCCGCGCGCCAGCAGCCGGTTCTGAGGATCTTTCTCCAGCAGCTCTGGAGTCTCGCCAGAAGACTGCCGAAAGGTCGCCGACATCACGATCATCTTGTTCAGGCGCTTGATATCCCAGCCGCTTTCGATGAAGTCCACGGCCAGCCAGTCGAGCAACGCGGGATTCGCCGGCAGGGAACCTTGCATGCCGAAGTCCTCCGAAGTATCGACCAGTCCGGTGCCGAATTGCATTTGCCAGAGGCGATTCACGAAGACGCGCGCGGTGAGCGGGTTCTTCGGATCGAACAACCATTTGGCGAGCCCCAGGCGGTTGCGCGGCAGCTTCGGGTCAAACGGGAAGATCTGCGTGAGGGCGGAGGGCTCGACGGGATCTAGATGCTGATTGTAAAGGCCGCGGCTCAAGACATACGTTTGCCGGGGATGCGGCGCGTCCGCAGTCACCATCACTTCCGGCACCCACGAAACGGCCTGGTTCTCCGCCTCGCGATACTGATGCAGCGCTTTGCCCGACTCGATAACGCGCGGATCGAGCGCCACCGCCAGCTCGGTCAGCTCGCGCGAAAGGCTGGTCGTATCCGTCCTTGTCACTGCATCGCCATCATGCAGGTAAGCGACTTCAATGGGCGTAAGTTGCCGGTTGAAGAAACGAATCTCGTCGAGGGCGCTGTCCTTCGGCGTGACCTCCCGGAAGCGCCGCCCGAATTCCACACCCACGAATTCGTTAAACGCCGGAGAGAAACTGCGCGGCAGGCAGCTTTGGGTTAGCTGGTTGTGTTCGTATTCGACTTCCATGGCCTTGCCGTTCACATACAGCGTGACGCCCGCGCCGCGGCTGGAGCCGTCGTACGTCATCGCGATGTGGGTCCACTGGTCAACGGGAATGGGCTCTTTCGCCACCACGTGCAGTTCGTTGAACGGCCAGGAATGCATCATGTAGAACGACAGATGGTTCTTTTCGAGATTGAGCTTGTAACCCGCGCCTCCGGAATTGTCGTCGTCGCGATGAATCAGGATCGGCGAATTGTCGTACTCGGCGCCGGGTTTGAACCACAGATCGATGCTGAAGGGCTGCGTGCGATCATAGAAGCCGACGCTCGGTCCCAGCAAGCCGCGATTCTCGTCGGTGATGAAGAACGCGTTTCCTTTGGCGCCGCCCGGGCGGATACTGGCATCTTCGAGGACGGCGGGTTCGCCGCCGGGCAGTCCGCTCGGAGACCAGACCAGCTTCTCCCGAATCATTCCGTTCGGCACGCGAATTCCTCCGCGCCCGCCGCCGCGGCCAGCCTGACCGGCGCCACCTTGACCGGCAGGCGCCGCGTTCGGCGCAGGAGCGGGAGGCGGGCCACCGCCGCCGCGGCCCCGGAACGGAGATATTAGATTGGCCGGCGGCTGCCCTTGGCGCGTCCGCGATTGCGGGAGCTTGTCGTCGGGGATGGGCTCGGTGGTTTCAAACGGATAATAAGCGACGGTCGCAGCTTCGACGGACTTCTGAATCGAAGCCGCCACTGCGCTCGCCGGCTGTTTCATCTCAGCTCTCACTTTGGCCGCCGCGTCCTTGCGGACTGCATCGCGAACGGACCGGTCGACATCCTCGGCCTTCCTCAACGCAGCTTCAGCCGAGGCGATCTTCGCTTCCGTCTCCGCATCGGCCCAGCGCAGAGTCGGACCACCCTGGATCGTGCTGAATCCCGGGGCGAAGAAGCCCGGTTCGTCGACATTGTTGAAGAATCCGGAGAGCGCGTAGTAGTCCTTCTGCGCGATGGGATCGTATTTATGATCGTGGCAGCGGGCGCAGCCCGTCGTCAGCGCGAGAAATCCCTGGCCGACCACATTCGCGCGGTCCAGCGCATATTCGACGCGGTACTCTTCGTCGATCGCACCGTTCTCCGACGTCCGCTTCCCGACCCGCAGGAACGCTGTCGCGAGCTTCTGCTCTTTGCCTACGTCGGGGGTGGCATTCGGCAAGAGATCGCCGGCCAGTTGCCACGTCGAGAACTGATCGTACGGCATGTTCTTGTTGAACGCCGAGATCACCCAATCGCGATACGGCCAGAACAGACGGTCGTGGTGATCGTCCAGAAAGCCGTCGCTTTCCGAGTAGCGGGCGATGTTCATCCAGTACGCGGCCATGTTCTCGCCGTAAGCGGGTGCGGCGAGCAACCGGTCGACGACTTTCTCGTACGCATTCGGACTGTTGTCCTTAAGGAACGCATCGACCTCATCGAGCGTGGGCGGGAGTCCCGTCAGGGTCAGCGTGACGCGATTGATCAGCGTCTGTTTGTCGGCTTCGGCCGAAGGTTTCAGGCCCTCCTTCGCGAGGCGCGCCAGAACGAACCGGTCAATGGCGTTTACAAGCCTGCCGCTGACTTGAGGCGGCACAGGTCTCGTGGGCGCAATAAAAGACCAGTGGGGCTTGTACTCCGCGCCCTGTTCGATCCATGTGCGCAGGGTGGCGATATCGCCGGCGGAGAGTTGTTTGTGCAGCGAGGCCGGCGGCATGTGGTAGGACGGATCCGCCGAGGTGATTCGCTTGATCATCTCGCTGTCATCGGGCTTACCCGGCACAATCGCTTGAGCGCGAGCGCCGGCCGCATCGTCAAGGCGCAACCCGGCTTGGCGGCTCTTGGCGTCCGGCCCGTGGCAGCGGAAACAATTATCGGCCAGGATGGGGCGGACCTGGAAGTTGTAGTCGACCTTACCCGACTGTGCCGCCGCGCTGGCTGGCTGGCTCGGCCGAGGCGCGCCCGATTGCTGGCCGTACGAGGCGAATGCAAGAATGCCAATCCCTGCAATCGCGGCGGAGATCCCGAATTTGGCGATCGGGCTCATAGGCCTCCCTTGGCTTTCGGCGCGAGTTTAGCCGGCCCGTGGAGCGATGGCTCAGCCGGAACTCTGCCGCCTAGTTTATTCAGGCGCTTCCATGGCGTCAAGGCTCGACGCAGCTGGGAAACTTGGCGCGAGCGCTATGCCCGCTGTGCTGGAACCCTAAGAACGTTCGCATTACGTTGGAGGGGCGCTTGCCATTGGGAAGCGATGCGCATATAATCACCCAAGTCTAAAAGCTCCAGGTTATACGCGCCAAACTGCGTCCATCGCAGCGGTAAACCCGGCTCGGCGGCGGCGAAGGGTCTTGCATTCGGTGTCGATCGTAACGAAAGGGAGCGAGAACCATGACGAAAAGCTCGGCGTGCATCAGTGGGTTGCTGGTCACTGTTCTGACCAGCGGGATCGCGTTTGCGCAAGCGGTTTCTCAGATCAGCGGCTCGACCAAAGATGCATCCGGGGCAGTCGTACCGGGCGTCGAGATCACTGCCATTCAGACCGACACCGGGGTCAGGCGCACGGTCGTCACCAACGATACGGGCGAGTTCGCTATCCCGAATTTGCAGATCGGCCCGTACCGGATCGAAGCCAAAAAGGCCGGATTCCAGACCTACGCCCAGACCGGCATCGAACTGCTGGTCAACAGCACTCCCGTCATTCCGATTACTTTGGGCGTGGGCGAGGTAACCCAAACCGTCGAAGTGGCCGCGAACGCCGCAATGATCGAAACCCAAAGGCTGGGCGTCGGTAACGTCATGGAGACGCAGCGCATTCTGGAGCTGCCGCTCAACGGTCGCACGCCCACCGATTTGATCCCGCTCCTCGGTGCGGCTGTGCAGACGGCCACGTCGGTGCCCTGGAGTATGCAAACCGGCGTTACGATCTCGGTGGCGGGCGGGGTTTCCTTCGGTGTGTACTATGCGCTCGACGGCGCGCCCCATCTGAATATGTACGATTCTACGAACCTGCCGTTGCCCTTTCCGGACGCTCTCCAGGAGTTCAAGGTCGACACCAGCACGCAAAACGCGCAGACCGGAACGCACTCCGGCGCCCAGGTCAACTCGGTGACCATGTCGGGCACCAACGCGTTTCACGGCGACGCGTTCGAGTTCTTCCGCAATGGCGATATGAATGCCCGGAACTTCTTCTCGGTGGCGCAGGATACGTTAAAGCGCAATCAGTTCGGCGGCGTGATCGGCGGACCGATCAAGAAGAACACGCTGTTCTTCTTCTTCGGCTACCAGGGCACGGAGCTCCGTCAGACGCCGGCGCCGACTACGGCTTTTGTCCCCACTCCCCAGATGTTGACCGGAGACTTCAGCACGTTCGCGTCCGCGGCGTGCCAGGGCCGAAACGTAACTTTGGGAGCGCCGTACACCACGATCAACGGCAAGCCGAACCAACTTCCGCAATCGTCGATCAGTCCGGTGGCCATCAAAATCTCCAGTTTCTTGCCCCCCGCCTTGAACTCGTGCGGACAATTTCTGACATCGACCCTAACATCTCAATATTACTGGCAGGTTCCGGTCCGCGTGGACTATCAACTAACCGACAAGCAGACGTTTTTCGCCCGCTATCTTGCCACCAAGCAGAATCAGGCTTTGCCCTACGCTTTGACGCCCAACAATCTGCTCACGGCCAGCGGCAATTCGGCCAACGATCTGGCTCAATCGTTCACGCTCGGACATACCTGGTCGCTCAGCAGTTCCAAAATCAACTCCATCCGCCTATCCATTAACCGCATCGGGATGCTTCACGACGCCGGCAGGTATTTTGGCCCCACTGACGTGGGTATCGACGCGTTCACCTATCTCCCGAAAGTCATGACTCTGGCGATCACGGGCGGGCCCTCGATTGGATCGGGGATCGCCGAGTACGTGTGGAACGCGCATACCTTTGCCACCGCGAATGACGATTTCAGTTGGATTCGCGGCAAGCATCAATTCGCCTTCGGCGTGAGCGAGACGCGTGCGCTCGCCCTGGACCTCGCCAACGTCCGGTCGATCGGAAATTACACGATCAACGGCCAAACCACGGGTCTGGGACAGGCGGACTTTATGGCCGGGATTCTGTCGCAAATGCGGCAGTCCATTCCTAACGACCTGGATGTCCGCCAGTGGTTTTTCGGAGCGTACGCCCACGATACATGGAAGGCCACATCTCGCCTGACGCTGAACTATGGCTTGCGTTGGGAGCCCTTCTTTCCCATGCAGGTCGGGGATAAACGAGTCTACACTTTCGACCTCGGCCGTTTCTATGCGGGCACCAGGAGCACGATCTGGACTAACGCGCCGCCCGGATTCTACTATCCCGGCGACCCTGGGTTCAACGGAAAGGCGGGTATCAATGGGTCGTGGACCAATTTCGAGCCGCGCGTGGGCCTGGCGTATGATCCGTTCGGCGATGGCAAGACTGCGATTCGCGCCGGCGCCGGAATCAATTACGACTTCGTCAATCTACAGTCGTACCAGAACGAGGACAACGTCGCGCCATTCGCCGGCGATACGACGGTGAACGGGCCGATCCCAATTGCCGCGCCCTGGAGCACGACACCCGGGGGCAATCCCTTCCCCTACAATTCCACTCCGCCTACGGGCAAGTTCCCCGTCGGCGCCGTCTATGTACCGGTGCCCCCGAATATCCGGACGACGCAAGTCTATAGCTGGAACGCCGGCATCCAGCGGCAATTTACCCCGAGGTGGTTCGCGTCGGGAAGCTATATCGGGACCCACACGATCCACCTGTGGGACAACGTGGAGTACAACCCCCCCCTCTATATTCCCGGGACGTGTGCGGCGGGACAATACGGACTGACTGCGCCGGGGGCGTGCTCGACGGTCGGGAATGTCAATGCGAGGCGCATTTTGAACCTGTACAACCCGGTGGGCGCGGCAGCCATTTCCAACCTGACGGCCTATGACGATGGCGGCACCGCGGGCTACAACGGCATGCTTCTTATCACGCAGTGGCGCGCCACAAACCATGTGACCGTCAACGCAAACTACACCTGGTCGCACTGCGTTGGCCTGGCGAATAACGGAACCACGACTCCCAATCCGGGTTCCAATTACGTCCACCAGAGCAATCGCAACCTGGATGTGGGCAACTGCTCGCAGGATCGCAGGAACTTGTTTAATTTGACCGCGGTCGCGAGCATGCCCAAGTTCTCCAACAAGGCTCTGAATCTGACCGCGTCGGGCTGGTCGCTGTCGGCCATTTACGCGTACCGGTCGGGAGCGCCCCTGAGCATCGCCTCGGGGTTAGACCAGGCGCTGCTGGGATTCACCGCCGAACGTCCGAACCAGATTCTTCCCTCCACGGCGGCGGCGCATCCAACCTCCGCTTGCGCCAACATCACGCCGTGTGTCACCTGGCTGAACGCCGCGGCGTTTGCCCAGCCTGCGCTGGGCACCTTCGGCAATATGGGGGTGTTCAACGTCCTGGGCCCGAAATTCTTCCAGTTCGACATGGCCGTTGTAAGGCAGTTCCGGGTCCGGGAAGGCATGAATTTCGAGTTCCGCGTGGAAGCGTTTAACGTGTTCAACAACGTACGGTTTAACAATCCAGCGGTCACGTTGACCGTTCCGAGCACGTTCGGCAATATCACGAGCGCTCAGGACCCCCGGATCCTGCAGCTCGCCATGAAGTTTACCTTTTAGGAAGCTGGCTCGGTCCATTCGTGAGCAACGGAATCCCCGGGCTGACGCCCGGGGCTATAATAGCCCCGCCCCGTTAGGGCGGGGATTCAGCTGATATCGCAGTGGCCCTATTTTTCGTCCTGTGCGATACACTGATGGACAATTATGACGCCTGAACGCAGACTCGACCGGCGAGGCTTTCTTCGGGATTCCGGTTTCGCGGCTGGAGGCATCTTCGCCATGGCTGCGTCGCCCGTGATTTCGTTCGCTCAGGGGCTACCGCGGAGTGGCTCCGCCAAATCTCTCAGCCGTCAGCTCGCGCAGTGGGTCGGGGGCCTGCGGTATGGGTATCTGCCTGCCGAGGTGGTCGATCGCGCCAAAGGAGTCACCCTCCAGACGCTCTCATCCGTCCTGATCGGATCTCAGTTGCCGGGCGGCCAGGAGGCCGTCGCGCTGACCGTCGAAGAAGAAGCCGGCGTGCGCAATGGCGCGACCATCTTGGTCAACGGCGCCCGGGTGACGAAGGGCGGAGCGGCGTTTGCGAACTCGGAGATGGCTTACGCGGGCGGGAAGTGGGACACCTTCCGCATGCTCACGCACCCGGCTACCAGCATTGTCCCGGCGGCTTTGGCCGCGGCGGAGACAGTGGGGGCTTCCGGAAGGGATTTCCTTGTCGGCCTCGCGGCGGGCTACGAGGTCTCCGAGCGGATGGCGGCCGACTTCATTCCTACTGTGATGGCACGCGGATTTCATGCCGGTCCCGTGTTCGGCATTTTTGGCGCAGCCGTCGCCGCCGCGAAGATCATGCGCTTTACTGAGGACCAGGTGAACAACGCCATCGGGCTGTGCGTGAACCTGGCGGGGAGCAACCTCGAAAGCCGCGGCCTGCGCGAGGGCGCCGGTGTGCGCAATGCCATGCTCGCGGTCGCGCTGGCGAAGCAGGGACATCGCGGCGGCGAGACGGCGCTCGAAGGGCCCGCCGGATTTTACTACGCCTACGCGGGCAACAACCAGGGCCGACTCACTTACAGCTTTACGGGCGACACCAAGACTAGCCTGGACAAGATCACTGCCAATTTGGGCAAAGATTGGATGTTCCTCGAAACGCTCTACCGCATCTACTCGATCCCGGGTTACAACATCGCGCACATCGATGTCACGGCGAAGCTGTGCGAAGAGCATAACATCCGATATCAGGACGTGGATCGCGTCGAGGCGGTGGTGAACTGGCTGGAAACGCAGTATCCCAGCCCGGCATTTCCCACGCAGCGGGAGGACGTGGGGGAACCACGGCGGGGCAGCACTCGTTATTACTCCGCGTATGGCGTGGTGAAGCGCGGCTTTCCTATGCTGGCTGACGCTACCGACCCGCCCGAGGTGCTGGACCTTATGAAGCGGGTGACGATTATTCCGTCGCATGAGATGACGTTGTTCGGTCCGCGCATCACGATTTTCACCAAGGACGGCAAGAGCTACACGAAGCAGGCGACCGGGCGCGAATTCATCTGGGACTTCAACGAGGAGGTCCGCCGGATTCGCGGCGTGATCCCCGGTCTGCCGATACCGGCGGCGCAGTACGAGGACATCATCGCGACATGCCGCGACCTGGACCGGCAAGATCGGGCCGATAAGTTGATCCAGCTTACGCTCAAGAAGAAGTAAGGAGACATCCATGAAAGCTCGCACGATGATTGTCGCCTTGGCGATCATGATGGGGACGTGGTTCTCGCCCCACGCGAAAGCCCAGGGCGGGAGGGGCGCGGCGGCGTCGCCTTATCCGGTGGTCCAGGGGAAAGCGTACAGGTTCGAGAAGATCGCCGATGGGGTTTACTACGCCACCGGCGGCGGGGGCAGCAACGATCCGATCATCGTCAACGAGCAGGATGTGATGATCGTCGACGACGGCAGCACGCCGGCCGCGGCCCGCGCGCTGCTCGAAGACCTGAAATTGATTACGAATAAACCGGTGCGGTATGTGGTCAACACGCACTTTCACTACGATCACACGGACGGGAACTCGGTCTTCCCGCCGGATGTCGATATCATCGCGCATGAATACGTGCGGACCGCGATCCTAAACTTCGACGTGCTCCATCGGGAGCCGTATATGACGTCGCAAGGAACGCGAGTGCCGCGGCTGATCGAGTCGCTCACGAAACAAGTTGGCGATGAAAAAGACGCGGCGAAGAAGGCCGCATTGGAGAAACAACTGGCGGCCGCGCAAACCAATTTGGACCAGCTCAAGGAAGTCAAGCCGACTCCGCCCAACGTCACTTACAGTTCGAAAATGGTGTTGCACAAGGGGCCGCGGGAGATCCAACTTCTCTTTCTGGGGCGGGGCCATACGGGTGGAGACACGGTCGTGTTTCTGCCTCGGGAACGGATCGTGTGCACCGGCGACCTGATGGAAACCGGCGTGGCCTACATGGGCGACGCGTATTTCGACGAATGGGTCACGACGCTGGAGGCTCTGAAGCAGCTGGACTTCGCGCTGGTGTTGCCGGGGCACGGCACGCCGTTTGGCGACAAGGGCCACATCACGGCGTTTCAGAGCTACCTGACGGACGTGACGAACCAGGTCGCCAGTCTGCGCAAGCAGGGCGTCTCGGCGGAGGACGCCGCGCAGCGCGTGGACCTGACTTCTCACCAGAAAGACTTTCCGGCGATCCAGCGTCCGGGCGCCGACTTGCGTGGCGTCCGCCGGATATACGCGTGGATGGACGAACGGGCTACGCAGTAGTCGCTGGAGCAGAGACACAAACACTGTCGCAGTATTGGGAATATTCTCAACGTAAAGTTTTAAGATCGTCCGGCAATTTCCAGGTTGGCCGGCGCAACCTCTGACGCCTTGATGCTAGCATTGCGCTCCAAGAATCTTGGCGCAAATTCCATGGATCATTCCTTGACTAAGGCGAGTGAAGGCGGTTCAGGGGCGTTGGGTTCGTCTTGTAATTTGGGCAGGCTGGCGGAGTGGAGTCGGCTCGGAAAGCTGCTGCGGGCTGTGAGTCCGCCTTTCCTTGGGTTCGTTTTGCGGTTCGCGTAACTGAAGAAGAATCAGATGCTTACATTGGGGATCGAGGGGCGCGGAGGGTGGTGCTCGGCCTCAGGCGTATAGATATATAGATCGTATGGGTTGCATATATGGATGATATGGAATTTCGCCAGGAGTTCGCCCTGCCGGGGACCGCACGGAGTGCCAAGTGATGCGCTGTGACTGGGGTGATTTCTCGGGGACGGCGAGCGAGTTGCAGCGAAGCCGGGCTGCTAATGCGCGAGCCGGCCTTCCAGTCGGGCCAGCCGCGCTTCGAATTCGCCCATTTTGCCGATCAGCAAATCGTGCCCGGTGTGCACCCGATCTTCTAGGGTGTGCATGCGGTCTTCGATACGGTCCAATCTGATGTCGATACGGTCCACACGCCGACTGAGCATCGAGATCAGCATGACGTTGACCAGAATGCCGACCAGCGGCACACTCAGCCCAAAGTAGAACTGAGCGTTACTGATCATTACCGCGTTCATGCTTGTATTGTACACCCCGAGCCCCAAGGATTCTCCCCCAAAAACTCCAACCGCCGGTGAACTGTCCCAGCCTCAAGGCGGACGATGCGGGCGGCCAATGAAATCTTCGAGCGATTGCCGACCTTACGAGGCCCGCCGGTTATGCTGGCACGAATGGATGAACGAACGCGCTGAGCAGTATAACCAGACCGGGGAGACGAATGCCATCGCTGTCGGAAGCATTCTCGCGCCAAAGTTTTAAAGATCGTCCGGCAGTTTCCGGGCTGGCCGGCGCAACCTCTGAAGCTCCGGTAGTGGGTTAAATTCGCTAATTTGACCCACTACCGAAGCTCCGATGCTAGCATTGCGCTCCAAGAATCCGGCCACAAATTCCATGGATCACTGCGGGTGGAGGCGGTTCAAGGGCGGTGGGTTCGTCTTGTAATTTTGGGCGGGCTGGCAGAGTGGAGGCGGCTCGGGAAGCTGCGCGGGCCGTGAGTCCGCCTTTCCTTGGGTTCGTTTTGCGGTTCGCGGAACTGAAGACGAATCAGATGCTTACATTGGGAATTGAGGGGCGCTGATGGTGGAGCGCAGCCTCAGGCATGTGGCTATGTCCATATTGTGAGCCACATATGAATGATGCGGAATTTCGCCAGGGATTCGCCCTGACGTGGACCGCTGGGAGTGCCAAGTGATGCGCTCTGACTGGGGTGATTTCTCAGAGCCGGCGAGCGGTTTGCACCGACGCCTAGGAGAGGAAGGGTGCCGGATCTAATGGGGGACGAAGCACGGGATCGTTCGCTGGTTTCTTAATTCGCACAACGGTCCGCCGAACGGTGGCCCGGTAGTGCCTGCACTTTTCAGGCACTATCATCCAGACACCACTGGCGATGGGGGACAGGAGCCGCGCGCAAATAGTAGAATTGTCCGCGATGTCGGCATGGCAAGATCCGACGGTTTTAATCCCTGCCATCTCAGGGCTTATCGGAGCGTTGGTCGGTGGCGCCTGTTCAATTCTAGCGGCTAGCCGTCAAGTTCGAACGCAGTTCGCTCAACAGCAACGCGATAGGCGTGAAGCCCTCGCACAGCAGATGCGTGGCCTAAAGATCCAGATCCGAGCCGCAACGACACCGCCTCAATGCACAGAAGTCGCGATGCGGCTCCGCAGGT
The DNA here is from genome assembly GCA_035604115.1 of Bryobacteraceae bacterium. Lineage (GTDB taxonomy): Bacteria > Acidobacteriota > Terriglobia > Bryobacterales > Bryobacteraceae > Palsa-187. The sequence goes on along the minus strand of DATNJC010000077.1, from coordinate 6,416 downwards.
TTTTCATCGACAACCCAGAGCGACTCAGTGCCGAAGAAATTCATCGCGAGTTTTTCGATGAACACCTAGCACCACTCAGCGAATTGCGACCGCCTGCCGACGGGTACTGGTCTGACACTCGGATGATGAGCTTTTGGGCCGGCGCGGATGAGGACGGCCTGAAGCCTTAGATTTCAAGTCGCACTGCCTGAGAGACGATCAATGAACCGAGGGAGAGCTGGCGTTAAATCTGCCAACCACACAGATTTAGGGTACTACCGGCTGAAGGAAGTGATTGCGTGCGGCAGAATGGCCGGGTAAACTGCGAGAGGCTCGGCGCTGCCGCGTCTGCCCACGGAGAGCTCACGATGAGGATGTTCGAAGGCGTTTGTTGCACAGCGATGTTGGTTCCTCTGGTTTATGGACAGAGCGACTGGCCTGCTTACGGCGGCGATCCGATGGGGCAGCGGTATTCCAAGCTCAAACAGATCGACACTCGGAATGTTTCGAAGCTGAAATTGGCCTGGCAGTATGGCATCGACGCTGCCGGCGTGGACAACAGTCCGGCCAACCGGGTGTTGACGGGAACCGAGGCCGTGCCTATTATGGCCAACGGGATCCTGTATGCTCCGACGGTCCGTCACAACATCGTTGCGCTCGAACCTGAGACGGGGAAAGAAATATGGACGTACGATTTGGGCAAAGTATCCGCGCCGCTGCGTGGGGTGACTTATTGGCAGGGGGACAAGGAGACTCCGGCGCAGATCCTGGCGGGGACTAGCGACGGGCGGCTGATTGCCATCAACGCGAAGACCGGGAAACTTGTGCCGGGGTTCGGCAAGGAGGGCGCGGTGGACTTGCGAGTGGGAGTCGCCGAGAAGTTTCCCGATGCCTCCTATCATATGGCTTCTCCCGGCACCATCTATCGCAATCTGATCATCACTGGAGCGCAGGGGAAAGAGGACGATGCGCCGGGGCCGGCTATGGATGTGCGCGCCTGGGAGCTGCGCACCGGCAAACTCGGTTGGACGTTTCACACCATCCCGCGGCCGGGCGAGGCGGGCTACGAGACTTGGCCCAAGGACTACTGGATTACTGCCGGGACGCCTTCTAATTGGGGTGCGGCGACTGTGGATGCTCAGCGCGGACTGATCTTCCTGCCTATCGGGCAGCCCGCTGCGCAATACTATGGGGGCGCTCGGCATGGTCAGAACTTGTACTCGTCGTCGATCGTGGCTTTGGACGCCAACACCGGGAAAGTGCGCTGGTATTTTCAGTTGACGCATCATGACGTGTGGGACTACGACGCTGAGGCTGCTCCAACGCTGATGGATTTGGTTCGCGGGGGAAGGAAGATCCCAGTGGTCATCGCGGTCTCAAAGCCGGGGTTGATGTATTTCCTCGATCGTGAAACCGGCAAATCCATCTACGGCGCGGAGGAGCGGCCCGTGCCGCAAAGCGATATTCCCGGCGAGGAGTCTTCGCCCACGCAGCCGTTTCCGATGAAGCCGCCGCCGCTGGCGCGCAACAGCATTAAGCCGGACGAGATCTTCACGGGGGAGGCGCAACACGAAAAATTCTGCCGGGACTTGGTCGAGAAGATTGGCGGGATTCATAACGAAGGTCCGTACACGCCTTATAGCAGCAAGGAAATCAGAGTCATTTTCCCCGGGCAGCAAGGCGGGCCGAATTATGGCGGCGTTTCTGTCGATCCCACGCTGGGATATGTGTTCGTGAATTCGCGCAACGTTGCCGGGATGGGACGCCTGGATAAAACTCCGGAGGGCGATGCCGTGGCCTTCCGCCGCTCCAGCCCGTTGGGGGCCGGATCGTTCTATGCCCGCTTCTGGGAGCCGGCCAACCAGATGCCTTGCCAGCCGACACCTTGGGCGGAGCTGATGGCCGTGAACGGGAACACTGGGGACATCGCGTGGCGGGTGCCGCTCGGCAGCATGGATGAAATGGAGGCTAAGGGCGTTCACGACACGGGCGCGTTTGGACAGGGCGGATCGATCGCCACGGCCGGCGGACTGGTGTTCATTGCGGGGACTATCGACAAGCGATTCCGCGCTTTCGAATCGCGGACCGGCAAGGTGTTGTGGGAAACTAAGCTCGATACTGAGGGTCACACCAATCCGATGACTTATTTGGGACGGAATGGCAAGCAATATGTCGTGATCGTGAGTTCGGGAATCAGCGCGTTCGCTGTGGAGTGAGAGTGAGAGCCATGTTCAGTCGCGGATCGCTGCTCGTTTGTCTTTTCGCATGGCGGCTGCTGGGGGCGGAACCGCCGGCGGCCGCATCTCTGTTCCAGGCCATTCAGAAGGGGGACTCTGCTAGCGTCAAGCGGCTCTTGGACCAGGGCGTCGGCGCTAATGTGCAGGACCCGGAGGGCACTCCCGCGCTGATGGCCGCTGCGTTGTACGCCGACGCGAGCTGCGTCAAACTGCTGCTCGACTGGGGAGCGAATCCGAACCTCCGGAACGCTGTTGGTGCGACGCCGTTGATGTGGGCTGTTCCCGATCTCGCGAAAGTGAAGCTGCTGATCGCGGCAGGGGCGGAGGTCAACGCGCGATCCGCGAATCTGCAGCGGACACCCCTGCTGATCGCGGCTAGCTATCCGGGATCGGTGGAGGTATTGCGGCTGCTGGTGGATCACGGCGCCGATGTCCACGCCAAGGACCGGAACGGGGTTCACGCCCTGGGCAGGGCGGCTTTGTCGGCTGATGTTTCGGTGGTCCGTTTTCTGGTGGAGCACGGCAGCGATCCGAATGAGCCCGGCTACGGACCAGCTGTACGCTACTCTCGGCAGTATCTGCCGACGCTGGAGTATCTGTTGTCGAAGGGTGCGAAGGTGGACAAGGACGCTCTGGCGACGGCCGCGCATTGGCAGGACCCGGCGCTGATCGAACGATGGATCGAGCTGGGAGCCGATGTGAATGCGCGGGCGGGTCCGTACAAGCGGACCGCCTTGATGACCGCCGCGGCTTCCGAGCAGGCGGGCGCGGGCACCGTCAAGCTGCTGCTCGACAAGGGTGCCGATCCCAACGCCGAAGACGCGGATGGCGAACGGCCGCTGGATTGGGCGCTGTACCGTGCCGACCGGGGCAAGATCGACGCGCTCGAGCAGTTTGGAGCTACGCGGGGCCACGGGCCGCGCCAGAAGGCTTATCCTCCGCCGGAAGCGGGCGGGATCGCGGATGCTCGGATCTCGGTCGGCCGGGCTGTGAATTTGTCTCTGCCCACAGCGCCGGTGGCGTATCAGAAACGCGGCTGCATCAGTTGTCACAGCCAGGCGCTAGTCGCGATGGCCGCGGCGGCAGCGCGGCGAAAAGGGATTGCTGTCGATGAAGAAATGGCGCAGACGAATCTGAAGCAGATTGTCGCCGCGTTCACGCCGGCCGCGGAACAGGCGATGCAGGGCGACCAGCCCGCGGGAAACATCATTACCATCGGCTACGTGATGATGGCGCTCGGGGCCGAACACCATCCATGGGACAAGATCACGGCTGCGCTCGCGCACATCGCGGCGGCGCTGCAAATGCCGGATGGGAGTTGGACACCCAACGGCGTGTCGCGCCCACCGATGGAAGACAGCCTGGTTACTGCCACTGCGCTTGGCGTGCGCGCACTGACGATGTATCCCGCGGCGGCCGGGAAGCGTGAATTAGAAGAAAAACTTCGGCGGGCTCAACGCTGGCTGCTGGCGGTGGATGCGCGCTCGGCGGAAGATCGCGCGATGCGGCTGATGGGCCTGGTTTGGGCGAAGGCCTCCCGGACGGAAGTGGACGCGGCAGTGCGGCAAGTCCTGGGGCAGCAGCGGGCGGGCGGCGGCTGGCGGCAGCGCGATGAGATGGAACCGGACGCCTACGCAACGGGAATGTCTCTGCATGCGCTGCATACGGCGGGCATCCTTCCCACGAATGAAGCTTACGCCAAAGGCGTTCGGTTTTTGCTCCAGAGTCAGTATCAGAATGGGGCTTGGCTGGTGAAGACCCGGTCGTACCCGACGCAACCTTATTATGAGAGCGGCTACCCGTTCGGCAACAACCAATGGATTTCGGTGGCGGGAGCAAGTTGGGCCACGCTGGCGATCGCTGACACTCTGCCGGATGCTGAGCCTGTGCGCTAGAATTTGTCAGTGCTCCCGAGGAGATCATCTATGAACGCGAGAATTACTATGGCGGCCGTGAGTGCGGGACTGCTGCTGGCCTGGATGCCTGCTCTGGCGCATCATTCCTTCGCCGCCGAATACGACGAAACCAAACCGGTCAAGGTGACTGGAGTCGTCAGTAAGGTCGAATGGAAGAATCCTCACATCTGGTTTTACGTTGACTCGAAGGACGACGACGGCAAGATCACCACGTGGGGATTCTCGGGAGGCCCGCCCGGAATGCTTCTGCGTCGAGGCATTACCAAAGCGGTCCTGAAGCCGGGCGACGCTGTCACTGTATCGGGATTCCGCGCCAAGGACGGGTCCTTCAACGCCTCCGGGGGTAAAGTGCTGTTCGCCAGGGATGGGAAGGAAGTGTTCACGGCCGGAGCGGAAGACGCTGTTCCCAAGAACTGAATGGTGGCGTGCGTAACGACAGGAGATTTGAAATGAGAACGCGTTCGACTGTATTCGCGGCGTGCCTGTTCGTTCTGGGATCTTGGTTTCCGGTCTCCGCGCAGCAGCGCACGGTGATTCCTCGCGACGCGTCGGGCAAGCCCGATTTCACGGGTGTTTGGGCGGGTCCCGGTTTTACCCATAAGGTTGGTCCCGGCGACACGGACACGCCTAGCGTCATGCGTTTTGACCGGAAGAAGATGGCTCCGTTCAAGCCCGGCGGCGAAGCCCTCATGGTCCATAAAATTACCGGGGATGTGCTTCAGGATGACCCCACGGCGGTGTGCCTGCCGAACGGACTCTCGCGCCAGATCCTGTCGCCCTATTCGCAGCAGTTCATTCAAGCTCCGGGGAAGCTGGTCATTCTTTACGAATACATGCACTTTTTCCGGGTGATCCCCACCGATGGGCGTGCGCACGATCAGGACCTCGAGTCGACTTGGATGGGAGATCCGGTGGGGAAGTGGGAAGGCGACACACTGGTGATCGACACGATTGGCCTGAAGGAATGGATGTTTGACGCCACTCACAACCAGGACGGAGAAGGGTCGCGCTGGCATAGCGACCAACTTCATATGATCGAGCGACTGCGTTACATTGATCCGACCACCGTGTCCTATCAGGTCGTGATTGACGATCCGAAGATCTTCACGGCGCCGTGGACACAGGACTTCCAGATGAAGTTGCATCCCACCTGGAAGCTGCTGGAGTTTGTGTGCGAGGAGAACAATCGCTGCGAAGCGGGCCATTGCGTGGATGCCGACGTGCAGAAGAGGAACCCGAAATAACTCTATGAACGCTCGTCGGCGCGCCCTGCTCGCCGGTTCGGTTACGGCTCTCATATTGGCGGCCGCGGGTCTCCCGATCACGGCTCATGCGCAAGCCGCCGCAAGCAGCGCCAAATATGGAACGGCTACTCCGGAACACGGAGGCATCGTGTTTACCGGCAGCAGCATTTTCCAGTTTTGGACTCACCTTAAGGATCAAATGGCTCCGTTGCCGGTGCTCAACCGGGCAATCGCCGGAACCGTGACTCAGGACATGCTGAACCGCATCGGACAACTGGTTTTGCCCTACCAGCCGCGCATTGTGGTCTACTACTGCGGCAGCAACGACATCAGCGCGGGTGAGGACGCTGGTCCCATCGTCGAGCGCACCAAGCGGTACGTCCAGATCCTTCACGAGAAGTCGCCGAGCACGTTTTTCTACTACACGACGATTCAGAAGGCTCCGGAGAAGCGGGCGCGCTGGCAGGTGGTGGAGGCGGTGAACCGCGAGATGGAGCGTTACAGCCGGCAGGCGCACAACGTCGGCTACATCGATCTCAATCCGGTTTTGTTTGACAGCCACAACGACATTCGGGAGAATCTATTTCTGCCCGATGGGCTCCACTTCCGTCCGGACTCGAGCGCGTATCTGGAGTTTTCTCAAATCGTCAAACCGATTCTCACCAAGGCCTGGGAGAGCGGCGTGGGGTTGCCTGAGTTGCATTAGCTCAGGCGGCGAAATCCAGTTTGGGACGCCGGAGGTGCCACTCGGTGGCCTGCTCGTACGCGTGAGCCAACGCCAATACCGTTGACTCGGCGAACGGTGCGCCGACTATCTGCAGCGCGATCGGCAAGCCGCCCTGGGTGAAGCCGCAGGGGATCGAGATGGCCGGCAGTCCGAACACACCGCCGCCCGCGGGGTTTAGACCATTTTCTGAGATAATATAGACCAGCTCTGGCGATCCGGCTGCAAGCAAGAGATGGCGAAGGCCTATTCTGACGATCTACGACGGAAGTTGTTGGAGGCGCATCAGCAGGGGGAAGAGAGCCTGGAAGAGTTA
>DATNJC010000076.1:0-5319 GCA_035604115.1 Bryobacteraceae bacterium | reverse complement strand
GCAGCCGGTACAGGTAGTCCCGACACGCTTGCTCGGTGTCGAACCGAGCCTCGAAATCGGCCAGACTCCGGGGATACTCCTCCACAGCCGGCCATGCTACAGGTTGGGGCCACCTGAGTCAAGTAAATACCCCCTTTTCTGGGATAATACGAATCTACAGTGGCACACGGCGAAATTCGGGACGATCCTGCCACGATCAGCGGGAGGGCACGATGAGCGAATCGCGGAAGCGGATAGCCAGTTCTTCCAGGCGGAACTTCCTCCAGGCCGCCGCCGGCGTCACCGCCAACACGGTATTGATTCGGCAACCGCTGTGGGCCCAAAACAGCCGCGCTGGCGCAGCGGCCACGGCTCGGACTAACCTGGCTTTTCCCAAGATCGATCCGCAGTTCATGATCACGCCCGATCAGGCGTGGGACTGGAATGTGTTCAAGGCCCAGGGCGGTCCCACCTACGCCGGCAGCACGGGCTGGAAGCGCTACACGGACTTCCTGATCTCGAAGTTGCCGGAGTTTGGCGCCGTCGATCTGGACTACGTCGAGATCCCCTACGACCACTACATCGTGGACGATTGGCCGGATCGGCGGACTCACATCCACGACTCCGGCGTGGCGCTCGAGAAGCTCGTCACCGACGGGACGCCGGTTCCGGTCGTAGCCTCATATGGCATGACGTCTGGCTCCACGCCGCCCGAGGGCGTCACCGCACAGATGCTGTATTACGACCCCGCCCATCCGCCGGCGGCTGGCGATATCGCCGGGAAGATTCTCGTCTTCCAGACAGCGCCCTACCCGAATCCTCCGTACTCCAATTCGTTCCTGGACAACTACACGCTAACCGACTACGAGTGGCGTTCCCCGGGCAAATGGGCGCCGCTGTTTACACCTCCTCCGGCGAGCGTCACCAGCTCCTATCATTGCCGCTGGGTCTGGAGCCAGCTGAACGGATTTGCCGCGATCGGCATCCGGGGACACGCGGCGGGCATCGTCGTCGTGTACGATCTTTCGCCGGGCGCGGCGTTCGGGCTGGCGCAGCGGAGCGTCTACACGCCGGATGCGAAGGCGGGACTCGGCGCGAAGTACGTCAACTGTCCCACGCTCACGCTGGATCGCGTGAACGGGGCGAGGGTGCTGGCGGACGCGAAGGCCGGTAAGACGGCCACGTTGACGCTCACCGCCCGCTTCGGGCGCGACACCGGCAAAGCCATCCTCGCGTATTTGCCCGGCAAGAACTACGGCACGCCGCAGGACGAACAGGTCCTGATCGCCACGCACACCGACGCGATGTCCTTGATTGAAGAGAACGGCGGCTTGGGCGTGCTCGGCATCCTGTCCTACTTCAATCACCTTCCGCGATCGGCCCGGCCGCGCACGCTGGTCTTGTACTTCGACTGCCGGCACTTCATGCCGGGCGGCGAGGGCAGTTGGCCGCAATTCGACTACTACACGCTGCACCCCGAGCGCCTGAAGCCGATCGTGGCGACGCTGGGCATCGAGCATATGGGCGGCCGGCAGACGATCGAAACCGGGCCCGGCGGCAACCGGTATGTCTACTCCAGTGAACTCCCGGAAAATGGCGGCGTCATCACCAGCCTGATGGACGTCTACAACAACAATATCTGGCTGGTCGAAGCGATCGCGAGAGCGGCGACCGACAATCACTGGCCTCGGGTCGACGTCAAAGCCGGCAACGTGGGACCCGGCGTCAACGGCGGGTTCCAAGGCACGGTGAAGAGCCCGATGAACAAGGGCCGGGCGTACCGGATCCCCGGCATCGGGTTGGCCGGCGATTGGCCCGGTGGCTGGACGCAGACCTACGCACAAGTGGATTCAGAGGCCGGAGCGCACGGCTTCGACAAGGATTACTTCGTGCAACAGGTGGCCGGTTTGTCTCAGCTTGCGGGCGACTTGATGCTCGTCAAGCCGCTGGTCATCGATCTCGGATGGGGCACGCTCAAGTCGGCACTGGTGAAGCTTCAGGACGCAAGCTTCGTCGCGCCACGCGAGGCCACAGCGCACCGGAACACGCTCATGAACCAGTACGTCGCAGCATTCAGACACGTCGAGGCGGCGGCTCTCGACGAGGCAAAGAGCGCGCTCAACAACCTCGCGGCCAATATCTCGGCCAGGGTCGTGACGGACCAGCAAGGCGCCCTGAGTGCGCTGGTGGACGGCCAACTCGCCAAGCTGGCCTGAGGTAACTTTGCCGCGGCCCTTCGGCATTTCCTCAAAAACCTGGCGACCACCTTGACCATCGAATCACCTTCAGGCATGATTGCAGGTGCCAGCGTCGGTCGCGTCGAGGGTATTCAGTTCATCGAAGGGGGAAGTATGGGGACACACCGTTGGAACCACCGTAAGAACATCGGACTCGACGTGAAGCTGGGCATCGCCATGCTGCTCGGCGTCTGCGCCACCGCGCAAGACGTCAAGCTGCACGTGACCTATGTATGCAACGGCGAACGCATCTTCGTCGATAGCTGCAACATACGCGATCTCTCCGACACCTCCACCTGCATGGTGGGCCATCCCGATCGCCCCACCCGCAACGGCATCATGGCCTACACCAATGAGACCCGCGGCACACTGAAAAAGCTCTTCCCGACGTGCAAACAGCCGACTCCGCAGGAGCTTGCCGCGGCCGAAGCGCGCGAAAAGAAGCAGAAGGAAATCTACGACGCCAACGTCGCGAAGGCCAACCCCCAGCCCAACCCACAAGCCAACAACCAGGGCAACGCCGGCAGGGCGCAGGCCCCCCAAGGAGTCGCGCGGCCAAACCCCGCCCAAGAACGCCGAGGAACGCGCCATGCGCCGCTGCATCTCCTCCGGACGGCTTCCGGCCACCTGCACCGGCAACTCGCTCCTGGGCGCCTTTGGCCAGATGGTCGGCCAGGTTCTGCCCGACCTCGCCAAGGAACCCGCCCCCGGCCCGGAGCTCGCGGGGGTCTTCGAGGGCGCCGGTAACTGGCGCCTCGACTTCATTGACGGCGGAGTCCTGGTTAACTGCTCCATCCTCGCTCCCGATCAACATAAATACGCCATCGACTTCAAAAACAACCGTGCCTATCTCACCGTCGATACCATGCCGAAGCCCCTGGTCCTCGCGCTCGGGCCCGATGGAAAAACCATGACCGGCCCGGGTCCGTTCGTGATCGACGGAGTGATCGTTACCGGATACGACAGTGGACTGCGGGATGCCAGCGGAAGGCCCGTGGACGCGGCGACGGCTACCGGGCCAGTCTTCGATGCAAACGGCCAACGCGTCTCTCGTTCCGCCAATACCGGACATGCTACATTCGCGCCCAGAAGAGCTACTTGCCCCGCGCTAAGCCTCTCCACCAATGGCGCCAGAGTGGGCGTGCAGACGATGCAAACCGACCTGCTCAAATCCCTGTTCAACGACGGAGACAAAGGCCCTCCGACGCCGCCCGGCATTCGCATGCACGGCATCTTCGCCGCCTCCACCGGCTTCAGCGTCCAGTTCTTCCCCGAGTCCGCCATCCTTGGCTGCGGGCCTGACGCCGCCCGCGCTTATCCTTACACCGTGGTCGCGGACGGAACCAAAATGGGCATAAAAATTGACGCGCCGGACCACCCGCTCACCCTGGCCTTCGGCCCCAACGGCTCGCTCGATGCCGGCTCCGGCTCCTATCAGGTCCACGGACGCATCGTCGTCGGCCAGGACGACAACGATGACTTCACCTTCGCTCCCATGGAGCAGACCTGCAACCTTGGCGTTCTCGCCCCCAGCAAAACCATCCCCTCGAGTGGCGGAGCGGTTGCATCCGTTGCACCTCCCGGAACTCCAGCCGCTCCGGGAGCCCCAGCATCTCCCGGGACAGCCAATGGCGGCCTCTCCACTCCAGCCGCGCCGCTGGGCAACGCCAGTCTGTCCATCGTCTCTGGATTTCGCGCGCAAAATGGCACCCCGAATCCGCTCGCCGGACGTCCCTACGTTCTTCTGCGCGACAGCTACGCGAACGCACTTGCAAAAAGTGGCGTCTCCGTCCCGGCGGGCACGTCGCCCTATAAATACGCGGGCGCCGCTTGTGCCGGCCGGACGCCCGACTGTCAAAAGATTAACGACGCCATCAAGGTAAGCGCCGCCTCTGCCGTCCGGGCCGACGCCAACGGGAGCGGGACCTTCCCCGGAGTCGCCCCGGGAACCTATTACCTGATGATCTCCGCGCCCTTCAACAATCAGGCGCTCGTCTGGGGTCAGGCCGTGCAACTCAAGCCCGGCTCAAACTCCGTAACGCTCGATCAGAGCAACGCAACTCCGATCAATTGATCAATTGAAGAAGAGCCGGCGGCGGAGAACCCCATCGGGTAAAACGATTAGCTTCAAATAGAGGTGACGGCCTCTATCGCGGACGATGGCCGCAGGTTGAAGGGTTCGATCACCATGGCGGTTGGGCGCCCCAACTTCGAAGCGTGTGCGGAGTGGGGAACCTCTCCCTGCGGAATTCTGTTGACTGCCCTTCGCGATTCGTTCAACTCAGATCCGGTGGAGCCTTTGCAGACCCGGCCAGCGGTCGAAATCAGCATCGAAGCTCAGGATCGATCGAATGCCATGGCGCTCCATGACCGCGATGTGCACGGCGTCGCGGGCCGACAGCAGTGCACGATTTTGGACGACCTCCCCGGCACGCAAAACCTCCGTTTTCTCGATGGGGAACACTTCATCGACGATGTCCAGCGTAACTTGGAGCGCTGGTCCGATGGCTTCGCGCTTTTCAACCGCCGTATACCGATGGAGAATCTCCTGCAAGACTTCGGCATCCGTAACCAGGCGCTGCCCCGCCGCAATTAGGTGCTCCAGGATCATTTGCGCCTCGGTCTTGTGCGGATGGGCCGCTCCTATCAGGTACATCGGAATGTTGGAATCGACGAAAATCAACCGTGGTAGCCTCGCTCGATTTCGCTGAGCATCTGCTCCAGGTCGGCGGTGGGGAAAGAATACTGCGCGCCGCGCCGAACCGCCCTCAATTTCGTTTCCGAATCAATCGCCGGCCGGCTCGCACGTGCATCTCGAAGCGCTCGCCGGACCCACTCACCCACTGTCAAACGTTCCTGCTTGGCCAAGCGCTGGATTGCAGACATCTCGGGGTCGGAAAGCACCACTTGAAGACGCTTACTCACGGCGTGAGTATAACATGATCATCGATGGAGTGCAGGGGTGAGTCTTGTCTCATGCAAGATGAGCCTGAAGCGGGGGTTCGTTTCTCACACAAGATGAGCCTGAAGGGCATGCTGGGGATTGATCATCCGCATGAAGTCCTCAGAGAAGTTGAGCCTGGAGCAGATCCGGGCGTTCCTA
>DATNJC010000075.1:0-12868 GCA_035604115.1 Bryobacteraceae bacterium | reverse complement strand
CGTTGAGCTGATTTGCCGGCATGTTTCGGAACACTGGTCTTGTCGTCTACTTTGACCCGTGGCGTGCCACCACGACGATCATGAATGTGTCCGGCTTCGTCGGCGCTCCTTTCGATCCAGGTCGTGGCTCCCCAAACTCCGGCAAGGTCAGCTATTGGTCCGTTCCGCTGGCTCCCAATACGGTACCCGAGGCTGCCGAGACAGCGGGAGTTTTCTCCCCCGACGGTGCGCGCGTTTTGCAGCTCGCTGAGGTCCACAACATCGCCTCTGGCTTCTTCAACACCGGCAGCTCATTGGCGGTCAAGGATGCGAAGACGGGCAGGACGGTCAGTTCCTTCCCGCGACGGTTACTTCAGCGGGCCGGACCGGCAGGTCCGCCATCGGCCGCCCAATGGAAGCAAAGCCCATTTTCCTGGCAGGCTCTTTCCGAGTCGACCGGTCCAGAACATAATCGAGCCGACCGATTTTCAGCCTGCGAATCGGCATCGGTGCGATGCTGAAGAGTAAGACATTCATGCCGAGAAGCTTGTGGCCATTTCCGAAGCTGACGCCTGCATCGGGCTTAAGCTTTTGGCAGCTGCAGATTCTGCTGGTGGGCTGCGCAGTGGCCGTCGCTGGAATCTTCTGGCTGCTGAAGGGAATTACGAACCCCATCCCGCCAGTTCTCTTCACCTTCATCATAGGGAATTGCACTTGGCTGGCGGTGCTTCTCGCCGCACCGGTTATCAAGCAGAAGTCCCCCTGGGACTGGATCGCTTATCTGGGCGTTCTTCTCCCAGTCGCCGCAGTGGCGAGTTGGATCGCATCGGTGGCAAGCCGGATCGTGGCGGGCCGGGCCGAGCATCTACTTGAGCTTGATTGGGTCGATATCCGGAACGGCATGTTTTTCTCGCTGCTGACCGGAGTTGCTTTATTTATTTCGGGAAAGGCGAGGGCGCGGCTTGAATGGCGGAATCGCGAGATGGAAAAGCAAATTACGGTCGGACAAATCACGCTGCAGGCCCATGAAGCGGAGTTGCAGGCGGCGCATGAGATTCAGGCGCATCTTCTGCCGCATGAGCTCCGCAGATGAAGCCATTCCAGATTGCGTGCGCGGGGGAGCCGGCGCGGTCGGTGGGCGGCGACTACTTCGACGTGCTTACGCTCGGACCTGATCGACTAGGGATTTGCATTGCGGACGTGTCGGGCAAGGGGATCACAGCGGCGCTATTGATGGCGAATCTGCAAGCAACGGTGCGGGCGTTCGCGCCGGTCTGCACTGGTCCGGGAGCGCTGTGCAGCAAGCTCAACGAAGTGCTGTGCGGCAGCATTGCGCCGGGGAAGTTCGTCACCTTCTTCTATGGAGTGATCGACGTGCAGTTGATGGGTCATGCCGATATCCAGACCACACTGCTCTATGTTCAAGTCACCCCACAAGATGTTTATCTTCCGTATGCGCGCGCCGTAGCCCAGCACATCCGCCCGCTTCTGGTGACCTCATCGTGAACCGCGCGCGACGTTCCCCGCTCCAACATCCGCTGGCTGCTGTCTTGGACCGTGCTGTTCGACTCACGCAGCGCTTCGCTCCATCCCGACACGACTCGTCATTATCGTGGGACTATTCGCAACTTTCTGACCTATCTCGGTGCCATTCATCCCCAGGTGTGCGCTCTGGGGCAATTGCGCCGTGAGCACGTCCCCGGCTGGATGTCTCGTCTGCGTTCGCAAGCACCGCCGCTGGGTCAAAGAGGCTCTCGACGTTTGGCTGAAGGGCGCGGGAATTACCTCCGGCCGGCTGTTTCGTCGCGTGAACAGAGCCGGGCGGGTCTGAGGTGAAAGTATGACCGAGAAAGTTGTCTGGCATGTCGTCCGCGAGTTCGCCGCAAAGGCTGCTATCGACAAGCTTGCGCCGCATGACCTGAGAAGGACCTGCGCGAGGTTGTGCCACGCGGCCGGAGGCGAACTGGAGCAGATACAGTTCCTGCTTGGCCACGTCTCGATCCAGACCATCGAGCGATACCTCGGCTGCAAGCAGCGCATCCGCTCGGCCGTGAATGATCGAATCGGGATCGAACCAAAGGGTGAATAGCGCGCCGTCGGTCCGATAGTGGAAGGGTGGCCGACCATCCATTCCCTATCCAGCCAACCCTTTAGAAGTGAAGCCGTTATGAGAGGCTTTGGCCGATACCAGCGGGTGACTTTAATTGTCCGTCGGCATCCGCCGCCGCACTTCGTCGAATACGTCTTTGAGAATCGCCATTTCGTGTTCGTGCTTGGGCGCCTCCAGAGCGTCTACGGGGCGCTAGCACGTCCACTCGCTTGCCGTCCTGGAGCGAGATTCCCCGCGGCCCAACCGAGTTTCGCGATCCCAACACCCGCGAGCTAGGGAGTGACCGGCAATACCAACGGTCCGAGCGGGCTGGTGTTGATGGTGGCCGGTGAGGAGACGCCATTCACGGTAATGGAAAGCGGATAGTTCCCCGCAGGCATACTGGCGAATTGGGGCGGCACCGTGAAATTGATCTGGAATTCGCCCACATACGGGGTCTGCCCGGCGAAATCGGCGGGCACCGTCACGTTGCTGATTGTGACGGTGACTCCGGGAATCCCCTGCGCTATCGGTAGCACGCCTCCGGGTTCGGCGACCAACCCGGTAGCATATAGAGCTCGACCGCATCGCCGGGCTTGGCGTTGCGATAAGCGGAGCTGACTGCAGGATTGCCGACGTATGCGCCATCAGGGAACACCGCCGCCGGATAGTTCTTCCCATTGACGATGTTCGGAAAAAGTCCCGGAGCGTTGGCCGCCGACGCAGCGGTGAGCGTATTGCTCGCGGCCCCGTTAACGATCACTTGCACCGACGCCGCACCGTTGACTCCGGTGGGCACCTGAAAATCGACTTGAGTTGGCGAGATGTAGTACACGGCAGCGGCGAGGTTGTTCACCATCACCTGCACACCGCTCAGGCTGGTGGGAAGATTGCTGCCCAAGTTGAGGAAGTCGTATCCGGTCCACAGGCGAGTCACGTTGCTCAAGCCCGTGCCTTTGACTTGAGCCCACGAACCCGGCACCAAGCCTCCCGCGACATAGGTCGCGCCATTGGCGAGCGAACCCGAGGTCAGTACCGGCGCGGGCTGCGGCTGGGTGCTGATGGTGAAGGTTCGCGAGGCGAACACGCGAGCGCCGGTGTCACATCCGTTCTGAAAGAAAACCATCCCGGTCAGTTTGGTGTGACCCGCTGCGGCTCCTGGCGACATGAATGACGGGTACCAACCGTCGAACTGATTCCCGCCTGTCCCGGCAGCGCTGCATAGCTTGGTGATCGGATATTGCGAATTCGCGATCATCTGCGGCTCGGTCCAGTCCTGAAGATCCAAACTGGTCGCGGTGGAGTAATACCAGGCGGCCATGCTGTTGGCTTGACACACAAACATCAACAGATACATCCCCAGATCGTCGTTAAAGCTGATCTGAGGGTGGTCTTGCATGCCATTCGCGCATCCGGCACTGGGTGTCACGCCGGTGTCCAAACCGCCGATGCCGGGCTGGCTGAACGAGCCGTCGTACCACTTGAGAAACGTGAGCGGGTTCTGGCCAAGCTGGGCTCGCGCGACGCGCACCAGTCCATTCGCGGCGCCCATATCGGAATGGAAGCCGTAGGTGACGTAGAGGTAATTGTTGCCATCGGCGCTTTTGTCGACGAAGGCGCTGGGGGATCGCATCGCCGATGTTTGGATGCGCGACAGAAGGCGGCGGCTCGTCGCTCTGCAAGACCGGATGGCGGGCGGCGTTTCCTAGAGGGCCGTTGGCCGGGGCAGGCCAAGTCTTGCCGTTATCCGATGACCTGGCAAACCCGACGGTTGCGTAGTAGGGCAGCTGGTTCACACCACCGGGGCAGTGGTTCTCCGCCTCATAGAGCATGATCAGGTTGCCAGAGGGCAGCGTGGGATCCTGCACCACCGAGCCCGGAGCGGCATAACCTTCATCAAACTCTGTATCGAGGGAGGAATTGCACGCCATGATGTCAATGGGAGGGGCCATGACCTGAGGGTTGTAACCCAGTGATGTCGCGAACGTGAAGGTCTTCAGGTCCATGGTTTGAAGCACCACGGCGCCGCCCGTTCCAGCCGAAATCCTGCTCGCCCCAAAGACCAAGTACGAAGAGGAGCCGGAGGCTGGCGGGAGGAACGTGGTGTGCTCGTCCGGCAGATCGTCCAGGTAGGGTGCCGGCGGGCTGTGTGGATACGTAAGCGATTGATCCGCGCTGACCGAAAACGACGCGATTTGCAAGTGACTCGTCTGTTGGGCACGGACGAAAGGAGGGCGCTTGAGAAGCGCGCCCACTAGCGCCGCACCGCATAATGCCGTCGCAAGAATCCTCCGCGCGGCCATCAAGGTAAACAGTGTACAGCGGCTCCCGGCTCGTGTAAACGACGGTCTTTGAGGCCGGTTTTTGAGGTTCGATTCAAGGGGCGGCAGCCCGCCTCGGCACACAGGGCCTGGAGCGCCAACAGAGACTCGGGCTCAAAAGGTAACTTCCGGTTGGCCGACTTCATCGGCCAATCTCTGCCCGTTTTCAGGATTAGGCGAGTTTGCGTGCCTCGGCGATGATCTTGGTGAGGCGATTGGAGAGCCGGTCGCAGCAACGGCGTGGCGCTTCGTTTGGCAGCGCACGGCGGAACATTTCCAGCAGATGTTGAGTAGTACGCAGGGAATCGAACACACCGTCGAGACCAGACCGAAGGGCGGCGCCCGATGTCTGCGGCTGGGGAACCAGATGCCGGGGTTGTGAACGAGCTAGGAGGTATTCCCGTTGGAGATCCGCTAAGGCCACGTCGATATAGCGCATGGTCATGTCTGCGGAAGTGTGTCCGAGTAATTTCATCACGGCGGCAAGGCCGACGCCGGATCGAAGCATCTCGGTGGCGTATGTGTGGCGCAGTTGATGCGGGACGATGCGCGTGGAGAGGCCAATGGAGTGGCAGGCCTGGTGAAAGTAATCGCGGAGTTGACGAACAAGTGCTTCTTTGGTCAGTGGGCGAGCGAGAAGCTTGCCGTCGACGGGCAGCGGATCGAGAAAGCGAAAGAACCGTAGGCGTTGCACGAGTTCACAAACAAACGAATCCACCGGGACCATGCGTTCCGTCTTCAGCTTGCCGAGGGGCACATGAATAGCCCATTGATCCGGGCTGGCGGAGCGGAGGCAATCGTAGCCCAGATCGGCGCACTCGCCAATGCGCATGCCGGTATGGCGAATCAGCAAAAAGGCATTGCCGCCCAGATCGTTGCGGCGGATCAACTCCTGCTGCAGGAGTTGATCCTGCTGTGCGGTGAGCGGACGTGGGAGCCTTTGGGGGAGGCGCGGGATATCCCCGGGACGGATCAGATGAGCGAGGTCAGGAAGCTGTTCCATCCAGGCGAGTTCCTGGAAAACGAAACGGAGATGGATCAGCCGGTTGATACAGGATCCCGTTGCTAGGGGAATTTGCTGTTTCAGTTCATCGAGTGCCTTTCGGCTCATGGACTTCTTGCCTCGATTGGCAGAATACGGCGGATCGAGGTCCAATCCCAGGCAAGGATGGTGGGTGAAGTCGAGAGGGTCCAGCCAGTAGCCTGCCAGAGCTTCGCCGCCAGCAGGGTTCCCAGATCCACCAAGCGCCCTGCCCACCATCGCACGGTGGACGGATCTGGCGACCGAGACGCATCGGCGACGTCGGGAACGGATCGTTCCCAGTTGCCGCCTGTTTGCCGCTGCAACTCCCACGCCGCTTGTCGGCAGTGGAGGCTATAGTGCCCTGACGGCGGCGACCAATCGGGCAGCACCGTGAAAGTCTTCTTGCATGGGCGACAGATACCCCGGCGAATCCAGACCTGCACGCGCCATTGGTCGTGAGCCTGTTTCAGCCGTCGTCCGTGACCAATGATGGTCTGCCCACCGCAAAGCGGACCGGACCTGGGGAGAAGTTCGATCGGGATCTCGGTCACCCCGGCTCGGTCTTGTTTTCCGTCTCGGGCAGTGCGATAAAAAGAATCACGGCGGGCGTGAAGGCCGGCCGCTGACCGTCGCTGCCAAGTTTCGATCTGGTGACCGGCCTTCACCCTCCAGGTAAAGTCAGTTCCACGAAAAAAGAATAGCGCGTTCCGCTGGCGCGGAGCCACCGCCGTTACTCATTGGCCGGTAAACTCCGACGATCCGCTCGGAACCGAGCGAGGCACATCGAACAATAGGGCTCGAAGACTTGGGGCCGGATTATATTAAGTGGAGGAGGTTCCTTGCCTGGTAAACCGGGGTGGATTCTGCCCCCGGGCAGCCAGGGCGTCTGCCCGAATCAGACGCAGGATCCTGGGGCGCAGTTGTCCGTCTGTCGGGCGGCTGCCGCGTAGTGTTGCCTGAACAGTTCATTGGTCGAGCGCGCTGACTTACCGCAGGTAGTCTCCGACCCCTATCTCTCCCTGCAAATCAGCTTCCCCAACGCCGTCTGATCCGGCGCCAAGAGCTCGGAGATCCGCTGGTGGTCGACGTCGGCGACGATGATTTGGCCGACCTCGGTGTTGACCTCGCGGAAGATGCCGTGAGACTTCATCTTTGCTACCTGGTACTGGTTGTCCTCGTTGGGGGTGACGTAGTGCACCGATTCGGCCTTGAAGCGGTGCACCAGGAAGAGGTGGACGAGGGTCATCAGGCGCTTCCTGCGCAGCGACTCCGCAAAGGTGTTCTGGTCGCGCATCGAGAGGATGCTGCGGCCACGCCGGTCGTGGATGGGGGCGAAGACCACGTTGGCGAGCTTCTCCTCCCCCTTGTCGTAGACTCCGAGCTCGAGTAATTCAGAGCCGGCGCGGTGGGGCCGCAACTGGACGCGGAGTCCGTCGGGGAGCTCGTTGTGCCGCGTCCACATCGCCAGCCACTCCTCAAGCAGCTTCTTGGGCACCTCCGTCTGTACCAGGTGCTGGTGTTGGGTCGAGCCTCTCCCCATCGCCATGGTCGTCGCCGTGCGCCCCGACGTAGCCACCAATGCGGCGTCCGCGCGCGGTCCGCCGACGAGGGTTTGGGGCGTGCGGTAGGGAGACTCGACCATGCGCAGTTTTCGTTGCAGACGGGCAAGGGCGAGCATGCCGTCCTGCTTGAGGGCGGTGGCGAACTCCTCGGCGGCGAGGCCGTCGACCTGGTGCCCGCCATAAGTGACGAAGTTGAAGACGAAGCCCAGCTTGCCGAGTTCTTCGGGGAAGCGTCGCATATCCTCGTCGCTCATGCCGGTGGTGTCCCAACTGAATGACGGCGAGAGGTTGTAGGCGAGCATCTTATCGGGGAATTCGGTGTGGATCGCCTCGGCGAACTGGCGGGCGTCGGCAAGGTCGGCGGTCTTGGTCTCCATCCAGAGCACGTCGGCGAAGGGCGCTGCCGCAAGCGACTTGGCAATGGCGTACGGAATGCCGCCGCACACCTGGTAGTACCCTTCGGGCGTCTTAGCCGCCTCACAGTCCCACTCGACGTCGGTGCCGAGCTCTCGTGCCTTCTGGCGGGCGGCGTAGTGCGAGGCGCGCGCGGCGAAGCGCTGCCACTCGTCGACGCTCGTCTCGAGCTGCTCGCCTTCGCTCTTGCGGAACTCGATCACCTCGGCAACGGCCTCTCCGAAGGTCATGAGGCGGGCCTCGTCCTCCCACGCCTCGAGGAACCGGGCGGCGATCCGGTCGAACATGGCGTCGATCGATGTCTCCTTCCCTCCCCGCAAGGAGGCCACGGCTTCGGCGACCTGTGCCAAAATGCCGCGGCGCTCCAGCCACTCCTGGGCGACGGCGTGCTCTCCGGCCGGGACGGCGTACAAGAGATGGCCGTTGAGTTCGTTTACTCCCAGCTCGTGGAAATGCTGGATCAGCGCCAGGAAGCACGGCTTGTAGGCCGGCACGTCGGGGTTCGTCGCCCCAACAAGAAAGGGTTGATCGCGCTCGTCGCCGCGGCCATCGATCAGATTGGCAGCTTCGGCGTCGGTGCGGGCGACGATAAGGCCCGGAACGCCCATGACGTCGAGCTGGAAGCGGGCCGCGTTCAATCTCTTGTTCTGCTCGTCCTGTGCCACAAGCACTTTGCCACCCTGATGGCCGCACTTCTTGGTGCCCGGGCGCTGATCCTCGATGTGGTAGCCCGCCACGCCAGCCTCTACGAAGCGGCGGATCAGGTTGCGGACGTGCGGGTCGCCGCCGTGGCCCGTGTCGGCGTCGGCGATGATGAACGGCCGAAAGTCGTGAGCGGGCGTCGCGGCGCGTTGCGCTTCGGTCATCTGCAAACGCACATAGTGCTGGTTGCGATCCGCCGTAAGCAGGGCGCGCACGAGCATCGCCGCTTCGTCGGGTACCTGGCTGAGTGGATAGCTGGCCAGATCGGGTCCCGGGTCCTCGCTGGTGCCGCCCTTGGCGGAGGTCGCCCACCCACCCAGGTAGATCCCCTCGATCCCCATCCGCTTCATCGCCACCGCCTGCCCTGGCGAGTACGGACCAAACGTCGTGATGCACTTGCGCTCTGCGAAGAGCTGTCGGAGGCGGTCATGGAATGCCGCCGCGGCTTCGCGCGCCACCGTGTGGTCGGAGGCGATAGTGCCGCGCTGCTCGACTACCTGACGCGCGGTGTAGAGGCGAACGATCCCCGCGAATCTGGGGCTGTCGAACCACTGCTGGGTCGCGGCGACTTCCTTCTCGAACGGTCTCATGATCGCGCTCCTTGATTCAGTCCACCAAAGTCGAGGTTCTCGGTGATTCGCGTTCCGTCCCGCTCGAAGGCCTCGATGTAGCTCCGGATGCGGGACTTGGCGGTGGCCAGGTCGTAGTTATTGAGGCTGAGGTTCAATAGGTCGATGTACCAGGGAGGCTTGACGCCACTGGTGACATATTTCGCGACGATCTCCCGCGCGATGGGCAGCGTGGTCGCCTTCGAGTCGTCGTGGACGTCGCGGTCACGGGCGGCGAGCAGCTTCTCGTACTCTTCGGAGAGCAACCGCGCGAGGAGCGCCGCGTCGAGGGTATCGCCGGTGCGGGTTCCGGTCGCGGGGTCGTCGTCGGTGAGCTTCGCGCCTTTCTGCAGCCACTCCCAGAGGATGCTGACACGGATCTCACCAGTCGCCATGTCCTCCATCAGGTAGAGCTGGTCGTCGTCGCCGAAGAAGTCCGCCGGCTTGAGCGCCGCGGCCTGGAAACCCTGCCCGAAGGCGTTGCCGTACTGCAGAGCGACGCTCAGCAGATCGCGGGCGCCCCGGATGGTGCGCGGCGCCGGTTCGAGCAGCACCAACCCGTCGGCGTCCTCCTGTGTATAGGTGAGCGGCGGGAAGTCGCGTCCGAGCTGGTTGTCGGCGCCGACCTCCTCCCACACGGGCCGCACGATGTGCACCATCTTCCAGTGCGCCACCCACTTGCCGCTCGCCCCCGCGAGCTGCTCGCGCTTGCCGCCGGCCTTCGCCCGGCGCATCCCAGCGGCGACGCCCGCCGCGGAGCCAACCGGGATGTTGGGCTCCATGCCGCCTTGCCAGAGCGCGCACCGGCCGTTCCGGTCGGGGGTGTTCACCGCCCGGCGCACGCGGTCCTCGTAGTTGCGCATGTAGCCGTAGGTCATGCCGATGGAGTCGATATTGGGGTTGAGAAAACCCGGGTCCCACGCCATCGCGTCGGCAACACTGTTGATGTAGTCCCACCGCCCGGTGTTGAA
The DNA here is from genome assembly GCA_035604115.1 of Bryobacteraceae bacterium. Classification (GTDB taxonomy): domain Bacteria; phylum Acidobacteriota; class Terriglobia; order Bryobacterales; family Bryobacteraceae; genus Palsa-187. The sequence continues at coordinate 3,198 of DATNJC010000075.1, read as the reverse complement.
GCCCACGAAGTGGCGGCCGAGGGCGGCACGGATCTCCATCAACTGGAAGGCCGCCTCGATCTGCTCGACCAGGACGTAGACCTTGATCGTGCCTGGCGGCAGCCCGAGGTGCTGCTCGAGCGCGGCGAGCAGGTCGTTCCACAGTGCCGCCTCCTCGCCCGTCTGGATCTTCGGCAGGTAGAGGACGATCGATGCTCCCGAGTCGCGTAGCCGCTGGTGGTTGTTGACCACGTAGAGCGTGAGGTCGACGATCGAAGCGGAGAAGCCGGTGCCGTCCTGCTCGCGCACGTGGCGGTCGTCGAGATGCAGACCGCGCGCGCGGAAGATCGTGGTGGTGAAGTCGAGCTGCCGCCGCCAGTCGGCGATGATGGGGCGTCCGAAAAAGCCTTGCGCCCACTGGTTCATCTCGGCGGCGACTTCTTCGGCGACGCGCAAGAAGAGTGGGTCCTGGGCGATCGCGAGCTGGAGGTTGCGCTGGTTATCGAGCGACATGGTATCGACCTGCCCGAGGGCATCCTCGCCATCGAACATCCAGCCGTCGGCGCCCGACAGGAGCGCGTAGGCGGCGTTCCGAAGGCCGCTTTCCATGCTCGCCCTCGGCTTGGTGGCGGGCCCGGTGCCCTGGATCCACTGGCGCTTCAGATCGGCAGGGATCTCGCTCCCCTCGAGGTTGCCGTCCCGGGCGTCCTGAACCCGGATGCGCGTGCGCGGGATCAGCGCCTGGGGGTCGAGGAAAGCGATGCGCTGCCGGCCGTTCTCCCGCGCCAGCCGCCGGGCGATGCGCCTTGCCATCAGTTCGCGCCGGTCACGGTTGAGCGGCACCAGGACCTCTAGTGCCTCAAGCGCCGCCGGGGTGTAGACCTCGGGGTATGCCTTAAGGACGCTGTTGCGGTAATCGAGTTTCCAGGTCATCTGCTTGTCGTACTCCCAACCTTAATGCTACCGAGGATTCCTGGAACAACTAGGCCAAGCACGATCAAAAGTTTTGCCATTCTCTGACACAGTGTCGAATACTTCAACAACTCCCATTTGCGAACGCTGGAACGACCGGCGGCGCGTTCCTAACCTCGCGGAAACTCCTCGGACCGACTCTTCTGCACCGCTCTCCGCCACTGTCCGCTATCGCTGGACCTGTGCCAGCTCCGAGCGACAGGCGGGAAGTGCGAGTCGCGGTTCGGGCGGATCACATAAATTAACCGGCCAAACTGTTTGAACCTAAATCTCAGCGTAAGCGCTATATAATCAAGCAGTTTGGCCGGTTAATTTGCGTTTCACTGGTCCAATCTGTGCACGCGCCATATTCTGTTTGAGTTAGACGCGCGCGGGCATCACGATTGGCCAGTGAAACGGCGCACTCGGAAACTACGCCACTGGCTGTGAAACCGCGTTGTCGTACACTGGCACGCTGGGGCGAACAGTACCGGGGTCCAGGGTGTCTGAATCCGCGGCCCGAGCCGGAGGTGGGGTAGGGGGTCCGCATCTGCGGACCATCGAGTCGGCATCGTAGCTACCGAATTGCCGGATATCGCTTGTGGCAATTCAAACGGTACCTCAATACACCTGAGGGATGGCCAGGTGTAGTAGGCGTTCTCGCGAGCGAACAGTGTTTCACGCGCCCGACCCCGCAGCGCCCGTCTGCAGCGCCCGCATATAAGCAACGAACTTCCTCGCACAGCGGTCCAGGTTGTCTGTGCCGCCTCCGCCCAGGAGCGGTGAGCACATCTCGTACGCGACCGTTCCGGCGAATCCCCCAGCTTCGAGGGCCGAGAGAAAAGCACGATAATCCACGAAACCTTCGTCGATCGGCACCGCCTGGATGGAGGGTGTCAACTTTTCGTAATTGACAAGTGCGGGCATATAGCGATAGCGCGGGCGCATCTGGTAGTTCGCGATGGTCGTGTGGACAGTAAGCGGCGCCAGTTTCGCTGCCGCCACCGCGAGGTCGGCTCCGTGCAGCGCTGGCGCCCATGCGTCGAACATCGGCCGGCAATTTGGCTGATCCACTTCCTGGATGAGGTCGTACAGGCTCTCGAAACCGCAGGCGATGTCGTGGTGGTTCTGCACCCCGATGGTGACGCCAGCGTCCGCCGCGCGTCGCGCACACTCCCGCAACGAGTCAACCGTCATCTTCCACTGCGCCTGCGGCGCTGCGTGCGGACTTTCATATCCTGTGAACACGCGGACCAGGCTGCCGTCCAGCGCTCGCGCCATCTCCGCCAGGTCCTGGACGTGCCGGATCTGGACCTCGCGGTGCGGAATGTCGCCATGCTCCAGGTCTGCTGTAAAGTTGGTGTACCCGGCAATGCACGCCATGCGCAGGCCATGCTCCTCCAGGCGAGCTCGAAGCCGGGCCTTGACGTCCGGGCTCCAATCCAGCACCGAGAGGTGCGGACGCTTCGCCATCAGCATGACTCCGTCGTAGCCGAGGGCGGCGGCCTTGCCGATGAATTCTGCCAACGGCAGGAACTGCTGCCCCCACGAACCCGAATAACTGACGGAGCCCCCAACGTGTCCGTCAATTGCGCTCCTTTCGCAAAATGGCGGGGGGAACATGACAGAAACCTTGGCCGATCCAACCCGGGCCGGAAGACCCTACAGGAACACGCCTCCCGCCGAAACCCGTGGACGTCGCGGGCGGCGAGCGAAGTGCCTCCGCATTTCGGTGGCGGTTCCCCCGGCAACCGTGCTAATGATACCCGACGGAGTCACCTTACGAACCCGCATGGAGGTCCCCGAGCCCCCCAAGCCTTCGGCGATATACAGGTTCCCCTGGCTATCCAGCGCCAAACCGAAGGGGCCCTGAAGGGCAGCGCTTGTGGCCGGTCCGCCGCCGCCGCCCGATCCGCCGCCTGCCACGGTGCTGATGGTTCCCGCCGTGTTCACCATGCGCACGCGGGCAAACTGGGCGTCAGCGATGTACACGTTCCCCGCGCGATCCACGGCGATGCCGCTGAGGGAGACGCGCGCTATCCAGTTGCGCATCCCGAAAACGGACATCGAACGGGTGGAGAAGGTGGCCGACCGGAAGGGATTCAGCAGCATTCAGGGCTGCATCAGTGCCCTGCTCCACGAAGCGTTAGACCGCGAAGAGGAGCAGGAACGCCGGAAGGCGGGGTGATGCGATACGAGGCAACTCCCGCGGAGGGCGGTGTTCTGGGCGGGGCTCTGGAGGTTCAGGGCAATAGTCTTGGCAACCGG
>DATNJC010000074.1:0-41180 GCA_035604115.1 Bryobacteraceae bacterium | reverse complement strand
TCTCGCGCAGGATCAACCGCTCATCCGACAACAGGGCGTTAATCTCGCGCGGGACTGGTTTGTCCGCAGCGTTTGATTCCATTCCCCTGTTGTCTCAAATCCTTGGACGCATCGCTCTCGCTGAACTTCGTTTTTCGGGTTTATTTCGGTGAACTTCGAGCGCTACGACTGGTAGGGCGGGCATCGACGTGCACGGTACCGGCGTTGCTGAAGTGGTGTCTTCGGTTGTATCCAACAATGGAAATGGAATTCAGTCCTCGTCGGGCCGATTGCACGCCTTTCCGACGTCTCCCTGTTTGACCACAGTCTTTCCGCCGTCAAGTTTCAGTTTGGGACGATCTACACGTTCAGTAATAACCAGATGGCCGGGCAACGGAGGACCTAATTTCGGCACCCTGAACCCGCTAGGGCAACAATTAGGGCAACAATAAAGAGCGCCGCAAAGAGCGCCGCGGGTGCGCGGTTCCGCCCGACCATATTTTGAGTAGTGCCGTGTTTCGCGAACGCCTCTTGCGCCGACGGGCGGCGGTTGCTTCCGCGTGGGAATAGGTTATAATTCCCGGCAGCGAGCAACCGTCTGCCATGGCCAAATTTGAACTGCTGAAGACTATCGAAGCCACCAAGCTGAACAAGCGCACCCTCCGCGCCATGGGCCAGTTACGCGAAACCATCCCCTACGGCGCCATCGTCGAGAACCTGACCGAGGATCGCGACCGCCGCAAGTTCTTTTATTTAGGCGAACCTTACGAGTGCTACGACTGGGAGTTGAAGTCGGCGCTTCGGGAGCTGAAGTAGCAGTGCACACCGACCCCCAACCTGTTGTGTTCGACTGAGACCGGCCACAAGATTGTGGGGTGAACCCGCTTTACTTTCTGCCCAGTTCGGTTTAGGATGGTTTCAACCTCCACCTTCTGCGTCCGCCTGGCGGGTCGCAGACGTCTTTATAGTATTGGAAGGGGCTGCAACTTGCTTAAGCTCAAACGCGTTGACATCCACGGCTTTAAGTCCTTCTATGACCGCATGGAGATGCGCTTCCACGGCTCCGGCGTGGCCGCTATCGTGGGACCCAACGGCTGTGGAAAATCCAACATCAGCGATGCCATCAGTTGGGTGCTGGGCGAACAGAGCGCCAAGAGCCTCCGCGGCGCCCGCATGGAGGATGTGATCTTTGCGGGAACGCGCGAGCGAAAGCCGCTGGGATTGGCTCAAGTCAGTTTGACCATGATTGACCCGACGGCATCCCTGCGTTTGCCCGGCCAGCAGGAGCCAGCCGCCGAGCCGCTGGCGGAAACCGAGCCCCCCGCAGGCGAACCACTGGTGGAGGCGGTCAATGGCCACGTCAACGGTCACACGAACGGTCACGTGAATGGTCATGCGAATGGACAGGGCAAGGCGCAGGGACACGCTCACCCCAAGCAGGAGGAGATCACCATCACCCGCCGCTTGTTCCGCTCCGGCGAAAGCGAGTACCTGATCAACGGGCGCGCCGCACGGCTGCGCGACATTCAGGATCTGTTCAGCGGCACGGGCCTGGGACCGGAAAGCTACGCCATCATCGAGCAGGGCCGCATCGGGCAGATTCTTTCGAACAAGCCGGCCGACCGTCGGGCCATTATTGAGGAAGCGGCGGGCATCGGTAAGTACAAAACGCGTAAGCGGCTGGCCGAGGCCAAGCTCGAAAGCTCTAAACAGAATCTGGCCCGAGTGTTTGACATTTTGGAGGAAGTCGGGCGCCAGGTGAATTCGCTCAAGCGGCAGGCGTCCAAGGCCCGGCGCTACGAAGAGTTGCGCACGGAGATGCTGGGGCACTTGCGCCAAGCCGTAGCCGCGCGCTTCCACATGCTGGAGCGCGAAGCCTCCAAACTGGCCCTGGATTTGAACCAGGCGCAGGCCTCTTTCCAGCAGACCGCCGCCGAGGTCCAGGAGAAAGAGCTCGAACACACCAGGGTCCAGGAAGCCAGCTACCAGCGCGAGGCCGAACTCACTGCGGCGCGCGCGCGTCTGGCGGAACTCAATCTGGAAGCCGAGCGGACACGTGGCCGGTTGGAGTCGCAAGCCACGCAGATCGGAGCCATCGACCAGCGCTTGGCGGCGGGCGAGGCCGAAACCCAGGAACTGGATACTCGCGTCGAGCGGGAACGGCAGGAACTCGAAACGCACGCCCGGAACATGCAGGAGTTGGAGATCGTGGGCACGGCCGCGCGCGAACGCATGGAGGCTAAGACTACCGAGCGCGACGCCCTCCAGACCGACCTTCGCGCGCGCGAGCAGGGCCTCGAAGAGGCCCGTTCACGAGTCCTGCGGCTGCTGGGCGAAGCCTCGGCCCTGCGGAACCAGTTGGCGCAGACCGAGGAGTACCTGGCTGCTATCGAGCGGGACGCGGCTCGCTCGCGCCGTGAAGAGGAAACCTCCACCGCCGACTTGGCCCGGCTGGAGCAGATCAAGACCGAGCTCTCCGGACGGCTCTCCGCCCGTCAACTGGAACTGGAATCGCTGACGGACCGCCGGGGGCGCCTTGAGTCCGAGATCAAAGAGCGCCAGACTCGGATGGTCACGGCGCGACACAAGCTGGACGAGACTCGCGGGGTCCTGTCGCGGCAGCGGGCGCGCAAGGATTCGCTCGAAGAAATCCTTTCTCATCGGGCTTATACGACAGAATCCGTCAAGCGTTTGTTCACTGCTATCGAGCACGGACAGATCGAGGGTTTCCGGCCCCTGGGCGTGATGGCGGACTTCGTCGAAGTCACCGACCCGACTTGGGAAAAGGCTTGCGAGCTTTTCCTTCATGAAGAGCTTGAATATGTGGTTGTAAACGACTGGAAAGAAGCTGAGCGGGGCGTCGAACTGATGCGCGCAGACGCTGACGGCCGGGCTACTTTTTTGGTCCACGGTCGCGGAGGGGATTACCAAACGAACCCAAGCGCCGAGGCGCCTGCGGGGCCGGACCTTTCCTCTGAGCCCGGTGTAGCTGGCCGACTCAAAGATAGTCTGCGGCTCACTAACGGGTTCGCTCAGGCGCCGGAGGGTCTGCTTCCGCGCCTGGCCCGCTGCTTCCTGGCTACCGATCGGGCCGAGGCTCAGCGGCTCTCCGAGATGCATCCCGATTGCTACTTCCTGCTGCCGGACGGCGCGAGCTATCACGCCCACGCCGTGAGCGGAGGCCGCAAGACCGGCGGCGGTCCCCTGGCCCTGAAGCGCGAACTGCGTGAGCTGACGGTCCACGTCGAAGCGCGGGAGCGTGAGGTCGACACCTTGGCGGGCGAGATGGAAGGACTGGAGCAGGAGTCCGCGCGGCTGGGCGAGGAACTCGAATCCTTGAGGCACGAGCAGCAGGCCCAGGAAAAAGACGCCCTTGCGCTGGATCACGAGCAGCGCAAGCTGGCCGAGGAGACTGCGCGCGCGGGGTCGCGGCTGTCGGTGGCGCGGCTCGAACTCGATCGGTTGACGCGCGAAGGCCAGCACTCGCGGGCGCTGCAGGAGCAGAATCAGGCGCTGGTGGCGGAAAAGGAACAGGCGCGCTTCGACCAGGAGAAGGCGCTGGAGTTGGCGCGCGGCGAATTTGAACAGTTGCAGGCCCGTGCTCATGTGATCGGAGAAGAGCACGCGGCCGTGCGGGCGGAGTTGGCCGGTCTGGAGGAGCGCCTGCGGGCCGAGCGAGCGGCTGCGGCGCGGCTGGAAACCCAGATCGGTCAACTCGGAGCGCGGCGCGAGGAACTTTCGCGCGAGATGGAGCGGCTGGGCGTGGAACGCGCTCGGCTGTTGGCCGACAACATCGAGCTCGACCGGCGGGCAGGCGAATTGGCGGCGTCTATCGTGACCGGTTCGGCGGAAGTGAACCGCTTGGCCGAAGAAGAAGTCGCGGGCCGCGCGGCGTTGGCACGGATCGAGGAGTCGCTCAAGGCGCTGCGGATTGAAGCGCAAGCGGCACAGGAGCGGCGGTCCGCAATCGAGCTGGAGCTGGTGAAGAAACAGGCCGAGCTGAAGTATCTCGACGAAACCAGCCATAAAGAGTTGAGCGTCGGGGCGGCGGAGGTGGCTGCCAACAGTGCCGGCGACGGTGACGGGCAGCAGGCGGAACTCGACGAATCCGGCGTGGCCGAAGTCGAACAGCGCTACCAGGACGTGCGCGCGAAAATCGAGGCGCTGGGGCCGGTAAACCCGCAGGCGCTGGAGGAATTCCAGGAAGCGCAACAGCGCTACGACTTCTTGAACACGCAAAGGCAAGACCTGCTGGACTCGATCCGCGATACCGAGAAGGCGATCCACGATCTGGACGTCGAATCGCGGCGGCGGTTCAAAGAAGCCTACGATTTGATAAACGAGAACTTCCGCCAGATGTTCCGCACGCTGTTCGGCGGCGGGCAGGGCGAAATGCGTCTGACCGACGAGAGCAACCTGGCCGAGAGCGGCATCGACATTTTGGCTTCACCCCCAGGCAAGAAGCTGCAGAACGTGGCGCTGCTCTCGGGCGGCGAGAAGTCGCTGACCGCGATGGCGCTGCTGATGGCGATCTTCCGCTACGCGCCCAGCCCCTTCTGCATCCTGGACGAAGTGGACGCGCCGCTCGACGAACCCAACATCCAGCGCCTGACGCGGCTGATCCGGGAGATGTCGGAAGAGACGCAGTTCATCGTGATCACGCACGCCAAGCGGACCATGGAGTCGGCTGCGGCGCTGTATGGCGTCACCATGCAAGAGCCGGGGTTGTCGAAGCTGGTGAGCGTCCGGTTCGACGGGCCGGTGGCGCCGGTTGTGCCGGGCCGTGAACCCGCCGTAGCTGTGGCCGCGGTGTAGGCGAGGACCAAGCAGGTGGGCGCGCTCCCGCCGCAATCCAGCGAGCACATCCCGGAGTTGGACGGAGTGCGTGCCACCGCGATCTGGATGGTCCTGGTAGCGCACCTGGGCTTCGCTTACCCTCCGCCCGCGGGCGCTCTGTTGTGGATGCCTTCGGCGGCGGTACGAATCCTGGGGCACGGCTGGCTGGGCGTAGATCTGTTCTTTGTACTCTCCGGATTTCTGATCACCGGGATCCTTCTGGACTCGCGGAATCGTCCGAAATACTTTCAGCGTTTCTACGGACGACGGGCGCTTCGCATCTTGCCGGTGTACTTCGTCAGCGTCGGCGTCATGGCGCTCTTTTACGCCAACTCCGGGCGCTATTTTCTACTGAGTTCGTTGTTCATGGCGAATCTCGCCAGCCTGTTGTCCGTTTCCTTTCCACACGGCCCCGGAGTGCTGTGGTCTCTGGCCGTCGAAGAGCACTTTTATCTCCTGTGGCCGGGGCTGGTTCGCCTGATGTCGCGGCGCACCTTGGCGATTGTGGCGGCGGCGATCGTACTGGGGACGCCCGTTCTGCGAGGCTTAGCGGCGTCGCGCGGCGTACCGGTCGAACATATCCAGCAGTGAAGACGCAGATCACTTTGGATGGGGAATAATATCGCGAATCACGTAGGTGTCATCGATGATCTGGAAATAGAATCGCCAACTTCGATTCACTCGGGCCTGCCAGACATCTCCTGTTTCGTCGTATTTCTTCGCGTGCAGCGACGGGTGTTGGAGGTTGTCGAGCAGCAGGGCGCTTTGCTTGTCGAATGCCTTCCTCACCGCAGCCGGAGCGGCGACATAGCTCTTGGTTGCCGCCGGCGTTAGGCGGCGCTTCACTTAACTTTGCGGTTGCGGCGGCTGGCGGATCTAGCCTTCTTGACCTCGCCGTGAAGGAATCCGATCATCGCTTCGTGGGTTTCAAAGGGACCATATAGACGGCCAGCCTTGACGTCCGCAGCGGATTCCGTCAAGCGTTCGTCGATGATGGCTCGTTGCTCCGGGGTGTATTCGTCATCAGCTGATGGAAACTTTGATTTCTCAATAGCGAGCCTCGGAGTGAGAATAATTCTTCCTCCTTGGAAGGCAGCCTCGACCGTACCACCGGGGGAAATCCCCGCCTGTTTCCGCAAACGCGGTGGGATCGTGATCTGACCTTTTTCCTGTACCTTCAGCAGCGCCATCTGCAAGCCTCTCAGATCAACTATAGCCGGTCTATGAGCAAATGGCGCTAGGCTTTGACGACGCTCGAAGAACCGCCCAGGCGCCAGCGTCGCCTTCGAACACGGACCGCGCGCCGCAAGCTCTACCAACTGAATCAAGCGCGGAGCTTGCGGGATCTGGCGCTTCCCGGAAACCGCTTGGAGGCCCTCAGGGGAAAGCGCGCCGGGCAGCACAGTATCCGCGTCAACGATCAATTCCGGATGTGCTTTGTTTGGTCGAATGGCGATGCCTACGAGGTCGAAATCGTCGACTACCATTGAGAAAGGAACGCACCATGGCGAAGCTTGAACCCATCCATCCTGGAGAGACCATCAAGGAGGACGTCCTCCAGCCGCTGGGGATGAGCGTGAACCGACTGGCCAAGGCCCTGTCCGTGGACGCCACGCGACTGAACGACATCGTCCGCGGGCGGCGTGGCGTCACGCCCGATACGGCTCTCCGTTTGGCGCGCTATCTGGGCGGCAGCGCCGAGTTCTGGCGGGGACTCCAGCTCGAGTACGACCTCCGCCGAGCTCGCCTGGAAAACCTCAAGCGCATTGAGAAGGAAGTTTCTCCGAAGGTCGACTAGGGTTGTGGGCCGTCCCTCAGCGATCCTTCCGCGTGGCTTTTTCGTCCTTGCCGGCGCCGGTGCGGATGAAATGCGTGACTGAGCCCTGCGCGTCTTTGACGAACTCGATCGCGACTTGGCTCACGCTGGACAGGAACTCGTTCTCCGAGCGCGCCACGAACAGGCGGTCCAAGGGATTCGCCTTGTCCTGCACCGACAACTGCTCGCCTGCGACGGTGACCACGATTTCGCGCCCGGACAGGTCGTAGGTTCCGGCGTATTTCGCCAGGACCGCCGGAGGAACTTTAACTCCGGACTCCAGGTGAGAACTGTCGCGCTCGTTCTCGCAGACGTCCTCCAGAATATCGGTATCGGGCGTCAGGTTCTTTTCCATTCGCAGCGTAAACGGTTTGTTGAAGGTCTTCGGATCGTCGAAGGTCACCTCCAGTTCCATGTGTCCGAGGTCGCGGCGATGGTAGCGTTCGGTCAGCCGAAGGGACTCGGTTTGCGGATTCCCGCCCACGTCGAGCCACCCTTGGTCGTTGAAACCCGCGGTAGTCACCACCAGCGTGTCCTGTTCCCAATGGCCGACCGAATAGCCCAGCCAGGTGGGATTCATTTCCTTGGGAAGCTCGCGGCCATCGGTGAAGATGGTTCGATGCGGACTGTTGGGGGACTCATAGAGAATCACGATCAGGCCGGGGGTTTGGACGATTCTGGAGATCCCGCGAAAATTCAAGAACGGAATGCTGACGGGCCGGCACTGCGCTAGCGGGCTGTCCTTGCGGAAGTCCTGGACGCGCTGCTGGCGGATGGACTCGGCCCACGGCGTTACGCTCCCAGGCGGTAGGTTCTGGGCGACGTTGTAATCGTATCCATACTGGCCGGCGCGACCGGCTTGCCAGATGCCGGAGAGGTCGGGCTTGCCGTCGGCGGTGCGGGGTGCGGGGGCCGATAGGTTGGGCTTGCCGTCGGGCATGCGGGGGATTCCGGGAGTGGGGTAGTTGATCCACTGCGCGGCGGCGGACGCGCATAGCAGAGACGCAAGAGCGGCGAGCGGGGTGCAGCGAGATTTCATCTCAGCCTCCGTTGGTGATTATATACGGTGGGGCAGCGCCATGCGCTATCGGCTCTTGGGGACGCCCGATGGCAGCGCATGGCGCTGCCCCACTGATCACTCGTGGACGGAGGTGTCCAGGAAGGCGCGCAGGCGGTGGCTGCGGCTGGGGTGGCGCAATTTGCGCAGGGCCTTGGCTTCGATCTGGCGGATGCGTTCGCGCGTCACCGCGAAGTGCTGGCCGACTTCTTCGAGCGTATGCTCGCTGCCGTCCTGCAGGCCGAAGCGCATCTTGATGATCTTTTCTTCGCGCGGGCTCAGGGTCTTGAGCACCTCGGCGGTCTGCTCTCGCAGGTTTAGATTAATGACCGCTTCCGACGGCGACACCACCCGGCGGTCGATGATGAAATCGCCCAGGTGGGATTCTTCTTCCTCGCCGACCGGCGTTTCGAGCGAAATGGGCTCTTGCGCGATGCGCAACACTTTGCGAACCTTGCCCACCGGCAGTTCCATCTTCACCGACAGCTCCTCGGTGGTGGGCTCGCGGCCCAGATCCTGCTGCAACTGGCGCTGCATGCGCACCAGTTTGTTGATGGTCTCGATCATGTGCACCGGGATGCGGATGGTGCGGGCCTGGTCGGCGATGGCGCGGGTGATGGCCTGGCGCACCCACCAGGTGGCGTAGGTCGAGAACTTGTAGCCGCGCTGATAGTCGAACTTGTCCACCGCCTTCATCAAGCCGATGTTGCCTTCCTGGATCAGATCTAAGAACTGCAGGCCGCGATTGGTGTAGCGCTTGGCGATGGAGACCACCAGGCGAAGGTTGGCCTCGATCAATTGCTTCTTGGCGGTCTCGGCTTCGAGTTCGCCGCGTTCGACGATGTGCAGCGTGCGGCGCAGTTCGGTGGTGGTGGCGCCGCATTCTTCTTCGAGATGCTGGATGCGGGCGCTGAACTGTTTCAGCTCTTTTCGCAGCGCCGCCGCTCCGCCCGGGGTCCCGTTGGGCGAGGATTCGAGCTTGCGCTGGATGCGTGCGATCTCTTTTTCGAGGGGCCGCAAGTCCTCCACCGCATCGCGCAGTTTTCCGGCCAGCACGCGCCGGGTGCTGGAGTTGAAGTGCACGGCGCGAATCACCCGCGAGATCACCACCAACGTGCGCGCCAGACTCCAGCGCAGGGAGCGGTGCATCTTAGGTTTCATGCCGCGGGACACCGACTGCAATTTCTGGCGGAACTGCTGGGCCTTGCGGTAATGCTTTTCGATTTCGGCCAGAGTGACCAGCATCTCCGCGCTTTGCCGGGCCACGTCCTCGTCGGTGATCACCAGGTCTGGCATGACGAGAAGATCGCGTACGACCATGGGATCGCGTTCGAGCAGTTCGGTGACGCCCAGGATTTCGCGAATCACCAGCGCCGACCGCGACAGCGCCTTGCGCACCGCGAACTGGCCGCGCTCGATGCGCTTGGCCAGTTCGATTTCGCCTTCCCGCGTGAGCAGCGGCACGGTGCCCATCTCGCGCAGGTACATGCGGACCGGGTCGTTGGTCTTGTCGCCGAAATCCTGGGCCAGATCGACTTCGGCCAGATCCTCGGCATCTTCGCCCTTCTTGTCGAACTCCAGCTTGGGCTCTTCGAGGATCTCGACGCCGGCCGTATCCAGTTCGGTGAGCAGGTCGTCCAGTTCCCGCCCGCCCGGGTAATCCTCGCTCAGCAGGTCGTTGACTTCATCGTAGAGGACAAAGCCCTTCTCTCTGCCCGAGTCCATCAATTGCTTGAGGCGGCCGAATTTTTCTTCCGTTGCCACTCGTTCCCCGATTAATTCTCACCCTGATGGCGGCGTGCTCTGGCTGGCTCCCCTGGCGTGTTCATCGCAAACCGAACGTGTCGCATTTCAGTGTACAACACCATGCTTGGTCCCAGGACTCTGCCCCGTTAGTACTTGCGCCCGGTTAGTACCGAGCCGCCGACTGTTGTGCGCCCGCTAGTGAGCCCCCGCTGACACTCGCCCGGCGCTGGTCGGCCCGCGCGGCGTTTCCCGCTCCAGACGGCCGAGTTCGGCCATCAGGTTCAGCGCTTCCTCCAACCGCCCTTCGCGTTCGGCCGACTTCACCAAGCTTCGCAAGTTGTCCAGGTGGCGCTTGCGGGTGTCGCTCTGCAGCCGGCGCACGCAGGCGCGCGCTTGCTCCCGCAATTCGTCCCCTTCCGTCTCATCGGCGTTTAAGGCTGCATGCAATAGAGTCTGGGCGGGGGCGGCGAGGCGGGCGTCAACGTGGGCCAGTGTCACAGGCGATCCAGTCTCTCGATAGTTCAGATCGGCTTGACGCAGCGCTTCAAAAACTTCTCGGGTGCTGAATTCCTCGGTCACCGACGGCGGAAGCTGCGGTAGGATCTCCGCGCGGGCCTCTTCACCCGACAGCAGAGCGTTCAATAAGATCCGCTCCATCGCTGGAATCGAGACCCGCGGCACTCCGGAGGCGGCCGCGGCGGAAGCGGGAGGCGCGAAGGCCGAGGCGCCGGTGCGATCCGTAGCCGCCTTCTTGAATTGATCCAGAACCAGCCCCTTGTCCAACCCGAGATAGGAGGCCACATCGTCAGCCACCGCGGCGCGCTCGAGTTTGTCGGAGATCTTCTGCACCGCCGGCAGCAGGAACTTGAACGCGGCCACGCGTCCCTCGGCCGAGCGCATGTCGTAGCGGGCCCGCGCGCGGTCGGCGAGCCAGTGGAAGTATCCCGCGGCGGTGTCGAGCGCCGCGCGGTAGGCTTCGGCGCCGAAGCGCTTCGCGAATTCGTCGGGGTCCAGTTTCACGCCGGGCCCCACTTCGGGCGAAGACCCGGGTGCATCGAGCGACACGATGCGCACGTTCAGACCTTCGTCGAGTAACGGCTGAATGGCGCGCTCGGCCGCGTTCGCGCCGGCAGCGTCGGGATCGAAATTGACCGCGACGGTGTCCGCATGACGCCGGATCGCCCGCACCTGCGGCGCGGTGAGCGCGGTGCCGCAGCTGGCAACCACTTCCTTTACCCCGGCCACGTAAACTCCGATCACGTCCATGTATCCCTCCACCAGCACGGCGCGGTTGGCGCGGCGCATGCTCTCGCGTGCGCGGTGCAGGTTGTACAGGACAGATGTCTTCCGGTAGATCGGCGTTTCCGGAGAGTTCAGATATTTGGGCTGGTCTTCATCGCGCAGCGCACGGCCCCCGAAGGCGATCACTTTGCCGGACTCGTTGTGGATCGGGAACATCAGGCGGCCGCGGAAGGAATCGTAATAGCCGCCGGTGTCGCGCTTGCGCACCAGGCCGGAGGTTTCCATCTGCTCGGCGGAGAAGCCACGCTCGGCGAAGATCCGCGCCAGCGTTTGGCCCGATGGGTCCGAATAGCCGAGTTCAAAGGCGTCGACGATCTCCTGGCTCACGCCGCGGCGGGCGAGATAGGCGCGCGGCTCCGCGCCTTGCGGCCCGCGCAGGGCTTCCTGAAATCGCGCGGCGGCTAGCGTGTGCATGTCCAACAATACGGCGCGGAGCTTGGACTCGGCGGTGGTGAATTCGGTGCGCTGCGGAATGGGGATGCCATTGCGCTCGGCCAGCAGCTTCAAGACCTCGGGGAAGGTGAGGCCTTCGATCTCCATCACGAACTTGAAGACGTCCCCGCCCGCGGAGCACCCGAAACATTTATAGAACTGGCGGCCCTGGTGCACGCCGAAGGAGGGCGTTTTTTCCTGGTGGAACGGGCATAAACCCGTGTAACGCCCGGTGGACCCGGAGCGGCGCAGGCGCACGTACTCGCCCACCACTTTCACGATGTCTAGGGAAGACTTGAGCTGCTCGGCGAAATCCATGTTGAAATACGGCTGCGCGGACGGCGCCGGGGGAGACACTTCATCCTAGCGCGTTTTCCGGGGCGTCGCTCAGCATCCTTTCGAACAATTCCATGCTAAAATGATTTTGTGCTTCTGGGGCAGGACAACGGCGTCCAACCGCAATTGGGGGGCTTGGAGGAATTCAAGCGGCGGACTGCGCTGAAACTGGAGGGCGTCCGGTGTCCCGATCATCGCCAGCCGCCCCGGCTTAAGTTTCGCGGGGCTTCGCTGCGGGATGTGTCGGTCGAGATGAGCGGGTGCTGCGCCAAGCTGATCGAGATCGCCAACCGCGCGATCGCGCAACCCTGAATCTTAGCTTACGTAGGCGGGAGTTCTGCGTGAATGCGAGCCCGTCCGGCGGCCTCTTCGCAAGTAGCGGTTGACTTCCTCCAGAGACCCGAAGAAGCCGCGGAAAGACGCCTCCAGGCGTTTCGGACGGCGAAGTTTCTGCCGGAAATCGCGCGAACAGAACTGATCTGTGATGGCGACGACAGCTGTTCCCGCAGGCCGATACTCGTGCGTGCCTTGGGCCCAGGCTGTACCCCCGCTTTCGTCGATCCAAAGCGCCCAGCCCATGGCTTCAGAACGCTTCGCTGCGCACGATGTCCAGAAGGCGGGAGCGGTCGGCTTCGGAAAGTCCGGAGTTTTTCGAGATGTCGGCGCGCGAGGAAAGCTTGCGGCGGTAGCGTCCGAAATATTCTCCGATGTCGCCGCCTAGCTGGAAGGTGTACATGATGTCGGCGAATGCGCCGGTGTGCGGGAGCCCCAGGGCATGGCCGCTTTCGTGCAGGCACGTCAGATACACGATGGCGTCGCGCAATAGCGAATCGGTGCGCGTGGCGGCGGAGATGTCCGGGCCTAGCTGGGTCATATCGGGGCGCACGTGAACCTCCGCGCCGCGCTTGCCGCCCACCACGATCGGAACCGTCTCGCCATATTGCCCGCTCAATCCGTCGGACCACAAGATGCGGATTTGCGCGTCCTCGCGGCGGTTGACGCGTTCCAGCTTGAGCGCGCCGCTGGAGGCCTTTTGCCAGGCTTCCATGGCCCATTGCGCCAGTTGCGGGTCGTCGGCGTGGCAGGCGGTTTCCGGGTGCGTGCAGGGTTCGACGTAGTAGCGCAGGTCGGCGGCTTGCGCGCCGCAAACTGCCGCCAAGAACATCGGCCAGATCGCGCGGCTCGTCATGACGGACCTACTGCGCACCTGATGGGCACCAGATTTCCGCCGCCTCCACCGCCCGGATTACGACAGCTCCCGCTCGCGCACGCTGGGACAAAATGAATTGAGTGGGATCGCCCATCGCGCGGATTATTATACTCCTTTGATTGTTCCGCGAGAAGCCCAGCGTCGTGATCGTGATGGGGTGCGCAACATTGATGCCACCACCGGGATTCGGTCTTTCGCGATCGCCATGGCGTGAGTTACACTGAAGAATTCCGGGGCAACGCACTAAAGCCCTCCATCCAACCAGCAATGAAAATCCATGAATACCAGGCCAAGGCGCTCTTGGCGCGTTACTCGGTCCCTGTGCCGAGGGGCGAAGTTGCGGTGACGGCCGCTGAGGCGGAGGCCGCGACGGCCAAACTCGGCGGGAGCGTGGTAGTCAAGGCGCAGATCCACGCTGGAGGACGCGGCAAAGGCGGCGGTGTCAAAGTCGTCAAGAGCGCCCAGGAAGCGCGTGAAACCGCCGCGAAAATGCTGGGCATGACGCTGGTCACGCATCAGACCGGGCCCGAGGGGCGCGTGGTTCAGCGCCTGCTGATCGAAGAGACTTTGCCTATCGAACGCGAGTTGTACCTGGGGATCGTGCTCGACCGGGCGCAGGGCCGCAATGTGTTCATGGCTTCGGCCGACGGCGGCGTGGAGATCGAAGAAGTCGCCGCGAAGACGCCCGAGCGCATTTTGAAAGAGCTCATCGAGCCCGGCGCGGGTTTGCTGCCGTTTCAGGCGCGCAAGCTGGCCTTCGGCATCGGGATTCCGGGGGCGTCGGTGAATGCCGCGGCGCAAGCCATGATGGCGCTGGCGCGCGCCAATGAAGGGCTGGATGCCACGCTGGCGGAGATCAATCCGTTCATCTTGACCAAGGACGGCAAAGTGTTTGCGCTCGACGCCAAGATGAACCTGGACGATAACGCTCTGTTCCGGCATAAAGATTTGGCGGAATTGCGGGACTTGAACGAGGAAGATCCGCTCGAAGTGGAAGCCTCGAAGTTCGGGCTGAACTACATCAAGCTGGACGGCAACGTGGCCTGCATGGTCAACGGGGCGGGGCTGGCCATGGCGACCATGGACATCGTGAAGTACGCGGGCGGGAGTCCGGCGAACTTCCTGGACGTGGGGGGTGGGGCCAACGCCGAGCAGATCCAGAACGCGTTCCGCATCCTGCTTTCCGATAAGAGCGTGAAGGCGGTGTTGATCAACATCTTTGGAGGCATTCTGCGCTGCGACACCTTGGCCACGGGCGTGGTGGCGGCCGCGCGCGAATTGCAGGTCGCCCTTCCGATCGTGGTGCGTATGGAAGGCACCAACGTCGAGCTGGGACGTAAGATCCTGCTCGACTCGGGGTTGAATTTTACGGTGGCCGACGGCATGCGCGACGCCGCGCAGAAAGTGGTGAAAGCGGCGGCGTAGCCTGAGCGCACAGCGAAGCGTGGTGCGCGGGTAAGAAAAGACATGAGCATTCTCGTAAACAAGAACACGCGCGTGCTGGTGCAGGGCTTCACTGGTAAAGAAGGTACGTTCCACGCCCAGCAGGCCATCGCCTACCACACCA
Organism: Bryobacteraceae bacterium; assembly: GCA_035604115.1. Classification (GTDB taxonomy): domain Bacteria; phylum Acidobacteriota; class Terriglobia; order Bryobacterales; family Bryobacteraceae; genus Palsa-187. The sequence continues at coordinate 26,899 of DATNJC010000074.1, read as the reverse complement.
GCGTGGTCGGCGGCGTGACGCCCGGCAAGGGCGGACAACAACATTTGGATCTGCCGGTGTTCGACACCGTCGCCGGCGCGGTGAAGGCTACCGGCGCCAATGCCAGCGTCATTTATGTCCCGCCGCCGTTCGCCGCCGACGCCATCATGGAAGCTGCCGACGCGGGTCTGCCGCTGGTGGTGTGCATCACCGAGGGCATTCCGCAAGCCGACATGGTCCGCGCGTGGGACTATTTGAAGGATCATCCCGCGACGCGCCTGATCGGGCCGAACTGCCCCGGCATCATCACCCCGGGCGAGTGCAAAATCGGCATCATGCCCGCGCACATTCACATGGCCGGTCACGTGGGCGTGGTTTCACGTTCGGGCACGCTGACCTATGAAGCCGTGGGCCAGCTGACCGCGCTGGGGATCGGGCAATCGACGTGCATCGGCATCGGCGGCGATCCCATTATCGGCACCAACCATACCGATGCGATCCGGCTATTCAACGAAGATCCCGAGACGCACGTGATCGTGATGATCGGCGAGATCGGCGGCAGCGCGGAAGAGAATGCCGCGGCTTACATCAGGCAGCACGTGAAGAAGACGGTGATCGGATTCATCGCCGGGCAGACGGCTCCGCCCGGACGGCGCATGGGCCACGCCGGCGCGATCATTTCCGGCGGCAGCGGTAAGGCGTCCGACAAGATGGCCGCCATGCAGGCTGCCGGGATCAAAGTGTGCGCCACACCCGCCGAGATCGGCGAGCAGGTAAAACAGGTTTTATAGGGCTCCTCTACAACAATCTATGGAACGAACATTCGCAATCATCAAACCCGACGCCGTCGCGGCGGGCCAAGCCGGCGAGATCATCGCCGCCATTCAGAAAGCCGGCTTCCGCGTCGTGGGCATGAAGATGAAGCGCCTAAGCCAGCTCGAAGCCGAGAATTTTTACGCCGTCCACCGCGAGCGCGGGTTTTACGGCTCGCTGGTGAAGTTTATGACTGAAGGCCCGGTGGTGGTGATGGTGCTCGAAGCGCCGGACGCCATTAAGAAGTGGCGCGACACCATGGGCGCCACCAACCCGGCCAACGCCGCAGAGGGCACGATCCGCAAGCGTTTTGCGACTTCGATCGAGCGCAACTGCGTCCACGGATCTGACGCGCCGGAGACGGCGGCGGTCGAGATTCCGTTCTTCTTCAGCGCGGCGGAATTGTTGTAGCTCGGACGTCTACGTCGGAGAACTCCGGCCTGGAGGCCGGAGCTACTGCGAATCGATCGTTTACTTGATCCACTGGGCCTGCATGGCCGTGCGATTGAGCTCCGTTCCACGCAAGTACACCGAGGCGATCCGGCGGGTGTTGTTGATATTGTCCAGTGGATTGGCAGTCAGCACCAGAAAATCCGCGCTCTTGCCGGACTTGATGGTGCCGAGCTGGTCGAGTTTCATCAGCTCCGCGGCGGTCTTAGTAGCCGCGACCAACACCTGATTGGGCGTCATGCCGGCGGCCACCATGTCGGTCATTTCCTGATGCGCGCCCCATCCGACGGTATTGTTGGTGTCGGTGCCGAAGCCAATTTTCACTCCGGCGGCGTTGAGCTTGGCTAGATTGCGCGCCTGGATCCCGTAGAACTCGCGCGCCGCTTTCGCGGCCTCGGGCTTCACGTTGGCCACGGACGCGCGCAGCTTTTCGACTTGCGCCGGGAGCAGCGTTTGTGCCGCGAACTTGATGTCGTCGTCGGTGGTCTCACGCTCCGGCAGGTTCGGAATCACGTACACGTTGGGGTGTTGCTTGAACAGCGCGATGACCTCGTCGTCGATGTCGCGGTCGCGGATGCCATGCGCGAAGATGTCGATTCCGGCGCGTAGCAGGTCTTTGGCGTCGGCCAGATAGAAGATGTGCGCAGCCGCGCGCAGCCTGTGTTTGTGGGCTTCGTCGATGATGGCTTTGAAGAGCGCCGGCGTTAGCTTGGGCACGGTGCCGTTGCGGTCGTCCACCCACATCTTGATCAGGTCCACTTTCTTCGCGGCCAGCTCCTGGACGGCCTTGCGCGCTTCGGCTTCGGTGCTCACACCGTAGGCCACGGGCCGCCAGTAATCGGCGCCGGGGCCGGCGTTGGGCATGGCGATGCCGCGGCCCGCGATGCGGAACAGGGCGGCGTTGGGGCCTGGATCGGCGCGTACCTCATATGGAACGTCGCCCGGGTCGATGCCCATGCTCTGCGCCGCGGCGATGCCGTAGTAGGCGTAGCGCTGCAGGTGGTCGATCAGGTTCTCCTTGGTGTAGGTGTCCTTGCCGATCTGGCCGGTCTTGATGATGGTCCAGCCCAGGTGGGTGTGGTCGTCGATGATTGCGGGCATCACGGTTTTGCCGGAAAGATCCACGCGCTTCGCGCCTTCGAGAGCTTTAAGCTCACCCTTCTTTCCGACGGCGGTGAACTTACCGTTTTGAATTACAAAGGCCGAGTTTTCGACCGGCGCGCCGCCGTTGCCGTCGATGAGCCGGGCGCCTTCAAACAGAATCGCGCCGTCGGGCGTTTGGGCGGCGGCGATGCCAACACAAAGTGCCAGGGGGAGCACAGATCGGAGCCAAGTTTGCAGGGAACGCATGTTTTTGATCTTACCAGCGGAATTACTTCCAGGCTTGCCGCAAGGCCGCCCGGTCGACTTCCTGGCCGCGCAGGTAAACCTTGGAGATCTTCTTAGTGTTGGCAATGTCGTCGAGCGGGTTGGCGTCGAGCACGATGAAGTCGGCGCTGCTGCCGGCGTCTAGAGTCCCGTGCCGGGGCAGGCGCAGGAACGCGCCGGAGGTCACTGTTGCCGCCGTCAGTGCTTGCACGGGAGTCATACCCGCCTCGACCATGAGCTGCAATTCGCGATGCGTGGTGTAGGCGTGGAAGTGATCGGGCGCGGCGCCCGAGTCGGCGCCAAAACCAACGCGCGCTCCGGCTGAGTTTAGCTTGGCCAGATTCCGCTGCATGATGCGGTAGGTTTTCTGGGCGTTTTCGACCGCGGCGGCGGGGCGGTTAGCGTAGAACGTGGTCACGCGTGCGACAATCGGCGCCGGTGTTACTTCGCGGTATAGCGGATCGTTCAACCAGGCCGGGGCTGCGGCGTAGGTGCGGCTCTCCGCCAGCGTCAAATTTGGCATCACCAGGACATTCTTTTGCTTGATGAGGGCGACGGTTTCGTCGTCGAGTTCGCGGTCGCGCACCAGGTGAGCGAACCCGTCGATTCCGGCGCGCGCCAGGTCCTTGGCGTCGTCGAGATAATACACGTGGGCGATGACGCGTGCGCCATGTTTGTGGACTTCGTCGATCGCGGCGCGGTAGAGTTCGGGGCTGAGCTTCTTCACCGTACCGTTGCGGTCGTCCACCCAGATCTTGATGAAGTCGACTTTATTGGCGAGTTGCTCCCGCACAGCGCGGCGCGCTTCTTCAGGGGTGGTGACGCCGTACGCGGAAGGCTTGAGCGCCGGATCGGCGGGTCCGGCATTGGGTGCGGCGATTCCGCGTCCGGCCAGGCGGAACAGTACGCCTGCAGTGCGTTCCTGTTCGGCGCGCAGTTCAAGCGGCAGCTTGCCTGGGTCGGTGCCGAGCGTCAGCACGGCCGAGATGCCTGCGTAGGCGTAGCGATGAAGCTGGTCGGTCAAGTTTTCATGCGTGTAGTTGTCCGCGGAATAAACGAGATCCTTTTGATAGCCGATGTGGATGTGGGTGTCGATTAGGGCGGGGATCACGGTCTTGCCGGTCAGATCTACATGCATCGCGGAAGCGGGAGCAGGCACTGCGCCGCGGGCACCCACTGCCGCGATGCGTCCGCCATCCACTAGGAACGCGGAGTTATCGATCGGTGCGCGACGTGCGTCGACGATCAAACGTGCGCCTTCGAATAGGATCGCCTGAGGTGCGGCCGTGAGGCTGGCGGCAGTCAGACATAACGCGAAACTATGGCGGGAGAGTTTCATTGGTGTTTGCCCGGGATCTTCACCCGGATTCGAAACAAATGGGTGCAAGCCGTGATGTACAAACTTTTGCCGTCGGGGTCGCCGAAGGCTTCGTTGGTAGCGACAATGCGCGGGCGAGGCTCTTTCGCGATCAGGGGGAGTTGCAGCGTGCCCAGATGCTTGCCCTCAGGCGAGGTGATCCACAGTCGTTGCCCTGAACAACAGAGTAGACGTTGCCCATGCGGTCCACCTTGATACCGTCGTTGCCTGCGTCGATGAACACGGTGGGGTTGGCGACGGTGTCGTCGGGCAGGAGGTCGTAACGCAGCGTCTTGCGGAAGCCCGCGGTCACGTACAGATGCTTTTCGTCGGGTGAAAGTGCAATGCCATTGGGCGCTTCGCCGGCGTGATCCTTGTCGCCGCCGAGCAACGTCACCTTGCCGTCCTTTATGAGGTAGAAGCCGCTGAACGGCAGTTCACGCAACGGGCCGGCTGCGCCGCCACGTAATCCGTTCACGGTGTCGGTGAAGTAGACCGCGCCATCCGACTTCGCGGCGATGTCGTTGGGTCCGCTGAAACGCTTGCCTTCGTAGCTGCCGGCCAACAGCGTGCGGGTCCCGTCCTTTTCCAAACGCACTACGTTGCGGTCGGCCATGGCCGTGATGAGGAGGCGGCCTTGTGGGTCGAGCGTGAGTCCGTTCGATCCGATTAAAAGGATCGCGACTCGGCCTCCGGTGATGGTCTGTTGACCGACGTTCAGATTGTCCTTGCCGGTGAACCCGCTGTTTTCGAGATACACCGAAAGCTCGCCCCGGGCGCTGAAGGGAGCGGCCGGGGCCCACTTGTAGATCACATTCGCCGCGCAGTCGCTGAATAGGAGATAGCCATTGTTGCCTTGCCTGACCCACACCGGGCCTTCGGTCAGGCCAAAGTGCTCGCCGAGCACGTCCAGTCTTGCGTTGGGAGCGATGATTTGATCCAGGGCTGGATCGAGGCGGATGATTTTGAAGGGGCGCTCCGCCGGTGGCTGTGGCGGAGGCTGCGCGGGCACAAGTCCGAGACACACCAACAGCGCTGCCAGTTTGTTCCCGTGGTTCATTTCGTCTGCACGGGGCCCGAGGCTGGCAGATCCGTGGAAGCGGTCCGGCGCTTAAATCTCCAGTGGCCGTTTTCGCGGATCAGAGTGTCGTCATAGCGGCCGCCTTGGGCAATGACGGGCTTCTTGTCTGGACCCGGAACCACGAACGCCCAGCGCGACCACGCAGTGGCCGAGTCACCGTGAACGTCGATTTCGAAGTTCGACAGCAAGTGATAGTTGTGAGCGGTGTTCGGCCCGGGGATGCTTTTCTCCATGAAGGCCTGGATCGCGGCGGGGCCCTGGACCGTGCCGAGTCCTCCTACCCATTCGCCATCCTTCGCAAATAGGTGCGAATACGACGCGAAATCGCGGGCGTCGAGAAAACGGCCATACTCGATGAGCACCGTGCGAATCTCCTCGATATCTTCCATGCGCTGCAAACGGGCTTCGATGGACGCCGGCTTCGCCGGGGTCTTGGTTTGAGCCGCAGCTGCCGGTAGCAGTGCGAGCGCAACGATCGCGAATGGCTTTGAATTGAACATACGGGAACCTCCGGCCACCTATTTCATCTCCGCAATGAACGCGTCCACTTGTTGTAGCGCCAGTCCGTTGGGCGCCCAGCGGAACTCTGTCGCCAGTGTTTTCGAGATCGCTTCCTTGCTCTGGCGCTGCCGCACCATGCCGCCAACGCGGTTCCGCATGGTCTCAAAGTTGGACTTGAATTTCAAGATGCCGTCGCGGTTGGAAATGGGGCCGTGGCCAGGGATGGCCGTGTCGAAATCGATGCCCAGCACGCCGTCCAGCGTCCTGGTCCAGTCCAGGGCGCTGCCGCCGTTGGCGTAATCGATGAAGGGCTGGGGCGGATTGGTCAGAAACAGATCTCCGGTGTGAATCGCTTTCTGCGCCGGAAAGTACATGACCACGTCGCCGCCGGTGTGCCCGCGCCCGTAATGGCGCGCGCGAACCTCTTTGCCTCCGAGAAACAGATCCATTTCATCGGTGAAGGTGACGCGCGGCGCGCCGGGCTGATTCAGCCGGAGCATGTTGACGCGGACCTCGCGATGGGCGATGATTTCGGCGGTCGCCAGGAACTTCGCGTTGCCGCCCGCATGATCGTCGTGCTGATGGGTGTTGAGCACGTACTTGACCGGCTTGGCGGTGAGCGATTGCACCTTGGCCATGATCTCGTTGTGGTTCCGGTCGAACATATCGTCGACGAGGATTACGCCTTCGTCGGTCAACAGCACAGCCACATTTCCACCGCCGACGCCTTGCGCCATGCCGATCACGTACAGGTCGTCTTTGATCTTCTGAACGGCAAGTTGCGTCGCGGGCGGCGGATTTTGGGTGTAGGCCACCCACACGCCCCCAAACGTGACCACCGCCGCGAAGGACCGCACCAGCATGCTTCGGCGCATACGGGTAGTATACTGGCTGTTCGCGGGAGGCGCGTATGAAATCGACATCGATCGCCGTTGTTCTGCTGCTGGGCTTACCGGCGGCGGGCCTATGGGCTGCCGGAGGGCCGGACGCTAAGACTGTCATCGCCGGTGCGACGAAAGCTCTCGGCGCAGACAATCTCAAGACCATCGAATTCTCCGGATCGGGCTATGATTTCGCCATTGGGCAAGCGCCCAATCCGAGTTCCCCGTGGCCTCGCTTCAACGACAAGACCTACACGCGCGTGATCAATTTCGACGCTCCAGCTTCGCGCATGCAAAGGATTCGCACGCAGGCCGAGAATCCTCCGCGCGGCGGCGGCCAGCAGCCCATCGTCGGCGAGCAGCAGCAGACCCAGGTGGTCGCCCCGGGATCGCCGCTGGCCGCGACGCTGTGGGACGACCTGATGATGTCGGTACCCTACGGATTCCTGAAAGCCGCGGCGGCGGCCCCGGACACGAAGGTGAGTTCGAAATCCATGGGCGGCAAGAAATACACCGTGCTGACGTTCACCGCTACCAACAAAGCCGCGGCCAGTGGATACCTCAACGGCGACAGCGTGCTCGAGAGAGTCGAGACCAAGATCGACAACACCGTGCTGGGTGACATCCTCTTTGAAACCGCGTTCACGGATTACAAGGACTTCGCGGGCCTCAAATTCCCCACGCGCATCGTGCAAAAGCAGGGCGGATATCCGGTGCTCGATCTGACGATTACGGATGCGAAGCCGAATGTTCCGGTAAACATCCCGGCGGTGCAAGTAACGCCCGCCCCGCCCCCTCCGCCCGCGCCTACGGAAAAGCTGAGCGACGGAGTGTATCTGATCCTGGGCGGCTACGCCGCTCTGGCGCTGGATTTCGGCGATCACATTGTAGTGGTCGAAGGTCCGCAAAGCGACCAGCGCGCCGACGCCGTCATCGCCGCCGCCAAGCAACTGATTCCCGGCAAGCCCATTAAATATGTTGTGAACACGCACGCGCACTTCGATCACGCGGGCGGCCTGCGCGATTTCGTCGCCGAGGGCGCGACCGTGATTACGCACCAGATGAACAAACCGTATTACGAGAAGGTGTGGGCCAATCCGCACACGCTGGTTCCCGACCGGCTGGCTCAGCATCCGCGCAAGCCCACGTTCAAGACCGTCGCCGAACAAATGGAACTCACCGGCAATGGCCATACGCTGGAGTTGTATCACATGCAAAATTTCCTGCACAACGACGGCATGCTGATGGTGTATCTGCCCAAGGAAAAGATCCTCCTGGAGGCTGACGCGTTCAATCCGCCCGCGCAGCGCATCACGCAGACGCCCGCGACGATCAGCCCGTATAACCAGGCCCTGGTGGCCAACATCGACCGGCTCAAGCTGGACGTGCAACGGATCATTCCAGTACACTATCCAACCGATAATCGCGTCACCACGACTGCCGAGCTGATGAAGGCGGTCGGCAAGTAGCGCGTATGAATCGCAGGACGTTTATGCGGTCGGCTACGGTTGCTTGTGCGAGTAGCATAGCGGCGATGCGGCGGGCGCGCGGCCAGGGCGCAACCAGTCAAGCCAAATCCGTGCAGACTCCGGTATTGGACATCGCTTATCAGGAATCCGGTCCCAGCCAGGGATTCCCGGTGATCCTGTTGCACGGCTTCCCCGACGATGCTCACGCGTATGATGATGTCGCACCGCCGTTAGCCAGGGCCGGCCATCGCGTACTGGTTCCGTATCTGCGTGGCTATGGTCCGACCAAATTCCGCGACGCGCAAGCACCGCGCATGGCCGAGCAGGCGGCGATCGGCCAGGACGTGATCGATCTCGCGGATGCCTTGAAGCTCGATCGCTTCGCAGTCGCGGGCTATGACTGGGGGGGACGAGCGGCGGCCATCGCGGCGGCGCTGCATCCCGAACGCGTGCGCGCAGCGGTTCTGATTGGCGGCTACAGCATTCAGGACACGGTGAACCCATCCCAGCCCGGCTCGCCCGAAGGCGAAGCGAGGCTCTGGTATCAATGGTATTTCAACACCGAGCGCGGACGCGCCGGACTCAAGGCCAACCGCCGCGCGCTGTGCAGACTTCTGTGGCAGACCTGGTCGCCGAGCTGGCGCTTCACCGACGAGACTTACAACCGCACCGCGCCATCGTTCGACAACCCCGATTTCGTCGATTGCGTGATTCACTCCTATCGCCATCGCATCGGGAACGCTCCGGGCGAGGCTCGCTTCAAGACGGTGGAAAAGCAACTCGCCAAACGCCCCAAGATCCAATGTCCGTCGATCACACTGTACGGATCGGACGACGGACTCGCGCGCCCGCCCGCGGAATCGCCGCCCGCCGAGCGCGCCGTATTCCCCACACTGGTCGCGCGGCGCGTGGTCCAAGGTGCGGGACACTTTATGCCTCGCGAAAAGCCCGAGGCCGTTTCGTCGGCGCTGCTGGAACTGTTGGCGCGATGAACCTCGCCGCAATTCTGGTTGCCCTGCCAGGCGGTGCAGGCCGCGAGGGAAAGCACGCACCACTTGAACGCGTCGGCGAAGACCGTTTTGTCCAGGGACCGGGCGCGGATCTGCGCGGGGTCCTGCGATTGTATGCGTGGCTCGCGGAACCGGAAGGCGCCCGCAAGTAAGTTCAAATTTGAGCCAGGCTGATCCCGCCGTTCCTGGTGGCGACTTTAAGCGTTGCGCCTGCGCTGGGCGAGTTCTCCGGAACCAATATCACGTTTATACGCTGGACCTGCGCGGGCACGGCAACAGCCAGAGTCACGTCCAGCTTGCGCGGCCTGCTGCCCTCGACCGCACCGCCCAAGTCCGACTGAATTCCGCCATTCACGCTTTCAGCTTGAATGCGGGCTTGGAAATTGGTGGGAACCGATATCGCCACACCACCATTCCTGGTCTCCAGGTCGAGGTGGCGCCCCTGCCAGTTGTTCCCCGCCACCGTCAGCCGCACCGGTCCATTCCTAGTTTTGCCCGTAACGTCTCCCGCGACCCTCTTGAGTTCGAGCGGTCCGTTCCTCGTTCCGAGATCCATACGTCCGGTTACGTCCCAAACCGAAATCCCGCCATTAACCGCCGTAATCTTAAGATCGTGGGTTTGCGGCGCGAAGATCTCGTAGCTTACCGACCAATATGAATTGTTCGAAAACCCAGGGCCGGTTGCGGCAATCCGCCCGGCCGCACTGTCAACGTGGATCTGCGACAGCGCCAAACTGGCATCGGAGTCCGAGCCGCCCCACGCCTCTACGCGCGCCCGCACCAGGACATCGCTTCGGGTCCAGCCCTTGACCGAAACGCTGCCGCGCCGGCCGACGTCTAGGGTCAATTGCCCGACGCTCGCCAGCGTCTGTTCTCGCATCTCGCACTTGCCTGCCCACAGGTCGAGGTCGCGATCCTCGCAGTTCAATTGTTTTTCGCGATTGTCCTGCAGTTGGCCAAATGCTCCGGAAACCGTCAAGACCGTCAGCCCGATCCATGCGAAAATCGCCTTAACCATGGAGTTGTCTCCTCGCCTTCTTGCCGAACCCTGCTGGCGGGTTTGACGTCTGAAGCGCAAGAAGGTTAGTCGGCGGCGTAAAGTGATCGAGGCTTTGAGGCCGTCGGCTAATCGGCCGCGCGTGGTGGTATGCTGTCCCACATGTTGACTCGAACTTTGCATATCGTTCTCGCCGCGGCCGCGCTGGTCGGCCTGGCCGCGGTTCCTTCGTCCCAAGCGCAGACGAAGAAGCCCGCGCCCCCTAAATCGCTGCGGCTGTATGTTCTCGATTGCGGAAGGATCGAAGGCGTGAGCGCGACCGCGTTCGGTTTCAAAGAAGGTGACCTCGCGACCTCGAAGATGATCACGCCATGCTTCCTGATCGTGCACCCGCGCGGCACGATGATGTGGGACGTTGGCGAGATCGTCGACAGCGCGGTCAAAGGTCCCAACACCAAGCAGGGAGCGTTCATTGTCGACCAGCCGCTGCTGCCGCAGCTCGCGGCGCTGGGGTACACGCCCGCCGATATCACGTATCTGGGGCTCTCCCACTATCACGGCGATCACGTGGCCAACGCCAACTACTTCGCCGGCTCCACGTGGATCGTGCAGAAGGTGGAACACGACGCCATGTTTGCGCCACGCCCCCCCGATCAGAAAAAGGGAGCCGGGAGCGTCGCCGACTCGGCGCTCTTCAACAAGCTGGAGCAAAGCAAGACCGTGCTGCTCAACGGCGAGGATCACGACGTGTTTGGCGATGGCACGGTGATGATCAAGTTCTCGCCGGGGCACACGCCGGGGCACCAGTCCTTGTACTTGAAGCTCGCCAAGACCGGGCCGGTGCTGCTGTCCGGGGACTTGTATCATTACCCCGAGGAGATGACGCTGAAGGTCGTTCCGTCGTTCGACTTCAACAAGGAGCAGACGGCTAAAAGCCGGGCAGCGATCGAGGACTTCGTGAAAAAGAACAACGCGCAGTTGTGGATCCAGCACGACTACACGGCGGGCATCAAGCGCAAGAAGGCACCCGAGTATTACGATTAGGGCCATGCGGGGCAGGCAATCATATCATGCGTGCCGCCGGTTTTCAGCCGGCGTTTAGTCGTTCGGTCCCTTGCGCCGCAGAGCCGACTTTCAGCCTGAGGGGCTAAGAATGCCGAGCCGCGGTCTGCGCGGCGTTTGCCTGAATTGTAACGCCCAACGCCTCACAATCGGTTCGCAGCATCTCCCAAACCAAATCCTCAAGGCTGGCCTTGGGCCGCCAGCCCAGAGCGGCCCGCGCCTTGGACGCGTCGCCCTGCAGCGTAAACACTTCGGCGGGGCGGAGCAGGGAAGGATCGGTGACCACGTAGTCGTGGTAATCCAAGCCGGCATACCCAAACGCCAAGCTCAGGAAATCGCGGACCGAGTGCATTTCGCCGGTAGCCACGACGTAGTCGTCCGGCTGGGGCTGCTGCAGCATCATCCACATGGCCTCGACGTATTCGACGGCATGGCCCCAGTCCCGCCGCGAGTCCAGATTCCCCAGCCGAAGCTCCGTCTCCAACCGGGCCAGAATACGCGCAATCCCCGAGGTAATCTTGCGCGTGACGAACTCGTAGCCCCGCCGCGGCGATTCGTGGTTGAACATGATCCCGGAACTGGCGTGCAGGCCATAAGCTTCCCGGTAATTCCTGGTCAGGTGGAAGCCGCAGACCTTGCTGATGCCGTAACTTGACCGCGGATGAAAAGGAGTGGTCTCGTTTTGCGGGAACTGCCCGGCCATGCCGAACATCTCGCTCGACCCGGCGAAATAAAAGCGGCATTGCGGCGCCAACTGCTTCAACGCGTTCAACACATAGTGCGTGCCGTTGATGTTGGTGTTGAAGGTGGAAAACTCATCGTCGAAGGCGTAAGTGACGAAGCTCTGCGCGGCCAAGTGATAGCACTCATCCGGCAGCACCTTGGCGACCGTCTCGTGAACGCTGGCGTAGCTGTCGATGGAACCGGCGTGAAGCTGCAGCCGGCCGCGAATCCCGGCCAGCCGCGACAGCCGGTGTGCCGGATCTTCCAGGGCCACGCGGCGGACCATGCCATGGACCTCGTAGCCCTTCTGAAGCAACAGTTCCGCCAGGTAGGAGCCATCTTGGCCAGTAATGCCAGTGATTAGGGCACGCCGGGACATATCATGTTATAGTATCGATGATTACGCTGGTGCCGCGCCAATCAAAGTGCGCGCGCTTCGCGGGTCGATGAGCCGATCCCTCTAGATCCCCGACCCTTTCATGAGCGAATTGGGCAAATTCTCCTCTCCGCCGGACGGTGCTCCTTCTGCTCTCGCGCCGCCGGGGATGGAGTGAGGACCCTTGCGCCACCGGTGATGGTGGACGCGACCCCTCTTCTGCAACGCAGCGGAGGAGTCAAGAATTACGTCTTTTACTGGCTCCAGCACCTCCAGCGCTCCGCCGGTTCGATCCGGATGTATCCGTTTCTCCGGGAACTGGAGGAGTTGGACCACGAACGATCCATCGAGGGAACGCTAGGGACCTTGGTCCGTTTGGCCTTTGCGCACTTCGCCAATGTGGACCACAATCGAGTCCTGAATCTGGTCGCCCGCCGCGTCGAATTGTTCCATGTATCGAGCAACCAGGTGTACAACCCTCCCACCAATACCAAGCTGTCGGCGACCGTGTACGACATGACGTGCTGGTTGGTTCCCGGCATGCACGAGGCGGATACGGTCGCCTGGGCGAAAAGGTTCGCGGACCGCGTGCTCCAACGCGCCGATGGAGTCATCGCCATCTCCGAGAGCACCCGGCGGGACGTCATCGAAATCCTGGGACTGCCTCCAGAACGGGTGACCGTGATTTATCCCGGGATTCCGGAGGCCTTCTTCACGGTGACCGCGAGCCAAGTGGACGGCGTGCGGACGCACTATGACCTGCGACGCGAATACATTCTATTTGTCGGGGTGATGGAGCCGCGCAAGAATCTACCCCGGCTAGTGGAGGCGTATCAAAGCCTGGCGCCCTCCCTCCGCGAGGAGTTCGAGCTGATCTTGGCCGGGCCCATCGGGTGGATCGAACCGCAGGAGTTAGCGAAAATCCTGGCGCCCGGCACAGGGATTCGTCATTTGGGGTACGTCCCGGAGAAGGATATGGCGCCTTTGACCGCCGGCGCGACCGTCATGGCTTACCCTTCGCTGTACGAGGGCTTCGGGTTCCCGGTGGCGCAAGCCATGGCCGCCGGCGTGCCCGTAGTGACGTCGGGCATTTCCTCACTGCCGGAGTTGGTCGGCGACGCCGGGGAATTGGTGGATCCCAACAGCGTGACCGAGATTCGCGATGCGCTCGCGCGGGTTCTGACCTCGCCAACTTCGCGCTGCTCGATGGCCCAGAAGGGCCGCGAACGGGCGCGCGAGTTCAGTTGGGACCGCTGCACCCGGATGAGCCTGGAGTACTTTGAGACGCTCCTGGGAAGATCGTAGGCTCCGATTTGGGATCGCCCGCTGTTAACGCGACTGCGCGGCATGCCGGCAGAATTCGACGCCAGGAATCACTCGACCGGCAGAATCCGCCCCGCCGGACTCATCACCGCGCTGAAGCCGATACGGATCTCCGGATTGGCCGGCACATTGGCCGGAAGCTGCAAATTAATCTGGTACAGTCCGGCGAAGCCCGGCGTCACGCCCGCGTACAGAATCTGATGCGGATCGACGGGTGCGCCGTTCAGGAGCAGGCGAAAGTCCGCCAGATTCGCCAGCGGCGCGGCCGAAGTCGCGAGCTGATCGGGAACGGCGGCGGGCGAGGTCGGTCCCAGACCGGTTGCGTACAGCACGACGACTTCGCCCCCTTTGGCCGGCGCCGCGAGCGTCACCGGCGGGCCGTTGCCATGCGTGGCGATCACGGTCTGCGCATCGGCCTGGAATAGCGCGGGCGCGGCCGGACCCAGCATAATGCTCACCGGCGGACCGGCCAGCCCGCTGTTCGCCAGTTGCACCGTCGCCGGACCCGCGATCAGCGAGGAAGGAATCAGCACGTTCACCTGCCCGGGCGACACATAAAACATGTCCGCCAGGATTTGATTGATCACCACGCGCACCGCCCCGCCGGCCAGCGCCGTCGGCAGCTTGCCCGCGAGGATATCGTTGGGTCCGATGGCCACAGTCGCGTACGCCAGGTTGACGCCGTAGATCGATATGAAGGTGTTGGGCGCGTACAGTCCGGCCGTGTCCGAAGCCGAGTTAGCGATGCTATCCGGCGTATAATTCGGGTATCCTGGCAGGCTCGATTGGGCCAACGCCGATGGAGCGAACAAGGGCCCCATCAGCAGAGCTGGCGCAAGAAATCGGATCATGCATCTTTAGGGTGCGGAAACGCGCCGGGTTTTCTCAACCGCCTGCGCCAGCACCAATTCGAGCATGTGCGGAATCTCAAACACCGCCCGGTTTTCGATGCGCGCCACGGCGGTCTGGAACTCCGCCAGTTCACGTTCCATCCGCTCCACCGCGCCCCGGATTCCGTGGAAATTCTTCAGCACCAGCCCGGCCCCGTGTTCCAGCACCCATTCGGCGTTGTAACGTTCCTGCACCAGCGTCCAGGCATTGCGCTCCAGGATCACCGGCAGCCCCATCGCCACCGCCTCGCTGATGCTGCCCGGTCCCGGCTTGCCCACGAAATAATCCGCCAGGCGCATGAAGTACGGCACCTCCGAGGTAAACCCTTCAACAAATCGCGGGGCCTTTGCGGGCAGCGCGCGCAGGCGGGCGGCGAGCGCCTCATTCCGCCCGCAGATGAAGATCAGTTGACGATCCTCCAGGCTTCGAGCGATCTCCAGCATCACCGGTGACCCCTGCCCTCCAAACATCACCAGTCCCGTCGGGCGTTCCGGATCGAGCCCCAGCTTGCGCCGCTCATCCCTCCGCTCCACCGCACGGTCCACCGCTGGTTTCTCATAAAACTTCGGCCGCAGAATCATCCCCGACGTGCGAAAAACCCGCTCCTCGGAGTAACCCAGCGCGCGCGCCTGCTCGACGGCCTTGGCCGTGCCGCAAACCAGCCATTGTGGCTGTTGTTCCATCCAAAAGTGGGGCGGATAGTCGGCAAAATCCGTCAAAATGGTCACAAATGGGACGCCCGGCCGCGCCCCGGCCAAGCCCTGGCACATGGCGCGATTGAAATTCGGCACTAGCGAAACCACCAAGTCCGGCCGCGTGCTCTTCCAGCGTTGCTCCAGCAGCCGCACGGTGGCGCCGTGGTACAGTCGGATCACACCGTGCATCATGCGCAGTCCGCACTTCGAGCCGATGGTCCAGCCCGAAGCCAGCATCCGGTTGTAGATGTCCTCCAGGCGTATGCCGGTCGCCTTTCGGAATATATCCAGCCGGTCCAGCACCTCCTGCAGGTTCACCAGCCGTATGTCCCACGGTCGCCCCTGCTGCTCGATCACGGCCTTCAACGCGGTGGCGGCCGAGCGGTGCCCCCCGCCCGCGTCGAAATAGATGAAATCAACTTTTGTCACAAATGTTTTATAGCAGCGTCACCGGGGTGTCATGCAAGGGCAGTAAAAGGGTATCAGAGCGCACAGGCGCAAGTCCGTTGCGCGAGTTGAAATCAGAGCGCACAGGCGTAAGTCCGTTGTGCGCGGGTAAGAATAGAGCGCACAGGCGTGGTCCGTTGTGCGCGGGTAAGAAACAGAGGCTTTAGCCTATGGCGACTTCTTCCTCCCCCGAAGCCCATCGCCTGGTGCAAGTCCCGGCCCACATGTCTTCCGCCGTGCGGCATGTGGCAACCTGGCTCGACACCCGCGACCATCGCGTAATGCTCCGTCTGAACCACTGGCGTCCGCCCCGTTGGATGCGCCTGTGGATGATCGCGGCCACTCGCGGCGGCGACGGCTGGCTGTGGTACGCCATGGGCCTGACCGTGGCCCTGTTCGGAGGCGCGGACCGCATCGGCGCTCTGGCCGCCGCCGGCTTGTCCGTGAGCCTGGGCATCGCCGTGTTCCTGAAACTCAAGCGCTCCATCGGCCGCCGCCGCCCCTGCACGCTGGAGCCGCATTGCTGGGCCACACTGTTGCCGCCGGACCAGTTCTCGTTCCCCTCGGGCCACACCATCACCGCTTTCGCCGTGGCGTTGGCGCTGGGATCGTACTATCCCGCCATGCTGCCCGGCCTGCTGTTCTGCGCCGCCAGCGTGGCCCTGTCGCGCATCCTGCTGGGAATGCATTTTCTGACGGATGTCCTAGCCGGCGCCGCTCTGGGAGCCGCGCTAGGCGAGCTGTGCGCGACAGTCCTGCGCCGCCTCCCTCTGTAGGATGTGGGGCAGGCTGGCAGCCTGCGGCGGGTTGTAAACCCGCCTCTTCAATTCGCTTCCATGCGCGCCAGCGTTTCGGCCAGCAGCGCCGGAAAATTCACCCCGCTCTCCGACCACAACTGCCGACGCTCCAGCGGCACTGCCCGCTCGATCTCGTTCACCAGGTGCAGCAAGCTCTTGAGATTCGACTGGCTCATGCGCAGCGTGCCCGCAACGCCCGCCTGCGGCAGATACAGCGCGTCCAGACCGAACTCGATGCGCAGATGGTCGCCGTTTTCATTGTCGAATTCCGGCCCGAAGCACACCAGCAGCACCGGGGCCGGACGCAGCTCCCAGCCCTTGTCGCCGTGCTGCCACAGGTCCCATTCGGCTTCCACTTCGACCGAGCAATCCGGGTGACCGAACTCGCTCGCCGCCGCCACGATCTCGGCCGGTGTAGTGCCGGGTAGGAAATCGCGTTCCGCCAGCGCCGGCTCGGCATGCTCGACCGCGTAAATCCGCAGCAGCGCCCCGCGCCGCGCGAGTTTCGAAAACGGAAACAGCGCCAGCATAGTTTCGAAATGCCGCAACATAGTCGCGCCCGAATACCCGCGCACCCAGCACGAAAGATACAAGCGGTCGCTCATCGATTTCACGATTGTATCGTCAAGCAGGCTCTAAGAGCACTTCCACTGCTATAATCGCAGCCAGAGGTACCCATGCCGATCCATCAGCTGCTTGCGGGACCCAAACGAATCGCGGTTCTTCTTTTGGGAGTGTGGATGGCCTTCGCGGCCACCCCGGTGTGGGCACAACAACCACCCCCCGAAGCGCCACCGCCCGCTCTGCCTCCACCTGGGCAGACGCTCTCACCTGATCAACTCAATGACCTGGTCGCCCCCATCGCCCTTTACCCGGACGAACTCCTGAGCCAGATCATGGTGGCCTGCACCTATCCGCTGGAAGTGGTGGAAGCGTACCAGTGGCGGCAACGGAATCCCGCGCTGAACGGCCCCGCCTTGACGCAGGCCGCGCAACAGCAGAACTGGGACCCCAGCGTGCAAGCTCTGGTGGTGTTTCCGGATGTGCTGAAGCGCCTGAATGACGATGTCACCTGGACCACCAACCTGGGGAACGCATTCCTGGCCCAGCAGCAGGACGTCATGAATGCCGTGCAAGTCATGCGGCAGCGCGCCCAGCAAGCCGGCCGGCTGCAATCCACACCGCAACTCAACGTGGCGACGACCAACGAAGGCGGTCAGCCGTACATCGGCATCGAGCCGGCCGATCCCAACGTAATGTATGTGCCCGTATACGACCCAGCGTGGATTTGGGGACCTCCCCTCTGGTACCCCTACCCGCGCTGGTTTTGGCCCCCCCGGAGCTTCCTGGCGGGCGGCCTGTACTTCGGCTTCGGAGGCGGAATCAATGTCGGTCTCTTCTTCGGAGCCGGTTGGCACGGATGGGGCGGATGGGGCTGGCATCCCGGATGGGGGAACCGCACCGTCATCGTGAATAATACCTTCATTCACCAGAACAATTTCAACGCCAGTCATCTGGGCAATGCGCATGGCACCAGCGTGTGGACCCACGATGCGGAACATCGTCAAGGTGTTCCTTACGCCAATCAGAACGTCCGGAATCAGTATGGCGGCGACGCGCGCCAGAACGTGGCGCCGCGCTCGATTCCAGAAGCGGCGCGGAACGCACCTGGGCAGACGTCCGAGCGGATGGGCAATCGCAACATCCCCAGCAATCCTCCTCCCCGCCAGCAGAGTCGTGGCGCTTTTGGCGGAATGCAGAACGGCTCGGCTGCCACCACCCATTCCGAGCATGGAATGTCCAGCCTGGGACCGAGCCGCAGCGCTCCCATGCCCAACCGCAGCGCTCCCGCGCAGAGATCCGCGCCGGCGCCCAGGTCTGCCGCGCCGTCACGAGGGGCACCCTCCGGCGGCGGCGGACGCCGATAGGAGGCCGCCATGACACGCATGACCCCCACGACCCGCACGACCAGGACCCACAGGATGATGACAAACGCGACGAAGCCGATAAAGCCAATGACCCTGATTATGGCCGTGGCCGCGCTGCTCCTCGCGCTGCTCCCTACGCTGCTCAAAGCCCAGCAGGCCGGCGAGCAGTCCTTTGCGACTCCGCAGGCGGCGGCGCAGGCCCTGGTTGACGCCACCGGGAAGAACGACACCGCGGCCCTCATGAAGATCTTCGGTCCGCAAGGCGCGGACATTGTGCAATCCGGCGACCCCGCCGACGACAAGGACTCCCGCGCCGAATTCGCCGCCCGCGCACGCGAGAAAATGAACGTTCAAATGGAGCCCTCCAATCCCGATCGCGCCATGATTATCGCCGGCAATCAGGACTGGCCGTTCCCCGTTCCGTTACTGCGCAACAAGGCCGGCCAATGGTATTTCGACACCATGCGAGGCCGGGTAGAAATTCTCGCCCGCCGCATAGGGAACGACGAACTGGCGGCCATCGACGTCTGCCGCGCTTACGTGGAGGCGCAAATGGAATACGCCTCGCGCGATCGCGACGCCAACGGCGTTCTCGAATACGCGCAGAAAATCGCGAGTTCTCCGGGGAAAAAGGACGGTCTGTTTTGGGAGGGCGAGCCGGAAAATCTGGTCCCCAAAGCGTTCGCCGACGCCGCGGCGGCCATGTTTGCGGAGGGCAAAAAGCCCAGTCCCTACCACGGCTACTATTTCCACATCCTGAAAGCTCAGGGCGCCGACGCCCCCGGTGGCGCGCGGACATATATGGTGAAGGGGCAAATGATCGGCGGCTTCGCGATGCTGGCTTACCCGGCGGATTACGGCGTGTCCGGCATCAAGACCTTCATCGTGAACCACCGCGGGGTCGTCTACGAAAAGGACCTTGGCCCGGCCACCGGAACGTCGGCTCCGCAAACGACCCGCTTCAATCCGGACAAGACCTGGAAGCCGATCCAAGGCGAATAGTCACCCGGCTGGCCCGTGCACGCCGCGCGGCCACGGTCAACGCGAGCGCAGCCCGAGCGTCGGCCAAAACTTTCCCAACGGCCATAGACTCGGCTCGGACAGACGCAGCACCGACCCGGGGGGTGTCGAGACATCCATCACCACGCCCAGGAAAGCCTGGCTCATCTCTTCCCAATTCTGATCCCCCCAGCGGACCTCTTTTGAAGGATCGGGATTGAACCGGTTGTTCGCCGAGTTATCGAAATGCGAGATCCCCACAACGCGCGTGCCGGCCGGCAGCGGGATCGGCTTCGCGAAGTCGTACCCAAGCTGCCATGCGAAGTCGAATTTCCCCTTGAATACGGTCTCCGATACGCCCGCGGGCGAGATCAGACGCAGCTCGTAGTCCTTCCCCCGCAGGTGCATGTGCGGCTGCACGTAAGCCAGCTTGACGTCCGCCCGCACCGTAGCCTCGCTCACCACTTCAGCGTTGCGATCGCCCGGAGGAATCACCAGATCGTAAGCCGAAGGCCCGGTCAAGTAAACGTACCGCGCCGCCGGGGGGTGTTTCGCCAGCACCAAACCGAGCTTGGATACATCCGTAGCAGGCTCCCCCGCGGCCGTGTAATGCAGCTCGAACACTAAGTCCGATCCCTTCGGCACAAACTTCGCCGCGCCGTCGATGTCGAAGCGTTGCGCGCCCAACCCGGGATTGAACTTGCCCAGGATCTCGTTCCCCTCCGCCACTCGGTTCTGGCCCATCACCTCCGGCTGAGTTTCATCCTCGTAAGCCTCGCCCGGCGTCGCTCGTTTCATCCAGTGCGATCCCGGCGGCCGCACCCACACTTTCCCGTGATGCAAGACCCGAGGATTCCCCGGACGCATTTCAGCGGCCTCGATCCACATGTCCGCGGGGAACTGGGTCTTGACCAGGATGAACTTGTAGTGGATCGTACCGGTCGCCGGTATCGAAACCGGTTTCGGCAACTCCACCACGACGTCGGGCTGGATGTTCCAGCCATTCTGAAACCGCAGCTCCGGTGGCGCATCTTTTTTGAGACCCTCCGGCGCCCCCTGATCGGCCCAAGCCACCAGCGTGCCGATCTCGGCGTCGGTCAAACGGCGGTCATTCGAAAAACGACCGTACTGCGATTCGGCGGACCACTCCAAATCGACGAACCAGGGAGGCATCCTCCGGGTCGCCACCGCGGCCTTGATGGCCTTGGCCCAGGGCCGCGCGTCCCGGTAGGTGAGCAGGGACATGGGCGCCACTTCACCAGGACGATGGCAACCCTGACAGTGCTTCTGGAAAATCGGAAGCACATTTTTGTTAAATGTGACTGAATTACCGGTCACCGGGCCACTCGGGTTCGTGGCGGCCATGGCCGCAATCCCCATCCAGCAACCAATCAGGACTCGCACCTCTAGCCACCGTGGTGGTGGCCGCCCCCATCGCCGCCGCCATCGCTACCGCCCGCGGCGTCCAGCACGGACTGCACTTGCGAGATGACCGTGCCGATGCCGCCGGCCACACTCGGCATCAGTGCCCCCGCGGTAAGGGAGGCGAGACCGCACAACAGTGCGTACTCGATCAGGTCCTGAGCCAGCCGATTTTTCCAAAACCGCCGCAGTGCGAGTGGAATGGTGGCTATAAATCCCATAGCCAGATCATATAGCGACTCAAATCGGCGCACACTAAGTCAGACACTGCATTACGCTTAATAAAGACCTGTAGCTCTCGTAGCCCGGATGTACTGTCGCGGAACGACCTGGTCCACAATAGGAACACATGCTCACCGATCTGGTCCAGATCCGCCGCCTGGGCGAAAAGAACCGCGCCGAGAACCTGCGCTTCCGCCGCTGGATCAAGTCCCACACCTTCGTCGAGCGCCAATTCCGCCGCGCCGCCGAACGGATCCAAGGCGAAATCGACTGCCGCGCGTGCGCCGAATGCTGCCGCGTCACCGACGTTCAACTGGCCGACCGCGACGTCGAGCACCTGGCCCGCTATCTGGGCCTCCCCCGCCAGCGCTTCCTCGACGACTACACCACCCTCGATGCCGAAGGCGTCCTGATCCTCCGCCGCACCCAATCGAAACCCGGGACCGGAGCGGCAGGGGCCGCCTGCGTCTTCCTGGACGGCAACGATTGCACGGTCTACGACGCCCGCCCCGGCAACTGCGAACGCTTCCCCCATCTACTGCGGGGCGCCGGGTCGCTGGAAAGCCGCATGTGGGAATTCGCCGACCGCGCCACTTACTGCCCCATCGTCTTTAATTGGCTGGAAGCGGTGAAGGATTTGACCAATTTCCGCAAATAGCTGCGACCCGCCTCGTGAACACGTCATCGCCGAACTCATCCGGCTGCGCCACAAGCCTCTGGGCGCCAACACCCGCCAGCGCACCGGCCGCCAGATCACCGCGGGCAGGCTCCGCTGTGACAGTAGGGTTCCCCCTCCGCGATCGAAAGCACCTGCGTGCTCGCCAGATTCAGCAAGTCCTGCGCCGACTCGGAAACCGTGGTCCCGTCCTTCTGCACGACGTTCACCTTGTTGCTGGGTCCTCGTAGTAAGACGCAGGTGGGAATTCGCCGACCGCGCCACTTATTGCCCCATCTACGACGCGCACCAGCCTCCAGTGCGACGGCCCCCGAGATGAGATTGGGCCCCGTGGTTCCACCGGGACAGGAGGGTTCCGCCTCGGCGATCGATAACAACTGCGCGCTCGCCGCGACGCGGGGCTGGGCCGGCGTAGTGCCTACTTCTTTCGAGATCGCGACGGCTTCGCGGACGGTGCGTAGACCCGACTCTCTAACGCGACGAGGCCGGATTTATCATCGGACGCAAAGCCTTTTATCATCTCCGAGTCCAGCCAGATCCCATGACCTCCGGCCGACTTGTTTTCGGGATGCCGCCACCGTCATCCCTTGGTCCTTGGGCGCCGGCGGCAATTCGCTAACTTGATTTCGCGCTTCCCTCCGGTGGCGGATCTGACTCGAGGGCCTGCGGTTTTCTTCATGCTTCTCCAGGGCCTTGATGCACTCGATGCAGACGAGCCCGCCGTTGTCTCTAGTTGAGCACTGTCTGGCTGGCCCTCCTTGCCGCTGAAGCGCTCCAGCTTTGCATCCGCTGAGCCACGTACTGGCGAATGTCATGCTGCAGCATTGACGGTGTGTTCGGAGTTGCAACAGAATGGAGCGGCACCCCAGCGTTAGGCGCGGCCTTCCGTGTGCTGACCTTCAGCGGAATCCGGGATCGTTCAGGGCGCCGATGGAGCTCGGCAGTTAACCTTTGGTTATCCCGTCTGAGCAAACGGCAGATCAGGGCCAAGCTGGTGAGGCCCGTGATCATCAATACGTTGAGAATCAGCTGGAGCTTAGATTGATCGAGTTCCATGCCTTCGATGTTAGGCAGCGCCCTAGCGCCAAGGAATAGACTGATCCGCACAATTTGGGAGTGGTACAAGTCGGTAGACCGAGTGGGACGATGGTACCAGATTGATCAAAATGAACTCATGGTCGCATTGGCTGAAGAGCCGGACCCTCCAGGTTGCCTTCGCCCGGCGCACTGACGACAGGCCATAATGAGGACTCCGTCGCCGCATCGGTCTCGCAATACGCGCAGACCGGTTCAGACAGCCGATCCGCCATCGGGCGCCAAGCCTCGCGCCGTCTCGCATCGAGGCCGTTTCAGACCATCGAACTGCGTGCTTCGCGCTTCGGCGCGCCGAAGGAATGGAGAATCCCTGAGTTAATATAAACGAGAGTCCGGTCCCGCATGCACCACACCAAGAAAGCCGCTGCCGGCGACGTGCGGATGCGCGGCTTCGCGCAGCGTCACACGGTAGACGCCGCCCTGGCTTGGCTGGATGCGCAACTGCAGCCCCTGGCCGCCGAAACCGTCCCCTTGCGGATCGCCGCCGGTCGCGTGCTCGCAACTTCCGTCGTCAGCGGCGTGGACGTGCCGGGATTCGATCGCGCCACGATGGACGGATACGCGGTGGTGGCCAACAGCACGGAAGGCGCGACTGCCTACACCCGGCTGCCGCTGACCGTCATCGGCGATTCGATGCCAGGGTGCCCCTTCGACGGTTGCGTTTCCGCCGGCGAAGCGGTTCGCATTATGACGGGCGCGCCGATCCCGCGCGGCGCCGACTCGGTGTTACCCGCCGAATGGGTCGAAGTCGAACCCCTCGAAACTGGGCCTGCCGAAGCTAAGCCCAACGACAGCGGCCTGCATCGCATCAGTGCGCTGACCGCCGTCTCGCCTGGAAAAAATCTCGGCAAGCGCGGCGAAGACATCGTGCGCGGCACGACGTTACTCGATCCAGGACGGGTGCTGCGCCCACAGGATCTGGGCGTCCTCAGCTCCGTTGGCGAAGGAGAGGTGCGTGTGGTCCGAAGACCGCGTGTACGCCTCGCGGTGACCGGCAATGAACTGCTGCCGTCAGGCTCGCGACCGCATGGCTTTCATATCGCGGATGCCAACGGGCCGATGCTGGCGGCGCTTATCGAGCGCGACGGAGGTCTTGTCGATTTCCCCGGACTGGTTCGTGACGACCACGACGCCATCCTCGAAGCCCTCCACGCTGACGCAGACATTGTCATCGTCTCCGGAGGCTCGAGCGTGGGTATCGAGGATCTGGCGCCGACGCTGGTCGCCGAACACGGCGAGCTCGCAGTGCACGGCATCGCCATGCGGCCGAGCAGTCCGACCGGACTTGGCCGCATCGGGCATCGCCTCGTCTTCTTGCTTCCAGGCAATCCCGTGTCGAGCCTATGCGCCTACGATTTCTTCGCGGGCCGCGCAATTCGCGCTCTCGGCGGACGCAGCAAGGAGTGGCCGTATCGCGCGATGCGCGGCCGGTTGAATCGCAAAATCAGCTCCCAGATTGGCCGCCTCGACTACGCCCGCGTGAAGATCCAGGGCGATCTGGTCGAGCCGCTCGCCATCGCCGGGGCGTCCCTGTTGTCGTCGACGACGCGCGCGGACGGCTTCGTGATCGTTGACGACGACAGCGAAGGCTTCCCTGCCGGCGCCGAAGTAGTGGTTTGGCTGTATGCCTGAGCAGGAGCAGTTTCTCCAGGTCCTCGACCGCGATGAAGCGGAACGGCGCTTCCGCGCTGCGATCGACCTCACGCCCCGCGACATTGAACAGGTGCCTCTCGACACTGCACTGGGCCGGGTGCTGGCGGCCCACGTCGTGTCCCCCGTGGACGTGCCGTCGTTCGATCGCTCGAATGTCGATGGCTTCGCCGTGGTGGCGGAAGACACGTTCGGCGCGTCTGAGGAAGTGCCGCGCGTGGTGCTCTTGGAGCAGGAAGAGATTCATACCGGAATCGTCCCGGCCACGGTGCTTGAGCCTGGTAAGGCAGTGTTGATTGCCACCGGCGGTATGGTTCCGCGCGGCGCCGATGCCGTTGTGATGGTCGAGTACGCCGAGGCACGTCACGGGGAGTTGCGAATCGCCCGGGCGGTAACCGCAGGCAGCGGCGTGTCGTTCGCCGGAACGGACATCACAGCGGGCGAGACGGTGCTTCGCCGCGGCCGCCTGCTCACCAGCCGCGACACGGGAGTGCTCGCGGCCATCGGTGTCGCAAATGTCAACGTCTGGCGAAAACCGATCGTCGCGATTCTTTCGACCGGCGACGAGATCATCGCACCCGGTGAGCCGATGCAACCGGCCAAGGTCTACGATTCTAACGCGCAGGTTCTCGCCGACGCCGTGCGGGAACTGGGCGGCGAGCCCAGGCGGCTGGGTATCATCCAGGACGACGTCGCCGCTTTGCGGGAGCGGCTGCGTCACGCGCTTGAGTTCGCGGACATCGTGCTGCTGTCCGGTGGAACCAGCAAGGGCGCCGGAGATGTGTCCTATCGCGTTGTCGCCGAGTTGAGCGATCCTGGAATCGTCGCGCACGGCGTCGCGCTCAAGCCGGGCAAGCCCATCTGCCTAGCGGCGACGCGTGGGCGCGCGGTGGTCGTGCTCCCGGGCTTCCCCACCTCGGCGATCTTCACGTTCCACGAGTTCGTTGCGCCCGTGATTCGATTGCTGGCGGGCCGCGGCTCGGAGGAACGGACGACCGTACCTGCCAAGCTCGCGGTCAAGGTGAATAGCGAGATCGGCCGGACGGAGTACCTGCTAGTCGGGCTGGTCGAGACGGCGAAGGAAGGAACGGGCACGTCCCTCGCGGCGTACCCGATGGGACAAGGGTCGGGAAGCGTTACCACGTTTAGTCGCGCCGACGGTTTCACCACCATCGCCCGGCACGAAGAGATCGTGGAGGCCGGGACAATCGTCAGCGTCCAGCTGTTGGGCCGCGACTTGCAATTGGCCGATTTGGTCGTGATCGGCAGCCACTGCATCGCTCTCGATTACCTGCTGGGAGAGCTGCAGCGGCAGGGCGTGCGTTCGAAGTTTCTCGCAGTGGGCAGCACGGCGGGTTTGGATGCCGCCCGGCGCGGTGAATGCGATGCCGCGGGCGTCCACCTGCTGGATCCGAAGACCAACGAGTACAATCGGCCCTTCCTCACTCCGGAGCTTGAGCTCGTCCCCGGTTACGGCCGCTTGCAAGGCATGGCCTTCCGGCCTGGAGACACACGGTTCGAAGGCCGAACAGCTCAGGATGCCATCGCGAGCGCCGTCGCCGATCCCGCGTGCATGATGGTCAATCGCAACCAGGGAAGCGGCACGCGCGCGCTGATCGATCGCCTGCTCGGTGGCGTCAGGCCCCGCGGCTATGCCGTGCAGCCGCGAAATCACAACGCCGTGGCAGCCGCCGTAGTGCAGGGCCGCGCGGACTGGGGAATGACACTCGACACCATCGCCCGCGGCGCCGGACTGGGATTCCTGCCGGTGCAGGCCGAGCAATTCGATTTCATCGTTCCGCGGTCGCGCGCGAATCGGCCGGGCGTGGTCGCGTTCAAAGCGCTGCTGGAGCAAGGGTCCGCACGAGAGGCCCTTGCACGCCTCGGAATGAAACCATGAACATGAAACCATGACCGCAGGCGGCATCGTTTTGTGTGGCGGAAAATCGACCAGAATGGGTGTTCCCAAAGCCACTCTGCCCTTCGGTCCCGAGACCATGCTGCAGCGCGTCGTGCGGTTGCTCGGCAGCGTCGTCTCCCCCATCGTGGTCGTCGCGGCGCGCGATCAGCCGCTGCCGGAGCTGCACGAGGACGTCGCGGTCACTCGCGACGAACGCGAGGCCAAAGGGCCACTGGAGGGATTACGTGCCGGGCTCACAGCGCTCCCGGCTTCCGTCGATATCGCCTATGTGACCAGTTGCGATGTACCGTTACTGGTGCCCGGTTTCGTGGAACGGATGGTCGCGCTGCTGGGCGATCACGATATCGCCGTGATGGAGATCGACGGTTTTCCCCATCCTCTCTCGGCGGTCTACCGGCGCGCTACGCTGCCGCAGGTCGAATCACTTCTGGCGCAAGACAAGTTGCGCCCGGTATTTCTATTCGATACAGTACGCACCCGCCGCGTGCGGCCGGAAGAGATGGCCTCAGTCGATCCCCAGCTCCGCACGCTGCGAAACCTCAATACCCGAGAGGACTACCTGGCGGCGCTCGCGGAGGCCGGCCTGTCGCCCGAGCCCTGAGCCGCTGGTGATGGACGTCGGTGTCTAGCAGCCCGTGTCTAAACTGGCAGTTTGGCGACTAGCCAAAATATCAGGCATCAGCGACGTGATTGTCGAAAAGTGAGTCACTGTGGCTGGGAGTGAGCCGATCCTGGCGAAAAACTTCTTCTGCGGCTCTCATGACAG
>DATNJC010000073.1:0-13700 GCA_035604115.1 Bryobacteraceae bacterium | reverse complement strand
TAACTCTTCCAGGCTCTCTTCCCCCTGCGGATGCGCCTCCAACAACTTCCGTCGTAGATCGTCAGAATAGGCCTTCGCCATCTCTTGCTTGCAGCCGGATCGCCAGAGCTGGTCTATATTATCTCAGAAAATGGTCTAATGCCGGTGTGTTCCCGTCGCGTGTGAAAATCGCCGTCTCTCTCGGACGCCCTTCGATGGGCTCGGTAGCGAGGTCCATCGCCCGCTGCACAATTTCTTCCGAGACGCGAAAGTTAAGGTCACGACGTAATACCTGTACCAGACTTCGTAGTTCCGGTGCGCGCCCCTCTAAGTTGAGGCGCGCCAGCAACCGCAACGTTCCAACCGCCTTCCTGCCCATCCGCGCCGCGATAGTGCGAGCGCGTCTTTCGTCTCCAATGAAGTACACCGCTTGTTTTTCCTGCGCCTGGATTAGAGCCTCTGCCTCCCCTTTATGTAACTCGGCTTGGAGCAACTGCACGTTGAAGGTGTCCGCGGTAGTGCATCTGGTGAAGAATCCCGCGCGGTACAGCTTGTTCAGGCGATAGCGAAACCGCCCTTTTCTATTTAGCTCTTCCTGAACGGCGCGCGGTACGTACACTCTGTCAAAGAAGAGGGCGAGCTCGCGTGCGAGGTCCAGGTGTGTCAGGTTGATGAGGGGAGATGCATCAACCACGGCAATTCGCAAGCAGCTATTCCTTGTTCAGCGCGAAAAGGACCAGGAGACCCAGCCCAAGTGCGGCCAAGGCGCCAATTGTCTGCTGCTTGTCCTTGGTCAACCTTTGCTCTTTGAGGAATTCCACGATCTGGGTTTCGACTGTGCCGGGATTGTCCCACGGAGAGAACGTAAAGAGCCGCGGAAACCGGGCGAGAAGTGGATGGCCGGCGAGATCGGTGCGCACAATAGGAATGACGAGCTTCTGACGGTCGAGCGCGTAGCCCAGCTCATTGAGGACCATTTGGCTTGCAGCGGTCGTTATGATCGCAAGCACACAGTCGGCGCGATCCATGGCTTGTTGCACGGTCACGGCTCCCGGAGCAGCCGTGCCGGCTTCGTGCTGGGGCACGTACATCTCGATGCCATGTGCCGCGGCGAGAGTCTGCAACCTCCACGCCAACGCCATCTCTGCAGAATCGAGGCTATAGCTCAGAAACACGCGAAAGGCCATCGCGCTTACAATTCTAGCGAAGAACGCCTTTCTCGAGAATCCGATGTACCACCGGGACAAAGAACGGGTGCTTGTGGTCTCCGACTAGAAACGAAGATCGAGCAAGGCAGTGTTGTTTGCGTGAGCCTACTTCTTGTTGCCGATCACCCGGTCGGCGTAGTAGTTCGCGACCTTGGCCTCATTGCGCGCGACCTCGTAATATGCGGCCTTCAGTAACTGATCCTTGCGGTTGATCAGCGTCTCGCGAATGGTTTGCTGGACCTTGGGGTCGCCGAGATCGCGTTGACCCGCCGGTTCGCGCGTGATCAACTTCAGGATGCGGTAGCCCTCGGAGGTCGGCACCACACCCGTGTTCTCTCCGGGGCGTAGCGACAGGATGGCTTTGCGGATGTCCGCATTGGCTTTCTCCAGGCCGGATTCGGCGATGAATCCCAGGTCGCCGCCGGCTTGCGCGGAATTGGCGTCCTCGGAATAATTCTGCGCCAGCATGGCGAAATCCTCGCCTTGCTTGATGCGCAGCAGCATGCTCTCGATCTTCTTGCGCGCCTGCTTGTCGTCCTGGGCTTTGTCGTTCTTGAGATTCCGCACGTTGGGATCGGGTTGCGGCGTCACCAGGATCTGCGCCATATGGATCTGCGGCTCGGCCAGATTGAAACTGCTCTTGTTGGAGTTGTAAAAATCGGTGATGTCCTTGTCGCTGATGGTGATCTGAGAAGTGATCTCCTTGTTGAACAACTTCTGCACGCTCAGATCCCGCCGCAACTGCGCCTTCAGGTCCTCGGCCGACATCTTGCGCTCGCCCAGCTGCTTCTGAAATTCTTCCTGGGTGTAGGGCGCTTTTAACTCCGTGAACTTGGCCTCGACTTCCGAGTCGGCGGCCATGAGTCCCGTCTTTTCGGCCCGTTGCAGCATGATCTCGTTGTCGATCAGCGTGCGCAGCACTTCCAGCCGTTGGATGGACTCCTGGTCGTCGGTGGTGGAACTTTCGCCGGTCGGGGGAAACTGCGACAGGTACTGCTTGTCCAACTCCGCATAGGTGATGGAACGGCCATTCACGGTCGCCGCGACGTTCGCCGGAGCCGAGCGATTGCACCCGGCCAGCAGGAGGGCCACGGCACAGGCGGCGCCCGCGGTGAAAGCCGGCGCGCGCGCGGTGATGAGTTCGCTTCCCAAATTCATCGGCAGAGGTGGATCTGCAAGGTGGAAATTTCATTCTAGCAGGCGCGATCCGCTATCATGATTCCCGGAGGAAGATTCATGCGCAAATTGCCGTCTCCGGTGGCTCTGCTGGCGCTGGCTCCACTGGTCTTGCTGGGAGCGATCAACGACACAGTACGTCTGGATAGCGGGCCGGTCTCCGGCGCCGCGGGCAAAGATCCAGCGGTGAGCGTGTTCAAGGGCATCCCCTTCGCGGCGCCTCCGGTGGGCAACCTTCGCTGGAGTCCTCCGCAGCCAGTGGCGCATTGGGATAGCGTTCGTCCGTCCACCGAGTTCGGGAACATGTGCATGCAAGCCGCCGCCGGAGGCGGCCGGGGCAACGGCAAAGGCAAAGCCGAGAACGCCGGCCCGCGCATCGGCCCTCGTATCAGCGAGGATTGTCTGTACCTGAACGTCTGGACCGCGGCGGCATCTCCTTCCGAGCACCGCCCCGTCATGGTCTGGATTCACCCCGGCGGCTACACCAGCGGCTCCGGATCGGGGCCCGGCTACGACGGCGAGGCTCTGGCGAAAAAGGGCGTGGTGCTGGTGACCATCAATTACCGTCTGGGGATCTTCGGATTCTTTTCGCACCCCGACTTGACGCAGGAATCCGACCGCCGCGGCGCGGGCAACTTCGCGTTCATGGATCAGAAAGCGGCGCTCGAATGGGTGCAGCGCAACATCGCCCAGTTCGGTGGCGATCCCAAGCGCGTGACTGTGTTCGGCAACTCGGCCGGAGCGTCGAGCATTTCCAACCTCGTCGCGTCGCCGCAGACCAAGGGACTGTTCCAGCGCGCCGCGGCGCAGAGCGGCGCGTGGCTGGGATTGTCGGTCAACCCCATGCGCACGCTGGCGCAGGCGGAAGAGACCGGCGTGAAGACCGCCGAGTCCATTCTTGGAAAAGGGGGCGCGCATTCCATCGCCGAGCTGCGGGCCAAGCCTGCCGATGAAGTGCTCCGCGCCGGCCGCGGCGGAGGCCCGGTGATCGACGGTTGGTTCCTGCCGCAAGATCCGGCTGCCATCTTCGCCCAAGGGAAGCAGAACGACGTGCCCATGCTGCTCGGATCGAACAAGGACGAGGGCACCTTCTTCCTGCAAACCACCACCGCGCAAGCGTTCACCGAGCGCGAGCGCAAGCGCTTCGGGGATGCCGCGAACGCGTTCCTTAAGGTGTATCCGGCGGGTACCGACGAGGAGGCCGACGCGAGCCAGTTTGCGGCCTTTCGCGACGAACTGGCTTGGGTGATGCGCAATTGGGCCAATGCCCAGACCAAAACCGGCAAGTCGAAAGTGTATTTGTACTACTTCACGCATGAGCCGCCCAGCGCGGGCCCCGCTTCCGGTCAAAATTCGCGCGGTTCCGGAGCCACGCACGGTTCCGAGGCGCAATACGTATTCCAAAACCTCCTTGGCAGTCGTCAGTGGACGGTCACAGACCGCGACGTCTCGCTCACCATGTCGTCCTATTGGGTAAACTTCGCTCTCACTGGCGATCCCAATGGAAAGGGCTTGCCCAAGTGGCCCGCCTACGACGCCAAGAAGAGTAATCGCCCCATGGTGCTCGGCGACAAAGCCGAGGTTGGCCCGGAGCCCAACGCCGCGCAGATCGCATTCTTCCAGTCCTGGTACGACAAGCTGCACGGGCTCTAGTAACAGTTCGCAGCGACCTTGACTGGGCCAACGGCTATAGACAAAATAGAGCCATGCAGCGGGACCACGTCATAGGCGCTTTGAAGGCGCATGAACAGGAGCTCCGCGCCGCTGGCGTAGACAGCGTTTCTGTGTTTGGCTCGGTCGCCCGGGGAGAGAGTCCGGCGCGGGATGTGGATGTCGTGGTGCGCCTGGGGCGGAATTTTTCAGAACCCGGCCTCGACTACTTCAGTCGAATGGATCAGCTGGAAGAACGCCTTGCCGCAATTCTTGGCTGCCCGGTAGACGTTGTCGAAGAGCCGGTACGCAAAGAGCGCTTCCAACAGGAGATCGATAGGGACCGCGCCCTTGCCTTCTGAAAAGCCCGCCCGCCGCTTGGAAGACATCATCGAGAACGCGCAAGCGATCCTCGCTACACAGCGGGAATGGACCTGAAAGCCTTCGAAGAAGACCGCAAAACGTATGACGCTGTCGAGCGGTGCCTGGAGCGAATCAGCGAAGGGGCGACCAAACTGGGCGGCCAGGCCGCCGAGTTGATGCCGGATCAGCCCTGGCAGAAGATACGCTCGCTGGGTAACCGGCTGCGTCATGAATACGACGCCATCCGGGAAAACCGGCTGTGGGACGTGGTTCAAGCCGACCTTCCATCGCTCGTAACCGCCTGCGAGAATGCGCTGCGACGGCTTCGCGAAGCGCAAGGCCAGCGAGATCGGTAAGCCCGCCTAACAAAACCCAAGGAATCTGCTTATTCACGCAGCGCCGCTTCCAGATGGGCGAGCCGCAGGCGGTGCGCTTGCTGCAGCGGAGTCCGGCCCTCGCCGTTGGGGATGATTCGACTGGCTCCGTTCTTCAAGAGAGCCTGGACCAGTTCCGTGTCGCCGAAATCGATGGTGGCGGCGTACATCAGCGGGGTAAAGCCGAAATCGTCGACGACATTGATGGGCACTCCCGCTTGGACCAGCACCGGAATCATGGCCGGCCGGTCGGCGATGACCGACCAATGCAGCAGGTTGATGCCAGTACTCTCCTGCATCGAGGTGGAAGCGCCCGCCGCGATCAGTGCCCGTGTCACGTCCGGGTACCCGAACGTCACGGCAGCCGAGATGGGAGTGTTATTCCCGGCCGAAGCCGATGCGTCGGCGCCACGCGCCAACAGCAGCTTGACGTTGTCCAGGTCGCCGGTCATCGAGGCGAACACCAGCGGAGAGCTGCGAACCCGCTTGCCGTCGGGACTCTTCGCTGCTGCGCCTGCATCCAGCAACGCTTGGACCGAAGCGGCCGTGCCTCGATACGCGCAAGCAATGGTGAGCGCGTCGGCGCCGGAGTCGCTGCGGGCGTTCACGTCCGCCCTACGGGAGATCAACAGACGGACTTTACCGGCATTGGGCGCGGCCATCATGAGAAGGCTGGTACCTCGCGCCGTCTTGCTATTGACGTCCAGGCCGCCGTCCAGCAGGGCGAGAAGCTGCTCGGGCGTGCCGAAGAGTGCCGTGCGAACCCAGGCAGGGGCGCGCGGCTCCTGCGCGACGGTCGCAGCCGGAGCGTGTTCGGCTTCCGGGATGGCCGCCAGCAGCGCCATCACGGCCCAGCAACTCCCCGCATACGACAGATACTCGTCCTTCTGATAGGGAAATCCGGTGGTGAAATATTTGGGGCTCACCTCGGCCGGTGAAAGCATCCGCGTGCGCACGCGCCAGGTTCCATCGGCAGCCTGGGTCGAAATCAGGAACCTCACACCCCGAAGCCACGCACGACCGCCGGCGGCGGTTCCGGTTTCGTGCAAAGCGTACAGCGCCTCACCGGTCGAGTAGGCATCGGCAGAGTAATTCGAGGTCTGCGGCCAGCCGCCGCCCCCCGCTTGCATCGCCAGCAAATCGCGCCGGGCGGCGGCGACCTCCGCCTCGTCCGCGCCAGCCCAACGCAACCCCAGCAGTCGGAAGGCCGCGTCTTCGGTCGACAGAGGACGCGTCGCCGCCAGCCACGCCCGCGCCTCGCGGAGCGAAGCTTCCTGCTCGGCCCGCAATTCCTCGGGCATATACAACTGAATCGCGCGCACCGCGGTGGCCGTAGCCGTGAAGATGCTGCTCGAGTGCGGAGGACGAAAGTCCGATGTGATCCAATGCCCGTCGCGCTGCCATCGCACCAAACGCCGCGCGAGCACCTCCGTGGTTAAATCCTGTGGAAGGCCGGCAGCGTGACCCGCCATCAACAGAAAGCTGTCATTGGGCGTGGGGTCGTTGAGTGTGACGGCCTGTATGGCGTCATCCAGCGCGGCCGCTCCGCGCAGGGATCGGAACGTCTTGTCCTCGACCGCCTGCAGCACGGCCGCATCGACCGGCCATCCGCGATCCTGCGCCATGTGCAGCATCAGGATGGGCAGGACATTGTGATGGCACGACACGCACGCCCGCTGGGCCACGAACGACGCGGCGGAGCGCTGCAAGACGGGCAGCGCCTTCTCCACGGCTCTGCGAATGTTCCCCGCGCCCTGCCCCCAAACGGCCTGTGCCAGCAGCAGGACTGTTACCAGTAGTCGCACGCGTGCGATCATAACATTTCGGTTTGATCACGCGCATCTTTGAGACCGCCGTCGAAGCCGCGCAGGCCGCTGCGAGCGAAGCCGCCGAGGGCATCCGGTCCAGCCTTCGAGCGCAGGGCAAGGCGCGTATCGCCGCCGCGACGGGCGCCTCCCAGCTCGAATTCCTGGAGCGCCTGATCGCCGCGCCGCGCATCGACTGGAAGCGCGTGGAACTGTTCCACCTCGACGAATACATCGGCTTGGCCGCAACGCACCCCGCCAGTTTTCAGCGTTACATCCGCGAGCGCATTGTCGAGCCGACCGGCATCCTTCAAGTACACTATCTCGACGGCATGGCCGACCCGGCCCAGATGTGCGCGATCGCGAGCCAAGCTATATCCGCCGGACCCGTGGACGTTGCGTTCGTGGGTATCGGGGAAAACGGCCACCTGGCCTTCAACGATCCTCCCGCGGACTTCGAAACCGAACAGCCGTTCCTCATCGTGAATCTGGACGACCGCGCGCGCCGCCAGCAGGTGGGCGAAGGATGGTTCGCGGCGATCGACGACGTTCCGCAACGCGCCATCACGATGTCCATCCGCCAGATCCTCAAGGCACGGAGCATCGTCTGTATCGCGACGGGCCGGCGCAAGGCGGAGGCCGTCACGCTGTGTTTTGAAAACGAGATTGGCCCGTCCGCCCCGGCTTCAGCTTTGCGGCTGCACGCCAACGCGACTGTGTTTTTGGATCGTGACGCGGCTAGCCTTAGCACTCTTGACTTGTCCGGACAAACGGCTAACCTGAATACCACCAGGAAGGACAAAGACCATGCACAAGATTAAGATGCTGTTGCCCATGCTAGGGCTCGTGCCCGCACTGCTGGCCCAGAACCCGAGCTCGTCTCCTTACACGTTCATTCCGCGCGCTGTATTCGAGGCGCTGGCCAAGACCGACGGCGATCATCCGGCCCGCATGGTGGACATTGCCGCCCAGTACAACCTGGGAGCTTATCTGCTGCATCTATCGCCGCGGAAACCCGGGGCAGCCGCTCTCAACGGTTGGGCTCACCAGGACATCTCCGAACTCTACTACGTGATTCGCGGTTCGGGGACATTCCTGATCGGCGGGCAACTCGCGAATGCCAAGAAGGACGACCCCAACTCGGAATCTGTCAAGACCGTGCGGGGACCCAGCATGACCGGCGAGATCCAAGGCTACGCCAAGCAGAAGTACTCGGCCGGCGACGTCATCATCGTGCCCGCGAACGTCCCCCATCTGCCCACGTACGAGGTCCTCGAGACGGTAGACATGCTGCGGGTGGTGATCGATCCCCAGCGCGCCATGAATCTCAAATAGAGCGGCCGGGCTGCCTGATCGCTGCCCTGCGGATCGCTGCCCTGCTCGCAATCCTGCCTCAGGTGAGATAGAATCCTCTCAGTCTCCAGGAGGACTCCATGCGTCTGACCATTCCGATCCAGCTGGCGATGCTGCCCGTGCTGGCGCTCCCGTTAGCGGCCGCGTCGATTCAAACTTCGAAACCCGAAGACGTCGGTCTTTCCTTGGACCGCCTGCAACGCATCCACGAAACCATGATGCGGCACATCGACGCGCACGACATCTCCGGCGCGGTGACGCTGGTCGCGCGCAAGGGCCGCATCGCACATTTCGAAGCGCACGGCCTCATGGACATCGATTCCAAAAAGCCCATGCAGAAGGATGCGATTTTCCGCCTCGCATCCATGTCCAAACCCGTTACCGGCGTCGCCATCCTGATGCTGATGGAAGAGGGCAAGATCCGGCTGACCGATCCGGTTTCGAAATTCATTCCCGAGTTCAAGAATATGAAGGTCGCGGTGGTCCGGGAAGGCGCGGGGGGCGGGAGAGGCGGCGCTGCCGGGGCCGAACCCCAGTTCTACACCATCCCCGCGAACCGCGAAATCACCATTCGCGATCTGCTGTCGCACGTCTCCGGTCTGGTCAGCGGCCCCGTCAGCACGGCCGAGGCGGCCAAGCTGGGCCGGAAACCGACCGACGTGCTGGCCGATTACATTCCCCGTCTGGGCGCGGTGCCGCTCGAATTCCAACCGGGCTCGCGCTGGAGCTACAGCCCCGGAGCGGGGTTCGATACGCTGGGACGAATCGTGGAGATTATTTCCGGTCAGACCTTCGATCAATTCCTGCGCCAGCGCATATTCGGTCCGCTGGAGATGAGCAACACCAGCTTCTATCCCGGCCCGGACCGGGCGGCGCGCGTGGCCTCCATGTATCGTAAGAACGGCCAAAGTCTCGAAAAGCAGCCTAACGAGCCCAGTAACGTGTACTTCTCGGGCGCGGGCGGCTTGTCCGCTCCCACTGAGGACTACGCCCAGTTCGGCCAGATGCTCTCGAACGGCGGCGTCCTCAACGGCAAGCGGCTGCTGAGTCCCAAGACCGTGGAGCTGATGAGCTCGGTCCACGCCCCCGATACTCTGCAGGGGCGGCCTCCGGGGCGCAGCTTCGGGTTGAGCGTCCAGGTAGTCAACAACGCCGTGGCCGCGAACTTCCGCGTCTCCGACGGCAGCTACGGTTGGGACGGAGCGTTTGGCACGCACTTCTGGGTGGACCCGAAGGAGAAGATCGTCGGCATCGTCATGGTCCAGACCTCCAGCCAGGAGCTGATGCGCGATTTTGAGAACGCGGTGATGCAGGCCATCATCGAGTAAGCGCCACCGGGCTAGCGGCAAGCGCTGGCGCGTTCACGTAACGCCGGGGTATCGGAAGGGCGGATCGCGCGCTCAGCGGACGAGCGTCCATGGAGGCGGCAGCTGAATCGAGTCGTCCTCGGTTCCAAACTGCGGATTGAAGAACTTGTCGGGAGCGCCGATCACGTGGCTCCAGCGCGCGTGCAACAGGTCGGCCTCTTCAAACCGAACCGTCGGAATTCGCGTTCGGGATTCATCGTGAATCAAAATAGCCTCGGCTTCGAGCAAGACCCGATAGCCGCGCTCGCCGGCGCGCAGGCACAGATCGACGTCGTTATAGTTCACAGGAAATCGCACGTCGAATCCGCCCAGTTCATCCCAAACGGAACGGCGCAGCACCATGCATGCCCCAGTCACGGCCGTCACCTCCCGCGTCGTTCGGAGCCAGGGCCAATACGGCGAATCCACCCGGCCTCGGCCGATATGCGCTGGATGATGCCATCCGCCAACGGCCACGCCGGCATGCTGGATGACGCCGTTCGGGTAGAGCAGCAGAGCTCCCACAACGCCCACGTCACAGTGAACCGCTTGCGCAACCATCCTCTCAAGCCAGCCGCTCATGGTGGGATAGACATCGTCATTCAACAGACATAGAACGCTACCGGTGGACGAGGCCACGCCGAGCTCGTTCATAATACCGAAATGAAACGGCCCGTCATAGGGCACAGCGATCGCTCCATTTTTCGCTGCGATCTCTGCCAAGTCTGAGCCGCGACCCGATTGCTGGTGGGCAACGATAATAAACTCATGCCGCGGATCAACAGCGGGAGACAGCGATTGAAAGAACCTGGCCAGTTGACTCGGATTCCGGGAGCAGACAATAACCGACACACGGGCGGCATTCCTCACTTCGGGAATGTGACTAGCTCCGATGTCTGTAGCCGGCTCCGCGACTCCATCCTGCACGTGCCACAGCACGCGTGGCACCCGCCGAATGTCAGGGAAGCTGTCTGCCAGCCGCAAGGCCAAGTCGTGCGCCAGAGTCCGACCCGAGGTGTCGGAGGGCCAATCCATGGCTCGGAGCACTTGCGCTCGCACCAGATAACAGAGTCCCCAATACATTCTACGGCGGAGCAGGGCCGGTGAGAGCTCCGGCGTGAAGCACGGAGAGTGCACCTGGCTGGCCGAGTCGATATGATCCCAATCGCTGTACACCGCCGACGTTCCGGGTTCCATTGCACAGAGCCAATCGTGCAGAGCATTTGGCCCCAGGATCGCGTCGGTATCCAGCCAAGCGGCGAATTCGGACCGGCACCGATCGAGGGCCGTCTTTATCGCCTCACGAGGATTCTCGCTTGGAATGATTTCGACGTTCCGTCCGGGTGCATAGACCGGGACGCACTCGACAATCGACGGCGGAGGCGGATCACTGGTACAAATGAACAATTCCCAATTTGTGTGCTCCTGTTGCACGAGCGATTGTAGCATTCGCTTCATTCGCGAAATATCGGGTTGCCTTGCATCCAACAGGATTGTGACGCGTTGCCCTGCAATGGCTGCGAACTCTGGAGAGCCGGGCCGGAAATCGTCGGAGAAGCTCCGGGAAAGCGCTGTTTCCTGAGCCCAAAGTCGATAGCTTTCGTCGGCGGCGGCCGCAGCATTCTCGTTGCGCGGCAAACCGGCTGTGCCGGGAAGCGGCAGATGAAGGCGAATGAGCTGATTCCCGAGCCAGCGAAGGAATCTAAAAACGATACTGGACTCTATTCGTTGGATTCTTTGCTCAAGCTGCGCATAATCGCCCTGAAGACGCCGTATGCGGCCCTTCAACTCGCGGTTTTCGCGAAAGAATTGATCTTCTTCGCGAGCGAGATCATGCGCCCGGGACGCATTCCGCGTGGCCTCATTCACTTGTGACATCTTACCGCACCGCCTGCCGTGAAGGGCAGCCATAGGCAAATTCCAGAATCGAAATGTCTGGCGCCGCCGGTACATATCCAGTTGGTCTGATGCTCTGTTAGAACCGTGGCCATGCTGCCCTCCGCCTGGTACGACAAAGCGCCGTTGCTACCCCCGCGGAGAACACACGAAGGCTGCACGCCAAGGAAAGAAGTTCAGGACTTGCGCGACGCAGTGAAAGCTAGCGAACGCTTTTCGGAAGCCATCGCAGCAAACCGCCCGGAGATGGTGAGGACGTTTTGGGCGGTAGCGGGATGGCGGTCTTCGGAAGCTCTTGGGCAGGAAGGTTGGAGAGAACAGGGGTGGTGGCCGCGGCCCGCATTTGCTCAATGGAGGCTTGTAGTTTCAGCACCTCCCGCTCCCGCTCGGTCAGGAGACGCCGGGCGTCGTCTAACGTGCGCGGGCGATGTCCCATCCAGTAGGCCCATTCGTTGCGCCGCGAGTCGCCGTCCAGGATGACGTGGCGCAGCCCCTGCTTCCAAAGAATAAAGTTTATGGAAAGCTGGTCCCGCCGGCTGCCGTTCCGGAGCATGTCCCACCATTCCTCCATGGCGTGGATCACACTATCGTCCCTGTGCCGGCGGAGGATGATTCCCGACTCCACCAAACCCGCATGCCGGGGAAAATTATGCCGTCGGAAGCGCTGAACAACCCGGCGCACGCTTTCCGGAGAATCGAGCTTGGCCGCAGTAACCGCGTCCGCCTCATCGTAGGCGCAATCCCGCTCGGGATGCGGGAAGAAGGCGATGGAAGCGGAGTTGAGCGCCGCGTCGAGCGAAGTCGCCGTCAAATTTCGCAACTGAAAAGCAGCATCCACCCAAGCGGATATCTCATATGCCGCAAGGCATATATGCGGATGAATCTTAAAAAACCGGGAGGTATAGTGATTATCTCCATGCCGCTCCGAAAGCTTACAAGCAATCCACGGGTCCGGAACCAGCAACTGTTGGTCATCGGTGAACACCACATACTCAAGATCCGGATCGATGACCGCGGGGGGGCGCAAGTCATCATACAAGCCGGTAATTGCGGAATAGACCACAGCGCGTTTGTGGATGCTCCGGCCTTCGGCCCTCCCGTGCTTTACAAAATGGACCAGCGGATTCAGATCGGCCTTGACCACATCCGGGTTGTGCCGCAGGTACCAGACGCCGTCAACCCACGGGTGAGGCCGGCGGCCTTCGCCGGCTCCCCATTTCAGATAGTGCGTGGCGGGGTCCACGCCCGCGGCGGCAACGTCGGGATATCGCTCGAGATAAAATGCGGCGTCAAACAGGCCACTAGTGAGAAGAAGCTCGCGGTCCTCCCTAGTTGCCACTAACTCCCCCCTGTCCTGTCGGTGATCGGTGTGCTCGAATTGCTTCTGAAAGACGGATCTCTCAAGTCCACTATAATCCGGCGCCGCTGAGCCGCGCTCCTTGACTTCGGCAAACGCTGCTTGTAGTCTCCGGCGCTCGACGGCGCCCGGTTTTAGCACAACGGCCCTGTACGGACTTCACCCGCCGAAGCCTGCCGATCAGTCGCACACTTGGTGCGGGTTGGCTCGCCG
Source organism: Bryobacteraceae bacterium (assembly GCA_035604115.1). Taxonomy (GTDB): domain Bacteria; phylum Acidobacteriota; class Terriglobia; order Bryobacterales; family Bryobacteraceae; genus Palsa-187. The sequence goes on along the minus strand of DATNJC010000073.1, from coordinate 980 downwards.
AGCGTGGGCTGCCGATCCCTCAGTATAAACCGAAGGCTCAGATCGCAGTTACGGCTTGCGATCCGGTGAGCCATGCACCTTCTTTAGGCGGCGACCAGAAGCGGCGTCAAACCGTCGGGTTTCGCTGTCCCTTAGGGATCTTCGCCACACTCGGCACTCGGCGTTCTCCTCTTTTCCGTTGCCTTTGCGCCTTCAGAGCCTTCTTGGCGAGAACAATCGCTTCCGCAAGCCAGGCTCGAATCGTCTGCTTTTCTGCATTCAAGATCGGTTCGCCTCTCTTTGAGAGAGACGCGCGTTCGCATTCCCACGTTTCAGTGCGTGCGTTTGTTTCGAAAGGCCTTATGGAACAACGCCTGGCTGGCCAGATTCGACTAATGATGAATCCACCCTGGAACGGTCATGATCCATCCCAATCCATCCCATTGCATGTAGGCTAAAGCCAACAGGAGCGTGCTGCTTGTCGTCGTCGCAACGCTACTATTTTCTGGATCGACCGCCCTCGCGCTGCTGTGCATGCCCCGGATTCTCGCCCAGTCGCGGCGCACGTTCGACGCAGCATCGATCAGACGGAATACATCGGGGAACCGTGGTGTGAAGGTCAACCGCCCGCCCACGCTCCGGGAGGTGGTCCGCACCGGACTCAGCATGCATGATGGCCGCTTTCAGACACTGGATCAGGTGCTCGAGTTCTACAGGACGGGCGGCAAACCGGGTCCGCGCCTCGATTCCCGCGTCGCGCCTTTCTTTCTGCGTGCGCGAGCCAAGGCGAACCTGACGGAGTTCCTCCAATCGCTCAGCGGCGAGAGCGGTGGGTCAAGGCTCGCCGCGTCCACATCCACGCGCTAGTGTCCTGAGTCATTAGTTCGTCTACATAATCTGGCGATAGAGTTGAGGATGTCGTCGGCGCTCTTGGTCCAGACGAAGGGCTTGGGTTGGGCGTTATGCAGGTTCAGATACGTGCGGATGGCCTGCTCCAGTTC
>DATNJC010000072.1:0-4309 GCA_035604115.1 Bryobacteraceae bacterium | reverse complement strand
TCGTCCCGGTCTTCCTGGCTCAAATCCTTCACCGGACTCATGGTGCGGCCGTCGTCGGCGTGGCGAATTTCGATCCGGCCATTCACGTCCGACAGATGGATGTGCGTGCCGCCGTTGCCGAGTTCGCCGCGCAGGTCGTGGCCGACAAACTGGTGATGGATGACGTGCAAGCCGAAATCATTGCTGATCCCGCCGGAAACGGTGCTGGCTTCGATCTCGGCCTTGGAATCCGAGGGGATCGTCAGCGCGACCGACCCGTTCACAGAACTGAGCTCGACGCGGGAACCGGCAAGCCGGTCGAAGCGGGCCTCCAGGTGTCCATTGATGGTGGAAAGCTCGGCGCGCCCGGCGAGGTCGTGAGCCTCGAGCCGTCCGTTAATGCAAGAGGCGTGAACTTCGCCGCTCACGCCGGCTACGTCAAGCGCTCCGTTAATCAGGTCAATCTTATCGAGCCGGGCGCCGCGCGGAACGGTCAGCGTGTACTCGACATTTGCGGGGTTATGGCGCGAGCCCCAGTTGAAAGTCAGATCGTGGTCGCGGTATTTGGTGCGGATGGAAATGTAGTCCTTGCCGGAGTCGATCTCGATCTTGGCTTCGTCGAGTTTCTCTTTCTCGTCGGCGGATTTAACCGCCTCCACTTTCACTTCATTTCGATCCCAACTCGAGATGTGCACTGCGCCGTTGATGTTGTTGAGTTCAACCCGGCCGTCGGACGTGAGGGAATAGGTCTGATGGAATTCCTCGGTGAATGCCCCGTGATGGTCAGAGGCGTGCGCTCCCAGGGCGAAAACGAAGAGCGCGCAAACGGTTCCCAGTAGGGCTCCGATCCAGGTGGCGGATGGGCGATGATGCTGCATGAGATCCTCCGTTTCAACCCGTTAGACGCGGGTGCTCGGGATTGGTGAGAAGCACGACCTCGCCGGAGCGAGGGATGTTCTCCGCACAAATGTTTTGTTTCCCTCTCCAGCAGATACGAAAGTTACCTCGGTGATGTTCCCCTGCATTTGTGACTCAAAGACAATGCATCTGGGGCGTAGTGGGGTTCCATGTTGCAGTATCTGTGTCGAAGTGGAGTCGTCCGGCGGCGGGAAACGCCTGCATTCCTCGGAACAAGACTTTCCTTTTCAACTTCGCTCCTCCTCTTTTTGCTCCTGTTCGCGTCCGCCGCGTCCGCCCAATCGGATGGTTCGGAAAAGCCGGTCCCCATTCTCAGCGGGACGGCGGGCACTTTCAGTTTCGTCACGGGCGGCCAGAACGAAATCGACACGCAGGTCAATCCGGTTTTGCTCGTTCCGCTGGGCGATCACTGGCTCGTGGAGTCGCGCGGCGCGTTTGAGGGTCAGTTTCAGCGTCCTTCGGGCGGGGGACCGTATCAGGGACCGGTCAACAAGCATCTCGACTACGCGCAGGTGGACTACATCGCCAATTCCTACGTCACGGTGACCGCGGGCCGGTTTCTCACGCCGTTTGGGATTTACAACGAACGTCTGTATCCCATCTGGATTCGCGCCCTGCAGTTTGATCCCTTGATTCTTGGCGTCGGCACAGCCTCCAGCGATGGAGCGATGCTGCGCGGCGGGTTCCCGGTAAACTCCACCGCCAATATGAACTATGCCGTGTACGTCTCGGCCGCCAGCATCGGTGCGAACGGGGTCGAGTCCGAACGTCACGTGGGCGGACGCATGGGGTTTTTCCTTCCCGGTCCACGACTTGAGGTTGGCGGGTCGTTCCAAAGGACACTCCAGGATCCGCGCAAGAACCTGTTCGGCTTCCACGCAGAATGGCAGCCTACGAAGCTTCCCCTGACTCTGCGTTCTGAGTTCGCGCGGTCTTACTACGGCAGCGGTTATTGGACGGAAGGCGTCTACCGGCTCAGTCTGTTGCACTTCTGGCAGAAGGCGATGCGCCGCACCGAGCTGGTGGGCCGCGGGCAGCAGTTTTTCACCGGTCCGGGAAACTGGTATGCGCCTTCGCAATGGAATTTGCCCACCTGGAACACTCGCGAAGGTGAGTTCGGCATCAACTATTTCCTGCATGATGGGCTGAAAGCCACAGCCAGCGGCGGTCGCCAATTCAGTTCTGCCGGGAACGTCAACGTGTGGAGCGTAGGACTCGCCTATCGATTCCTGCTTCCTCTGGGAAAAGTAGGACCGCAATGAGAGCCAATCGCATAGTGCTGGTGTGCATCGCGCTGCTATGTGCGCTCGCATCTCCTGCCTTTGCCGGGAAGCCATCCGGCAAGGAATCTTCGAAGGAGGCGACCGTCAGCCCCATCGTGCAAAACGCCGACGCCGACAGCATGCGGCTGCAAGGCGAGCAACGCTTTCACGCCAACTGTGGCCGCTGCCACGCCGCGCCGCAAAAATTCCCGCCTCGCATGATGGCAACCGTTCTTCGCCACATGCGCGTGCGGGCCACCATAACCGACGCGGACATGCGGTTGATCCTCTTCTACATGACCCAATGACCATTGGTGAGCCCAGTAGCCACGGAGATAACGGGAACGAAAACCTATGACGAAGACGAACCCAGGCAACACTCGTTTTATGGTGATATTGGGAGCTGCCGTCGCGTTGCTGGCGTTTCTGCCCCGGGCCAACGCACGAGAACGGGTCATCGAACTCACCGCCGACAGCGACAGCCGTTACAAAATCGCGGGCCAGCGCGTCCCGGAGATCACGGTCAAGGCGGGCGAAGCCATTCTTCTGCGGGTCACTGCGCGCAAAGGCAAATCGTGGAACCGCGATGGTTCGATTCACGGCTTCACTCTGTTGCGCGCTAAAGAACGAACCAAAGTGGGGGGCTGGGATTTTCTGTTCAGACCCGGCGTGCAGGAACTGCACCTGACGGCTCCGCTCGAAGCGGGGGAATATGAAGTGGTTTGCACCGTTATATGCAGCGAGGACCATGAAGGCATGCACATGAAATTCACGGTGTTGCCTTAACAGCCTGGAACTGGAGGTGGTTATGAATCGAGCAATCATCTGGTACGCACTCGCGATCCTGCTGGCGGCGAGTCCAGCTCTAGGACAGAGTGCGCGCGTCTTTCACGGCGAGGTTTCCGACAGCCAGTGCGCGCTAAACGTTCACTCGCTCACCCGCTCTCATCAGGAGATGCTGAAGTCGAAGTCCATGGGCGGCACAGCGAACACCTGCACCGTGTACTGCGTCGAGCACATGGGCGGTTTTCTGGTTCTGGCTTCGGGCAAGGACGGCAAGGACGTCTACCGGCTCGATCGTCCCGATCTCGTCCACGGTTTCGAGGGCCAGAAGGTCATCATCACCGGAACTCTGGACGGCAAAGCCAACCTGATTCACGTGCAGAAAATTGACCTCGATGAGAGGCAATAGCGCCGCGCATCACCGCCCCGCCTTCGCGGCGCCGCGGCGGTTTGCCGTTCCAGCCTCGGTCAGCAGAAAAACGGCCATAATCGCCATTTCCGGCTCGATGGGATGGCGGTAGCGCGGAATGGCATACACCACGTAGTACATCGCCGGATAGAGCACGATCAGCCAGAACAGCAGCCAGGCTCCCGGCTTGCGCTGCCGCAGCGCGCGTCCCAACCCCCAGAACAGCAGAACCGACCAGGCCAGGAACAGAGCAGCCTTCACCGGCTCGAGCCATGCCGGCTGCGTGGGCTTGGGCGGCGAAGCCCAGAAGCAAAGGAATCGTTTGACGCACAACGCGGCAAAGCGGGCATAGTCCGCCCGGATGTATTCCACCGCTTGTTGTTTTCGCATCGCGATGTAGGGCAGCTCACCCATCGCCTCAAACTGGCGCATGGCGTAGAGATCGTGCGGAGGATCGAGATAAAGCATCAGCGTGCCGTCGGCGCCCGGGCCGTTGCCCAGGCGAAGTTCGGCGCCGAAGTTGTCGCGGATGAAAATGAACTTGCCGAAAGTCCGGTAATCGCGCACCAGCCACGGCGTGATGCAGGCGAAGAAAACAACGGAAGCCAGAGCGACCCCGGCCAGAGAGCGCTTGCCGCTCTTGGCGCGGCGATACCAGGCCCACAGTCCGGCGGCCGGCAGAAATGACAGCAGCGACGGGCTGTTCACCGCAGCAACACCCCACAGCAATCCGAACTCGAACCAGGGCCGCTGGCCGTCGCGTTCTTCCAGTGTGAGAGCCAGCCAGATCAGCGTGGCGAACAGAAGCGCCGACAGGCTCGTTTCCCATACCGAGCGCGTGCACCAGAACATGACGTTGGGCAACAAGGCCCAGGCCCAGGCCGATCCGACGGCAACTTTCTCCGAGAACATGCGGCGCGCGACACGAAAGATCGGCACGCAAGTCAGCGCCGAAAAG
>DATNJC010000071.1:0-5205 GCA_035604115.1 Bryobacteraceae bacterium | reverse complement strand
CAGGTATTCCCTCGCCGTTTCTTCGTTCGGGAAGAGTTCAAACAGCTTGAAGGTGCTGATGGTGGACTTGCTCATGAATCCATTGTACTTGAGTCCCGCACGGAAAGCAAGCGGAAAAGGGACTTATGTATATAAATCCCCTAAATTGGCCCACTTTGATCGTCTGATTTGGCCCCCCTGGCAGCTCCGGGATGAAACGATTCCGGAATGGACAGGAGAGGCAAAGTGGAACTATTCGAAGAGATCCGGCGGGGGTACGCGGCCGGGGAGACGATCAAGAGCTTGGCCCGGAAGCATGGGATTCACCGGCGGATGGTGCGTCAGGCGATTGCGAGCGCGCTACCGCCCGAGCGGAAAAAGACCAGCCGGGAACAGCCCCGGCTGGGACCAGTCAAGCCATATATCGAGCAGATGCTGGAGGCCGACCGGCAAGCGCCGCGCAAACAACGGCACACGGCGCACCGGATCTGGAGTCGGCTGCGGGAAGAGCATGCGGAGTTTTCTATCGGGGAGCCCACGGTGCGGCGATACGTGGCGCAGCGCAAGCGGGAACTGGGTCTGGCTGGCCGGGAAGTGTTCGTGCCGCAGAGCTACCAGTGGGGCCAGGAGGCCCAAGTGGACTGGTTCGAAGCGACCGCCAAACTGGGCGGCGAGCGCTGCGTGTTGCAGTTTTTCGCGATGCGGAGCATGGCGTCGGGAGACGCGTTCCACCGGGCTTACACCAACGCGACGCAGCAGGCATTTCTGGAGGCTCACGAACTTTGCTTACTTTGAGGGTGTCTTCCGCACCCTGCGTTATGACAACCTCACCATTGCGGTGAAGAAAATCCTGCGCGGATACCGGCGCGAGGAGACCAGCCGGGTTATCGCATTCCGCTCGCATTGGGGATTCACCAGTGAATACTGTAACCCGGCCAGCGGCAACGAAAAAGGCGGGGTGGAAAATGAGGTGGGCCGTTACCGGCGGAACTGGCTGGTGCCGGTGCCCGAGGCCAACGACCTGACCGCGCTGAACGAACAGCTATGGGCCGCCTGCATCGTGAGCCGCAACCGGACGATCAGCGGAAGGAACATAACCGTGGCCGAAGCCCATCAGATGGAGCGACCGCGTTTGCTTCCGCTGGCTGTGGAGAAGTTCCCGATCGACGAGATCCTGTTCCCTTTGGTGGTGGATAGCAAGGGTCGCGTCAAGGTGAAGACCAACTGGTATTCGACGCCGCTCTGGCCCGGTCTGCGGGTGGCGGCCCGCGTCTGGCCATCGCGCATCGAGATCGAGCACGACGGCAACTGCGTCGCGCGGCATCCGCGCTGCTACGGCCGTGGTCACCAGATTCTCGACCTGGAACACTATCTCGATGTGCTGGAGAAGAAGCCAGGCGCGATGCCGGGATCGACGCCGCTGGAGCAATGGCGGCAAGCCGGACGGTGGCCGGAGTGTCTGGACCAGATCTGGAAGAAACTCGAACAACGCCATGGCCGGGCTGTCGGGACCAGAGAGATGATCTCGCTGGTGCGCGCCGGCCTCACGGACGGATGGGACCGGTTGATTGCGGCGGCGCAAGAAGCGCTGCGGCTGGGCGTCACCGACGCTGCTGCCGTCATGCATATCCTGCGGATGCCGGATGCCGACCAGCGCCGACGGTACCAGATCGCATTATCCGAGGAACTGGCGCAGTTCGAGCGTCCGCAACCCGTGATGGACGAGTACGATTTGCTGCTGGCCGCTCCGCTGCCGGGTAAGGGAGTGATCCAATGAAGACCCAGAGCGAATCACTCGAACATGCCAGCGTGCGGCAGTATTGCAAAGCGGTGCGAACACCGGCCATCGCGTCCAACTTCCTGTCTTTAGCCGAGCAGGCAGTGAAAGAAAACCATTCCCACATCCGGTATCTGGAAGCGTTGCTGGCGCTGGAGTGTGAAGAACGGGACCGGCATGCCATCGCCAATCGCATCCGCGACGCCCAATTGCCCCGTATCAAGACGCTGGAGGAGTTCGATTTCGCACAGGCGCCGCAGATTCCGGCAGCGAAGATTCGCGAACTGGCAGAAGGTGGCTATATCGAGCGCAGCGAACCAGTCGTGCTGATCGGCGAATGCGGAACTGGCAAGAGTCATCTGGCCACCGGACTTTGCCTCGCCGCGTGCCACCAGAAGCGACGCGTGCGATTCATCACCGCGGCTGCGCTGGTCAACGAACTGGTGGAAGCCAAACAGAATAACCAAGTGCGGCGCTTGATGGCGCGGTGGCAGAAGTACGAGTTGATCGCACTCGATGAAGTCGGCTACGTGCCGCTGGCCGACATCGGCGCGGAGTTCCTGTTCCAGGTGATCTCGGAGCGGGCCGAGAGAGCGGCGCTGATCGTGACCACCAATCTGCCTTTCTCGGAATGGACGACGGTGTTTCCCAATCCGCGACTGTGCAAAGCGTTGTTGGATCGGGTGACGGACCGGGCGCACATCGTCGAAACGGGAACCGAATCGTTCCGTTTCCGCCGGACGATGGAAAGGAGGAAGAAAAAACTTTGAAGCCGAGGCAGGCTGTCGCCCCGAAGCCTGGTGGAAAGCCGAGCCAGTTTGAGTTTTTGAGGCATGAGCAAATCTATCGATCCGATTTATTGCGCTAATCCCGAGGGCGAGCCGCTCCGGCTCTGCCCCCGGTCCCATCGTCTCGATGAGTTTGCAGCCAGCTATTCCTCGGCGGGTTGCTCTCCAGCAGAGCCTGCCTCCGCTTCACTGGCCGGCCTCTATTTTCAGACCGACGAAACAACTCTGTCAACCGCTCCGCTGGACTTGAAGAACCGGTCGAGGCAAAATATTAATCACCGGGGGGGCCAAATTAGACGATCGAAGTGGGCCAGGCCGGATGATCGAACTCACGAGCTCGGGTGGCTGTCCTTTGGCTATGGGCAGCAGCAAAGTAAAGCCCCGGAAACGCCCTTGCAAAAGGCGCGAAGACTAGCCGACCAAGGCGACGCGAAAGCTCAGTTTGACCTCGGTGACCTGTTACGACAGCGGCGCAGTCACGCAGGACCACGCCGAGGCAGTTCGTTGGTATCATACCGAGCTAGACGGGCCGCGTGGAGTTGAAACAACGGACCACCTAGCACTCGGTACGAATGGCCCTTGACGGATCCAGAATCAAGACGCTACGCTTCTCCCAGGAGGAAGACATGAGACACTTTGCCAGACTGGCAGTCCTTTTCGGGGTGGCTCTGTGCGCCTCCGCCCAATACGCTCCCGGCGAATCCACTCAAGGTTTGCTTAACGGTCGGTTTTGGATTAGGATCGGCGCAGCATCTAGCCCCACCGCACACGCTTTAAAGATCCTGTTTCTGGAGGGCTATATCGATGCGCTCCATTTCCACGACGACGATTTCTGGGTCTTAGGCTCGACTTACGACAGGAGGCGAATCGAGTAGTTCATGCGATTCTGCGCCAGAACGCGGACGCGCGTCAGCATCGTCGCCATCACGGTGATGCCAATCGAGATCTAGCAAAGGATCGTGAGCAAACGGTTTCATGGCCACCTTTCGCGCAAAGGTGACTCCCGAGCCACGACCTAGGGAGTGGAACGCTGCCTTTAGTTCCCTACTCGACGCCGTCCAGGATCGCCTGGCAGACGTACTCTTGCAGCTCCCAATTCGGCGCGAGCGTGAACGTCCGCGTGAACGAGTACGGCTTGGTGAGCGCCTTCGGATCGTTAATGGTCAAGTCGACGTTCAGATGGCCCAGGTCGGGTCGTCGGTAGCGCTCGGTCAGCTTCATCTCTTCGCTATGCGGCTTGCCTGTCGAGTCTAGCCAGCTCTTGTCGTTGAAACCGACTGTGTCGACCACCAACGTGTCGCCGTCCCATCTGCCGTTGGACAACCCGGTCCAACTCTCCGGCTCGACATCCAGGTTAGGCTTGCGGCCGTCCAGGAAGAATCGCCGATAGCTGTGGGTGTTTCCTTCCCACAGCAGCACGACCATCTTGGGGCTCTGCACGATTTTGTACGGCAGCGGGTTGACGCGCACCGCGCCGTTGGGCAGACAAACGCGTTCGGGATCGTCGGCGCCTTTGTCCGACCTGCGCTGGTCGTAGATCTTCTTGAACGTCGGCTGATAGGAGGGATCGCTGGGCAGGTTCGTGCTGGTGGGGACCCAAACTCCGGATAAATCCACTTTGCCGTCGACGCGCGGAGTCGGTCCCGCGGGAGGAGCCGGAGCCTTCTTGGCTTGAACAGGCGGCACTGCCTTAAGCTTGTTCGTCGGTTTGCCGTCGGCACCCAAGATATTGTCCAGATGCCCGGGATCCTGATTGTTTTCATTGCACACGTACTCGGTCATCTCGAAGTCGGCCTCGAGCGTGGTGGTTCGATTGATCACCCAGGGCTTGGTAAGAGCCCCTGGATCGTCAATCGTAACTTTCATCTCCATATCGCCGAAGTCGGTGCGATGGAACGTTTCCGTCAGGTGCATCTGCGGGGTGTGGGGAGTGCCGGCGAAATCGTACCAGGATTTCTCAAAGAAGCCGACCGTGTCCACCACCAGAGTGTCGCCGTCCCAATGCGCGCGCGAGTCTCCGTAGAATGTGGGCTTCAGATCCTTGGGGTGATCGCTGCCATCCACGAAGAACTGGCGATACATGTGAGTGTTGCCTTCAAACAGCATCAACACCAGCTTCGGCGTGGAAAATAGCGATGTGTGATACGGAGCCGCGCGAGGCGGGCCGCCCGGCAGGCACCGCGCTTCGAAATCTTCCGCGCCGCCGTGCGCCCGGTGGTCGGCGACGATCTTGGCCGCCCACGGTTGCATGTTGGGAGCGTCGTTGCCGCTGCCGCCGAATCCGTTCCAGACTCCGCTCAGATCCGGATGGCCGTCCGACAGGCGCGGCACCGGTCCGGGAGGCCCTTTCTTGCGAGCTCCGCGTCCTGGTCCTCTGCCTTTAGCTTCAGGAGCGGCTTTGTCCTGGGCGGTAGCGGTGGCCACGGCCAGGGCAAAGATCACGGACGCCGCGGCCACCAAGGGCGCCACGGCCGACATGGTTAGATTCTTCCTCACGTTGAGATCTCCTGTCCCGGCCCGGGTCAGCTACTGATTCTGTGCGTCGGCTGGGTTCGATGACCCTCCGAACACCCGCCGGCCGTCCGGCAACTTGACGCTCCGGGTACTGGCGCTGTTGGAGCTGTCCTTCGCCGCCAAGCCGTCCACCGTGACCTCGTCACC
>DATNJC010000070.1:0-18987 GCA_035604115.1 Bryobacteraceae bacterium | reverse complement strand
ACCGCTACCACGTCACCGACCACGGCAGGCTCATTCTGAACGCCTTGCTCTCGGCGCAACGCACCACCGCTCAGCAGCTTACAACTTTGGCCGCATGAAATCTTCGCGCGCTACAAAGAAACCAGGGTCTAGTAGTACATCGCTTAGGACGGCTCCACAAAAAAGCGCGCGGTGCGGGTCCCCGGCTTGCCCGGATCACCCGCACCGCATTGGCTGCACATTGGAGGGATGTCAATTGGTGCGCTACGCGAAGCGCTGTTTCCGTTGCTGGTCCGCCACGCTCCGCGCAGGCCGATTTTTAGGATGCCTTGAGGACCGCTGCTCTCTGCATGCGTCTCTGCTCGGCTTGCAGAACATGGATCGCCATCAAGGCTCCGACCGGATGCGCGCCCAACTTCACCAAAGGATCGGCGTCGAGGGCGGGCTGATCGGTATTGTTATGCGACAGTTTGCAGACCTCCTTTAGTACTGCGATCTCCTCGCTCCGCAAGCCGTATTCCGCGGCGACGACCGAGACATCGACGAGCATGCGTTGGCGCATGATCGGCTTGTAGCGCGAATCGAAAAGCAGTTTGTTGAGTTTATAGGCCGACACCGCGGGGTGTTTGTAGAATTCGTAGGCGTGTTCCTTGAACTGGAACTTGGTGGGTGCGCTCGAGTTCTCCTTCGGTCCGGGATGGAACCGCGCCACCGCGTGGCCGTGGTGAGAGGTCTCCTGGTAGGAGAACAGCTCCATGTGCTGCGTCCCAACCGCGCCCAGCACCGGGGCCCACGGCAACATTTCGGTGTTGCCCACTTCATCGAGTTGCTGCACGGTCAAGTCCAGGAAGGAATTGCTATGGCCGTTTTCCAGTTCCTTGATGCACCAGTGGTCGAAATCGTAAGCCGGCTTGTAATACTTCCAGGTGCCCGGATAGTGGGACATTCCGCCGCTGGCGAGCACGGCGACGTTCTCCGGCCGGCGTGCCACGATTTCCGCGATGGCCTTGCCCAGCGCCGCGGCCCGATGCGGATTCGGCAGCGGGGGCAGGTAGGTGTTTATGAAAATCGGCACCACGGGAATGGCCCGGTCCTGGAGGACCCACTCGAACACGGCGGCGAAAGAATGCCCGAGCTCGGCGTCCTGCGAGTAGGCCATGTCGAAATCGCGCCGCACTAAGCCTTCCAGAATCTCTTCAGCCAGGGCCTGGTGAATGGGGGGATCCCACGATTTGCCCGCGAATTTGCAGTTGACCCGCTCGCCGCTGATGACGGCGAAGGTCGGCGCGGAGTTCAGGAAGAAGGTATCCAGGTGATCGCTGGCAAACACGATCAGCGCGTCCGGTTTGGTTTCGTCCAGAACCTTGCCCAGCCGGCCCATGGCCGCGACCCCGGCGTCGAGTTGCCTAAGATCTTCCTCGGGCGGGCGCGTGAACAGCTGCGGTGCGTGCATGGTGGCTCCGGCGGCGACGACTTTCCCCATCTTGAAGGGATCTCCTTTTACCCCGCTAATACATGCACGCCGCTTGCCAATTGATAAGTGCTTGGCGCTGTGCGGATGCGGCTGCAAGGCTTGCGCCGGTTCACCCAGAGCCGCAGCGTTCCCCGTTGATTTCGCGCAGGCCTTACCCGGCTCGCTGTCCGGCTGGCGGCATGCAATACTGGAAAAACTTATGCCTGATCCAACGGACAAACAACCAGAACGAAAATACGGTTTCAACACCCGCGCGTTGCATGCCGGGTACTCGCCCGATCCCACCACGCACGCCCGCGCGGTCCCGATTTACCAGACCACCTCGTTTACGTTTGAGAACTCCGATCACGCGGCGGCGCTGTTCGCGCTGCAGCAGTTCGGCAATATCTATACGCGCATCATGAATCCCACCCAGGATGCGCTGGAGCAGCGCGTGGCCTCGCTCGAAAACGGCGCGATGGCTCTAGCGGTCGCAAGCGGGCAGGCGGCCCAGATGCTGACGATCAACAGCTTGCTGGAGCCGGGCGATGAAATTGTCTCCGCCAGCACGCTGTACGGAGGCACGTACACGCAGTTCGACGTGTCGTTTCGCAGGCTGGGATATAACACGATCTTCGTCGAGCCCGACGATCCGGAAAACTTCCGCAAGGCCATCACGCCCAAGACGCGCTGCCTGTACGGCGAGACCATCTCGAACCCCCGCGGCAACGTGCTGGACATCGAAGCCGTCGCCAAGATCGCGCACGAGCATGGCATTCCGCTGGTGATCGACAACACGTTCGCCACGCCGTATGTGTGCCGGCCGCTGGATTACGGCGCCGATATCGTGGTGCACTCGCTCACCAAGTTCATGGGCGGGCATGGGAATTCGATCGGCGGCATCATCGTCACGGGCGCGAACTTCGATTGGAGCAAGGGCAACTACCGGCAGTTGACGTCTCCTTCGCCCGCTTACCACGGCATGAACTTCTTCGAGGTCTTCGGCAACCTGGCGTTCATCATCCGCGCGCGCGTCGAGGGGCTGCGCGACATGGGGCCGTGCATCAGCCCGTTCAACGCCTTCCTGTTCATTCAAGGCATCGAAACGCTGGGGATGCGCATGGACCGGCACCTGGCGAACTCGCAGGCCGTGGCGCTGCACCTGGAAGCGCATAAGTACGTCCGCTGGGTGCGCTACGCGGGACTCGACTCCAGCCCCTACCATGAGCTCGCGAAGAAGTACACGCCCGCTGGGCCGGGGGCAGTGTTCTCCTTCGGCATCAAGGGTGACCGCGAGACGGGCAAGAAGTTCGTCGATTCCATGAAGCTGTTCTCGCACCTGGCCAACGTGGGGGATTGCCGGAGTCTGGTGATTCATCCGGCCTCGACCACGCACCAGCAGTTATCGGAGGCGCAGCAGGCTACGGCGGGAGTGACTCCGGATCTGATCCGGTTGTCGGTGGGCCTGGAGGATCTGGACGATATTTTGTGGGATCTGGATCAGGCCCTCGAAGCGGCCTGCGGGTAGGCCCGCTTCAGCGCATGGGAACCGTGTAGCGCACTCCGAAGCCGATACCTCTTTCGCTCGACAGCGCGCGGATCGGATCCGGGTCGATGATTTCGCCGATCGCGATCTCGACGACGTCATCGCCCTTCTGCGCCTTAATCTCGGCGCCAAAGTCCTTGGGCGGGGTTCCGGAACGCGAGAAACTCTGATTGAGCAGCTTTGCCCCCGCGTTCGGGAGCGCGGTGCGGTAGAAATCGTACACCGCGCGCATGGAATCGCGAGTCCGAAACGTGGCGGTCGGCTCGAGCAGAATGAAGACTTTGAAAGTAGTCCGCTGAGCCCCTGGATAGATCGGAAACCAAGCCGGATACGGCGCGTCCTGCGATTTCACCGCACCCGGGCGATTCAGATTGGCTTCCCCGATGCCGCGGGCGTCGAGATAGTACTCTTCACCGGTCGCGAGGTCCCGCAGGCACAGCAGCGCCCGAGCCTGATCGAACCACGCGGCTTCAAAGTGTTTCCGATTCGCCTCGTTTTGCGCGGGAGCATAGGTCACGGTGAATTCCGCGCCTCCGGCGGGATTGCGGAAAGGCACGCCGACACTGACGGAGATGGTCGCGGACGCGTTTTTGCCGGAGACGATTTTGCTCGTGGGTGAGCCCATCGGCGCTCCGGTGGTGTAGGCCTTCGACGCCAGAAGCTGTCCGTAGTACGCGACCACCTGGTCCACTGTGCCGCCCGAGGCGAATACCGCCGACGCGATCCCGGTGCGCGCATCGTAATTGGAGCGGAGCGGAGCCTGGCCCGGAGTCGGATAGAGCCACGCAGGCAACTTCACCTGGCCGGCCTGGGGATTCGCGGGCTTCAGGTTTTGCTGGACTTTGTCGCTATCGATGTCGAGCACCAAGGACCTGCCGTCCACTTCGAGTTTGATGAAATTCTCGGCCCGCAGCGGAGTCGCCGCGAGCACAAGGACAACTGATGCGGCCGCGCGCACGATCGGGTTCGCATTGGCCTGGCGCTGCTTCGGATCCCAATGAATTCGGTTCGCTTCCGCCACGGTGAAGAGTACCCCAGACGCTACATCGTCTGTTGCGCGGAGTACTTTAGCGGACCGGACCGCCTCTGCCTTAAAGCTAGATGCTCATCACCGGGCAGGGGGCCGCCCGGACCACCGAGTACAGCCGCGACCAGATCCGGCTGAACGTTCCGTGGGCGTGGCCGCGGCCTACGATGATCAGGTCGGCCTGGCGGTTCACGGCTTCATCGTGGATGGCGTCCGGCATCACGAAATCGACCACATGCACCGGCGCGTCGATCTTCAGCTTCTCCACTAGTTCGGTCAACCGTCGCTGGGCCGCTTCCATCAGATCCTTGCGATAGGGCGTGATGTCCACCTCCCAGGAGCTGGGGGGCAACTCCATCACGTGGATCAGCGCCAGTTTGGATTGATAGGACGCCGCGAAGGCCGCGGCCGCCTGCACCACGCTCTCGGTCTCCGGCCCGTCTGCCACGGCGCATACCACCGAGCGGTACGGCAGAAAAGGCTGGTGGCCGGCCAAGGTCGAGCCAACGCCCGTGAACACGGTAGCGCGGACATCGTGCAACACCTTGCCGGTGACCGAACCGAGCAGCAGGCGGCGTAGCGGGCCGTGACCGTGCGTAGGCATCATCACCAGGTCGCTGTTTTTCTGCGCGACGATTTCATCGATCAGCCTGCCCGGCTCACTGTCCTCCGAGATCGTGTCCACGGCCAGGCCAGGCAACATTTCCGCCGCGAAATCGTTCAGCCGCTTGTACTCGATCACGCGGCATTCGTGCATCAGCCCAGGTTCGGCGAGGTCGATTTCCGCCGTCGCGAAAGAGCCCAGGTTATAAGCGTGTACCAGGGTCAATCGCGCGGAAAAGTGGTCCGCCATCTCGCGCACGTAGGGAACCAGCGCCTTGCATGGTTCCGAATAATCCACAGGGAAAAGAATTCTGTGAAAGGGGAGCATAATTTGACCTCGCTTCTATCCACTGGTCCGGCTGTTAGCCGACGGCGTTGCCTTCTTGAAACACTACTTTAAACAACGCTCAACACCTCCGTCCACCGCTGTCTAGGGCACGCGGGCTGCCGCGATGAATGCGGTGTTTCGCCGCGGTTTTGCTTACCACTGCACGCGCCTTTCATGTGGGTGACGCAGAACCTGGGCCGGAAACCTGGGCGAGATGGCGCATCCTAGGGGCGCACCAGGGGCCCGGCCAGCGCGGCCATCGCCTCTTTGTCGGTTACCTGAGTGAAGTCGCGATACCAATTTCCGACGGCGTCGAACGGCGTGGGGGTGGAGAGGCACACGACTTCGTCGGCGGCTTCACCCAGCAGGTCGCACGCCTGGGCGCTGCCGACGGGAACGGCCACTACGACCCGGCGAGCCCCCTGCGCGCGCAGGGCGCGAACGGCTGCCAGCATGGTGGAGCCGGTTGCCAGACCGTCGTCAACGACGATCACTTCCCGGCCCTTCACCTCGGCGGGGCCGCGGGGGCCGCGAAACAGGTGGCTGCGGCGGGCGATTTCGTCTTGCTCCCGAGCTACGGCCTGTTCCACCTGGCGCGGGGTGATGCCGCACTCATCCATGATGGCGCGATCGAGCACCCGGACCCCGCCTTCGGCAACCGCACCGAAGGCCAGCTCGGGCTGGAATGGTACCCCGAGTTTGCGGACCAGCAGGACGTCCACCTGAGCAACCAGCGCGTCGGCGACCACGCGCGCCATGGGCACTCCTCCACGGGGCAGCCCTAGCACGAGCGCATCGCGACCGACGCCGCGGCGGATCAACTCCTCGGCGAGAAGGCGGGCAGCGTGAAGGCGGTCTCTGAACACCATCTGACTGATCGTGGGAGCAATTTCCCGGCCATCTCTCATTCGCGGCCAGGCCGTGGCTGGCGGCGCTACGCCGCCGGGGATTTCGCCCAACAGATCGATATCGCCCAGCGATGTGACGAGCGTGAAGTTCAATCCGCGCCTTCAAAATCCGTCACGGACGAGGGGACCGAGCTTCCTTACCCGCGCGCCGCATCTCCTCGGCGAAGCGCGCCAGCGCCATCGCTTTGCGGAAGCGCTCCTCCACGGAAAGCTTCAGATTCTCCCGGAGCAACGTGCGGTCGATGTCCTTTTTGTAAGCCTCCACCACGGGGTCTCGATCATGAGGGGGCGTTTCAGGGCGCGATGCGTCCTTCATATTTCGATTCTATCAACAGACGCGGATTAGCTCCCGGCCATGGGGTCATGCGAGTGTGCGGATCGGTGCGCGCGATCTGCTTCTCAGTTAGCGCCACCAGGCGGTTCCACAAGGATTCGGGCTCGGTATCGAACACCATCTCGGCGCGGCCGGCGAAAATATACCAGGCGCCCAGTTCCACCTCATGATCCAATTGGCCGCCACCCCAGCCGCAATAGCCCAGATAGGCGCGAAAACGTTCCGCCGACGGCGAGGCCGAGAGGGTTTTTTCCAGGAGCGCCCGCTCCGCGATCATGTAGACATCGCCGACCACCGGCGTCGCCGATTCGGGCTTGGAGGGAGACCGCAGCAATCCGTAGACCGCGGGAGCCGAGACGGGACCGCCGGAGTATACCGGGTCGGACGTTTTGGCCGAGGGCACGGCGCGCGCCATGGGCACGGTGGTTTGGCGATTGATGATCAACCCCATGGCCCCGTCCTCGTTGTAGGCCGTCAGCAGAATTACAGTCTGGGCGAAGGTTGGGTCGGGGAACTTGCGCGCCGCTACTAGAAACTTGCCGGCGCGCAGATCGCGGGGGTTGGACGACTGCGCCATCACGCCCGCCGGGACGCCGGAATAAATCACCAATACCGCGAGCGAGATGGGCGGGATCTTCATGAGAGAACCAAGCTGATGACGAAGGTGTAACACGCGCTGCCGGTGGAGTCAAGAACCCGCTGCAGAAACCGGCGCGAAACCCGCCGCGAAACCAGAGGACCCGGCCACGGCAAAGGCGTCGAAGGCCAACTGTTTTTGGATGTTGCGCCGCGCCAGTTCCACCAGTTCACCGGCGCGCTCCACCGCCGCCCGCAGCCACTCGAAGTTCACCCGACGCGCCAGCGCCTCCAGTTCCGATCGCATGTCGTCGTTGCGGATGGTGGAGATGCTGTTGGCCAAGCGCACCACGTCCTCCAGCAGGCCGTAGAGCACTTCGACGTAGTTCTCCAGTTTCTCCGAACGCCGCACCGCGATGGCGTCGGAATGTTTCAGCCACGCTCCGAAGGGATCCAGGCCCGCAGCCGTGCGCAGCAGCGCCAGCATGGCCGTACGGCGGCGGTCGTAAACCTCCAGGTCGATGGACACGGCCACCCCCGGGGAGCCTTCCGCGAGTTTGGAGCGCCGCTCCGGCTGATCCAGACGCCGGGACGCGACGAAGGCGCGCATTTCCGCATCCGTCAGGCGGCCCAAACGCAGCGGCACGGCGCGCGAGCGGATGGTGGGCAGCAGATCGTACGGATTGCGGGCGGTCAGGATCAGGACCAGATGCGGGGGCGGTTCTTCCAGGGTCTTGAGCAGCGAGTTGGCGGCCTGCTCGTTGGCGCGATCGATGGAGTCGATCAGGAAGACGCGCCAGGCCCCGCGCAAGGGCTTGAGCTGCGCGCGGTCCTTCAACAGGCGCATTTGCGGGATGGTGAGCTGCCGCAGGGGACCGTCGGGCGCGAAGGTCATAAAGTCCGGATGCGAGTTGAACGCCAGCGGATCGTCGTTGCGTTTTTCGGCGGGCCACTTTTCGCGCTCGGCGATGCGCTCGGCGTTGGCCGGAAGGCTGAGGTCGTCCTGCTCGATTTTGGCCGCGTCGTGTCGGGCCGTGCCGTGGGCCAGCAATTGCGTCGCGAAGCGCCGCGCCAGGGTCGCCTTGCCCACGCCTTCGGGACCGGAAAGGAGCAAGGTTTGCGCGATCTGCTCGCGGCGGATCATGCCGCTTAGAGCGTCGGCGGCGGACTGGTTGCCGAAGAAGTTGTCCAAAGCCTTTGTCCTAGAGTCCCACGGTAACACCACCGGGGAAGCGCTAGCATCGCAACGGATCGGGTACGATTGCCTTCATGCTCTACCTCATCGAATCCGAAGTCGCGCAACTGCTGCCCATGAACGTCTGCGTCGGCCTGACGCGCCGCGCTTTCGAGGATCTCCGCGCGGGCAAGGCGCAGAACCAGGTGCGCCGCCGGCTCACGGTTCCCGCCGGCTCCGTGCTACATGCGCTGGCCGGGGCCTGCGGAAACTATTTCGGAACCAAGCTCTATTCGACTAACGTCCGTTACGGACTCCGGGAGATGCTGGTCCTGCTGTTCGACGCGCCTACCGGACGAGCTTTAGCGCTGATCGAAGCCGAGCAGTTGGGCCAGATCCGCACCGGCGCGGCCACCGGGTATGCCGCCGATCTGTTGGCGAGCCCAAACGCCAGCGTGGCCGGCATAATCGGCAGCGGGCGCCAGGCGCGCACCCAACTGGAAGCGGTACGTGCGGTTCGCTCGATTCAGACGGCGCGCGTGTGGAGCCGCCGCCGCGATGCGCTGGAGCAATTTTGCCAAGAAATGGACGCGACTCCCGCGGAGACGGCCGAAGCTGCCATTCGCGGGGCGGATGTCGTCATCACCGCCACTAATGCCAAAGATCCGGTGCTGGAAACCGCCTGGATCAAGCCGGGCGCTTTCGTTGCGGCCATCGGATCGAACCAGGGCAATCGCCGCGAGTTGCCCGCCGACTTGCTCGCCGCCGCTGGTCTCGTAGTGGTCGATTCGATCGAGCAAGCCCGCATCGAGGCCGGCGACCTGATCCTTGCTGGCGACTCCGGGGCGGGAGGCTCCGGCGCCGACGGGTTCTCTCGCGTCGTGGAATTGAAGGATGTGGACGCTGGATGGGAGCCACAGCGTATCTCGGTTTTCGAATCGCTGGGACTGGGCCTGGAAGATGTGGCAGCGGCGGCCCATGTGTATGAGCAAGCAGTGGCTCGCAACATAGGCCGCCCGCTGGGTTAGACCCTGCCCGCTGGTTTAGGGTTGGACCGGGTTACTTCTTTGAACGCAGCGCCACCGCGACGCGCGACGGCCCTGACCCTGAAAGGTTCCAGGTCCCAGCCGAACTGGTGACGCGGGTTAACACCGGCTCACTGCCACTGCTATCGAACGCAACCGCGGGAGTGGAATTTCCCGTCGACAGAGTCACCAGCGCCAGGACCCGAATGCCCGAGTCCTCGGCGGCGATCAACACCACTCCGGGCGTCAGCATTTCCATACGATAGTCGCCCGCCGGCATGGTCTTACCGGCGGCGACGAACTCAAACGGAGCATGCATGGTGACAGGGGTTTCCGCGCGCAGCGCAAGCCCGCTGCCGAGTACGCTGCTCAACAGCGCAACAAGGTGCAAACACTTCTTCATAAGATAGTCTCCTTCTGTGTCTAGTTGTGGAATGGATGTCTGCGCGCCACCCGGCTGACGGAACCGCACGCATACTGATTCGGTGCGGCTTCAACGGGGGCTGGCGGACAGAACGTCTCGGCGGGGAGTTACTGTGAAGCGGCTTCAACACCGCTCACACTTGCAGTCTACGACACAGCCGGAGCCGCGTCCAATCGAAAGTTTCTATGCGGAAGATATCTGGAAGAAACCGGGGCGCTTAGCTGGCCTTCGCACGCGTATATGTGCTGGCTCGGCGCCGCAGGCGAAAGTAGGGCTCCAGCCGCTCCAGCGCGTTTTGCCGGCTGTGCTCGACATGGCGCCGCATGGCCGCGGCGGCCACATCCGGATCGTGCTGCACCAGCGCCTCCACCAGTTCGCGATGACGCCGCGACGCTCGAGTGGTGGCCTTGCAGCTCACCAGCCAGATCGACGCGTGGGCGTGGGTCTTCTCGATGGCTTCGGAAAGCGCCGGGCAATGCGCGTACTCGGCGATGCGCCGGTGGAGTTTTTCGTGCAGCGTTAGAAACTGCAAGCGGCTGGATTCGAAACGCTGGCGCAACGTGTCCAGGCGCGTGGCCAGCTTCATCAACTCGGCGGACTCCTCCGGACTAGCGGTTTCGGCGAACAGGCGCGCCGCTTGCACCTCCAGCGCTTCGCGTACTACGTAGTGGCCAATGAGGTCCTGCCGCGAAGGAATCCGTACGCGCGTGCCGGCGCGCGGGCGGCTTTCGACCAGTCCTTCAAATTCCAGCCGCTGCAGGGCCTCCGAGACGGGCACGAAGCTCATGCCCAATTCGCCCGCCAGCTTGCGGCGCGAGACCGGTTCACCCAGCCCCAGCTCCCCCCGCATGATCTTCTGCCGGACGATCAGGTAGGCCTCGCGGGCCAGACTAGTACATCGTTCAGTTAGTTCTTTATAGTATTAGCTGAGTTCTTTCTCTGCCGCGGCATCTTAGGGTGTGCCGCTTGGTACTCCTTGGTGGCTTTGATGATTCGCTGGAAGTGTTCCGGCCCCTTGGTCCAGGTGAAAGGCGTTGGGTTTTGGCTGTACTTGTTTAAGTACCGAAGTAGCAGGTCTCTCAAGTCTTTCTTGGAACGCTGGACGCTGTGGGCCAGCGCCTGCTTGGTGAGGATGCTGAAGAAGCATTCGATCATGTTCATCCACGAAGCGTGCGTTGCGGTGTAGTGAAAATGCACTCGGGGATGCTGGAGAAGCCACTGTTTGGCGGCTTCATTTTTGTGGATGTTCAGGTTGTCCAGCACCACATGAAGTTCGTCCAGCGAATAGGACTTGACCACGTCATTCATGAAACTCAAGAAGTCCTGTGTCGTGCGGCGATCCCGGACATGCGCGACCACTTTGCCGGTAGCGATTTCCAGCGCGGCCAGCAGTGTTTGGGTGCCGTGACGGACATATTCGTTGGTCCAGGCGCGCGGAGCTTTTGCGCGTAATGGCAATAAGGGTTGCGTGCGATCCAGCGCTTGAATGCCCGGTTTCTCGTCCACGCACAGCACCAGCGCATTTTCCGGAGGGTTCAGATACAGCCCCACGATATCCAGCAGCTTGGCTTCAAAATCAGGGTCGGGACTGAAGGTGAAGGTTCGAATGCGATGCGGTTGCAACTTGGCGGCGACCAGCATCGCGTGCACGGTGCTGGAGGGCAACCCAAGCTCGGCGGCGAGCGTCCGTACGCTCCAGCGGCTTTGCTCGCCAGGCTGCTGACAAGCACGCGTTTGCACCCTGTGCCGGACTTCGGCATCATGCTTGAGAGGCCGCCCAGGGCGTGGTGCATCGCGTAACCCTTCTAGGCCGTGTGCGGCAAACGATTGACGCCACTTGCCTACCGTCACCGCTGGCATCTTCAGTGCGGCCGCGATCTGCTGGTTGCTTAACCCTTCCGCTGCCGCCAACACGATTCGGCTACGCTGCGCCAATGCCTGCGGTGTCGAGGCCGAAGAGACAAACTTCTTGAGTGTGCTGCGACTCTCTGCGTTCAATCGAATGGGAAGGGCTACCCGGGACATGCCCCCAGTGTACAGGAAGTCCCTCTTATTATAAAGAACTATCCGTACGATGTACTAGCATTTGCCGCTCTACGCTGCATGGTCCTCCGTATCCGCCGCGTGCGCGGTCCACTGCTCCAGGCTGCAATGTCAGTTACCTTTAAATATCAGACCTTTAGGGTTGACCGCAAGCCTGCCACTTTGAGATATTGATGAATTGCCCGGCCGCCGCCGTTCCCATCGGGCGTGGCTCAAAAAGCCCAAACCGCAGGGCAATTTCCCTTAGGAGATCGTCGCCATCATGAACAAAGTTGTCCGCAAGATCAAACGCCCCGACGCGGAGGTGGTTAAGATTTTAGAAACGCTGGGCACCGCCACCATTTCCGAAGCCCAGGGCCGCCGCGGCCTGTTGAATCCGTACATGCGGCCCATTTATCCCGCCGCGCGGGTGTGCGGCCCGGCCATCACCGCGCTGTGCCAGCCCGGCGACAACATGATGATTCACGCGGCCATCGAGGTCTCGCAGCCCGGTGATGTGATGGTGGTCGCGGTGACCTCGGATTCAACCGACGGATACTTCGGCGAGCTGCTGGGCACGTCGCTGCAGGCGCACGGAGTGAAGGGGCTGATCCTGGACGCGGGTTGCCGCGACGTCACCGAGTTGACCGCTATGGATTTTCCGGTGTGGTCCAAATGCATCTCGGCGCAGGGCACGGTGAAGGAAACGCCCGGGTCGGTGAACATCGCGGTGGTGTGCGCCAATCAGTTGGTGCGGCCCGGCGACGTCATCATGGCCGATATCGACGGGGTGGTGGTGGTGCCGCGCGAGACCGCGGCCGCGGTCGCCAAGGCCGGCCTGGATCGCGTGGCCAAGGAAGAGAAAACGCGCGCCCGTTTGAAGACCGGCGAGCTGGGCATGAACTTCAACGGCATTCGCGAAAAGCTGGCGGCCCTGGGCGTGGTTTACATCGACGAAGAGTAAACTAGCGTGGTGCGGCAGGCAGAATGACGTTTATCCGGGGGGCGCCAAAAAGCCGGCGGCAGCCTCAAAAGGCTTCCCCCCCATGGAGCCGCATTACACTAGGGTCAGGAGAAAAAATCGATGGGACAGATCGTTTCCGCAATCGCTACCGTGCACGCTCCGCAGTTGTTCGTGCGCCCGCCGAGTGAAGTTCCAGAGCAGATGGACGCCGACATCGCCGCGATGCGGCTGATGGGCAAGGACCTGGACGAGGTCAAGCCCGACGTGATCATCGTCATTGGCAGCGATCACTTAGAGACATTCTTCCTGAGCGCCGTTCCGACCTTCGCCGTGATCGCCGGAGACTATTCGCGGGCCAGCTTCGCGGGCAAGGATTACAAGCTGAAAACGCACCTGCCCTTCGCCGAGGACATGCTCGACAAGCTGGTGCAGGCCGAATTCGACATCACCTATTCGCAGGACGCGGTGATGGGGCACAGCTTCGCGGCGGTGTACGAGTGGATCATTGAGGACCGCCAGATTCCGGTGGTGCCCATCTTTCTGAACACCTACCTTCCGCCGCTGCCCACGCCGCGGCGCTGCGAGAAGCTCGGCAAGGAACTCGCCAAGATCATCGCCGGCCGCCCGGAGCGTGTGGCCATCATCGCCAGCGGCGGCATGTCGCACTATCCTGGCACCTGGAAGTACCCGCAGCCGGCCTACGATTTCGACTACTGGGCCATCGCGCAACTGGAGCGCGGCCACACCGATGCGTTACTGAACCTGAGCGCCGAGCAGCTCGATGAAGTGGGCAACACCGAGATGCTGCCATGGTATCCCATGTTCGGGGCCCTGGGCGCCGTGCCCGCGGAGTTGATCACCTATCAGCCCACCTGGCACCACGGCCACGCGGTGATGCGCTTCCTCCCCGACAAGCGCAAGGGCCCGCCCACCGGAGAGATCCCGCCGCCGTACAACTTCCAGCAGGGCGGCTTCGAGTTTTACAAGCACCCCTCGCCGGAGTCTTACAACTTGAACAAGGTGCTGTACGAACTGCGGCATCATCAGGACCTGCGCCTGCGCTTCTTCAAGGATTCCAAGTCGGTGGCCAAAGACTTCGGCCTGAACGAGAAGGAAGCCGTGGCGTTTGAGACGCTGAAGGATGAGGGTGTGGACGCTCTGCGGTCGCTGAAGCCCCATCCGCTGGTGGACGCCGGTGCGCATCCGCTGGGGACCTTGATGTGCCTGGTGGTGGTGCAAGCCGAGGGGCGCCGGCTGAAGGCCGCCGGGCAATTGAACTAACGTGCTGAATTACGCGGCAAAGGGGCCTGGCGAATTGCTCCTGACCCGCATCAGGATTTGTACGGAATTTCAACTTCGGCATAGCTGCCCGGCGCGGCCGCATTGACCGCTGCCGCAACTCGTCCGATGTGCAGGCGGACGCGCGGCCACTGCGGCGTGCTCAAAGCGACCAGCGCTATTCTGCGGCCAGCGAGGTTCTGCTGATAGCGCATATTGTTGTCGGCCGTAAGAAGCACGTCGAACCCGCCCCGTTCCGCTTCGGCTAGCAAATCGCCGTTGGACAGAGTGTCCCATCCCCGGTCTTTGGCCTTTGTGACTATGTGCTCAGTCAGGTAAGCAGATAGCGGAGCCGGGGTACTGTGATCAAACAGGACGAGCATCGAGTGCAGGGGCCGTTTCAACGGGAGCCGCCGGGGCAGTGACGCTGCGGGCGGCAAACTCCAAGACCTCGATTATCTGCTCCTTCGAGATGTCAAACCATTCCGCGATCTCATCCACGGTGGCTCCAGCTCCAAGGTTTTCGAAGACGGCGGACACCGGCATCCGGGTGTCGCGGAACACCCATGCGCCGCTTAATCGTCCCGGCACGCTTTCTACGGCGGAGCATTGGGACCAATCGAGAGCTGGCATCGTATCGGCCTCCTTCTTAAAGGTTAACCCGGCTGACGTGCGCGCGAGGCGGGTCGGGCTACCCCACCGCGTTAGCGAGGTTTGTAAGCCACGCAGTCGATTTCTACCAACATGGCGGGCTGATGAAACTTGGCCTCGATGGTGGTGCGCGCGGGCCGCGCTTCGCCAAAGAACTCCGCATACACTTTGTTCATACGCGGGAAGTCGGCGATATCGCGCAGAAACACCGAGCATTTGACCACGTCGGCGGGCGTTGCGCCGCAGGTCGCCAGAATGTTGCGGATGTTGGCCAGCGTGACTTCGGTCTGCCGCTCGATCTCGCCTTCCACCAGCTTGTCGGTAACCGCGTCGATGGGCCCCTGGCCGCTCACGAAAATGAAATCGCCCGCGCGCACGGCCGGAGAATAGGGTCCCCGGGGTGTGGGTGCATGGTGGGGGAATACGCGCTCGATGCTCATGTCTGGGCGCTCATGCGATGCCGCTCATCGGTACCGGTCACCCGTTCCCGGGAGTCTTCTTGCGGCGCGGACGCCGTGCAGCGCCGCCGCCCCCTGCAGTCTTCGTAGGACGCTTCCGCGTGGCCATCTTCTTGGCCTTGGCCGGCGGCGGATTGGGCTCGAAGATGGTGGGCTGACCCTCCACATAGGGCTGGGGCTCGTCTTCTTCGACTTCTTCCTCGGCGGCAGCCACGGGCTCCGGAGCGGGCGGCTCGGCCGGCGGATAGAACTCCGCGCCCAGGCTCACCAGCATCGTGCCCTGATCTTCGTGCGGCTCCAGGCGAACCACGGTCTTGTCCTGCGCGTAATTCAGGAACTCTACGAACTGCTGGAATCCGTAAGCGGTGTGATCGAAATTCGGCTGCTCGGTTTTGAACCAGCCCGCCAGATCCTCCACCGGGCAACCGTTTTCGAGCTCCAGGCGGTGGTTTTCGAGCACGTCGCGCAGCGGCGGCAACAAATCCTCGGGCTTGAGCGCGGAACGCTCGGGTTGTGCCGACCCCTTGCGCTCGATGATATAGCGGCCCCCGGAGCCGCTGACCTGCACCATGTCGGCGCGCTTCAGCTTCTCGACGAAGTCGGAGAAACTGGAGGCTCCGTAGGCCCGCTCGTTGAAGGCCGAATCCAGTTGCAGCATGGTGGATTTGAGCAATCCCAGTTGGGGCTGCACGGCGCGGCGTTCGAGCACTTGGAGAGCGCGCTCGACCAGCGGCATGGCCTGCTCCAGTTCGAGGGGAGCCGGGCGCTGGCGGCGTTCTCCGCGGTCGCCGCGGTCGGGGCGATCGCCCCGGTCTCCACGATCGCCGCGGTCGCCGCGGTCGCCACGGTCGCCACGCTGGCGCTGCTGGGGCTGCGGGGCCTGCTGTTGCAGCACTTGCCGCTGCTCGCCTGGAAGCGACACTGAAGCAGGGGCGTCCGACAGTAACGACTCGAAGCTGATGAACTCGTGACAGTTCTGCTGCAGGATGGTGGAGGTGAAGGCCTTGCCGCCCACTACAAACACGGTCTTGCCGTACTCCTTGAGCTTATTCACCAAAGGGATGAAATCGCTGTCGCCGCTGACGATGGCGAAGGCGTTCACATGGGTGTGGGTGAAGGCCATCTCCAGCGCATCCAGCGCCAGATTGATGTCGGCGCCGTTCTTGTCGCCGCGCGGCGAAGGAATCCGCTGTACCATCTGCACCGCGTTCTCGGCCATCTGCCGCGTCGCGCCATCCTGGCGGCCCCAGTTGGCGTACGCGAACTTGGCCACGATATCTCCGCGCTCCTTGAGCGCCTCCAGCGCCAGCGACACGTCAAATTCGCGCCGCAGCGTGGACTTCAATCCGATCTCGATGTTGTCGTAGTCGACAAACACCGCGATGTTCAATTTTTCCTGCATTAATCTTGTCTCCATTTCTCAGCGCCACGCCTGCCATTCGATTCGGATGTCATGTGTGGTGCGGGGCTCGTTTCACGCTGTCTGCGGAACCGAGCGGCGGATGAAGTCCACAATTTCGTGGAGGGAAGCGCCGGGCTGAAACACCGCCGCCACTCCCAACCCTTTCAATTGCGCGGCATCCTCATCCGGTACGATGCCGCCGACCAGGACGAGCACATCGCTCATCCCTTTTTCTTTGAGTAGTTCCATCACGCGAGGCACGATGGCGTTATGCGCTCCCGACAAAATCGACAGCCCGATGGCGTCGACGTCTTCCTGCAGCGCGGCGTTTACGATCATTTCCGGGGTTTGGCGCAAACCGGTGTAAATGACCTCCATACCGGCATCCCGCAGTGCGCGAGCGATGACCTTCGCGCCACGGTCGTGTCCGTCGAGGCCGGGTTTGGCTACCAACACCCGGATCTTATGATCCATATTCAGCGAACAAACGAAAACGGAATACGCCCCGGCTCCGGGGGAGTCGCGGTGCATTCCAATTCCGGCAAGCCTAAGCCGCCTTTTGAACTTTGCCCGTCTTCAGGCAGGACGTGCAGACGCGAATGCGCTTCGGGGCGCCCTTCACCATCGCGTGAACGTTCTGAAGGTTGATGTTCCAGCGCCGCTTGGTCACATTATGAGCATGGCTCACACGGTTTCCGAATTGCGGTCCGCGGCCACAGAGGTCACACACTTTCGCCATCGCGAAGCACACTCCTAGTACTATTCCCAAAGCCCCAGTCTAGCACAACGGGCGGAGCGCGGATATAATCGGGTCACGGCGGCCCGCACCGAGCCGCGACTGTCAAGGAGCGGTTTGCCAGACTCTCGAACTTACGCGCTGCCCGCCGGCTGACCCAGCATGGACCACGCCTTCATCGACCGCTACGCCGTTGCCGACCGCTATGTCAAGCGGACGCTTCCGGCCGACGAACGCGCCGCCTTCGAAGCCCATCTGGTGGATTGCCAGGAGTGCGCCGACCGGGTCCTGCTCGCCACGATGCTGCGCGATGGCAAGGCCAAGCCCATTCGCGTGGAGACCCCGCCACGCCCCGCGGAGCCTCCACCAGCGAAGGGCTCCAGCGTGTCGTCGGCCCAGCTCTGGAAGCTGGCGCTCTTGTTCGCCGCCGGCGCCGCAGCCTTGCTGGCGATCCCGACGGCCGTGTTCCTGTGGCAGTTACACCGGTTGCGTTAGCGGAAGGCTGTGAGACCATGACCATGAAAACCCCGCCTCACCCCGGCCTTGTAGTGTTTCAGGAATGTATTGAGCCTTTGGGCCTGAGCATCACGGACGCCGCCGCCGCGCTTGGCGTCACGCGCAACACCCTATCGGAACTGGTGAACGAAAAGCGCGGCATATCGCCTGAGATGGCCGTGAGGCTGTCGAAGGTGTTTGGCGGCAACGCCGAAAGCTGGCTCGTGCAACAGGCGCAGTACGATCTTGCCCACGTTCGCGCGGGCCGTTGAAACTGAAACGGCCGGAGCTCGTTTAGCATTGTTTCACTAGGGGTAAGTTTGCACGTCACAATTGCGGTCGAGTTTGTTCCGCGCACATCAACTCAGAGGTTCAGGATCAGCGAGGCTTCGAACGCCGAGGGATTAGAGCGCGTAATAGTTTCTCAGTGGCTTTGGCGACCCGTTGTTGTGTTTCGCTGATTCCCGGCTCCGGGTTGTTGAAGCCGCCGGGCCACTAGTCTTCGATCGTGGCGATGTACCCGTTGAGCAGAATGCCAAAAACAACTATTACAACGCAGATCCAGAAGTTCAGGCCACTTAGGGCATGCAATCCGAACGCAAGCACGCTCGCGATGGTCATCGAAATACAGAAGATCTTCCAATTCATCGGCCGTAACCGATTTTAGTCTACTCTTGCGAAGCACACGTTTCACAATCGGTAAGTTGCGCAACGCTGTTGGAAAGCCCGTAAACACAGGCTCTTGAATGTTGCAGATCTCTGTTGCCTAATCGCGGGCATGAAATACGATTATGCAATCATCCTTCCACCAGACCCACGCTTGCGGCCAGCGCCGCTGTTCGCAGATCGCCATCGAGGTCGCGAGGGGTAAACCGGTCCGTTCAGCGAGCTCCAGATAAGCAGCATCGTAAATGGTGAGTTGATGCAGGGAGGCCACTCGGATCACGGCTTCCCAGGCGGCCGGAGCGTACGGCGGCTCGATGAGGATCGGCAGTGCAGCCAGATCGCGAGCAAACCGGGCCACCCGTTCGAGATCAATACGGCTTCGGCGTACGGCCATCATGAGGCCGTTCATCACTTCAGTAGACCAGTGAGCGGGCACGACCACAGGTTCGCCCGCGCGAAGACGCTCCAATAGGGCCTCGGTAGCCGGTGTGGCTTCGTCTTCAAAACACCAAGGTAACGTCGCCGACGCATCGACAACGAAACCGGGCATTAGTGTTTGCGCCCATCGTTAATCAGATCCTTGATGCGGAGACCGCCGAGCGTGACGCCTTTGCGCAATTCGCGGATATCGGCCACGGCTTCGGCTGGCGTCAGGGTCCCGGAAGGCACAGTTGGTGATTCCTTCTCGGCTAGCGTTTCTAGGGCGCGAGTTACTACCTCTTCAGGTGAGCGATAGCGACCGGTGCGGAGTTGCGCCGCGACGAGACGCTCGCCGTCAGGGCCGAGGGTGAGAGTCAGGGGCATAGTTCAGTGTGCCACGGAGCTCTGCCAGCATTTTCTCATTGAAGGATGAGCCTGAAGGATAGGCAAGCTGGCGGGGCTCCTTTCTGCGATTTTGGCGAGCGGGGATGGGGTCCAGGGGAAGGGGGCGGCGGTTG
>DATNJC010000069.1:0-86078 GCA_035604115.1 Bryobacteraceae bacterium | reverse complement strand
CACGTCGCCCCGCCAACTCAGGGACGCCATCGACGCCTTCGTCAAGGCCTACAATCCGAAAGCCGCGCCATTTGAATGGACCAAGGCCGTCGTCCACCAGTCCAAGCCCAAATCCTTTTACTCTGATTTATGCAAGTAAGTACTAGTCCGGGCTCTCACCGCTGTATTCGAAATGCGAGAATTCGCCGTACTTGCCGCTGTGGTCGAAGTGCAGGCCCGCGTTGACCTTGAACACACGCGAGGCGCCCAGGGTCACGCGGTGGGATGTGAAGCCGGTGGGCTTGTCCAGGTACAGTTCCTCGGCCGCCCCCGTCACCGGATTGAGAATGGGGCCAAGTTGCATGTCCAGGACTTCGGGTGCACGGGCGGTGCTGTTTAGGCCGTCCAGGCGCAGGTCGAAGGGGACGTATTCGTCCGGCAACCGCCGAGACATGACCGCCGTGAAAATCGTCCACGGTCCGCCGGACTTCCCCTGGCTGATCGCCTCCAGCGCCGCGCGCTGCCGCGGATCGGCCCGCGCATCGATCAGCGTCTGGCCGGTCACGTTGCCCAGATGCATGGCCGCGGGCGATTTTCCGCACCAGGCCCACGTCAAGCCGTTCAGGCGGACGTAGCCGAACTCGCCCTCCTCAATGTGCCAAAGGTAGACGCCCTCGCAGAAACCGCGCGTTGGAGGCGCGTCGAAACTGCACGGGCAGCCCCAATCGCAACTGCACGCGCCTAGCAGCGTGCCTTTCATCGACCACTTGAATTTCCGCATGCGGATAGTGCGTGGGCGGCATGAAACGAAGTTCTCCCTTGATAACTTCATCCGTGCCGTCCTCGACGGGGGGCAGGCGGAGCTATTCCTCATAAGTGAGCAGGCGGTGGACCGTGCCAGCCATGTTACTTCCACTCTATCACTCGATCGTCGCCCCGAGCACGCAACTCAATGTGGATCGCCTCCCGGGGCATCAGTTGCGGGAAACGCTCGCCCCATTCGATCAGCACGATCGCCTCGCGCTCGAAGATTTCGTCCAGACCCAGCGTGGCCACTTGCGCGGGAGTGTCCAGCCGGTACAGATCGATGTGGTACACGCGTCCGCCACCGTACTCGTGAATCAGGGTGAACGTGGGACTGACGACCTCGTTGGGCTCGGCCGCGCCGAGGCCGCTTACGATGCCTTTGGCGAGCGTGGTCTTACCTGCGCCCAGATTACCGACGAGCAGAACCACCGCGTGGGACGGCAGTTCGCGAGCGAAGCTTCGTCCCAAGTCGATGGTTTCTTCTTCCGAATGGGTCTCAAATGATTTCACGGGGCGATTTCACGAATGGCCTTGGGCAGATATTGCAAAAGGTCGGTGGCCAGAACGCACTTATCGGTCAACTCTTCGGCCGCGAGTTCGCCGGATTTCCCGTGCAGCCACACCGCCGCCCGCACGGCCGTGGCGATGTCGCCGGGGAATTGCGCGATCAGGCCCGCAATCAGACCGGTGAGAATGTCGCCCGATCCGCCTTTCGCCATCGCCGGCGTGCCGCTGAGGTTGATCCAAACCTGCCCATCGGGAATCGCAATCAATGTCCGGTGGCCTTTGAGCACTAGACACACGTTGCGCTCACGGGCAAAGGCGCGAGCGGTCGCAACGGGATCGGTGTACGTGCCACCCAGAAGCCGCGCCATCTCGCCGGGATGCGGCGTGAGGACGGTTTGAATTCCGTGTCCGCGGAAGGCGGTGCCCGCGATCACGTTCAATCCATCCGCGTCGATCACCACCGGAACTGCCCCCTGGTTCATCGCCCGCGCCACCACCATCGGTGCCTTTCCCAGCCCCGGCCCTACGGCAATCACAGTCTTGCGCTCCAGCGTGAAGGCTTCGAGCGGCTCGGTCATCAGCTCCGGCGCCAGTCGCGAGGGGTCCGAACACGTGACGGTTACCAGCCCCGCGCCCATGCGCGCCGCCGCCAGGCCGGCCATCGCCGCCGCACCTACTTTGCCGGGTGCGCCGCCCACCACCAGCACATGACCGAAGTCGCCCTTGTGGGCCTCGCGTTTGCGTGGCGCAAACAAGGACGCAAAATCGGACGGCACGGATGTTTCGAGTCCGCCGGGAACCAGCTGCGGCGGGCTGCCGATTTGCGTGACGATCAACCGGCCGACGGCGTCGCCGCTTCCCGCGGCCAGGTAATGCTCGATCTTGGGCGCGGTGAACGTGACGGTGATATCGGCGCGGACACACTCGCCCCCGCCGCCCAATCCGGAGGGCAGGTCCACGGCTACGATTTTCGCCAGCGGGAACTGGCGCGTGGCTCGGATCAACTCGAGCGCCCGGCCGGAAGCCGGTCCCTTGAGTCCGGTTCCCAGAAGCGCGTCTACAACGATGGTGACCTCCCGGCGCTCCCGGAGTTTTTCGGGGATCGTCATGGACGGGATCAAACTCACCTCAGCGAGCCGCTGAAGGTTCACCAGCGCATCGTTCGAAAATTCTTCGGGAGGGGCCGTCAAGATCACCCGGACGTGTTCATGACCACCCTCCCGGAGGAGGCGCGCCAGCACCAGGCCGTCCCCGCCGTTGTTGCCTTTTCCGCACAACACCAGGATCCGCTGAGCGCTCAGCGGGTCGAATTCGCGCTCCAGAACTTCGAGCACCCGGTGACCGGCGTTTTCCATCAGCCCCAGGCTGGGAACGCCGCCCTCGATAGTCAGCCGGTCCACTTCGCGCATTTGCGCGGCTGTTAAAACCTTCACACGCGCCCGCCTTCGAGGAGCTGTTCCAGCTTGCGCAATCCGTCCGGCGCTCCCATGGCGATCAAGTGGTCGCCGCCGGTCAGGCGCGCCTCGGCCGGGGGATTGAACGACATCTCGCCGGAGGCTTTGCGAATGGCCAAAACAATCACGCCGGTGTCGCGGCGGATGGGCATCTCGGCCAGACTGCGGCCGGCCGCCGGGCTGGTTTCGCCCACCAGCACCTGCTCGATACCGACGTTTCCGATGCCCACGTTTTCGATCCCCGCGCCGAGGCCGATATTCTGGCCGGTGGTGAACTCGATGAACTGCTGCACGTGCGGCTTCAGGATAGCTTGCGCCATGCGGTGGCCGGTGGTGTTGTAGGGCGCGAACACGAAGTCGGCTCCCGCGCGGCGCATCTTCTGTTCGGAGCTCTCTTCGGAGACGCGCGCCGATAGCGCCAGCTTGGGATTGAGGGCCTTGGCGCTCAGGACCAGAAACAGGTTGTCGGCGTCCGAGGCCAGCGTCGCGATCAAGCCCTTGGCCCGCGCGATGCCCACGTCGCGCAAGCTTTCATCGCTGCTGGCGTCGGCCAGCACTCCGAGCATGCCGGCTTTAATCGCCCGCTCCACGCGATCCTCGTTGCGGTCCACCACCACGAAGTTGGCGCCGGTCCGCAGCAACTCATCCGCCGCCCCCCGGCCCACCCGGCCAAAACCACATAAGATGATGTGGCCTTCGAGCTTCTCGATCATATTCTTAATGCGTCGCTTTCCGAAGAATTGGTTCAATTCCAGATCGATCACAATCTGGGTCATGGCGCCGATCGCCAACAGCATGATCACCACGCCGAACAAAATCACAAAGGAGTTGAAGATGCGGCCGGCCTGACTCAGCGGGTGGACCTCGCCGTAGCCCACGGTGGTTACCGTGATCAGCGTCATGTAGAACGCGTCGAACACGGGATAGTGTTCGATCCACACGAAGCCCGCCGTACCCACGCCCAGCGTAGCCGCCATCGCCGCGGCAATCCATACCAGGCGGCGGCGGAATTGTTCCATGAGTCTTATAGTAAGGAGTCAGAAGACAGCATACAGAATACAGAAGTCAGTCGGCTGCTTCGCGCACCAGTTTCGCCGTAGTGATCGCTTGGCCCAGGTGACGCTGGGTGTGCTCGGCGACGTGCACCAGCAGCCCGATCACCGTGGTCGGCAGGCGCTTCTTGCCGACGAAACGCGCTTGCTCCAGCGTCGCGGGGTCGAGGGAGCGCACGCGCGCGGCGGCGTCATCCAAGGCCGCCCGCACCCCGACCAGCAGCTCGTCGAGAGACGCGCCCGGCTCGGCCTCGCTTTTCGTCTCGCTCTTCGTCTCGTTTTTCAACGTCGCGATTTGCGCCTCGCTGAGCTGGTCTCCGCGCAAATACGTCACCAGACGGTCCACGCTTCCGGCGAGGTGGCGCAGTTGGAATCCCAAGGCCGGGACTGCGCCCACGCGTCTCCATACCTGCTCGGTCGAAAGACCGGCGGTGTGGCGCTCCAGATCCTCGCGAACTTGAATAAAAGAGTGCAGCACGGGAGCGATCGCCGGATGTACTCCCGGAATCGGCCCGCGCAGCCAGGGCTCTACAGTGGGATCGATGGGTTGTGAAGATGTCATGAAAGGACCTTACGTTTAGCGCTATGATAGCTCCACGTAACCGACATGGGCGGAGGGTGAATGGGTTCCTTGCGGCGCTTGTTTTCGGAAGGCGAGATCACTTCGACGACCAGATCCGGCGGCGACCAGTACAGACCATCTTTAATGACGATGTTGTCACGCCGGAAGACGGCGATGTCGGGACTGCGGCAAGTCAGTGGCTCGCGGCTGATCATCCGGCGTCTGGCCAGAAGCCTCAATCGTCAACTGGACGAAGCCCGCGCCATTGGAAAGCTTGAGGACTACGCTGGCATCGGCGTGCCGGAGGCGTGGCTCCTGTCGCCAGAAGCCCAGAGCGTCGAAATCCGGCGGCTTATCGAAGGCAAGCTCGCGACTACAGCCCTTCTGGTGGCCGGAGACCTTCACCCCACGCGGTTCCCCGAGGTCGCGATCCCGGTGGGTTCCGTCTGGCCCGAAGAAATCCTGAAAAGTTAGTTCCTCCGGCGAATCGATTCTGTTGCCAGCAGCGCACTATTCCCAGCGAAACACCTTCGCTGAGAGCGCCGTGCAAATCGCAAATACAACTATCAGTGCCGCGACGTCGCCCATGTGCGCCGACCACGCCTCGCCTTTCCAGATCCCCCGGAGCAGCGAGACCGCGTAGGTCAGCGGCAGCAGGCGCGCCACCACGTGGAGGGCGGGCGGCAGCGATTCCAGCGGCGCGAACAATCCGCACAGGGCGAGCATCGGGTACAGAATGGCTGCGCCGATCGGTTGCGCAAAGCGCGCCGTAGGCACAATGCTCGCGATCAGGAAACCGATCGAAAGAATACTCCATGTGCTGATCAGAAGCGCTATTGCAAATCCGAATATGGGGACGTCGACATGGACCGGGTAATAGCGCTTGCCTGCCAGAATCATCAACGCCAGGGTGACCACGGTTAGCGCCAGTTTGACCAGCACGTGAGCAGTGAGGATCGTCTGCGGGCGGAGCGGCGTGGCCCGGAGCCGTTTGAGGATGCCGCCCTCGCGGTAAATCGAGATGATCGTGACCAGCGACAACACTCCGCTGAGAGCAATAAGCACGGAAGCGAAAACCGGCAGGCCTACACGCACGAACCCGGCGGTAGTGATCGAAGTTGGCGTGGGCCGACCGAGCAGACGGCCCACTACTACGAACACCAGGACGGGAAACAGAATCGATCCGAACGCCCCCAGCGGTTCGCGCAGGAAGATTTTGATTTCCAGCCAGGTCAGTTTCCAAAGTCCACGGAACATGCGTTAGTCCTCACTCATCGTGGCCTAATCGCGAATCGAATGGCCAGTCAGCTTCAGAAAGACGTCCTCCAGGTTGGGCAGCACTGTGCGGAAGTCGGTGACCCGGATGCGGTTCTCGGACAGACACTGGATCACCTCGGTCACCAGGTCGTCGCCGCGCCCCTGAATGGTGAAACGCGAGTCCTGGCGCGTCACCAGATCCACGGATGGGATCTGGCGCAGATGGTCTCCCGCCAGTGCGTTCCCGGTGGCCAGCACCACGGTTCGCGCGGGGCAGTGACGCCGCACTAATTCGTCCGGGCTGCCGATGTCGATGATTTTTCCGTGCTCGATGATGGCCACACGGTCGCACAACCGCTCGGCCTCTTCCATCAGATGAGTAGTCATAAAGACCGTTTTGCCGCGGTCGCGGATGCCGCGCACCAAATCCCAGATCGCGCGCCTCGACTGCGGGTCGAGCCCCGTGGTCAGCTCATCCAGAAAGACCACTTCCGGATCGTTGATCAGCGCCAGGGCGATGAACAGCCGCTGCTTCTGCCCGCCCGAAAGCGTCATGAACCAGGCATTGCGCTTGTTGGCGAGGCCGAGTTGTTCGAGCAGTTGATCGCCGTCCACCGCCTGGGAGTACAGCGAGGCCCAGAGATCCACCGCCTCCCAAACCTTAATCCTCTTCTGGAGCTGCGCCTGTTGAAGCTGCACGCCAATACGGTTTTGTAGCTGATACACGTCGCGGAATGGATCCAGGCCCAGGATCGAGATCGTGCCGCGGTCCGGCTGGCGCACTCCTTCGACGCACTCCATCGTGGTGGTCTTCCCTGCGCCGTTGGGACCGATCAAGCCGAAGATTTCGCCCTCGCTGACTTCGAACGAAACCTCGGAGACGGCTACTGTTGCTCCGTAGGTCTTGCGGATCCCGGATATTTGGATGACTGGATGAGGAGTCGCGGAGACGCCCACTGGTTTACCCGTCGGCCCTGCTACGTGGCCGGAGTTTCTTATGGCACCAAGAGAATAGCAGAGCAAAGAACAGTTGCGCGGGACGGGCGCACGCTTTAATGACTGGCGGCCAAGCGTCGGCACGAGTGCCGACGTGGCAAACTAAGAGTTCGCTCCACGATACATCACAATATCCTACTTTGATTCAATAGCTTACATCTAAGTCTTGTCACTCCTCTCGGGAGTGTGCTAATAATAGAGCTTGGGTCGCGGCAGCCTCGCCTGGCCCATAACGAGCGTTAACTCTTTTAACACAGCAAACCAACTTGAGGAGGTTCCATCATGAACATTCGTCCGCTCTATGACCGCATCGTGGTCAAACGGATCGAAGACGATACCGAGAAAACTGCCGGCGGGTTATTTATCCCCGATTCGGCTAAAGAGAAACCACAACAGGGGGAAGTGGTCTCAGTGGGTCAAGGCAAGCGCAACGAGGAAGGGAAGTTGATCCCGCTCGATGTGAAGCCGGGCGACCGCATCTTGTTCGGCAAGTATTCAGGTTCGGACATCAAACTGGATGGCAACGAATACCTGATCATGCGTGAGGACGAGGTGTTGGGCGTTCTGGACGGCGGAAGCAAGAAAGCCAAGGCGTAGGCGAGAGTTTAAGGTTTCAATCTAAGGAGATTTTGAATCATGGCAGCAAAGCAAATCGTATATAGCGAGAATTCCCGCCAGGCCATCCTGCGCGGCGTGAACCAGTTGGCCGACGCGGTCAAAGTGACGCTGGGCCCCAAGGGCCGCAACGTGGTCCTGGAGAAAAAGTTCGGCGGACCGACCATCACCAAGGACGGCGTGACCGTGGCCAAGGAAGTCGAACTCAAGGACCCGCTGGAGAACATGGGCGCGCAGATGGTGCGCGAAGTGGCCTCCAAAACCTCGGATGTGGCCGGCGACGGCACCACCACCGCCACCATTCTGGCTCAGTGCATCTTCCGCGAAGGCGTGAAGAGCGTGGCCGCCGGAGCCAACCCGATGGCGCTGAAGCGGGGCATCGAGCGCGCCGTCGAAGCCGTGGTCGAAGAAGTGAAGAAGTTTTCCAAGCCCGTCAGCGGCGACATGATCGCGCAGGTCGGAACCATTTCGGCCAACGGCGACGCCACCATCGGCAGCACCATCGCCGAAGCCATGAAGAAGGTCGGCAAGGACGGCGTCATCACGGTGGAAGAGTCCAAGACCATGATCACCGAACTGCAGACCGTCGAAGGCATGCAGTTCGACCGCGGGTACCTCTCGCCCTACTTCATCAGCGATCCGGATCGCATGGAGTGCGTGCTCGAAGATCCCTACATCCTGATCCACGAAAAGAAGATCTCCAACATGAAGGATCTGCTGCCCGTGCTGGAACAGATCGCGCGTAGCGGCAAGCCGCTGCTGGTGATCGCCGAGGAAGTGGAAGGCGAAGCCCTGGCCACGCTGGTGGTCAACAAGCTGCGCGGAACCCTGAACGCTTGCGCCGTCAAGGCCCCGGGCTTCGGCGACCGCCGCAAAGCGATGCTCGAAGACATCGGCATCCTGACCGGCGGCAAGTCGATCATGGAAGAGACCGGTATTAAGCTCGAAGGCGTCAAGCTGGAGGACCTGGGCAAGGCCAAACGCATCACCGTGGACAAGGACAACACCACCATCATCGACGGAGCCGGGAAGTCCAAGGAGATCGAGGGCCGCATCAAGCAGTTGCGCACCCAGATCGACGAAACCACTTCGGACTACGACCGCGAGAAGCTCCAGGAGCGCCTGGCGAAGCTCGCCGGGGGCGTGGCAATCATCAAGGTCGGCGCCGCGACCGAGACCGAGATGAAGGAGAAGAAGGCCCGCGTCGAGGATGCTCTGCACGCTACGCGCGCCGCGGTCGAGGAAGGCATCGTGCCCGGTGGTGGCGTGGCTCTGCTGCGTGCCGCCGCGGCTCTGGATGGCATGAAGGCCGAGCACGACGAGCAGATCGGCGTCAACATCATCCGCCGCGCCTGCGAGGAACCGGTTCGCCAGATCGTGGGCAACGCCGGCTACGAGGGCGCCATCGTGATCGAGAAGATCCGGGCCAACAAGGACCACAACTTCGGCTTCAACGCCCAAACTGCGATGTATGAAGACCTGGTGAAAAACGGCGTCATCGATCCGACCAAGGTCACCCGTTCGGCGCTGCAGAACGCCGCTTCGATCAGCGCGCTGATGCTGACCACGGAAGCCATGATCGCCGAGATCCCGGAAAAGCGGCCCGCTCCGCAAATGGGCGAGCATGGTCCCGGCGGGATGGATATGTAGTTTCGGAAGAATACAGAATACAAAAGACAGAATGGGCCGCCGGCGCTTGTCACAGAGCGCGGGCGGCTCTTTTTGTGCCCATTTACGGCTCGCTGAACTCAGCCGATGAGGTCTAGCAGACCTTCGACCACTTCCTGCGTCGTCTCGGGGCGCAACGCGGCAGATCCGCTTGCCCAATCGCTCGATCGAGATGGTGCGCATTTGCGAGATCTTCACCCAAGATTGCTTGGGCAACGCCGGATCGTCCAGCTGCAGCGTCAACGGGAAGCCGGCACGCTGAGCGCGGCTGGTGAGCGCCACCGCGATCACCGTTTCCGAGCGCGCGTTGAAGAGATCGTGGCTCAATACCAGGATGGGACGAAGGCCGGACTGCTCGCGCCCGCGAAGGGGATTGAGGTCGCCTCAGACGACGTCGCCTCTCAGTACGCCGGCCATGCGTCAGCCTCGATACCTTCCTCGGCGAGCTTCTTCTCCTCGGTTCGACTCAGCTTTATCAAGTTCCCGCGCGAGCCGTGTTCGTTCTTGCCTTTCCGAAAGCAAGGTCACCGCGAATTGGAGCGCCTTGCTGCGGTTCGGATACTTGCCTTCGCGGACCCATCGGTCGAGACTCGGCGACGGTCTACTGTTCCAGCGTAACGGCGATCTTCTGGACCATTCACTGAGGGTATGACACATCATCCTACTGGAAGACGAGCCGCTTTCACGGGCAAAACTCGCGCAGGGCCCCTCCACTAAGAGACACTAAAAGAAGTGACCGCTTATGCGTCCTTTGAATCGAGGAACTATCGATTCCTGCTCGCCTCCACGGTGCTCTCCGTGCTCGGCCAGCAGATGCTGGCCATCGTGGTGGGCTGGGATCTCTACTCCACCACGCATTCCGCGATCGTTCTCGGCAACGTGGGACTGGTCCAGATCATCCCCACTTTGCTCTTCACCTTCGTAGCCGGGCACGTTGCCGATCATTACGACCGGCGCCGCGTCGCCATGCTCACCCAGTTGGCGATCGGCGTCATCGGTTTCGTGTTGGCCTTTTCCGGCTCGTCGCGCACGGTCACGATGATCTACAGCTGCCTGTTCCTCACTGCGCTGGCCAACTCCTTCCAGTGGCCGGTGCGCTCGGCGTTGCTGCCGCAGGTAGTCGCGCCCGAACACCTGACCAACGCCGTCAGCTGGCAAAGCACGGGACGTGAGCTCGCCACCGTCACGGGACCCGCCCTCGCCGGATTCCTGGTGGCCTGGCGGGGCAGCGAATCGGCTTACTTCGCACAGGCGCTATGTTCGACTCTCGCCGCAGTCTGCACCGGCGCAATGCAATTGGCGCCGCGCCCGGCCAGCGAACGCCCGGCCGTGGGATTCCGCGCGGTAAGCGAAGGCTTGCGCTTCGTGTGGAACGAAAAGGTGATTCTCTCCGCGATCAGCCTGGACTTGCTGGCCGTATTTTTCGGCGGAGCCACCGCGTTGCTGCCGATCTATGCGCAGGACATTCTGCACACGGGCGCAACCGGCTTGGGCTGGTTGCGCGCCGCACCCGCCTTCGGCGCAGGGCTGATGGCGCTGGCGATCGCGCATCGCTCCCACATCAAAAACGCCGGAGTGGTGCTGCTGGCTTCGGTGGTGGGTTTCGGACTGGCCACCATCGGATTCGGCGTCGCCAAATCCTCGTGGCTGTCGTTCATCATGCTGTTCGGAACCGGCGTGTTCGACGAAATCAGCGTGGTGCTGCGCGTGTCGCTGGTGCAGATGCGCACGCCCGACCGCTTGCGCGGGCGCGTTTCGGCGGTGAACGGACTGTTCATCGCCTGTTCGAATCAATGGGGAGCGGTGGAATCGGGGCTCGCCGCCGCGTGGCTGGGCACCGTGCCTTCGGTGGTCTTCGGAGGACTCGCGACGATTGTGGTGGTCACCACCATTGGAGCGTTATCCGCCAGTCTGCGCCGGTGGCGAAA
Source organism: Bryobacteraceae bacterium (assembly GCA_035604115.1). GTDB lineage: Bacteria > Acidobacteriota > Terriglobia > Bryobacterales > Bryobacteraceae > Palsa-187. Next base: position 75,253 of record DATNJC010000069.1, on the reverse strand, counting down.
TTGATCCCCGACGAACGGTGACATCCTCAACGTCCCGCGGATTTCACTAGTTCCACATCGATGGTAATGGCGACATCGTCCCCAACCAGTCCCGGAAAACCGCTCACACCAAAGTCTTTGCGGTTGATTCGCGTGGTTGCCGAAGCGCCCATGTGGGCCACGCCGCGGGGATCGTTGATAGGTCCGGCGGGGCCCTCCACATCCAGCACGATCTCTTTGGTCACCCCATGAATCGTCAGATCGCCCGTGACCTTCAGCTTGCCTTTTTCCACGGATTCGGTGCGCTTGGACCTAAAGGCAAGCGCCGGATACTTCGCCACGTCGAGCATCCCGGGGCCCCGCAGATCGTCGTCGCGGGCTTCCAAGCGGGAGTCGACCGAAGCGGCATCGATGGTCACGTCAATCGACGTCTTGGCCGGATTCGCGGGATCGTATTCGACCGTGCCGCTCACTTTTGCAAACGCTCCCCGGACCGTAGCCAGCACCAAGTGGCGTACGGCAAAGTGGGCGGCGGTTTGGCCCGGATCGATCTGCCATGTTTCGCCCCAGGCAGCCGCCGAGACCGCCAGGAAGCTGGCTACAAAACGAGGCCAAAGACGACGCGCCATGGGACCTCCTCGTATACTCGGACTTCGTTATATCGGAATCCGATCAGCGTGTCAAGCGGATTTAGACTAGCGCTTCGCGCGGCGGCGCTGGATGGATAAGAACGAACCTACCGAAATAACCAGCGTCACGGCGATCAAGGCCAGGGGGATCACCGCGATGGTGACGAACAGGTCCGGGGAGGTGAGCACGCTCACGCCACCCCGGCGTGCATGCAGCGGATGAGGCAGGAACCCGCAAAACAGAAGAAAGAGAAGGTTGCCCAAGCCCATGGCCACCAGCTTCCACAGGCCTGGATGGAACACCCACTGGCGCGCCAGCGAGATCAGGGCATCGGCCAGAAGTTTGACGGCACCTTGTTCCCGCACGGCTTCGTCGAAAATGCACACCATCTCGTCCGCAAAACGCCGCCGGAACGCCGGAGGATGCAGCCAGATCAGGCAGCGATAGAGGACCCGGGCCATTAAGCTTTCCTCGGCTTCAAATGAACTTTGGCTTCCCGCATCAGACGTTCCATCCGTGCCATCTCGGCGGAGAGCACGCGCCGCCCTAGCGAGCTTAAGCGGTAATAGCGACGCCGCGGGTCGTCTTTCGCGGATCGCCGCGGAGCTTCCTCCACGATGGCCTGGTCGAGAAGCTTCTGCAGGTTGTCGTAAAGCGTTCCCGGACCAAGCTTATACTGGCCTTCGGACTGCCGGGCCACCTCCTGCATGATGCCGTATCCGTGCCGGTCTTCTCCGGCCAGCGCAACAAGGATGTGAAGGATCGCAGGCGATAGCGGCAGAAACGGGCTAAGGTTGCTTTTCATCATCGGACTCCGTTATATCGGAGACCGACTGACATGTCAAGGGGGCTCCGCCCACTGCTTATTTGGCTGGCGGCGCGCAGGGCGGAGCGGGCACTTTCGCCTGGGGCATCGGCTCGACTTCCAGTTGCGGATGGAATTCCCCAATTACGGGATGCACATCCTTCGGAAGCGTCATCTGAAGCAGCGGAACCGAGCACAGCTTTGCCGCCCCGCGCGCGGCAGGCAGGTTCAGAGTATACGGCCGTGGAGGGAAAACGGGCTTAGGCGTCATCAGGCCAAACGGAGGAAACGTGGGAGGAGCCTGGCGCGCGATGTGCGGCGCTGCGGGGAGTGGAGCCGACTGAAATGGGTTCGGGAAGCTGAAGGGGATCGGCTTGGGGGCGGAGGAATGCTGTGGCTGCGTCGCCGCGTCCTGGCCAAAAATGGCGCCGGTAATTCCAAGCGAAAGCACGAGAATTGGACGCTTCCTCATGCCCGAATTGTACTACCGTATTTCGCGGCGGTACAGCGGTAGACTGGAGTTTAAATGCCTCAGCCGGCGACAGCATCCGTGGCCGATCTGGCGCGCTCGGGCGGCATCCGCCCCGCCTTGGAGTGGTTTCGCAAGGAGCGTACCTGGATCAACGAGCAACATCTGAAGCTGTGCCGCATTCCTGCTCCGACGTTTTTCGAACAAAAGCGCGCCGAGTGGATGGCGGAAAGCTTCCGTTCGCTGGGCTGGGAAGCGAAGATCGACCGCGCGGGCAACGTGGTGGGGAGTGCCGTGGCCGGGAGCGTCGCCGGGAGCAAAGACAAGCGCCGGGACGATTCCACCGTCGCAGTGACGGCGCATCTGGATACCGTACTGTCTCCGCGCACACCCGAAGACATCAAGGTTGCCGGCGACGGGCGCATGCTGGGTCCCGGCGTGTCGGATAACGGAGCCGGCCTGGCAGGGCTGCTGGCGCTGGCGGCTTGCTGGAACGCAGTGGGGCCCTTGGGCGATGGGCGTTCGGCTCCCCTACTGGTGGCCAACGTGGGCGAAGAAGGTGAAGGAAATCTGTGCGGCATGCGGTACCTGTGCCGTACCAGTTCCAGCCGGCCTCACACGTTCCTGGTGCTGGACGGCCCCGGCACCGAACGGATCACCAGCCGCGCGCTGGCGTGCCGGCGTTTCGACATCACCGTCACCGGACCGGGCGGCCATAGCTGGAGCGATCACGGCGTGGCTAATCCGGTCCACATGCTCAGCCGCGCGATCACGCTGTTCAACGATGGCATGCTCGGTTTCAACGCGGCGCCCCGGTACTCCTACAATTTTGGCTTGATCCAGGGCGGCACGTCCATCAATGCCATACCCACCGAGGCGCGCGCCAAGGTCGATTTGCGTTCGGAAAGCCGCGAACGGATGGAAGGAATGGCCGCGCTGCTGGCAACCGTAGTCGACGAAGCTTTAAGCGCCGAGAACCTTCGGGCCAGCGGCGGCCGGTTGACGGCCCGGGTGCGCGAGATCGGTTCGCGGCCGGGCGGAGCGCTGCCGGAGGGCGCCGCGATTCTGGGATGCCTGCAGGCAGTGGATGAATACCTGGGCATTCGCGCCGGGCTGGATTGCTCCTCGACCGACGCCAACATCCCGCTGTCCTTGGGGCTGCCGGCGTTATCGGTGGGGGCGGGCGGCCAGGGGGGCGGCGCGCATACGCCCGCTGAATGGTACCAACCCGAGGGCCGCGACTTGGGCCTGCGGCGTATTCTACTGACCCTCTGCCTGCTGCTCGACGGAGCCGCGCAGTCCTTCCCGGATGCGTGACGACAAGCTTGGACGCGTGACGAAAATTTCGCGTACGCGTCTATCGCCCTGCATCAACCGGTCGGGGCCGTTTTGGGGAAACCAGGCCTGGACCACAAACATCCAAAGAATCGTACGCGGATCGCACTATAATGTTAAGTGAAGGATCGCGCGCAAAGCTGAGGAGTAACCAGAACAATATGAAGCTGCTTGAGAAAATCCGCCAGCAAAAGTTGACGTCCACCGCGTTGATGCTGTTTACGCTGTCGGTGGGCATTGTGATAGGCACCCTGATCAATACCCAGGTGAACGCGGCCCGCGGGCAGAGCGTCGCTCCCGACGCAACGCCGCTGACCGTTCCCAAGGCCTCCGAGATCGGCAATGAGTTCACCAAGTTGGCCAAGAAGGTCGAACCGACCGTGGTCAATATCACAGTGGAGGTCACCGCCAAGCCGTCGGCCGGTGCGCGGATTCGCCCCTCGGATCCAAATGGCGACGACGATTCCGACGACCTGTTTCGCCGCTTCTTTGGCGGGGGCCCGGGGCAGCAGGGACAGCAGCTTCCGCCCCAAGCCTTCAAGCACGAGCAGTCCGGTACGGGCTTCATCGTGGATAAGAACGGCTATATCGTGACCAACAATCACGTGGTGGAAGGCGGCGACAAGATTCGCGTGAAGCTGCATGGCGATTCCAACGAGTACCGCGCCAAGCTGATCGGCACGGATCGCGAATCCGACCTGGCGGTGCTGAAGATCGACGCCAAGCGGCCGCTGCAGACCATCACCATCGGCAACTCCGACGGCATGCAGGTGGGCGATTGGACCGTGGCCATCGGGTCGCCGTTCGGCCTGGAGGAAACCGTTACCGCGGGCATCGTCAGCGCGACGGGACGCGATATCGACGGCGCGCAACAATTCCAGCACTTCATTCAAACCGACGCGGCCATCAACCCCGGCAACAGCGGCGGACCGCTACTGAACATCCGCGGCGAAGTGATCGGCGTCAACACCATGATCGCCACCAGCCGCGGCGGGTCGGAAGGCGTGGGCTTCGCGCTTCCGGTCAATATGGTGGTGCGGGTCTATAACGACATCATCAAGGAAGGCCGCGTGACGCGCGGCTCCATCGGCATCCAGTTCACGAAGAACACCAAGCCCGAGACGCTCGCGGCGGCGGGCTTCGATCATGGCGTGATCGTCGAAAGCATCCATAAGGATGGTCCCGCGGAACGGGCCGGTTTGAAGCCCGAGGACATCATTCTCTCCATCAACGGCCAGCCCGTGAAGGACGGCGACGATCTGGTTTCGCGGGTGTCGGACATGCCCATCGGCACCGTTGCCAAAATTGAGGCCGACCGCGACGGCAAGAAGATGGAGTTCAACGTCACCATCCGCGACCGCATGGAAGTGTTCAAAGACGATGTGCGCGTGGTGGGCGAGAACACTCCGCCCGAGGACACCAGCAAACCCGAGGCCTCCAACGTGAAGTTCGGCATCGGCCTGCGGGACCTGACCAGCGACGAGCGCAACCAGGCGCCAGATAAGCGCGGCGTAATCGTGACGCGGGTGGAACCGGATTCCTTCGCCGAGGACATCGGCTTCATGAAGGGCGACATTATCACCGCCATCAACCGGCAGCCGGTGAACTCGCCGGATGACGTGCGCAAGATTCAGCAGCCGCTCAAGCCGGGGGCGGCCGTGGACTTCCGGGTGGTCCGGATTCCGCAAGGTGTCGCCGGGACTAGGGCCAAGGGGTCGGCCGGGGCCGCCGCAGCGGTGCTGCACTTGGCGGGTACGCTGCCGGCGCAGTAAGTTTTCAGTCCAAGCATCATCACGATCAGGGCGGCGGGTCTCATCCGCCGCCCTTTTTGCGTGTGTGCCGAGCATGTTCGACAGCTCGGGGGTGAAAGTCCCCTTGACAGCCTGATGGAGGCGAAGTCATAGCGAAGCGCAAGGGCGTCGTCGCGAGGCGGGGTCTGAAAGAAGCGTGGAGCAAACGTACGGGCCGATGAACAAGAACCGGATGAGAGGCATACGGGGCCGGACGAGTTGGCTCGTAACAACGAAGTCCATATCCATCAAAGGCACCGGTTGTAGATCCGGCGGTCGCGTGCGGAAGGCGGTCGAACTTACCTCGGGAGATCTGCCGTTTGTTCTGGACTCAGGACTGAGGGTCGAGCGATCGATCCTGACTGGGCGGCAGAAGTCAGCAGAGGGCGTATTAGGCACGCAAGTGCTGAAGGCCCGAACGGTCCCCGCAAGGGGTTAATGGGAAAGGCAAGTAAGCAGCGCAACTCATGAGCGACAAGCGGCAGAAGAACCAGCTAATGTTGGCCTTCACGGACGAGAGTAGGAGTGAAGCTCCCATGGTGTCCGCGGAAGGGACCGAATCGGTTGTGGCGAAGCGCGGGACAGAAAGCCTGGCTATGGGCGAACAGTTAATGGAGGAAGTCTGCGAGCGGGAAAACTGCAAGCAGGCATTGGCACGAGTCAAGGCCAATAAAGGAAGCGCTGGCGTGGACGGGATGACCGTCAACGAGTTACCAGAGTTTCTGAAACAGCACTGGCCAGCCATACGGGAACAGTTGTTGAGCGGTACTTATAAGCCGGAACCGGTGAAGCGGGTGGAAATCCCGAAGCCGGATGGAGGGGTGCGCAAGCTGGGCATCCCGACGGTGCTGGATCGGTTCATCCAGCAGGCGGTGATGCAGGTGCTGCAACGCAAGTGGGACCGGACGTTTTCCGATCACAGCTACGGGTTTCGGCCTGGACGTTCGGCGCATCAGGCGGTGGCGGCGGCGCAGCAGTACATCGCTGCAGGCTATCGCTGGGTGGTGGACCTGGATCTGGAGAAGTTCTTCGACCGGGTCAATCACGACAGACTGATGGCAAAGATTGCAGAACGGGTGAGCGACAAGAGGTTATTGAAGCTGATCCGGGTTTTTCTGCAAGCCGGAGTGATGGAGGGCGGGCTGGTGAATCCGGTGGACGAAGGGACCCCGCAAGGCGGGCCTTTGTCGCCCGTATTGTCGAACATCGTGCTCGACGAGTTCGACCGGGAGTTAGAACGGCGCGGCCTCCGGTTTGCGCGGTATGCGGACGATAGTAATATCTACGTTCGGAGCCGGCGAGCAGGGGAACGAGTGATGGAAAGCCTTACGCGATTCATCATGAGCAAGCTTAAGCTCCAGGTGAACCAGCAGAAGAGTGCGGTGGCACGGCCCTGGGCAAGGAAGTTTCTAGGATTCAGCTTCACGAGTGCAGGTACACCCAAACGGCGAATCGCGCCGAAAGCGGTGGACCGGTTCAAGGAGCGGATACGGGAACTGACGAGCCGGAACCGAGGTGTGAGCATCGAAAGAATGGCCGAGGAACTATCCCGCTATCTACGGGGATGGATCGGGTATTTCGGGAAGTGCGAAACGCCCTCGGTGTTGGCCGGTCTTGAGCAGTGGCTCCGGCGCAGACTCCGGTCTGCGATCTGGAAACAGTGGAAGCGGGGCCCGGCGCGGTTCGCCGAGTTGCGCCGTCGGGCTGTGAACGCCGACCTGGCCGCTCAAACGGCGGGCAGCGATCATGGTCCTTGGCGGCTGGCGGACTCGCCTGCGCTCAGCATCGCATTGCCCAATGCCTACTTCGACTCGCTCGGGATTCCGCGATTGACTGTGAAGCCTATCGCTTAACCCGCCGAACCGCCGGATGCGGACCCGCATGTCCGGTGGTGTGGGAGGGGAGGAGCCGTGAGGCTCACCCCTATCCCAATTCATGATACTTGTCGAGCCGAACTCCGATGAAAAGCCCGGTAGTCGGATAATCTATGGACTACCCAAAAGCCCGCCGCGGTTGACCGAGGCGACACGACGTGATAGCTTGAAAACTCCCTGAGGTGCTCGTCATGGAAGGCGAGTGAAAAGGGAAGCGGGTGAGAATCCCGCACGGTCCCGCCACTGTAAGCAGCAAGCGGCCGGCGCAAGAGGCCACTGTTCTTCGGAATGGGAAGGCAAGCCGGCGCAGCGATGACCTGCAAGTCAGGAGACCTGCCTCGGGTGAAGCGAACGCTATGCTTCGGGCGAAAGCAGATCGTGCGGACGGCACCTTGGCTTCCCAGGTTGCATCCTCCCATTTCTTCCTTCCTGTCTTCGCACTGAGGCGTACGCGGCTGTTCGAATTGAGGCCCGGACTCGTCTGCGATGCTCACACTGATTCTCGGCGGCGCTAGAAGCGGTAAATCCCGTCTTGCACAGCGGCTTGCGGCTCGCGCCGCCCGTGTTAGTTACATAGCCACGGCCCGGACCGGGGACGACGCGGAAATGGCGGCGCGCATTGAGCGCCACCGCGCGCAACGGCCGGTCTCTTGGCGGACGATCGAAGAACCGCTCGCACTAAGCGGCGCGGTGGAGCGAGCGGTATCCGAAGCGGAGGCGATCGTCGTCGATTGCCTGACGGTCTGGCTGAGCAATGTGTTCTGGGAAAAGCGGGAATACCCGGCCGGGGTGGTGGAAGAGGGCGTTCGCAGCGAACTCAGGAGGATCGCCGCCGCGAGCCACCTTTGCCATGTCATTCTCGTTTCCAACGAACTCGGGTGCGGCACCGTTCCAGAGCCGGCAGTAACCCGCGCCTTCCGCGACACACAGGGACTGCTGAACCAGTGGGCCGCCGACGCCGCCGACGAGGTGATCTTCACCATCGCGGGACTCCCGCTTTATCTGAAAAAGCCGCTTCAGGAGGACGCGAGATGAGCGCGGCACGCATTCACTGGCACTCGCTGTCCCATCCAGGGTTTACCGAGAGATTCGTAGAGAATTGCGCCGACAGGCGCGCAAGGAGTTCACAATGACCAGAATGTCGATGCGTTCGCTGCTCTGTCTGGCTTTCGTCTGTGGGCTGGCGCGCGGCGCGGACGTGGCGGTGCTCGTCGCCGATCCGCATCATGCCGCCATTCCAGCGGCGACCGTCTCGCTGGTCTCGCGCAATAGCGGCGAGATCCGCAAACTCACGACGGGTGCGAACGGGGTCTGCCACTTTACCGGCGTGGAAGAGGGCGAGTATTTCGTGCAGGGCGAAGCGGCCGGCTTCGATACCTCCGCGCCGCAGTTGGTTGCGCTGAAGGGCGAGGCCAACGAGGTATCGCTGTCGCTCGGTCTGGCGCAGGTGCATTCCAGCGTTGTCGTAACCGCATCGGGCACACCGCAGACCACGGCCGAAGTCGCCAAAGCCCTCACCGTCGTCGATGCCGAGACCATCAGCCTGCGCGCCGACAGGTCGGTCGGGGAAGCGCTGCTGGAAGTGCCGGGGCTGCGCGTGCAGCAGCTTGGCGGACCCGGTTCGACCACGTATTTCAAGATCCGCGGATTGCGGAATGCGGACACGGCCGTGCTGGTGGACGGCCTGCGGCTGCGTGACGCGGCCGGCACGCAGGCGGACGCCTCGGGCGTGCTTCAGGATCTCGTCATCACGGATACAAGCCGGATCGAGGTGCTGCGGGGAGCCGGATCTTCGCTGTATGGAACCAACGCCACCGGCGGCGTCGTGAACATCGTCACCGACGAGGGCGGCGGCCGGACGCGGGGTTCCGTGCTGGTCGACGGCGGTTCACTCGGCACCGTACGCGGAACGGTCCACCTGGCGGGCGCTTTCGACCACGATCGCGCGCAGTACAGCTTCGGCGTCACCCACTGGAACGTGATGAGCGGCGTCGATGGCGACAGCCCCGCCCGCAATACGAGCGGACAGGGGCAGATAACGTACAGGCTCTCCCGCATCGCCACTATTTCAGCGCGAGTCTACTCCGGCGATTCCTTCAGTTTCGTGCGGCTGACGGCGCGCAGCGTCGGGACACTGCCGGCCACCGGTATCATCGACGCCGTGCCGGTGTCGCTTTCCGAAGAGCACCGGTATGAAGCGGGGACGCCGCTCTCGCAGCTTATTCTTGGCAGCGCGACGTTTATGCCCGCCGCGTTCGACCCTGACAGCACGCGCGCCGGGCGGTTCTTCACGGGTGCGTTTCGTCTTGCGATCCGTCCGTCGGACCGGCTCGGGTTCACCGCGCAATACCAGGACCTCAGCACGAGGCGCAATTACGGCGACGGTCCGGCCGGGCCCGGAAGCCAGCCGGCCGGAAGTTCTCTATCCAAATACCTGGGGACCATCCAGACTGCGAATATCCGCATGGATGCGTCGCTGGGCCGGTTTCAGCATCTTGACGCGGGTTATGAGTTTGAGAACGAGAATTTCCAAAACCGGCTGCTGCCGCCGGCGCCGGCCACACCTTTCTTCACCGACGTCACCCAACGCAGCAACGCCGTGTTCGCCCAGGATCAGCTCCGGTTCCTGGATGGCCGCCTGCAACTGGCGGGAGCCTACCGTGGCCAGTTCTTCGCGCTCGACCAGCCGGCCTTCCAGCCCTTGGCCGGGGCTCCTTTCATCGGGCGCAGCTTCGCTGCGCCGCCGACGGCGCAGACCGGCGACGCCTCGGCCGCCTATACGCTGCGGCGGTCGAGCACGAAGTTCCGCGTCCATGCGGGCCGCGGCTACCGCGCGCCGTCTCTCTTTGAACGCTTCGGCGTCTACTACGGCGGATCGACCTACACGCTGTACGGCGACCCCGGGCTGCGGCCGGATCGCTCCAGCTCGATCGATTCGGGTATCGACCAGTTGCTGTGGAATTCACGGGTGCAACTCTCGGCGTCGTATTTCTACACGCGGCTGAACGAGGTGATTATCTTCGATACGTCGAACGCGATCAATCCGATCACCGATCCGCTGGGGCGCAGCGGCGGTTACCGCAACACGGGCGGCGGGATCGCCCGCGGCGCTGAGTTCAACGCGACGGCGGCGGCGACACACTCCCTGCAGTTGATGGGCAGCTATACGTACACGGACGCGCGCCAGCAGACCCCGCTTGTCGCCGGCGTTTGGCAGACCTACGAAATACCGCGGCAACAATATTCGTTGTCGGCGACGCAGCGACTCTCGCCGCGGCTTACCGCGTTCTTCGCATTCACGGGTTCATCGGATTACCTCGCGTCGGTTTCAGGCAGGGCTTCCCGGTTTGACGGCCCGGCACGCGGCCAGCTCGGCCTGAGCTACCGGAGGCCCTTGAGCGAATTCCGCGCCATCCGTTTTTACTTCAAGGCCGACAATTTGTTCAACCAGACATATTATGAAAACGGTTTCCGCACGCCGGGGACAGCGATGACTGCCGGCACGCAGTTCGCATTCTGAGCCATGCGGCCAAGACGACTGTTTTTCCTCGCGCTTTTGCTCGCGGCCCGCGCGATCGCCGCCGATGTCCCGCAGCGGATCGTGTCTCTGTCCCCCGACCTGACGGAGATCCTGTACGGCGTAGGTGCGTTCAGCCACGTCGTCGGCGTATCGAACTATGACAGCTATCCGCCGGAGGTCGCGAAGCTGCCCCACCTCGGGGAATTGCACAGCCCGAGCCTGGAGAGACTCGCAGCGTTGCGGCCCGACCTGGTAGTCGTCAACAACGCCCAGGCGCCTTTTCTTGAAGATACTCTCAGGCAACTGGGGCTGCGGGTTCTGAAGACGTCCAATCGCTCGCTCGCGGAAGTCTATTCCTCCGTGATCGCCATCGGCAGCGCAACGGGTCATGAAGGCGAGGCCGCCAAATTGGTGGCGTCAATGCGGCAAGGACTCGATAGGGTGGCCCGCAGGACAACAGGAACGCCCAAACCGCGCGTTGTGCTGGTTGTCGACCGCACACCGGGAACCCTGCGCGATCTCTATACTGCCACCGACGGCAGCTTCCTGGCGGAACTGGTTGGAATAGCCGGCGGGCGCATTGCCGTACCGAAGGTCGAAAGCGGTTATACAAAGCTCAGGAAGGAGGATCTTCTGGCCGCCGATCCCGACATCATTCTCGATTTCGTCCACGGACCAAAGAGCCGCTTCGCCGGGGATCCCCTGGAGGCCTGGCGGGAGATGCCCGAGCTGAAAGCGGTTCGCACAAAGCGAGTGCAGGGCGTGAACCAGGACTTCGTACCGCACGCTTCACAGCGCATTGTGCAGACGGCCGAGCTGTTCGCACGCCTGATTCACCCGGAGATCCCATGAAGAACGAGTCGCACGGAGCACGGACAAGGCCATGGATCAAGTGATCACGCGGCCATGGCTTGAAGCGCATGATCTCGCCTCCGCCTATCCGGGCGGAAAGCCGGCCGTGCGGGATGTCAGCATCAGCGTGTGGGTCGAGCCATGAAGACGCAACCCTGCCGAGCGCAAGTCTCGGCGTTACCGGCGCCGGTAGGCGCGCGCATCGCCAGAGCGTTGGCGATCCTGACACTCGTCCTGATCGCGTCCGTGGCGGTCGGCCTGGCGGTGGGCAGCCAGCGGATCGATCCTGCGAGCCTGTTCTCCGACTCGTTCTCGCGAACGCTGTTCTTTCGCCTGCGGCTGCCCCGCGTTCTGATGGGCCTGGTGATCGGGGCCTCGCTCGCTGTCTCGGGAGGCGCGCTGCAGGCGCTTTTCCAGAATCCGCTGGCCGATCCTTACATACTGGGTGTATCGGGCGGCGGCGCGCTGGGCGCCAGCGTGGCGATCGCACTGGGGTGGGGCGCGCGCATCGCGGGCGTCCCGCTGGTATTCGCCGCTTCCTTCGCGGGCGCGATGCTGGCGGTTACGATGGTGAGGACGATGGCGCGCACAGGCGCCGTTGTCCTACCCGGCGCTCTGTTGCTCTCCGGCGTGGCCGTGAACTTGGTTTCGGCCGCGGCCGTACTCACCATCCAATACCTGACCGATCCAACCAGCGCCCTCCGTATCCTGCGATGGCTGATCGGCAGCCTCGACGTTGTCGGGCTGGCCCCGATTGGCCGTATGCTCATCGTGTTGGTCCCGGCTTGGCTGGCGTTGCTGGTCATGTCGCGCGATCTGAACCTGATGGCGATGGACGAAGAGACGGCCGCGACGCTGGGCGTCAATATCCGCCGCTGCGAACGGATCACCCACACTCTCTGCGCCCTGATCGTCGGCGTCGCCGTTTCCGCGGGCGGGATAGTCGGATTCGTTGGATTGATCGTGCCGCACGCGGTGCGGCTGATGTTCGGCGAAGATTTGCGGATCGTACTGCCCGGTTCGCTTCTGTTGGGCGCTTCGTTCCTGATCCTTGCGGATGCGCTGGCGCGGACGGTGCTGCCCTCGAATGAATTGCCAGTGGGGGCCATCACCGGACTGATTGGCGGTCCGGCCTTTCTTTGGTTGCTGCACCGCCGGCAACAATATGCGGCCATGTAACCGACACGGTCACCGGGAACTTTCGCAGAAAGGAGCCACTATCACATGAGCATTGCCACCAAACGCGGTGACGGGGGTCAGACCGGCCTGGCCGGTGGAATCAGGGTGTCGAAGACGCATCCGCGCGTCGAGTGCTACGGCACGATCGACGAGTTAATCTCGCAGATGGGTTTCGCGCGCTCGATTTGCGGGGACGCCGAGGTCGCCGAGCGCGTGAAGGCGATCCAGCGAGAGCTGTACAAGGTCGGCTCTGCGATCGCCACGCCGCCCGAATCGAAGAAAACGCCGCCGGAGATCACACCGGCGATGGTGGACGCCCTGGAAGCCGAGGTCCACCGCATCGAGGCCGAGCCCGGCGTGCCGGCGGACTGGTCGTTGCCGGGAGGAACGCCCGACGCCGCCGCGCTTGATGTGGCGCGCACAGTGTGCCGCCGCGCGGAGCGCCTCGCGACAAGCCTGATGGAAGCGGGCGTGATCCAGAACCCCTCCATCCTGGCCTATCTCAACCGGCTATCCGATGTACTTTGGCTGTACGGAAGACTGGTCGAAGCCCGCCTCGGCGTTGATTCCTCGTTGCGGACGGAGGACAAGCCGGGACCCCGCTGGTCGCGGGCGTGGTGAGGAATTCGATGCTGCAAAACGGTTGTTTTTCCGAGGAAGAACGAAGGGGCGTCTACCGCGCGATCCATGAGCGGCGCGACGTCCGGTCTCACTTCCTGCCCGACACAGTGCCGGACGAGGTGCTCGGCCGAATCCTTGATGCGGCGCACCATGCGCCGTCAGTGGGCTTCATGCAGCCCTGGGATTTCATTGTTATTCGGGACGCCGCCATCCGCGAGGCCGTGCATCGTAATTTCGAGCGTGCCAAAAGCCGCGCGGCCGAGGCATATCAGGGCGAGAAGCGCAAGCTGTATGACAGCCTGAAACTGGCGGGGATCAGGGAGGCCCCGCTCAACATTTGTGTTACCTGCAATCGTGGTCGCCGCAAGGGAGGAGGGCTGGGCCGCCAGACCGACCCGGATGTGGATCTCTACTCGACCGTTTGCGCTGTCCAGAATCTCTGGCTCGCGGCGCGGTCCGAATCGCTCGGGGCGGGATGGGTCAGCATTCTTGATTTCGACGAGATAAAGACCATCCTGGGAATACCAGCCTCCCTGACGGTGGTCGCGTACTTATGCGTCGGCTATGTCTCGGAGTTCCGGCCGCAGCCGGACCTTGAGGAGAAGGGCTGGGAGAGTCGCGAGGATCTCGCCCGGGTCGTACACTTCGACCGCTGGGGTTCGCATGAGGGGAACGTACAACCATGAGCGCACGCGCGCTGATGATCCTGGGCACGGCCTCTCATGTAGGTAAGTCGCTGCTGACGGCAGGACTCGGAAGGATCTTCGCTGACGATGGAATCCATGTTGCTCCCTTCAAGGCGCAGAACATGTCCCTGAATTCGGCGGCGACGCCGGATGGTCGCGAGATCGGCCGGGCGCAGGCCTTGCAGGCCGAGGCGTGCCGCGTCGTGCCGTGCGCTGAGATGAACCCGATCCTCATCAAGCCGTCGTCGGATACAGCGTCTCAGATCGTCCTGCTCGGACGAGTGTGGGGACAGGTCACCGCTTCGGACTACCATCAACGCCGGGTCGAGGATTTGTTTCCGGCTGTGCTCACAAGCTACCGGACACTGGCGGAGCGGTTTGATCTGATCCTGCTCGAAGGCGCCGGTTCTCCGGCAGAGATTAACCTGCGCGAACACGACATTGTCAATATGCGGATGGCGCACGCCGCCGATGCGGCCTGCGTGCTGATCGGAGATATCGATCGCGGCGGCGTTTTCGCCGCGCTGCTCGGAACGGTGGAACTGCTGGAGCCGGAAGACCGCGCGCGAATTCGAGGTTTCGTGATTAACAAGTTCCGGGGCGATGGGGCGCTGCTGCGTCCCGGCGTCGAGACGATGGAAAAGCGGCTCGGGATTCCGTGTATCGGCGTCGTGCCGTTTCTGCGCGGGGTGGGGCTTGAAGAAGAGGACGGCGTGGCGATGGAGAGCCGGCGCACTCCGGACCGCACCTGGCGGTTCCCGGAGACAACTGACCGCCCCCTGCGCGTCGGGGTCGTGGCGTTGCCTCACATGGCGAACTTCACCGACTTTGATGCGCTCGCGATGGAGCCTTCGGTAGCGCTGGCTTTCCTTGAAGACCCCGGACAGGCGGATGTCGCCGATGTGCTAATCCTTCCCGGCAGCAAACAAACACTCGACGATCTCGTCTGGCTCAGGGCACGTGGCTTCGCCGAAGGCCTCGCCGCGTTTTCCGGTTTGCTGATCGGCATCTGCGGCGGTTTTCAAATACTCGGCCTGTCAATTGAAGATCCTTCAGGCGCAGAGAGCGCCGGCATGCCTCGGACTATGGCTGGGCTCGCCATCCTGCCGGTGCGCACCGTGATGCGCTGCGAAAAGACTGTGCGCCGAGCGGCAGGAATCCCCCGCCTTGCGAGCGCGCCGCCGTTCAGCGGGTACGAAATTCATATGGGAGAGACGATTTACGAAAACGCCGCGTCGCCGTTCGCGGAGATCGTACGGGAAGGCGAGCGGCAGCCGGTTGCGGACGGCGCGATGGCTTCGTCCGGCAGGAGCTGGGGGACTTACGTCCACGGGATTTTCGACGACGATGCCTTCCGGCACAGCTTCGTTGATTCAGCGCGCGCGTCGCGCGGGCTGGCGCCGGCGTTGGACCACGTGTGTACTAAGGCAGAACGGCAGGGGCGGATCGATCGCTGGGCCGATCACCTGCGGCAATCGCTCGACATGAACCTGATCCGCGGCTGGGCGTTAGGCCGAGGTGCAAAAGAGACGGGCGGTGGGAGGTGACTGCAGCGCGTCTCGCTCTCGCCTATGCTATGGACCTTGTACTGGGCGACCCGGAGTGGTTCCCGCATCCGGTCCGATGGTTTGGTTTGCTGATCAGCGCGGGAGACCGGTGGTTACGACGCCGATGGTTACGACAGTGGGGCGGCGGCCCTCGCCGCGAGATGCTGGCGGGCGCGGCCCTGACCGGTTCAGTCGTGTCGATCGCCTGGCTGTCAGGTCGCTCGCAAAATGCAATTTTGCAGGTGTTGCTCGCGTGGACCGCGCTGGCGACTCGCTCGTTGCTTGACGAGGCCCGCACCGTGATCCAGGCGCTGGAAGCGCACGATCTTGAACGCGCGCGCCGACGTCTGGCGCGTATCGTCGGACGTGACACCGGGCATCTCAGCGAGAGCGAAATCGCGACCGCGGTTATCGAGACGCTGGCGGAGAGCTCCTGTGACGGCATCGTGGCGCCCTTGTTCTGGTTGGCAGCCGGAGGCGTTCCCTGCGCCATGGCCTACAAGGCCGTCAACACGCTCGACTCGATGATCGGCCATCCGGAGCCGCCCTATCGCTACTTCGGGCGCGTCGCCGCACGGCTCGACGACGCCGTCAACCTGGTCCCGGCGCGTCTGACGGCCCTGGGTATCGTGGCGGGCGCGAAGATCCGGGGTTTGGACGCTGCGCAGGCGCGGCAGATCTGGCGGCGCGATGGAGGCAAGCATGCGAGCCCCAACGCGGGCCAAAGCGAAGCGGCGATAGCCGGGGCGCTTGGAGTGCGGCTCGGCGGCGCCCGCTCCTATGATGGGTATCCGCACGAGACGCCCTTGCTCCATGCGGAAGGACGGCCTGCCTCGGTGCAAGATGCCCGTGCGGCATTATCGCTGGTGGCGGTCGTTTCGGGTCTCGCGTTCGGCGTCGCACTGCTGGCGGTCGCCGGGAGGCGCGGGCGATGACGGTGCATGGCGGCGATGTGTGGCAGGTGGCGGCGGAGCAGGGGATTCCGGCAGCGGATCTTCTGGACTTCAGCGCCAACATCAACCCGCGCGGGTTGCCGTTGCGCGCGATCGAAAGGCTGATAAGAGACGCGTCCGATTCGCGGCTGCTCAAGCTTTATCCGGACCCGTCGGCCCGCGCCCTGCGCGAGGCGTTAGGCCGACACCTCGGCGTCCCGCCCGACGCAATCGCCGTCGGGCCCGGGGCGGAGGCGCTGCTTGCCCCGATCCTGCGCTGCCTGCGAGCCAGGCGTGTGCTTGTGCCGGTTCCCGCATTCAGCGAGTACCGGCGGGTCTGCGCGCAGCAGGATATCGAGTATGTGCCGTTTCCACTTGACCGCTCGCAACTGTTCCGTCTGCCAGTGGACAGCCTGTGCCGGCGCATCGAGACCAAACAGGCCGATGTGGTTCTTCTGAACAATCCGCATAACCCCTCGGGCTCTCTGGCGGACGCATGCGATGTCCGCTGTGTCTTCGACGCCGCAAGATCGTGTGGCGCGACGCTGCTCGTCGACGAAGCCTTCATCGATTACGCACCAGGCGAGACGCTGGCCACCGAGGCCGCGGCCCGGCAGGGCCTGGTCGTCCTCCGGTCGCTGACAAAATTCTACGGATGTCCGGCGTTGCGGGTCGGTTATGCCGTGGCCGATCCCGAGACAATACGCGGCATTGTCTCCCTCTTGCCGACCTGGCCGGTGACCCAACTGGCGATGAACGCCCTGACCGAAGCGGTTGCGGAGAGCGCATACGCGGAATGCACCCTGCGCGAAAACGAAGTCGGCCGGGAGCGGCTTCGCGAATCGCTTGCAGCGCTCGGCCTGACAGTCTTTCCGTCGGCCGCGAATTACCTGCTTCTGGAACTGAGTGACACCATGCGAAGTTCCGCAGAATTGCGAACGCGCCTGATAGAAAGGCATCGCATCCTCGTCCGCAATTGCGATTCCTACGAAGGTCTCGCGCGGAGGCGCTATATGCGGGTGGCGGTGCGGACCGCCGAGGAAAATGCCCGCCTGGTCGCCGCCCTCAGTGAGGAGTTGAGGGCGTGATGACGCTGCTCGAACAAACACTGCTGGAGATCCGGCCCGTTGACGCCGGCTGGATCGCAGCGGCGCGACGCCGCCAGCTGGAGCTCACCAAACCGCCGGGAAGCCTGGGGCGTCTGGAGGAGATCGCCAACCGCTGTACGGCGATCCGCGAGAGCTTCGCACCGCTCGCGAACCGCGCGTGCATTGTGCTCTTCGCGGCCGATCACGGCGTCTGCGCGGAAGGCGTCAGCGCCTATCCGCAGGTGGTGACGGCGCAGATGGTGCTGAATTTTCTTAAGGGCGGTGCCGCCATCAACGCATTTTCGCGCGCCGGGAACATCGATCTCAGGGTCGTGGACGTTGGTGTCGCCTCGCCCTTGCCGATAACGGCGGGGCTGACATCCCGACGCGTTGCGCCGGGCACCCGGAATTTTTGCGAAGAGCCGGCCATGACGGAAGACGAGATGAACGCCGCACTGGAGACCGGGATAGACCTCGCGCTGGAAACCGCCAAGGCCGGATACGATCTGCTCGGCTTCGGCGAAATGGGAATCGGGAACACGACTTCGGCGAGCGCCATCGCTGCCGCGGTGACCGGCCTGCCTGTGGATCAGGTGCTCGGGCCGGGTGCGGGCGCCGATGAGGCCTGCATGGCGAGGAAGCGATCGGCGATCGCGCGCGCCCTCGCTCTCCACGCCGGGCAGCTTGAGACGGCCCTCGGAATCATGAGGAACGTTGGCGGCCTCGAGATCGCCGGCATGTGCGGCTTCTGCCTCGGGGCCGCGTCTTGCCGCGTGCCAACGGTCATGGACGGTTTCATCGCCACGGCGGCCGCCGCGCTTGCGGTGAGGTTATGCCCGGCCGTCTCGGATTATCTCTTTGCGTCCCATCTGTCGTCGGAACGCGGTCACCGTCCTCTGCTCGCGCTCATCGGACACCAGCCCCTTTACGATCTGGAAATGCGGCTCGGAGAGGGCACCGGTGCGGCCCTCGCGATCACGGTCGTCCGCTCGTCCGTCGAAGCGCTCACCGGTATGGCAACGTTCGCCAGCGCGGGAGTTGCCAACAAGTGAACGGGCTGTTGACCGCCGTCTCATTCTTGACGCGGCTACCGGTGGGGCGGCGTAAAGCCGTCGAAGCTGCGGAGGTGGCGCGTTCCGCCGGATTGTTCCCACTCGTCGGTGCGGCGCTCGGATCGTTCAACTGTCTGGCCGCCGCGCTCGTCAAGGGACATCTGCCGCCCCTGGTGATCGCGGCGTTGCTCGTGCTTCTTGATGCCCTCGTAACGGGCGCTCTTCACTTCGACGGGCTTGCGGATTCCGCCGACGGCTTGGGAGGCGGGCGGGAGCCGGAAGAGGTCCTGCGCATCATGCACGATCACAGTATCGGAAGCTTTGGCGGCACAGCCCTCGCTGTCTGTGTGGCCGTCAAGGTGACGGCCTATGCCGCGTTGCTGGGGCAGAGTAACTGGATTCCCGCGTTGATCCTGACACCGGCGCTGGGACGTTGGTCGACGCTGATTCTCACGGCAACGTACCGTTATGCGGGGCCGGGGGCATCAGTCGCCGATGGCATGGGAAAACGGGCCCTCGCGCTAGGGACGACATTGATCGCTGTGGCGCTGGCCTCTGCGGCGTCTAGCCGCGCTCTGATCGCGGCCATCATCGTCGCGCTCGTGACGGCATGCTTCGGTCTGTACTGCCGCAGGCGCATCGGCGGCATCACGGGCGATACGCTCGGTGCGAACGTGGAACTTTGCGAGTGCGCAGCGCTGCTGGTGTTTCTATGGGCGAGGTGAATCCCATCACCAACCTATGGCTGGTAAGGCACGGCGAACCGGCGGCAGAAAAGCGGCAAATGTGTTGTGTCGCACAAGACACCGGGCTTTCCGAAACCGGGCTTCTGCAGATGGCGAGTGTGGCCTCGTACTTGAAGGACGAACCCCTTGCCACAGTATATTCAAGTCCGCTGACGCGCGCACTGCAAAGCGCGCGAATTCTCGCCAGCGCTCGGCAGTGGCCTCTGGAGGTCGTTCCAGACCTGCGGGAGCTCGATTTCGGCGAATTCACGGGTCTCACGTTTGATGAAATCGACCGGCGTGATCCGAACCTCTACCGGCGATGGATGAACGCACCGACCGGCGTGAGATTCCCGAACGGCGAGAATTTCCGAGACGTGCGAGCGAGGGTACTGAAATCGTTTGACGTAATCCGGCGTGAACGAGCGGGGCAGACGAGCGTCATTGTTGGCCACGCCGGCGTCAACCGCATCTTGATCGCTCATGCGCTGGGGATGCCGGAGCTCAACCTCTTTCGTTTGGGCCAAGACCACGCGGCCGTCAGCCTGCTGCGGTTTGTTGACGATATTCCTTCGGTCCAGCTGTTAAACCACTGCGTAGCCCGGCACCAGGAGATGACGAATGGGGCTTCACGTTTGGTTGACACGGGTTGAGGGAAGAGCCACAATCACGGAAAGTTTTTCGATCGAGGACCTCAGTGTGCCCGATCGAACCAGCAAGCGTCGTCTCTGGGGACCCTTACAGCGCAGCCGCAAACCACAAGGGCAGTCTGGTGGAGGCAGCGCTGTACAGAGTGAACCTCATGGGCGCCCATGCAAAATTCGGCGGAAATTGACGAGGTTATGTGGTTGTATCCCAACCCACCGCATGCGGTCGAACTCGCGCCCTTGACGAGCCAAAGACTTCTCCTCGAACTGTCTCTGCCCGTCGATTAACGTCCTGGCTGTTGCAACCCACGAAACATGCGCGGATTCGCGGCCCCGATACACCTCAAGATCACCGCCCACGTCCTTTGGTCCGCGCGTGCGTCCAGGTTTCAGTTAACGGGCGTAGCACGACCCTCAGCGGGGGTTAGCTTCCTCCACTCGAGCCACTCGACCGCGATGGGAAAACATCGGACTCGATCCATGCGCTGCTGTACTTCTCTTCCAGCAGGCGCCCGACAGGGTTGGAGAGTGGAATCTCTTCCTCGCTAAGCACGGCCAAACTGTCTCCGGGCCAGCCGCCCTGCGACAATTTGTCCTCACGGCATTGGGGCCGGCGCGAACCGGCGTTGCAAGATAAGGACTTCGGCTGGTTGCAAGTCTGGTTATCCCCCTGCTTACCTTCCCATCATCAGACCATGCCTCGAGCCGCAAAGCTTTATGTGTTTGCCACAGTGGTGGCCGGACTCGCCGTCTTGGCTGCGGGGATGATGTCTGGAAGTTCAGACGGCGTAATGCGGTTCGCCTGCTATTTCCTCATGGCCAATCTGGCCTCTGGATTTAAGGTTCAATTGCCCGGAATCACGGGCACCATGTCCGCGAATTTCTTCTTCGTCCTCATCTCCGTGACGACGATGACGCTACCCCAGAGTCTGGCGATCGCCTGCACCGCGACCATTTCGCAATGCATCTTGCGGGCCAAGAGCAGGCCGGATCCCATCAAGATACTGTTCAACGTCTGCAGCGTCGCGCTCGCGATCGGCGCAACATCCTACTGGTATCACCTGGATTGGTTAGCCCAGCATAATGTCAAGCCAGCCTTCGTTCTGCTTCTGGCGGCCTGCGTGTATTTCATCGCGAACACCTGCCCCGTGGCGGCGATCGTGTGCTTGACCGAAAAAAAACCGCTCATCGCTACGTGGCGCGAGTGTTACTTCTGGTCCTTCCCGTATTATCTGGTCGGCGCCTCGCTTGCGGCGGGTTTGGGAATCCTGGACCGCATTGTCGGCTGGGAGCAGTCGCTGCTGATTCTTCCGATCCTCTATTGGATCTACCGGTCTTATCGCCTGTATCTGGGCCGCTTGGAAGGCGAGAAGCATCACGTCGAGGAAATGGCCGGACTACATTTGCGCACGATTGAGGCTCTTGCGTTGGCGATCGAAGCAAAGGACTTCAACACCTACGATCATCTTCGGCGCGTGGGGTTTTATGCCATGGAAATCGCCAAGGAAATGGCGGTCCCCCAGCCGGAACTCCGGGCCTTACAAGCGGCCTCGCTCCTGCATGACATCGGAAAGCTCGCCGTGCCCGAACACATTATCTCGAAGCCCGGCCGGCTTACCGCCGTCGAATTTGAAAAGATGAAGATTCACCCCGTGATCGGCGCCGAGATTCTGGAGAGCGTAGAGTTCCCCGATCCGGTGGTTCCCATTGTGCGTTCCCACCACGAGAAATGGGACGGCACCGGTTATCCGGCCGGACTTAAGGGCGATGTGATCCCAGTCGGCGCCCGAATCTTGTCCGTAGTAGACTGTTTCGACGCCATGACCTCGGACCGGCAGTACCGGCGCGCCCTGTCGGTCGAAGAGGCGATGAACTATATTATCGCGGAGTCGGGAAAGAGCTTCGACCCCAAAGTCGTGAAGATTCTGGCGACCAGGCACGCCGAGTTGGAGGCACTGGTAAAAGCCAAGTCAGTTTCGCGTTCGCGACTGTCGAAGAATGTCAGGATCGCGCGATGTTCGGCGCCCGCGTCCGGTCTCGAGACCGCGACCGCGCAACTTACGTCCGCCCCGGTCAATGGCGATTTCCTTTCCTCGATCGCCGCCGCTCGACAGGAAGCACAGGATTTGTTCGAGCTCGCGCATGAGCTGGGAACCTCACTCAGCCTGCACGAAACGCTTTCCGTGCTGGGGCTGCGGCTGAAGAGAATGTGCCCCTACGACTGCATCGCGATCTACGTTCTGCGGGACAACGTTCTTGTGCCGGAATTCGTGACTGGCCAAAACTTCGAGGTATTCGCATCCTTGAAGATCCCGTTGGGAGAAGGACTATCGGGCTGGGTGGCGCAGACGAAGCGCCCGATCGTGAACGGGAACCCATCGGTGGAGCCCGGCTACTTGAACGATCCGACTAAATTTAGCCTGTTGCAATCCGCCTTGGCCGTGCCGCTGGAGGGATCGAATGGCGTGGTGGGCGTGTTGTCGCTGTACGCCGCGGCGCACGACGCGTTCACAGCGGATCACCTTCGCATGCTATCCGCGGTTTCGGGCAAGATTGCGCTGTGCGTCGAGAACGGTTTGAAGTACCGCCAGGCGGAGAGCTGCGCGACCACGGACGGGCTGACGGGTCTGCCCAACGCGCGGTCGCTGTTCCTTCACCTGGACAGTGAACTGGCCCGCGCCAAGCGCGAGCACCATCCGCTCTCTGTCCTGGTGTGCGACCTGGATGGGTTTAAACAGGTGAACGATCAGTTCGGCCACCTGGATGGAAATCGGGTGCTGCGCCACGTCGCCGACGCGTTACGCGACAATTGCCGCGAATACGACTACGTCGCGCGCATGGGCGGCGATGAGTTCGTGGTCTTGCTCCCGGGTTACGCTCCCGAGGACATCCCGGCGAAAATCGACCTGTTCGTAGAAATCGCCCGCCAGTCGGGAATAGCCGCAGTGGGGAAGGATATGCTGTCGATGAGCGTCGGACAGGCCTGCTATCCTGTCGACGGCGCTGACGCCGAGCAACTCCTCGCGGAAGCAGACCGGCGCATGTACAAAATGAAACAAGGTCCAAGAAAATCTCTCCAGACCGCATTACAATCGGACCTGGCACGGCTCGGTGATTCTCTAAACAGTCGTCCACAATCGCCCACCGCCCCGCACGCCGCAGCGTCCAGTTCCCGCAGCTAAGAACCCAGACGTCCAGAGCCCTCGACCTCAATAGGCAAACCAATTTAGTGCGTCGCACGCATTGACCAGCAAGGGCGGACATCCACGTCCGTCGGGACCCCTGGTTCGGCTGTACTAGTCCAACTAAAAAGACCGGCGAGGGAGTCGCCCGCGTCCCTACCTATTCCTAACGGTCCAGATCCCTGACGCACTACATTAGGTGCGCAGACGGCCACTCGGGTAATGGTTAAGGCGATCTAAGCGTTAGTACGCAAGCTCCAATAGTACGCGACAGTCTTTCAAGCCAGCGCCGCCAACAAGGGACAACTTGTCCCCTCTCTTCTTGCCGTGTGGCAACAACCCTTTGCGATTCTTCACGCTGTTTTTCGGCATCCAGCGTGCTATAGATTCGCCGAGCAAGAGGACATTATGAACACCTATTTCCCAGCTAAGAGCTTTTTACCAGACGAGATTCAGTCGTCGCCCGCGCCCAGTACCGATGTTCCACCTGATTCGCTTACGTGCGAGGTACTAAGGGACCAGTTCGAAAATGCAGTCTGGGGAGATTGATGCCCTTGGATTTTGGAAAGGCCTAAAAGCTATGAAACTCTTTTTAAATCTTGTCGTCGTTTTTACCGGCGCGAGTCTTCTTTTCGCCGACAACGCGAAACACTCTAATGACACGCCACCGTCGACGTCCACCACCCGGACCACTGTCATCATTCAGTACAAAACTCCGCCCACCCAGCAAGAGCTCAGCTGGCTCGACTCCGATGCGTCGGGGAACTGGAATAGTCAGTGGAACACATATGGGCAAGGAAACTCGAACGGGAAGGGTAACTCCATTGGGCAGGGAAACTCCATTGGGCAGGGGAACTGCAATGGTCAGTGGAACTCCTATGGGCAGGCGAACTCCATTGGGCAAGGGAGCAACGCACTAGGAAACAACAACGTAAAGGCCAACAATTGCCACGTCCTCACCGTAACAGCGGCGATCCTCCCGTCCAAGATTCCAGAACTGGAGAAAGACCCGAATGTAAAGTATGTCTCGCCGGATCGGCCGACGACCAAGTTCCTGGACATCACCACGGCGACGGTAAACGCCAGCATCGCGTGGAACACTGGGTTGGATGGCACCGGCGTGGGCGTGGCGATCATCGACAGCGGGATTTATCCTCACGCTGATCTCTCAACCGCCAACGGAGGCGGCTCGCGCATCGTCTATTCTCAAAGCTTCGTAACCGGGCTGGATGCGTCGGATCAATATGGACACGGCACGCATGTCTCGGGCATCGTGGCTAGCAATGGCAAGGATTCCACCGGGACTGGGTTCACGCGCACTTACCGCGGGGTGGCCCCCAATGCGAACCTGATCAACCTGCGGGTGCTGGATGCCAACGGCGCGGGTACCGACAGCGGCGTGATCGCAGCGATCAATCAGGCCATCGCCCTTCAGAGCGCTTACAACATCAGGGTCATAAACCTTTCGCTGGGCCGTCCGGTGTTCGAATCTTATACGCTCGACCCGCTGTGCCAGGCCGTGGAAGCCGCTTGGCAGGCGGGGATCGTCGTGGTCGCCGCTGCCGGCAACTACGGGCGTGAGAACGGAAGAAACACTCTGGGATACGGCACCATTGCCTCGCCCGGCAACGATCCCTACGTAATCACCGTGGGCGCGATGAACTCCCACCACACCGCGACTCGCGCGGATGACACCATCGCCAGTTATAGCTCCAAGGGACCCACGGCATACGATCACCTGGTTAAACCCGATCTGGTTGCCCCCGGCAATCTGGTTACTTCTTTGATGTCGCCGAACTCGACTCTCCCGACTACGTACCCCAGGGTGCTGGTCCCCGATTCCGTCTATGACCCGGGAGTCAACGGAATGTCCACCGCCTACATGACCCTGAGCGGCACCAGTATGGCCACGCCCGTGGTGTCCGGCACCGCGGCGTTGCTGTTGCAGCGAAATCCCTCCCTTACGCCGGACCAGGTGAAGGCCCGGCTGATGAAGAGCGCGCAAAAAGGGCTTCCCCCGTACATGACTTCCGTCGATGCGATTACGCAAGTGAAGTTTTTGGAACAAGCCGACATTTTCACCGTGGGCGCCGGGTATCTCGACATCCAAGCCGCCCTCGCGAACACCGACCTGGTGAGATATCCGGCACTTTCCCCCACCGTCACCTTCGTGTCCGCTCACACAGTCACCATGACCAAAACTCTGCCCCTGGTGTGGGGCGCCGACGACTCCGTGGTCTGGGGAGACAGCGTGGTTTTCGGCAGCTTCGCATTCAAGGGCCTCTTCAACAACACTTCCCTGCTGTGGGGCGCTGACGACTCCGTGGTCTGGGGCGACGACACCATGGACGGATGGAGCGTTGTTTGGGGCGATTCCGCGCTCACCGGGGCCTCCATCATGGGGTTGGCATCCGACGACGACGATCAATAAGCAAGCACTAGCAGCGCCGATCATCATCAAGGATCGCAATGCCCTTGAAAACGCGACTATATATCGGTATCGCCGCGGCGCTTGGAGCCGTGCTGCTGGCCAGCTGCCTGACTTGGAACAGGCAGTTCGACGAGATGGCGCGGTTCCTCGCGTACACTTCGCTGGCCTGTATCGCGTCGACCATGAAGGTGCGGCTGCCGCGGCTGCAGGGCACGATTTCAGTGAACTCCGTGTTCATATTGATGGCTGTCGCCCAACTCAGCCTGTCCGAAACTCTGCTTTTGAGTTTTGCCGCGACCGTCGTGCAATGCTTGTGGAGACCCAAGACTCGGCCCAAGCTGATTCGGGTGCTATTCAATTCCTCCGCGGTCGGGATCAGCGCTGCGCTGGCCTATTGGACGGCGCGAGCTGTCCCCGTAGAACCGCAGAGCCTGATGGCTCTGATCCCCGCCGCCACCGTGTTCTTCGTCGTAGATTCGGGACTGGTTTCCGGGGTTCTGGCGATGATCTCGAACAAGACGTTTCTCGAGGTGTGGAGGCAGTGCCATCTCTGGGCGTTTCCGTTTTACCTGGCGGGAGCGGTGGTTGCCGGAGGAATCTGCACCGCCAGCGACACATCCGGATGGAGGGTCTCGCTACTGGTCCTTCCGCTGATGTACTTGATTTATTCCCACTACCAGATTTATGTATCGTCCCAGACGTCTTCAACCCCCGGCCTGACTCCGGGCGTGGCCGAATGAACCGAAGGTATGACCGGCTTTTCAGGCAAACTGTCAGACGCCTTCGCGATGGCCGACAAGGTCGCTGACCAGCAACCCTGCGGTCCTGATTACCGGCGAGATCGGATTTCCCGTTGTAGAGCCCCCGGAAACCTCTTCGTGGCTCTTCGGCTGTGCCGCAGCGAGCTCGTGCAGACCTGGTCGATTGCTTGAAACTGGAATTCCGCCTGGCCAGCTTCCTTGGCCGCGGAACCCTTGCCAGGGAAACGCCGAATATCAGGCAGCCAACTGCTAGACTCTAATCGTGGCATACCCCGAAGACTTCATCGCTCCCATGCGCGCAGACCTGACCCGCTACGGCGTGGAGGAGGCCAGGACTCCTGAGGACGTGGACCGGATCCTTGCACCGGAGAGCGATACGGTCCTGATGGTGGTCAATTCGATTTGCGGATGCGCAGCCGGGCGGGCTAGGCCGGCAGTTGGTTTGGCTCTTCAACATCCGACGCGCCCTTCGAAGGCTGCAACGGTATTTGCTGGTGGAGATGAAGCCGCGGTCGCACATTTGCGCGACATCCTGGCCGACTACCCGCCTTCGTCGCCGTCGATCGCTTTGTTCCGGAACGGCAAGCCGGTGTACATGTTGCATCGCAGCGATATCGAGCGACGTGAACCTATGGAAGTTGCCGGGCTTCTAATGGATGCGTTCGACCGGTTCTGCACCGCAAACACGTTGCCTGTGAATCAAACGTCCTAAAAGCTGGCATCGTTTTCCAGTCGGACCGCGCTATGATCCCTCTTTTCGACGGCGATTCGTTACTGCCCTCCCATGAGCAGCTTGAAGAAGGCGCTGTGCTCCTGCGCGGCTTCGCCACTGCCGACGCGCCCGTGCTGGTTGAAGAAGTGGCGCGGATCGTCCAGACCGCACCATTTCGCCACCTGGTTACCCCCGGCGGCCACACCATGTCTGTCGCGATGACCAACTGCGGCCGCCTCGGTTGGGTCTCCGACCGCTCCGGCTACCGCTACGACCCGGTTGATCCCAACACCGGAGCGCCCTGGCCCGCGATGCCGGCGGCGTTCCTGGACCTCGCTGTACTAGCTGCCGCCGAGGCCGGGTTCGCCAACTACGATCCCGACGCTTGCCTGATCAACCGCTACATCGCGGGCGCCAAACTCAGCCTGCATCAGGACCGGGACGAGAAAGATGCCTGGGCTCCGATCGTCTCCGTCTCGCTCGGTTTGCCCGCTGTATTTTTGTGGGGCGGCAAGCAGCGCTCCGATCCGGTGCGCCGCCTGCTCCTCGAAAGCGGCGACATCGCCGTGTGGGGCGGTCCCGCACGCTTCGTCTATCATGGCGTGGCCCCGCTAAAGGACGGGCAGCATCCGCTGACTGGCGGCGCTCGAATCAATCTCACGTTCCGAAAGGTGCTCTGATGTCGTTGCCATTCGGACCCGTACCGCCGCGGTCCCGGCGTAGTGGGAAAGCCTCGTGCGATCCGTCCCCCAAAAAATCAGTGCGTCGCTCCCGACGAGAAGAGTCACGGGCGCTAACGACCCTGTGATTCGGCTGGAGAGGGTGAGGTCAGAAGGAAATTTCTGGCTCCTGGTCGATCCTTCAGGAACGGACCGTGGAACCGTGTTCTTTGATGCCGCTATTGTCGGACCAAGCCCGCAGGGCGCGTCTTAGGTGCCACGTCGAAAAGCTTTCGCCGGACTGGACTCCTCTCGTGGGTCGCGCCGCGGGCGATCTGGCCGGTGTAGAATAACTGTCGTTCGAGTAGCGCCGTGAGGAGGCTGCGTCCATGGCGTTCAACTTTCGCGTACCTGCAATCATGGCTTCGGCCCTCGCCGTAGGACTGGCTGCCCAGAATGTCTCTACCGATCCATCCGAAATCGATAAGACGATCGAAAATCTTCAGCACATCTCAATAGAGCTGAATCAAGCTCTGAAGACCTTGGAAGCACATCTGGATGACGCCGTGGCCCATTATGATAGCGGCTACCGCGTGGGACGCCTGCATATCCCGGGGGCAGACGCTGAATTGACGGCCGGCGACGGCAACGTGAGGCGCGCCGATGTCCGCAAGCTTATGCTTGCTCGATTGCTGGCGGTCCGGAGCCCGGGATACAATCCTGCTCCTCTCGTCGATATGGATCACCTCCAGAATCTCATCCTTGAGGCGCATACGCGCATGGAGGGTAGCGGTCCAGCGACACGACGGCTGCTGCTGGTTTCGGCCAGGGACCTCAGCCGCCAGGAGGAAGCGCAGTGGAAATCCAAGCACCAGCAATTGGTCAAGGCCAGGGCCGCCGCCGAGGATGCCACGCGCAGGGCCATTCTGGCTCTCCCGATCGATCTGCCGGAAGCGGACTCCTCCGAAGCATCGAAAGTAAAGGCTTTGGAGCTCATTGCCGGCAATGGCGCGGAGGTGGCGACGCGCGATCGAAAGCTGCCTCAACCCGGATCGCAAGAAAAGCCGCTAAAACAAGACCAACTGCAAAACGTTGCCATGACATTGCCGCTACGCTGGGAACGGCAGAGGCACATCACGCTGGTTCGCGAGCCCGCTTATCGTATCGCACTGACAGATCCGGGTATCGAGGATCGAAAGGGCCGCCGCCTTCTCTACCAGGAGGAATGGGTCCAGCGAGGCGTGACGATCGTAGAGATGACTCGCTGGCGGGTCGCTGTGGACCCGGCCACCGGACAGCACAGCCTGGTCAAACGATACCGTCCGAGCAAACAACGTGGCGACATCGACGACCCCTCAGAATTGTGGGATCGAGACTATCTCTGGCGCTTGGAGCCGCTGGAGGATTCCGGGGAGCCTTTGGCTGTCGAGGTGGAATCGGCTTTGAGCGAAGTAGCGCACAAGCGCGAGCAGCTCCGCGCCGCCGTCGAAGATTACAAAAATACCGTTCGCACTGCTCTGGCACGTAATGATCAATTGCAAGCAGCCGGGAACCAAGTCGTGCCGGACGCCGCGCTGGCCCCGCAACTGCGCGAGAAGCTGTTTGCCATCCGGGGCCATTTAGGCCGAGCCCCTGCAATTCTCCAAGCTGAAGAAGAGGTTGAAAGCGCACTCCAGGATCTCTCCGAGAGCGTGCAGGCGCTGGAGTCGCTGGCTGCCTGGGCTAATCGGGTTACCCTTGATGAAGAAAAGCCGCCCACCAAACTCGCAGCTTCTGAGTGGCAAACTTTGCAAGAGCGGTCGGATGACGAGATCGATCTGGCGGCGAACGTTAAAGCAGAAGCGAGCGCGGCCTTGCCGCCCGATCTTTCCACAGCCCAGGCGAAGTTCCCCGCGCTCCAGAACGATGCGATTGTCCGTATCTCGCGGCAACCCTCCCGCGGGCCCGCCACCGCCCTTCGATGCACGCAAGAGATATGGCGGCTCGGATTGGCGTCCCGCAGCGGCCGCCGCATCGAACGAATCGTAACCCTGATTGCGATCGACTCTAAGACCGGGATCCAGAGAGTCTTAGGCGTGGGTACCCAATACTACAGCGTCGGCCCCCATGATGTCCTCGAGGAAATCTTCGATGAATTCTCGGCGCAGGAAGTCAGTCTCAGGAGCATCCAGCCCTAGCGCACCAGCGTTTCGTTACCTCGCAAGACGAATGCGATGACGCGAAGGTGGTGCACGCTACGACAACTACATAGGTGGAACCTCTGCAGCGTCACGCCAACCCGCGCAAGTTCGACAGGTCGGGGCAGCCAGGAAGTTGGCCATCGTGCAGAGGCCGTTCGACGGAACGTTTTTGGCTATCCATGAACAACTCGAAGCTACAACCCGGCGGTTAACCGCCCGCGCCGGAGCGCGCGAGCAGGCCTCCGCTGGCGAATTCACATACCGCTGCGGCGATCGAACCGGGTACACCTTCTCCGTCACGATCGAAGGCTACTCCATCGCGACTCCCCAAGGCCCTCACATCTGGGGCGTCGAGAAGCTGGCCGTCTACCTCTCCGATCGATCCACGGTGGACATTGCCCGATACGTGATGAACGCGATGATCGCATCGTTCAAAGTCGACCCCCGGTGGCAAGCCAATTACGACAGCCAGGTTCAGTCCACCGCGTCCGCGTTGATGGAGGTTAGTAATCGAATTACGCAAGCATCCATGCAAACGGCGCAGCAGTCGATGGAGCAGAACATGAAGATGGTTCAGGAACGCCAGCGCATGTTCGACCAGATGAACAAAGGCATGATGTCGAGCTACCAACGGCAGCAGGCCAGCCAGGATGCCCTGCGGCAGCGTAGGTCCGATATAACGCTGGGGCAGATCCACGGCTGCGACGATCTGGGAAACTGCCAGACTGTGTCCAACGACTACCAGAACTATTGGACTAAGGATGGGAGGACGGTTGTAGGCGGACCATCCGACGGGAAACCTCCGAACCACGACCCCCAGTACCGTAAGTGGACCCCCGACTACCGAGGAACCCTCGCACAGCGATCAGTGGCAGCGGCCCGCCGTGGTCCACGGAATTTCCGCGGAACCGCGGTAGGGGGCCGCTCCGCTATGTTGTGTTCCCGAATGGTCAAACAACTGAACGCACTCTTGGTCAGAGTAAGACAGGCAGCCGGCACGGAAAACAAGATATGGGTGCGGGATTTGGCCGCGCTCGGGTCCGTGTCCGCGGAGGCGCGGTGATGGCGGAATGCTCGCTAATGAATCGTCCGCGTCTTCCGGTTCATGTAGTCCATCAGCAGATACTGGCCCAGCGTGTAGGGCGTGGTGAAGTACGCCTTGCCGCGGCAGAGCTGGGTCACTTTCTGGATGAATTGCACCAAGCCGTAATCGCTGGCCAGCATGAAGGTGTTGATCAGGATGCCCTGGCGCTTGCAGCGGTTCACCTCTTCGAGCGTGCGTGAGATCACCAGCGGGTCGAGACCGAAGGCGTTGCGGTAGATGCGCCCGTCCTCGAGCGTCAACGCGCTGGGCTTGCCGTCGGTGATCATCACGATCTGCTTCATGTCTTTGCGCTCCTGCATCAGCAAGCGCTGCGCCAGGATCAGGCCGTCGCGCGTGTTGGTGTAGTAGGGACCCACCTGCACGCGCGCGAGCTCTTCGATGCGCAACTCCTCGGCCGTGTCGTGAAATAAAACGCAGCGCAGGCTATCGCCGGGGTATTGCGTGCGGATCAGATGCGCCAGCGCGAGCGCCACTTTCTTGGCCGGAGTGAAGCGGTCCTCGCCGTACAGGATCATGCTGTGGCTGCAATCGAGCATCAACACTGTCGCGCACGAGCTCTGGTACTCGCTTTGGTGCACGTGGAGGTCTTCGTACTCCAGGTTCAGCGGCAGCTTCAGGCCTTCCCGCTGCATGGCGGAAAACAGAGTCTGGCCGACGTCCAGATTCATGGTGTCGCCGAATTCATACTTCTTGGCAGCGCCGCTCGACTCGACACCGGTGGCGAGATCGCGCGTGTCGTGCGCGCCGAAGCTCGCGTGCCCGAGCGATCCCAGCAGATCCTTAAGGGTTTTGAATCCCAGGAAGTCGACGCTCTTGTCGGTAATCTTCACATCCACGCGGCCCTGGTCCCGGCCTTGCCCGCCGCTTTGAGGCTCAGTGGTGATGTAGCCTTCGTCCACCAGTTTCTGCACCAGGCGACTCAACATCTGGTCCAGCTCTTCCTGGCTCATGTTCTCCAGGCTCTGGCGGATTTGTTCGGCTCGTTCCTGATCTAGAAAATCGCCGCGGGCCAGCGCCTCTTCGATGGCGCGTTTCAGGTCTTCGAGCGTGTTCTGATTGAACTCGCTGAACTGCATGTAGGGATTGTCGAACCCGCTTTGCAGGAAGAAGTCCGCGAGAGCGCGCAGAAGGTCCTCGGCGCTGAGGCCGAAATCGTCGCCGGTGTACCGTCCGTAGAGGACAGATTTCATGACTTGGGGACTCCTGAGAACGCTTCCGCAACCTGAAATTGTCGATCCGGGGCTGCCAGCGGATTCACGCTTTCTCCCTCGTTATAGGCGGTGATCGTACGGTACTGCCCGCCCTGAGGATCGCGATGCACGATCAGCCGGCGTCGGGGGATGTCGGCGACCCAATACTCTGCAATGCCGGCGCGGGCGTAGAGCGCGGCTTTGGTGGATCGATCGAAGTTCACCGTCGAGTCCGAAACTTCGACGGCCAGACGAAGATCCCCGGGGCCGGGATTCACGTAGAATTCTCGCCAGGGTCGAGTAAGAACAATAAGGTCTGGTTCTGGTTCGCTGGTCGGGACGTCCTGTGGAGCGACATCGATGGGTCTTTCCGGGACCACATACTCTCGGCCGAATGCGTCCTGTAGCCAAATCATGACCGCCATCAGCACGTTCGTGTGCGGGGGTTTCTTGCCCATCCTGTTGATCAGTTCTCCTTCGATCAGCTCGATATGCCGCAGGTCCGGCGATTCCAACCAGCCGAGCAGGGCACACTCCGCGCGCGTCCACCGCTTTCGAGGCGGTTGCGGGGATTCCGGACTAGAGAGCGTTTCCGTGACAACAGTGGGCACTTACTGATAATTCCTTTTCGCTGCTTTTTTGGAATCGTCCGGGCCGGATTCGCGGCGGCGCACTTCCGCGGTGAAGCCCACCTCTTCGTTGCGGCTGATGCGGCGGTGGGCGTACAGTCCTTCCAGGATAAACTCGGCGGCGGCGGCGCGGATGGCGTCCGGTTCGCTCGCGCCCAGGCCGAGCAGTTTGGTTTTTTCGAGCAGGCCTTGAATGTGCGCGAGATCCTTCAGCATCTGCCGCGCGGTCGCGGTTTCGTCCAGCTTGAGCGCGCCTCCCAGATCGAACCACTGCACCACCGAAGAGAAGCTCTCGCCTTCGAAGACTCGCGTGTAGACCTTGCCGACGGCTAAGCGGATCAACTCCCGCGCCACGGCGTCGCCGCCTTTGAGTTCACCCTCGTACTCCAGTTCGAGCTTGCCGGTGATGGAGGGCAGCGCGGCGTAAATGTCCAGCACGCGCGGGACGGCGACGCTTTCGCCGGCCGTGAGCGCGCGGCGCTCGGCATTGGAGATTACGTTCTCCAGCACGGAAATCGGCAGGCGCTGGCTGACGCCGCTGCGCTTGTCGACCCGCTTGTCGTCGCGGGCGCTGAAGGCCAGTTGCTCGATAGTCTCGCGGATGTAGTCCGGCACGCGAATCTCCACCGGGGTGGTGCGTTTGTGCCAGGCTTCCTGATGTGTGATGGCCATGCCGTGATCGAGCGTGGCGGGATAGTGCGTGCGGATCTCGCTGCCGATGCGGTCCTTGAGCGGCGTGATGATCTTCCCGCGGGCGGTGTAATCTTCCGGGTTGGCGGTAAACACGAGCAACAGGTCCAGCGGCAGGCGCACCGGATAGCCTTTAATCTGCACGTCGCCTTCCTGCATGATGTTGAACAAGCCTACCTGAATCTTTCCCGCTAGATCGGGCAGTTCATTGATGGCGAACACGCCACGGTTGGCGCGGGGCAGGAGCCCGTAGTGTACGGTAAGCTCGTCCGCGATGTTTTGTCCAGTGCGCGCGGCCTTGATGGGATCGATGTCTCCGATCATATCCGCGATGGTCACGTCGGGTGTGGCCAGTTTCTCGACGTACCGCTCCTCGCGAGAAAGCCAGGCGATGGGCGTCGCGTCGCCCATTTCGGCGACCAGCGCGCGGCAGCGCTTACAGATCGGCGCGAAGGGACTGTCGCGGATCTCGCATCCGGCGACGTAGGGAAGATGCTCGTCGAACAGGCTTACCAGCATGCGGATCAACTTAGTCTTGGCTTGGCCGCGCAGGCCGAGCAAGATAAAGTTGTGCCGTGACAACACGGCATTGATCACCTGCGGCACCACGGTATCTTCGTATCCGACGATGCCGGAAAACAGCGTTTCGCGACGCTGCAGCTTGCAGATCAGATTCTCGCGCAGCTCGTCTTTTACGCCGCGCTGGTGGCCCTCTCCGTAACTCTTGTGAACGCGCAACGAGCCAAGGGTATCGGGAAGGGCGGCGGAAGATTTCATCAGGCAGGGCTCCCTATCGGGATTGTAGCAATTTACTGACGTACCCAACCGACTCGCACGGTGCTCCCGCGCTTTTGCGCCGCTCCGCTTGTCGGCGCGCTCAACGGACTTACGCCTGCGCGCTGCTTTTGCTATGCTCAACCCAATGCCGGCGCGATAGGGCGCGCCCGCTTGCTTTCGAAATCCGATGTCACAGGATCTTCCCGAACAGGAATATCGCAGATTCTGGCAACGCCTGCAGGCCATCGGCCTGAACGCCTACGAAGCCCGCTCGTACCTGGTGCTGGTGGGGCATCCGCGATTCAAGGCGCTGGAACTGGCCTCCCGGGCGCACGTGCCGCGCCAGAAAATCTACGAAGTGCTGGACAGCCTGGTGGAAAAAGGCTTCGCGCAAGTAGTACAGGAACGCACCAAATTATTTTCGGCCATTCCTCCGGATCAAGCGGTCCCGTCCTATCTGGCGCGCCGCAACATGGCGCTGCAGATGGAGCTGGCGGACCAGACCAGGACAGCGAACAGCATGGTCGAGGAGTTGATGGCCTCCTACGCGCTGGGCCAGGGCGGACGCGGCACGCTGGATTATCTGCGCATCGTGAGCGATCCGCTGCAGGCGGCCGCGCAGTTCCGCAAACTGCTCGGCGAAGCCCAGCGCGAGTACTTAGAGTTCTCGCGGCCGCCGTACGCCGCCGATCCTCTGGACGCGGCGCAAGTGATCGATGCGTGCCGGCGGGGCGTACACTGCCGCGTGCTGGTGGAGCAGGGCACGCTGGACGCCGCGCACCAGCGCTTTCTCAATGACTATGCGCACGCGGGCATCGTAGTCCGGCAGATCGAAAAGGTGCCGCTCAAGATGGCCGTGATGGACGAACGGCACGGCCTGCTGGCGCTAGTGGACCCGGTGATCACCAAGCCCGCGTGGACTTCGCTGGTGTTCCACCACGAGGGCATGGCCGAGGCGATGCGGAGCTTGTTCGAGGACTACTGGCGCCACGCGTCCGCGTCCACTTCCACGTCCGTTAGCGGCGGGCCGGTGGGCGCGGCGCCGAAGCTGGCCGGGGGTTCCGGCAAACCGTAACGCCGGGCCAGATCACTGGCCAGAAATGCCTCCCAACTGGGATAGAGCTGCGCCTCCAGCCCGGCTGCAAGGGCGCCTTCGATATTGCGCGGGCGATCGTCGAGAAACAGCGCCTTGCTTCCGCTGACGCCCAGACCGGCCAGAGCATGCTCATAGATTTCGTGCTGCGGCTTGACCAGGCCCAACTCGTACGAGAACGTGAGATGGTCGAAATGTTCCAGGAATCCCGGCCGGGCGCGCAGGGCCTCGCCGAGGGGGCGCGGCAGATTGGATAGAATCGCGGTGGCGAAGCCGCAGTCGTGAAGCTGGCGCACCCACGCCAGAACGCGGCCGTCCAGGCGGCTCCAGAATTCGATGTCGAGGTGTCCGAGCGCGCCAGCGGCGTCGGCCAGCGGAGATCCCACCAACTCGGCCACTTCTCGCCAATAGGCACCCGGCGACAAGCGTCCGGCGTCGTACTCCAGACGATTAGCCCAGAAGGCGCGGTCGAAATCGGCCACGGAGACACCGGCCATCTGCGCGGCCCGCGCGATTTGTTCAGGAGTTGGTTGGAAGCAGAGCACCCCGCCGAAATCGAAGATGACGGCCCTAATTGTAGTCATCGGCGGACGCCACAGGCGGAACGTTAGCCGCGAGTCCCAGCGGCGCCGCCGGCGGCCTTCTCTTCGCGCCGCGTGCGGATTTCTCGCACGGCGTAGATGCGGCGGCCCTGGCTCTCAAAATACGTGCGCGTCATCACCTCGCCGAGCAGGCCGGTGCAGAACAGGATCACGCCGGTCACCAGCGCCAGAGCGCCCACCAACATCAGAGGCCCGTGGGCTTGAATGATGTCGATACCGGTGGCGATCTTGGTAACAGCTAGCCAGCTCAGAATCGCGCCGCCGCCGCTCGCGCTGAGCAGGCCCCACTTGCCGAAAAAATGCATGGGGCGGGTGAAATACTTCAGCAGGAACCAAATGGTGAAGATGTCGAACATTACGCGGAAGGTCCGGCCCAGCCCGTAGTGCGAACCGCCCGAGGACCGCGGCTGGTTCTGGATGGGCACTTCCACCACCCGAGCGCCATAGAACGACGCCAGGGCGGGGATGAAGCGGTGCAGTTCGCCGTACAGATTCACGTCTTTGAGAATCTCGGCGCGGTAGGCTTTGAAGGTGGTGCCGAAATCGCGCAGATCCACTTTCGAGACGCGGGCCATCATCCAGTTGGCGATGCGCGACGGAATCTTGCGCGTCATGGCGTTGTCCAGCCGATTCTTGCGCCAACCACTTGCGATGTCGTAGCCTTGATCGATTTTTTCGAGCAGCAGCGGAATGTCTTCCGGAGCGTGCTGCAAATCGCCGTCGAGCGAAATGATGATGTTGCCCTGCGACTCATCGAAGCCCGCGGCCAGCGCCGCCGTTTGTCCGAAGTTGCGTCGCAGACGGACCACTTTCAGCCGTCCGTCGGTCTCGACCAGGTTGGCCAGCAGATCGAAACTTCGGTCGGTGGAAGCGTCGTCGACAAAGATGATTTCGTAGGGACGGCGGATCTTTTCCATCACCACGGTCAAGCGATCGTACAGCGGAAGAATCGAGGGCTCTTCGTTGTGGATCGGAATGACGATCGAAATCGTGGCCACTTCGTCTAAGGATAGCAGTTTCGCGGCTCCAGCTAGCGTTGCGGCAAACCGGTGGATTGAACGAAATGCGCGAATCCCCGCAGGAATTCGCGTAACTGGTTGCGCACCGCTTCGTCAACCAATTCGCCAGACTCGTTAAAGACGTGACCGGCGCGCGATACCAGCAGGCGTCCTCCGAACCACGGCCGTGTACCGAGCGTTCGCAGGGTGGGCAGCCAGGAAGTTTGGGAAAGCAACGTCCCGAAGGGTCCGGGCGAAGCGCCGATCACTGCGACCGGGCGGTTTCCGAATACCTTGGCGATATCGGCCGAGGGGCGCGACATCCAATCGATAGCGTTCTTAAAAACACCCGGAATTCCGTTGTTATATTCCGGCGTAACCAGCAGGAGTCCGTCGCTGGCGATCACCCGCGCCTTCAGATCCTGGACCGCTTGCGGCAGGCCTTCGCTGGCTTCTACATCGCCATCGTAAAGCGGAATACTGCGGATGGAGGCGATTTCGAGTTCCGTTCCAACCTCCACCAGCGGCACCGCCGCATTCAAGAGCGCGGTGTTATAGGACCCGCGCCGCAGACTGCCGGAAATTCCGAGAATGCGTGGCAATAGACACTCCTGATTTACTGCAAGTGTCCCATTTTTCCGGCCTTGTAGTCTTCGATGGCCTGCCGCAGCTCGGCCTGAGTGTTCATCACGAAAGGACCGTGGCTGGCCACAGGCTCGTTGATGGGCTCGCCGCCGAGCACCAGGAGGAGCGAATGCTCTTTAGCCGTCAGCGATACCGCGGTGCCCGTCGGGCTCAGCACAGCCAGTTGCGCCTCTCCCTCAAGCTGTTTGGCGTTGACCGTTACGTCGCCCCCGAGTAAAACGATCGCCGTGTTGTGCCCCTCCGGGAGATTCAGTTCGGCTGTGCTGCCAGGGTTCATGCGGAGGTCGAAGAGATTCACCGGTGTGAATGTTTTGGCCGGACCTGCGATTCCGTTCAGCTCTCCCGCAATCACGCGCGCGAATGCGCCCGGGCCGAGGTCGACGGTCGGGATCTGATCGCTCACAATGCTCTGGTAGCGCGGTGCCGTCATCTTATACGCCTTGGGAAGATTCACCCACAGTTGCACCATCTCAAAGGCGCCGCCACGCTGCGCGAACTCGCGCTCATGCTTTTCTTCGTGCACCACACCGGAGGCCGCCGTCATCCACTGGACATCGCCGGGACGGATAGTGCCGGAGTTGCCGCCGGAGTCACGGTGATCCACCGCGCCCTGATACGCGATGGTGACGGTTTCAAAGCCGCGATGCGGATGCTCGCCGACACCGCGGGGTTGGTTGGCGGGCGGGAAGTAGGCTGGACCGGCGTAATCCAGCAACAGGAACGGGCTCACCTGCTTCACGCCGTTGGATGGGAACAGATTGCGCACCGGGAAGCCGTCGCCCACGAAGTGATTGGAACCTGGTCCATAAACGCCGAGCACTTCTTTCGTTGTGGTTTTGGTCGTTGCCATGTCGATTTTCCTTGTTTCTCATCTTTGGATGCTCGGCATCAAATAACGATTCAAGACGGCGACTTTCGGACCATTCCCCGCATCTCTTCAACAGATCACGAATATGGAAGGAGCCGTCACAGTGACCACAATCCGCGCAATCGCATCGACCATGCTGTTCGCGTCGTTCGGGCTAGCTCAAGCCCCTCCCTCGGCGACACTGGGCGCCTTGGAACTACGCAACGCCCCGCTTGCGTCCGTGATTGACGGGCTGGTTAGGCAACTTGGAATCAACGTTGTCCTGGACACAAGAGTGGCGACCGGCGTGTCAGTCACCACTTACGGCGACAGCCGCGGGGCGGATGCGCGGGATGTCCTCGATCTCATCTTGCAGAGCAGCGGCGCGACGATGCTTGAGACGGTGGGTGACGGCGACGCTAAAGGCCCGGTATCTCGAATCATTCAGCGGACTTTAGGACCTGGGGGACGGGATCAGACTTCGCTCCACTTGGTCTTCGAAAAGGACATGCCGGCCAACACTTGGGCTCAACTTATCCGGCGGCTCGCCAGCCAGGAACCGGTGGAAGTTGTTCGCAATTCCTCTTCCAGCCTTCTTATGATTCGTAGTACGCCCTCCATCCGCTAGCGAGGGCTGGTAGACTCGACCTTGTACGGAGCTGAGCGGATGACGAAGTACAACATTGCGCAGGTCAACATTGCTCGAATGAAGGCCCCGCTCGAAAACCCTCTGATGGCGCGATTCGCCGCCCGCATCGACGAAATCAACGCTCTCGCCGATGGCAGCCCGGGCTTCGTTTGGCGTCTCGATAGTTCCGGAGGAAACGCTACCTACCTGCGGCCCTACGATGACGATCGAATCCTCTTCAACATGTCGGTTTGGGAGACGGTCGAATCGCTGCGGCACTATGTTTACCGCACGGCTCATGTGGAACTGTTTCGGCAACGGCACGAGTGGTTCGAGACGTTTGCCGGCGCTTACGCCGCGTTGTGGTGGGTGCCGGCTGGACACATCCCGGGCGTCGACGAGGCCAAGAAACGCCTCGCGCACTTGAACGCGCATGGTCCGACGCAGTTCGCATTTACCTTTAAAACGATTCTTCAGCCCGATGAGGAATTCCAGCAAGGGATTGACTGGTCATCCTTCCAACCGTGTCCGGCGCTTTAGGCCATCAAGGCTTTTTCGGATTGGATTTCGGGTCTTTTCCCTCCAGATTCTCCGGGTTCTCGGCGAGGGACGCGGAGCAGCGCGCGGCTGGCTCGCGGCAAAGCAGTCGCTTAAAGACTCTACTACTCGGCATTCGCCTGCGGGCTGGGCTCTGCAGTGAGATCGGTTACCTTGTGTCCAAGTGCGCGCCACCGGCCCACGACGTAGTCCTTAAACCCAGGTACCGGCTGAGACTCGCACGCGCCGATTGGGGCCAACTCATCGCCGACCTTCGTGAGCATTACACTGCCGATATCAAGGACGTTGTCCTGCGCGGTTAAGAACTCAACCTCGACACCCTGATTGAACTAGCTCAGCGCAATTTTTTCGGGCTGTCTTGTTAGGAAGAGATGCTGCGCGGTGTCAAAGGAGATCAGCCCTATACTTTCCAAGTTCTTAAGATCAGTAAACGTAAGTTTACCCTGATATATCGGTTGCTCGATATCGAAAACGAATGCTACGTAGTCGTTTCCGTAATATCGCCATGAGAAACAACACAGCCGCTGAAATAGCTCGGCGTCGCGTTTGTCCATTGACGACAGCATATCGACTGTGCGTTTAGAGAATCGGCCAGGCGAGTTCGCCTCACCCGCTAAGACCTTGGACCACAGTAACTGCATCTCCTCATCCGAGATCAGGCGGCATTTGTCAAAGAAGTTTGTGATCCAATCCGTTTCGATCTCCTCAGGACGCGCCGTCTCCTCGATTTCAGGAAGGGCTTTTGAGGTGATCGATTCGATGTTGTGCTGCTTATTAGCTTCTTCCACCAGAAACCGACTAAGTGCCCGATGTTGAAGCTCTGTGATATCGATTTGAGCCGCCGCGCGAACTTCCGCTGCTTGCGCTTCTGCCTGCGCCACCCGGCGAATCTGCCAAGGCCGAAAAATACCGCCGATCGCGTCCGATATCCTCTCAATTAGGACAGTCGCCGGCTTGGTAAGTTCGCCTAAGTTGACGAGATCAGCCATGAATCTTATGTTACTCTTTCTTCGGATCTTTTCCCGGCAGATTCTCCGGGTTCTCGTGGACGCGGGCGCGGAAAGCCGAGTTCATGCCCGCGGCCAGGGACACGATGCCGTCGTCACCGTATTTCTCGCGGATTTTGTCGACGGCGCCGAGGGCCCGGCGCCAGCTCGCGGTGCGCGGTTCGTCGATCAAGCTGGTCTGGCCTTCGTGGGCTTCGAGGGACTGCGCGTAGACTCCCAGCAGGCGGATGAGTTTGCCGTTCCATGCTCCATGGAACAGCGCGCGCGCTGCGACGGCTAGTTCGGTGTCGATCTGGGTGGCGTGGTCGAGCGTGCGGGCGCGCGTGAATGTGGAGAAATCGGAATAGCGCAACTTGATCTGGAGGGTGCGAGCGTACAGGCGATGATCGCGCAGGCGGCGCGCTACCATCTCCGAGAGGCGGATCAGGATTCCATCGAGCGCCTGGGGGTCGCGCGTGTCTTCCATGAAGGTATGCTCGTGGCTGATGGACTTCGGCTCCAGGCCCTCGCCGATTTCTTCGTCAAACCAGCCTCCGGCGTCCTGGCCGTGCGATTTGCCTGCCAGCGCCAGACCCCATTTGCCGAAGCGCTCTTCGAGAAACACCGGATCGAGCGAGGCCAGGTCGCCCACTTTGCGGATGCCGCAGGCGTGCAAGTTGCGCTCGGTCACCTTGCCTACGCCGGGGATCTTGCGCACATCCAGCGGGGCCAGGAAATTCGCCTCCTGACCAGGCACGATCCAGAGCACTCCATTAGGCTTGGCTTGATCCGAGGCGACCTTGGCCACCATGCGCGCGGCGGCGATGCCGATGGAACAATTCAAGGCGGTTTTGTCGTGGACGGCCTGGTGCAGTTTGTGGGCGGCTTCGAGCGGCGAGCCCAGCAGGCGGCGCGAACCGGTGAGATCGAGGTAGGCTTCGTCGATCGAGGCCATTTCGACACGGGGCGAGAACTGCTGCAGCACCTCATAGACGCGGTGGGAGTACTCGCTGTAGCGCTCGCGATGGCCTTCGACGAAGATGGCTTGGGGGCAGAGTTTGTACGCCGTGCGGAGCGGCATGGCGGAGTGAACTCCGAACTTGCGCGCGGCGTAGGAGGCGGCCGAGACCACGCCGCGCTGGTTGGGACGGCCGCCGACAACAACCGGCTGGCCCTTGAGCGACGGGTCGAACAGCTCTTCGACCGAGACGAAGAACGCGTCCATGTCGAGGTGGAAGAACGTGCGGGTCTCCGGTGTCATGGCCGCTGGCGTCACGGCCTTCGGTGCCGCCGTCTCCGGTGTCGCGGATTCCGGATTCACGGCCGGCGCGCGGTCATCACGCGCGGGAGGCCCGCCAGGTCCGTTCGCATCTCGACTTCTGTCCACGACGCCAGCATAGCGCCGACCGCTTCGTTGGTGGCGTAGCCGATTTCCAGGATCAACCGGCCTCTGGGGGCGAGTACTCGCTGGGCTTCGGGAATCAGGCGGCGATAGACTTCCAGGCCGTCCTCTCCGCCGTACAGGGCGACCGCGGGTTCGTGATCCCGCACCTCGCGCTGCAGGTTGGCCCGGTCTGTCGAAGGGACGTAGGGCGGGTTGGACACGACCAAGTCGAAGGACCGCTCCGGGAAGCACGCGGCGAGATCGGCGACCACGAAGTTGACGCGTGCGCATAACCGGAAGGCGTTCGCGGCGGCGATGCGCACCGCGGCGGAGGAGATGTCGGCGGCGGTCACACGAGCTGCTGCGAGCTCGAGCGCCAGCGTCACGGCGATCGCGCCTGAGCCTGCGCCGATGTCCAGGATGTTCTGCGCGTTGTGGGCGAGTTCGAGTGCGGCTTCGATGACGTGTTCGGTTTCCGGGCGCGGGATAAGGACGTCGGGCGTCACGCGGAAGTCGCGGCCGTAGAACTCCTGGCGGCCGGTGACGTACTGCGTCGGCGCGCCGTTCAGGCGCTGGTGCAGATAGCGGCCGTAGTGAACCCACCAGACTTCGCGCAGCTCTTCATTGGAGTGCGCGTAGAGCCACGTGCGCTCGCATCCGATGGCGTGCGCCAGGAGGACCTCGGCGGTCAGGCGGGGGACGGAGATGCGGGCGTCGTCGAGGAGTCTGGCGCCTTGGGTCAGGGCTTGGGCGATGGTGAGCACGGGAAGTCCACAGGCTGAAACCTGTGCTACCTACGCGGCTTCGACCTGCTCTTTCAGTTTCTCGGACTGATCGTTGGCGATGAGCGCTTCAATGATGGGCTCGATCTTGCCTTCCATCACCAGGTTGAGTTGATGCAGGGTCAAGCCGATGCGGTGATCGGTCACGCGATTTTGGGGGAAGTTGTAGGTGCGGATCTTCTCGCTGCGATCGCCCGAGCCGACCATGCTGCGGCGTTCCGCTCCGATCTTTTGCTGCTGCTTTTCGAGCTCGATTTCGTACAGGCGGGAGCGCAGCACGCGCTCCGCCTTGGCGCGATTCTTGATCTGCGATTTTTCGTCCTGGCAGGAGACCACCACGCCGGTAGGCAAGTGGGTGAGGCGCACGGCCGAGTAGGTGGTGTTGACGCTCTGGCCGCCGGGCCCGGAGGAGCAGAAGGTGTCGATGCGGACGTCCTTGGGCTCCAGCTTGATTTCGACTTCGTCGGCTTCCGGCAGCACGGCCACCGTCACCGCGGACGTATGGACGCGCCCCTGCTGCTCGGTCGCGGGAACACGCTGCACGCGGTGGACGCCGCTTTCGTATTTAAGCTGGCTATACACCCGGTCGCCGCTGATCAGGGCGATCACTTCCTTGAGGCCGCCCACATCGGAGTCGCTCGCGGAGGTGACTTCCACTTTCCAGCGGCGCGTTTCGGCGAAGCGCGAATACATGCGAAAGATTTCGCCGGCGAACAGCGTGGCCTCATCGCCGCCGGTGCCGGCGCGGATTTCGAGCACGATGTTCTTGTCGTCGTTGGGATCTTTGGGCAGCAGCAGGAGCTTAAGCTCTTGCTCAAGCTGCTCCAG
Source organism: Bryobacteraceae bacterium (assembly GCA_035604115.1). GTDB lineage: Bacteria > Acidobacteriota > Terriglobia > Bryobacterales > Bryobacteraceae > Palsa-187. The sequence goes on along the minus strand of DATNJC010000069.1, from coordinate 31,855 downwards.
TTTCGGCTTCAATTCGAGCATCTCGGCCAGGGCCATCTCGGCCAGCTCGGAGTCGGACTGCATACTGCGGGCTTCCTCGAGGTGGTGGTTCACCGCCTTCCACTCGCGGTATTTGGCGACGACTTCTTGCATGTCGCGCTGGGACTTGGCGACCTTGCGATACTGCGCCGGATCGTTGATGAGGACGGGGTCGGCCATCTGCGCCGTCAAATCCTCATAGCGTCGCTCGAGATCGTCGAGCCTGTGTTGAAATTGCATTTTCGTGAACGGGGCTTAGGCGATGACCAGTTGCCCGCCCTGCTTGGCTTCGAGGGCCATAGCGCCTTCGAGCGCGTGAATCGCGACGGCGGCCTGCGTGTCGTCCGGAGGCTTGGTGGTGATGCGCTGCAGCCACAGGCCGGGCGCGGTGAGGGCTCCCATGAAGGTCCCCTGGCGCTTGGCGGCGAAGCGGATCACTTCGTAACTGAGGCCGGAGATGGGCAGCAGCAGAGCGATGCGCACGGCGAGTTTGAGCCAGAAACCGTCCACGGGAACCAGTGCGTAGACGATCATGGCGAGGGCGAAGACGACCAGGATAAAGCTCGTCCCGCAGCGCGGATGGAAGGTCACAAATTTCTGCGCGTTTTCGACTGTGACGGGCTTGCCGGATTCGTAATTGAAGACTACTTTATGCTCGGCGCCATGATACTCAAAAACGCGGCGGATGTCCGGCATCAGCGAGATCGCAAACATGTACGCCAACAGGATCGCCATACGGATGAGGCCGTCGGTCATGTTGGTGGCAAAGCGGCTGGAGAGCGCCGGGACAACGTGGCCAATCTGGGTGGCCAGGAGCAGGGGCAGGAATTTGAAGACCGCGATCATCATTATTACCGAAAAGAAGATCGCGCCGAACATCATGCGGGACGTGAGTTCGGGCGCGCTCTGCTCTTCCGCCAGCGCCGCGTTGGCGGAGAAGTACAGCGCCTTGGTGCCCAGCGTCATGGCCTGTCCAAGGGTGCCGATGCCGCGCAGGATGGGGAACTTGAGCCACGGATATTTTTCCGACATCCTCGCTATGGGTTTTTGCTCCGTGACCAGCGAGCCGTCGGGCTTGCGCACGGCGACACAATAACTGTGTGGGGCGCGCATCATCACGCCTTCCATCACGGCTTGGCCGCCGACTAAGGTTTCCTCGCCGCTTTCGAGCAGCGGCAACATTTGTATATGGGCGGAGAGGCGCAGAAATCGCGACAGGGTCACAGTGGAGCTCCGGTTACATTATAGCGTCCGTCGGCAAATTGCGGGCTGCGGGGAGGGGCGGTTGGGTTGGCTCCCGCATTTGTCCGGGAACCGGGATGGCCGATTGACAATCGGCCGCAGGTTGCCAACTGTTGCCAACCTGCCCCACACGGACGATGGCTCGGGTTCGTTTTATACTTGGGGGAACCGTTGAACAATCAGGTGTTTACCGGGAATCCTGGGCTGGTTGGGACGGCGCGGGCTTCGGGAGTGGGTACCGATGTGCCTTGGTCACACCACATATGCGGAAGGTGGACATTTTTCGCCTGGTGTTCGCGGCTGGGACCATTAGCCCGAGAACCGTGATGTGAGCCATAATTGGATTACCTTGACGCGGGACGAAGCTATTCAAGAGATCGCACGGCGGCTGGTCGAGTACTACCGGCCGGAGCGTATCTATCTTTTCGGCTCGGCGGCGCGTGGGGACTGTGGCCCGGATAGCGATCTGGACTTCTGCGTGGTGGTTCCCGACGATGCCCCGGAGGAGTTGCTTCGCAGCGGTGAGATCTACAGCAAGCTCCGCGGCATGGGTTATTCCAAGGACGTCGTTCCGTGGCGCCGCAGCGATTTTGACGCTCGGGCGGAGCATGTAGTTGCATCGCTACCCGCTACCATCATCCGCGAAGGCCGCCTTCTCTATGACGCCCGAACAGTTGCGGCTTGAGGCAACGCGCGCGTGGTTCGACCGGGCTCGGCATGACCTGCGGTCAGCCAAGTTGCTCATCGCCGGAGAAGAGTATGCCGAGGCACTGTTCCATTGCCAGCAAGCCGCCGAAAAAGCTGTGAAGGGTTTCCTGACCTTTCATCAGAGGCCATTTGCAAAGACTCACGACTTGAGCGAGCTTAGCCCGGACTGCTTGGCGATCGACGGCTCGCTCGCACCGGTCCTTATGGAAGCCGATGTGCTAACGCAATATGCCTGGAGGTTTCGGTATCCGGGCGCTCCCTACGAGCCGGGTGCGGCCGAAGCTGCCGAGGGGCAGGGCTGAGATGGCCGTTCGCGAGATTGGGACTCGAGTGCCTGGGGCGATTTGACGTGGGCCGCTTGCTACGCGCCGAATAGGTTCCGGATCACGCGCTGGAGGCTGCTGACCGAACCGCGCGGGCGACGCATTCATCGCAGATGTAGGAGCGTCGCTTGGCCGGGGGAGAAGAAATCAGCGTTTTCACAGCATCCTGAATCTTGCCGCAAAAGGAACAGCGCAGGACGGTGGAATCGGCGCCCGGCTTTACTCCGCTGGATGGCATCGGCCCGTCGGAGAGAACCGAATTGCACACCGCAATGCATTCCGAGCAGATATAGGAGCGCGGAGGGTCCTCGGGCGAAGGGAACAAGGTTCTAATCGCATCCAGATAGCACAAGCAAAACGAACACTGCGGGACCGCGGAACCAGAGCCCTTCATGGTCATCTCCACGAGACGCTTCATCTTACCGCCGTCGAGGGCAGCCACCGGCAGTACCCTAGAGGAATGAAACTATCCGATCTCGCCGCGGCGCTGCAGGTGGAGCTGCGCGGCGACGGGGCTATCGAGATCACCGGCGTTGCCGGCATGGAGCAGGCTGGGCCAACGCAGCTCACCTTTCTGGCGAATCCCAAGTATGCGCACAAGGTCCGGTCGACGCGGGCGGGCGCGGTGCTGGTGACCCAGCCCCTGGATGGCCTGGCCGCGGCGCAGTTGATTTCCGCCAATCCTTACTTGGACCATGCGCGGGCGCTGGCCTTGTTCTACCAGCCGCCACGTCCGGCGCCGGGCGTGCATCCGTCCGCCTGTGTGGCGCCCACCGCGCAAATTGGCGAGAACGCCTCCATCGGCGCCTTCGCGGTGGTGGGGGACAACGTTAGCATCGGGCGCAACGCGGTGTTGCGTCCGCACGTGGTGGTGTATGAGGGCGCCGTGATCGGCGACGATTTTTACGCACACTCGCACGTGGTGGTGCGCGAGTTCTGCCGCATCGGCCACCGCGTGACGCTACAAAACGGAGTGGTGGTGGGCGGCGATGGATTCGGCTTTGCCAAGCGAGCCGATGGAACGCACGCCAAGATCGTGCAGAGCGGCGTCACGGTGATCGAGGACGATGTCGAGATCCAGACTCTGAGTTCGGTCGACCGCGCCTCGATGGGGGAGACGCGCGTGCGGCGCGGGGCGAAGATCGACAGTCTGGTGCAGATCGGCCACGCGTGCGTCGTGGGCGAGGACAACATCATCTGCGCGCAGACCGGACTGGCCGGGTCGAGCGTGCTTGAAAAGAACGTGCTGCTGGCCGGGCAGGTGGGCATCTCCGGGCACTTGACCATCCACGACAACGCGGTGATCTACGCGCAGAGCGGCATCGGCGGCGATGTGGCGGCGGGTGCGGTGATGAGCGGGTCGCCGGCGTTCGAGGCGCGCGAATGGCTGCGGGCGATTACCGCTTTTCCTAAACTGCCGGAGATTCTGAAGAGAATGCGACAATTGGAAAACCGCTTGGCCAAGCTCGATAGCCGCGCGACGGACCACACCCATGAATGAACCCATCAAACCCCCCGGCCATCTTCCGCTGGCCTACCGCAACGTGGAGTTCATGGATACTCCCGAAGCGCGCGCGCTGCGCATTCTGAGCGAGTATCTGTATCCTCTGTCGCACTTCCGCAAGGAAAAGATCCACGACACGATTGTGTTCTTCGGGTCAGCGCGGACGCACGAAGATAGCGACAACAAGCGCTACTACGAAGAAGCACGCGCGCTGGCCCGGAGGGTCACGGAATGGTCCAACAGCCTGTCGAACTCGACGCGCCATTTCGTGATCTGCAGCGGCGGCGGACCCGGCATCATGGAAGCGGCCAATCGCGGCGCGGCCGAAGCCGGCGGCAAGACCATCGGCCTGAACATCGGCCTGCCGTTCGAGCAGCGGCCCAATCCGTGGATCACGCCGGATCTCAACTTCGAGTTCCACTACTTCTTCATGCGCAAATTCTGGTTCGCCTACCTCGCCAAGGCGCTGGTGGTGTTTCCAGGCGGCTTCGGGACGCTGGACGAGCTGACCGAAATCCTGACGCTGGTGCAGACACAGAAGCTGGTGAAGAAGATCGTGGTGGTGCTGTACGGAACTTCATTTTGGAAAGAAGTTTTGAACTTCGACGCACTGGTACGCCACGGCATGATCGCCGAAGAGGATCTGGAGCTGTTCCAGTTCGCCGACGATGTGGAAACGGCGTTCAAGGTTCTCGAGGGCGGGCTGACGAAGTACTATCTGGAGCCCGACAAGGAGTCTCCGGCTATAGCTAAGTCGAGAGTGTAGGGCGTTATCAGTGCCAGTTACCGCTCCCTCACGGTCGCGGCTCGGTAGGATCCGTAATGCGATCGCCATTGCCGGACGCACCGGCATCGCGTTCGCGGTGTTCGCCGCGGCTTGGGCGCTGCTGAGCTGGCTGGCGCCGAACGGCCTGGCGAAGATCGCCGCGGAGGCCGGCGCGTTTCTGACGGGAACGTGGCTGGCCCTGCGCGCGCTGCGGATCGCGGCCAAGCAAGCCGTGTGGCGGCTGCGCAATCGCCTGCTGGTCACGTACCTGTTCATCGCCGTTGCGCCGATCGCCATGGTGGTGCTGCTGGCGCTGCTGAGCGGATACTCGCTGGTGTATCAACTGGCGGCGTACCTGGTCACCAGCGAGCTGGAGCGACGCAGCACCATTCTCGACTCCGCCGCGGACGCCGTCGCGAATCTGGCTCCCGAGATCCGCGCGGCGGAGATGCCCAGTGTGCTGGGCGCGTTCTCCGATCATTTTCCGGGACTGGAGGCGTTGTTGCGCCAATCCGGGCAACGCTTCCGTTATCCCGAAGGGAGCGCGATGCCGGATCCTCCGCTGGGATGGGGAACCACCGGAGCGGTGGTGCGCCGCACGGGGCGCTACTATCTGTGGAGCCATCGCGTGCTGCCCGGCCGCGCCGAGTTGACGCTAACGGTTCCGCTGACGCGCCAGTTTTTGGCTGGACTGGCTCCGAAAATGGGACGCGTCGACATCGGAGAATCGCCGCAGAGCCTGGGCTCGGGTGCGGGGCTGCGCGGCCCGTTGCCGCCGCCGGTGAACCGCTTCGATATCGAAGTGGTGTGGTTCGCCAACGGACCGGCTGCCGATTGGGACATGCCGGGCGTGACCAGCAACTCCTTGATCGCGGTGCGCACGCGCGTTTCAGCCGTGCTGGGCTCGGTGTTCAACAACACCGAGGATCAGGCGCAAGCTTTTCTGAGGATTTCAATCGTGTTGGGCATGGTGATTTTCGTCATCGTGGAAATCATTTGCGGCGTGATCGGGATCTCCATGACGCGCACCATCACATTGGCGGTGCATCGTCTGTATGAAGGCACGCAACGGGTGCTGGAAGGCGATTTTTCGTACCGCATTGAAGTGCCAAAAGCTGGGAGCGGGCCCGGCGACGACCAGCTGGCGGAGTTGAGCCATTCCTTCAACAGCATGACCGCCCATGTGGAGCAATTGCTGGCGGTGGCCAAAGAGAAGGAGCGGCTGGAGTCCGAGATCGAGATCGCGCGGCAGGTGCAGAACCAGTTGTTTCCGCGGTCGAGGCCGGAGAGCCAGGGACTGCGCCTGACCGCCCTGTGCGAGCCCGCCCGAATGGTTTCGGGAGATTATTACGACTACGCTGCGGCGGGGCCGGGACGCATCGCGATCGCCATCGCCGACGTGGCAGGGAAAGGCATCTCGGCCGCGCTGCTGATGGCCGCGCTGCAGAGTTCCTTGCGCGCGCAGTTGCAGGCGTCGCTCGAACAGGTGTCTTTTGCCGCTGCCGGTTCGGCCGCGGCTGCCGGTTCAGGCGCGGCGCCGGGCACGGAGGTGGCCGCGGGGGTTTCGACGGCCCGCGTGGTCGCCAGGATCAACCGCCAGTTGCACGAGGCGACGCCGCCGGAAAAATACGCGACGTTCTTCCTCGCGATTTACGACGAAGCCACCAGCGAACTGACCTACACCAATGCGGGCCATCTTCCGCCGCTGCTCATTCGCAGCGGCGCGCCGCCGGATAGCGCGCCACAAGAGCTGGAGGTAACCGGCACTGTCGTGGGGTTGTTCCCGTCCATCGAGTACGGCGAAAGCCGCGTGAAGCTTGGGCCCGGCGACCTGCTGGTATGCTTCACCGACGGAGCGACGGAGTCCGAGAACGCATTCGGAGAAATGTTCGGCGAAAAGCGCTTGGTAGACACGATCGTGACGAGCGCGCATTTGACCGAGGACGGCATGATCCAGGCCGCTTTGGCAGCCGTCCGCGAGTGGACTGGGGCGGGAGAACTCGCCGACGATTTCACGATACTGCTGGCCCGGCGGCTGTGAAGGCGCGAAGTTCGCCGGCTAATCCTCGACGGTGATCTTCGGTGCGGCGGACGGCGTGGCGGCGCAGGCTTGCTCCACGCGCTGGGCCAGATCGAGGAACGGCGCGGCGTGCGGGTCGCCGTCGGCGCGCGTGGTCACCGGAGCACCAGTATCGCCGCCGATGCGGACGTGCGGGTCGAGCGCCAGCTCGCCCAGGAACGGAATGCCCATTTGCTCGGCCGTGCGTTTGCCCCCACCCTGGCCGAACACGTCGATGCGTTCGCCGCTGACGGGCGCAATCAGGTAGCTCATGTTTTCGACCAGGCCGAACACCGGCACGCGCACTTGCGCGAACATATTCACGGCCTTGCGGGCGTCCTCCAGCGAAACGTCGGAAGGCGTGGTGACCACCACCGCGCCGGAGATGGCCGCGGTCTGAATCAGCGACAGGGCCACGTCGCCGGTGCCGGGCGGCAGATCGATCAGCAGATAGTCCAGCGCGCCCCATTCGACGTTGCGCAGGAACTGCTGGATCACGTTGTGCAGCATCGGCCCGCGCCACACCAGCGGCTTGTCACCGGGACTCAGGAAGCCCATCGACATGAGCTTGACGCCGTACTTTTCGATGGGAATGATGCTCTCGGCATGGCCGCGCGGGGTCTCGCGCACGCCCATCATCAGGGGGACGTTGGGACCGTACACGTCGGCGTCGAGCAGGCCCACGCGCCGGCCGGACCGCGCCAGCGCTATGGCCAAGTTGACCGCAACCGTGGTCTTGCCCACGCCGCCCTTCCCCGATCCGATGGCGACCAGGTTGTTCACGCCGAGGATGGGGGTTTTCGGCGGTTCTTGTCCTGCGGGTTGACGGGGATGCATGAAATCGATTGGTAACTCTGATGGTAACAGGGGGCGGAACTCCAGTACCTGGGTTGCGTGAGGCTTTCCGTGTTGTAGGCTCAGGCTTATGCCTGATTTCAAGGCCGCGGCGGTCCAGCGCAGAATCGAGACATGAGGATCCGTGTATTGGCGCTAGGACTCGTGTGCGCAGCTCTCTTGCCGGGCCAGGGGAAGCGCGTTAACTGGCAAGATCTATGCTTCAAGAACCCCGCGTCGCCGGTGTGCCAGGGGAACGACTATGCGGTCAAGGCTGCGCCGGGGGCGAAAAAAGATGCGCCCTCGAAAAGCGTGGTCAACAACCCGGGCTTTTCGGCGTCCCGGCCTGGCGCGCGCTCTACCGCCGTGTCCTCTGCCGGCGCGCCCGCCATGGTGGTTGTCGGCGGCATCGATTGGCGCTTCGCCGATCCTTACGCGGACGCGCTGGTGGGTATCAATTTCAGCGGGCTTTCGGCCTCACCGCTGGCCCGCAGTCTGATCGCGCAATTGGGAGCAAATCAGGGCCTGACCGCCGTGGACATGCAGAAGATCTTCGACGGCCTCGCAGGCGTCGATCAGGTGGCGGCTTCCGTTCGCGGTCAACGCATGGTGGTGATGATTACGGGCCGTGTGACCGAATCCAATCTGCCTCCGCCCGAAGCGGGCTTGAAGCTGGTGCCGCTGGCCGGAAGCGCGATCCTGGTGGGGCATGCCGAGGACGTGGATCAGGCGGCGCAACGCATCGCCATGAATGCTCCGCTGACCGAGCCGGCGCGCATGGCCGGGGAGCGCCAGACCGGCAACGAGTTTTGGGCCATGGGATCGCCCGCGCTGGCGGGTCCGCAGGCCCTGGGCACGGGGATGAAACGATTCTACGTGGCGGTCTCCATCCGCGACCGCTTTTCGAGCGACGTGGCGTTCGAGTTCAACGGAGCGCCGAACGCGAACACCCTTCAGGCACTGCAGAAGTCGCTCGGCAGTGGCGCGCTCGAAGGCAACAGCGTCCACGTGAGAACGTCTCTGGAAGCCGATCAGGTGCAGGAGACTTTCGGCCAGATTGTCGCGAGCCCGCTGGGCCAGCAACTCGGCGTTTTAGTTCAGTCGGCTAAGTATCTTCCGGTTCCCGACACGACCCGGCCGAAGCAGACCCGGCCGGTGATTTACGGCCTGGATGGCGGGCCGCGAGTGGTGGGTCAAGATCCACACCAGTAACCCGGAGTGCCCGGCGCCCTCCGCAACGGTGCGAAGTCGCACCACCCAGTCTGAACCGGTATCGAACATCCCTTGGCTCCGCAGGAACCTTCGCTCAGCGAACTTGTCGCGGAAATGTACTGAGGTTCAAGACCAGTTGCGGGCTTGACCGCGTTAAAACCGCCGCGATATATCGGACCCTATCGGCGTAAGGCGGCCCCAGCATTCCGCGCGCCGATGTGTCATCGTATTTGAGTGGGAGGCCACGTGAAACACTTTATCGTTCCTTCGATTTTATCCGCCACGGCGATGCTGCTGATGCAGCTCCCCGTGCCCGCGCGGGAGGAAGGCGGCGGCTTGGGCAAGGCTGTTGCCCCCAAAGGTCCCGCCCCCAAATTGCACGATGGCAAACCCGACTTCTCCGGCGTTTGGAGCCCGGACCGCACCTTCATCTACGACGTCAATGAGGCCTTAAAGAAGGGCGATACTCTTCCGATTCAGCCCTGGGCGCTGGAGCTCACCAAGAAGCGCCCGTCCGTCGAAGACCCCGAGGCCAACTGCCTGCCCACCGGCGTGCCGCGCATGGCGCCGTATCCCTGGAGCATCGTGCAGAGCCCCACCAACATCTATTTCCTGTTCGAAGGCAACATCCACAGCTATCGTCAGATCTTCATGGACGGACGCCAGCACTCCAAGGACCCCAATCCGAGTTGGTATGGAGAATCGATCGGACACTATGAAGGCCAAACGCTGGTGATCGATTCCATCGGGTTCAACGACAAATTCTGGTTCGATTTCGCCGGTCATCCGCACACCGAAAAGCTCCACATCATCGAGCACTACCGCCGTCCGGATCTCGGCCATCTCGAATGGGAGTCGGTGATCGACGATCCCGGCGCCTACACCAAGCCGTTCACCATGTACGGACACTCCACGCTGCAGCAGAAGACCGACCTCATGGAGTACATCTGCCAGGAGAACAACAAGGATCTGAGCCACATCGTGGGCAAAGACGCGCGCAACAAGTACGCCAAAGAAGAGGAAAAGAAGGCCAGTAAGGCCGTCTACGGCCGCTAGCGTTCTTGCATCTGAAAGCAAATGCCGCGCCGGGTGCTCGCCGCTTTCGCGACGGCGCTGTTCCTGCTGACTGGGCCTGGGACCGTCGCCGGCGTCATTCCGTGGTGGATCACGCGCTGGCGCTTGCATGCGTTAGGGCCCATTGAAATTGCGGGCGGCCTGTTGATCCTCGGCGCGCTCTGCGTACTGATAGAATCCTTCGCGCGATTCGCATGGAAGGGATTAGGCACGCCGGTACCCGTGTTCCCCACACGGCACCTGGTGGTGAGCGGCTTGTATCGTTTCGTCAGAAACCCGATGTATGTGGCCGTGGTGTCGGCGATCTTCGGACAGGCGCTGCTGTTCGACAGTCTTCCGTTAGCGGGCTACGGCGCGATTGTGTGGGTGTTCTTCCATATGTTTGTTGTGTTATACGAAGAACCAACCTTGCAGAAGACCTTTGGCGCGGAGTACGAGTCCTTTCGCGCCCACGTGCCCCGCTGGATTCCGCGGCTCACGCCATGGGCGGGGTGAGTGGCTTCTAGGACCGGCGGCCGAGTTCTCGTGCGCGAGCGTACCAAAATTCGCTCTTGCGCTGGTTCATGCGGACGCCGCGGCCAATCTCGTAAAAGTACCCAAGGTTGTGAGCAGCATCGTCGTGCCCGCGCTTCGCTGCCCGTAGATACCAACGGAATGCCTGCTTAGGATCAGGGACAACACCCTCGCCTCGACTAAAGCACACGCCGACGGAGAACTGCGCCTCGCACTCGCCAAGTTTGGCGGCCTGCAAATGTAGCTCGAAGCCCTTCCGTTGATTCTTAGGAACGCCCCATCCATATCGATAAGCCCTGCCAAGTACATGTAATGCAGTGAAGTCGCCGTGTTTAGCGGCTCTCCGAAGCCATAAGACAGCGAGGCGGTCGTCGTTGGGAACGCCCGTACCTTCGCGAAAGCAGACGCCCACGTGATACTCACCCCAAGCGCTGCCAGATTCAGCAGCAGCCATATAGTGCTGGAACGCGAGGCGCCGGTTACGTCGAGTTCCGTAGCCGTCATTGTAAACAAAGCCCAGCCACTCGTGCGCTCCGACACTTCCCAGTTCGGCCGCTTGTTTCAGGAGAGCAACTCCGGCTTTAGCGTCCTCAGCCGTGGCGGGCTGATTAAACTTGCGCCTGGCTGCTGCAAAGATGCGCATGGCTTGACGCGAGCCTCGCCTCGTCGCGGACCGCACTTTCATCGGTCCGAGCCTACTGCTTCTTGCCCTGCTGCGGAGGATTGATGACGGCTTCGTCCCAATGCTCCTTGATCAGCCCGTTCTCCATGCGCACGATGTCGTAATGGTTCCAGACGTACTCCTTGCTGGGATCGGCCGGGTCCTTGGCTTTGCGGTCCCACATCATCACCGAATACGGACCGTTAATCAGCGTGAGCACGGGAGCGTTCTTCCACTCCGGCTTGATCTCTTCCGGGGTGCGTCCAGGAACGCGGCTCATGAACGCCTTGAAGCCGTCGCGGCCTTGGGGCACGTTGGGGTTGTGCTGGATATAACCCGGGTCCATGGTCTTGTCGGCCAGCTCCAGGTGCCCGTACTGCAACATGTCCTTGAGTTCTTCGGTGCCCATCGCCAGCGTCTTCTTCTCGTCATTGGACAGTTTGCCGGTATTCCACGCCGAAGGAGGCTTGGGCGACACGCCATAGTTGACCACGGGCGACATGGCGTTGCGCTGCGCGCTATCCCAATGCTCCTGGACTTTGCCCTTCTCCAGGCGCAGAATGTCGAAGCTGTTGTGGTGATACGTCTTCGACGGATCGCGCGGATCTTTGTCTTCGCTCTCCCAGATGAGCCACACGAAGTCGCCCTTGGCGCCCATCACCACGGGCATGCGCGTCATGGTGGCGGGGATCGGATTCATGGGCTGAGGACGGCGTTTGCTGAAGTTCTCGATAAACGCCGCGCGGCCAGTGTTGATGTTGGGGTTGTGCTGGATGTAGTTCTCAGCCTGATATTTCGGGGCGAGCTCGAAGTGACCCGCGAAGATCACCTCGCGCCACCAGGTCATGACGAAGTCCAGATTCTTCTTTTCCTGGGCGCTCATGGGAGCGGTCTGCGGCGAGGTCGGCGGGTTGATCGACTCCGCGCGCGAGAGCGACCCGGCCAGAGTCAACAACGCGATCGCTCCAGCTAGGTTCACGTGTGCGAACTTCATACATCCTCCTTTGGTCCCTTGGGTGCCGTGAACATTATATGGGATTAGAATCGCAGCCGAGTGAGAAGCGCAACGCGATGCAGATTTGGTTCATCCGCGGGGAACCAAGCCGCGCCACTCGCCGCCCCAACCGCTCCTGCGAAATCGTGAGCGCATTGTGCAGATTTACGGCGCAGGGCGCCTTCATTCCGTCTTCTTCGGTGAGTAGCACCTCGGACGGCACGCCGCGAATGGCAGACGTGATCGGGGCCACAGTTACCGTGGACAGATAGGCAATCGCAGGATCGCGCGTCAGCACAAGGACGGGCCTGGTCTTGTCTGGAGGCGCAAATTGGTACAGACGCACGTCGCCTCGCGCTATTCCGCCGGCCATACCGCCTCCGCTTCCCAGATGAGCGATTCATCTTTGGATTGCGGGAGCCTGGCGTAGCCCTCGCGGTCGCGCTGCTCCAGCGCACGGATTTCCAACCTCGTAAGGTGTTCGCGAAGCGCGTCGCGTATCAAGGCGGATCGATTCCGCTTAGTCCGGCGCGCAGCCCGGTCAGCCGCCTGCAAGAGCTTCGCATCGATTACAACCTGGATCGTTTCCATATGTGGAGTCTCTTCCACAGTATACTCCACACACTCCGGATTCGAAAGTTACGATGAGGAAGCGCCAGTCAGCGGATTTCGCACCGTGATTCCAACCATGCGGCTAAAATCCCGGTCGGCGGTCCACAATTCGCGAATGCCGTGCTCCCGGCAGATGGCCGCAATGCGCGCGTCATGGACGGCTTTGCCGGAGATTTTCCCAGCCATCAGCATGGGACGCAACTCCGCCCAATGTCCTGCCAACTCGCCGATGAAACGCAACGACGGGGACTCCATCCAGATCTCGACCTGCTGCACGGCTTCCTTTAAGAGGGACGCAGGCCGGTAGACCCGTGGGTGTGTAACGACGCCCAGAAATTCGTGGATGCACGGCCACGGAATCGCCCAGGGGCTCGCGCTCTCCGCAAGCCTGGTGACGACTCTCCCGGACGCGGCGTGCCATTCGGAGTCGCGCCGGTGAGCATACACCAAAAGGTTGGTGTCAACGGCGATCATTGTTCGGTAGTCCGCCGCGGCCCTCGTAGATCAGCTCGGTGATATCGTCCCCGGAAAGGTCCCCTTGCAAGCCCTGGCCACCCACCGAGCCGTCCCGGAGCTTGAAGGGTTTCCGCGAAGTCTTATTGCGGACCACCGTTCTGAGTCCTTCCTCGATAAGCTCCCGCAGCGGCACACGCCTGGCCCTGGCGCAGGCCTTGGCTTCTTCAAACAGGGAATCCGCGATTTCGACGGTCGTCTTCACGGAACAATGCTACCATACTCCTGGATATGGGTGTATGGGTTAGCTCGGTAGCGCCTGAAAAGCGCCTACCAACGGATTCTCAAAGAAGTGGGAAAACCACTGCGTTTCACTCTGCCTCTACTTCGCGTATTGCAAGTTCTGTCGTGTGCATCGGTCGATCCACGTTACGCCCGCCATGGAAGCTGGAATTACGGATCACATATGGGAGTTAGCGGAGTTGCTTCAGCAGCAGTCATTCAACGCTTTCGTAGGCGCCTCTGGGCTCTGCTGTGTAGCGTACTTTTGCTTACGTGCTGGGAGCTTGCATTGGCACGGAGTCTTCCCGCAGCCTACGCACAATCCTCGCTCTCTTCGCTTGCGGGCCTTTTGGAATGCCCTGCTCAGATTGGCGCTGCCCCACACATGCTGCCCACACATAGAGTCTACTTCAACGCACTTTTCAGGAACTACGGTTAGCCTACAGCCCCATGCGTTCGAGCTTGCGGTACAGCGTCTTACGCTCGATGCCCAGGATCTTGGCCGCGCGGCTTTTGTTGCCGTTGGTGGCCGCCAGCACGCGCCGGATCTGTTCGGCTTCGGTGTCGGCGAGCGATTCGCTGGCGCTGTCGCGCGAGTCCATTTGCTCGATCGACTGCCGCACCGCGGCGTCGTCGATGCGTCCGCCGGGCGCGAGAATCGTCAGCCGCTCCATCATGTGCTGAAGCTGGCGGATGTTGCCGGGCCAGCTATATTCCTGCATGGCCTTGAGCCCGGATTCGGCCAGCCGTGTGTCCAGCTTGTAGCGCTCGTTGTAGCGCTTCAGGAAATAATGGACCAGCAGCGGAATATCGCTGGCGCGCTCGCACAGCGGCGGCACGGTGAGGCGCACCACGTTCAGGCGATACCACAGGTCCTCGCGGAACTTGCCCTCGTCCACCAGCTTCTGCATGTCGCGATTGGTGGCCGCGATCACCCGCACGTCGACTTTCTTCGCGCGCGGCGAACCCAGCGGACGCACCTCGCGCTCCTGCAGAAATCGCAGCAGTTTTAGCTGAAAACCGAGCTCAATATCGCCAATTTCATCCAGAAATACACTGCCATTGTGGGCGGCTTCGAACACGCCCATACGGTCGCGGTCTGCGCCGGTGTAGGCGCCCCGCAGAGTACCGAACAATTCGCTTTCGAGCAGCGACGGTGCGATCGATCCGCAATCCACCGGCACAAACGGCTGCTGCGCGCGCCGGCTGTTGCGGTGAATCATCTGCGCGATCAATTCCTTGCCCGTTCCGGTTTCGCCTTCGATCAGTACGGTGGCGTCGGTGGGCGCGACGCGCGAGATGGTCTTGTAAATATCGACCATTCGCGCCGAGCTGCCGATCATCTCGGTGTCGGGCAAATCGTCAACGGGCTCGGCTTCGTCCTGCTCCGGACCAGCTAGCGATTTTTCGGCGCGGCGGATGGTATCGACCATCTGCGCCATCTCGAACGGCTTGGCCAAATACTCGAAGGCCCCGCCCTCGGTGGCGGCCATCACCGTTTCCATGCTGCCCCGCCCGGTCATCAGGATCACGGCGCAACCCGGGTTCTGCTTGCGCGCACTGCGCAGCACATCGATGCCGGTGCGCTCGTCCAGATAAATGTCGGAAATGACGATGGGGTAAGCTTGCAGCTCCAACCGCTCCAAAGCCTCGCGGGTGGTCGAGACCGCGTCGACGTCGTAGCCTTCCAGCTCCAGGCAGGTGACCATGGTGGTGCGCACGGACTGATCGTCCTCGACGACCAGCAGCCTCTGCAGTGCTGGGACAGCTACGCTAGGTTCCATTGGATCCTTCAGGGCAGCGACGCGGCCGGCCGGTCCTGCGCGCTCGCCGCGCGATTCGCCTTTAATACCATCGTAAAGCATGATCCTTTACCAGGCGCGCTCGTTACATCGATGCGCCCGCCGTGATGGGTCACTATCTGTTCGACGATGGACAGCCCGATTCCGGTTCCAACTTCCCCCGAGGCTTCGGCCCGCTTGGTGCGGTAGAACTTCTTGAAGATCTGCTTCACTTCTTTCGAATCCATCCCGATCCCCTGGTCGCGAACGCCCAACCGGAGTTCGCCGTCGTGCCCCGAATGGCTTGGACCCGAGGGCGTCAAGCCGGAGAACACGTGCACCTCGGTCCCGCCGGGCGAGTACTTCACGGCATTGGTGAGCAGGTTGTAGAGCGCGTACTCCATCAATTCGCGGTCCCCCAGCAGTACGCCATCCACCGGGTTGTCCAGGGTCAGCGCGATCTGCTTGCGCTCCGCCAGAGGTGCGACGCGGGCCATGCAGGAACTGACAAGCTCGGCGGCGTCCACCGGCTCGCGCTTCAGCTCCATTTGACCCTCGGCGAGGCGTTCGACGTCCAAGAATGTCTGGATGATCTTCGACAGGCGCTTGGATTCGGAGTTGATCATGTCGCTCAACTGGTGCCGTTTGGCGTCGGGCAGGTTGTAGCGCGACATGATTTCACTCGACCCCTGGATGGCGGTCAGCGGCGTCCGCATTTCATGCGCGGCCCAGTGGATCGCCTGCTGATAGCGAGATTTCTCCGATTCCGAATGGCGTAGTTGCCGCCGCACGAACAGATACTGATAGGTCGCCGCGCCAGCCGAAGTCAGGAACGCGACCGTCGCGGGGGCGAACAAAGGGAAAACAACGCCGTGCCTGAAGGCCAGCAGTGGAATATACAAAACGAACCCAAGCAGCGGAAGGATCGCCAGACCCGACCACCCGGGCAGGAATCGGCCAGGAAGAAACCAGATGATCAGCCCAGCGGCTAACGCCAATCCGGCGCACGCGGCCAGTACCGTCGAATCACCCGCGCGAGACAAGAATTTCCCCTGAGCCAAGGTTTCGAAAACGTGCGCGTGAACCTCTACACCCGTCACATTATTGCCGTAAGGATTCACCAGCCGATCCCGAGCGGCCGTGAGCGCCGTTTCCCCAAGGAACACCACTTTGCCGCGGATCATCTCCGGGTGCTCTCCGACGTCCAGCACCGAAACCCTGGGAATCACTTGTGGCTGCCGATAGAGAACCAGAAGCGGTCGCTCACCACCGCGGCGGCCAGCGGGAATCCTGACATCACCGATCTCCAGATCGTCCGGAGATTCCACGATGGACTGGCCGCGCGCCAGACGGAAGGCTTCAAGAGCCATGGCCCATTTGCGCTTGCCGTCTGCGATTTCCTCGATTGGTATCTCGCGGTTAACGCCATCCGAGCGGTCTTCGCCGGGCTCCAGGTACTCTTGTTGGACATGCCCCACGGCTGCCGATAGTACCTTGAACCTGTCGAGTGGCTCTTCCCATTTGCCGTCAACCAAGTCGCAGCCCAACACCAGGTTCGGGGTGGCCCGCATGGACGCCTCCAGGCGAGCGTCGCGGGCGGCGTCGCGGCTGGCATCGTGCAGGATCACGTCGATGGCCACGACGTTGGGTTTCGCCGCGGCGATCTTATCCAGGGCCTCGGAGAGAATCGGCCGGATCTCGGGAACTCCGCCACGCGCTTCCAACGTTGCTTCGTCGATCGCCACCACTACCGACTGCGGCGCACCTTCCGGAGGCGGTGACCAGCGGGTCCATCGGTCGTAGGCCGCGTTATCGATGTTGCGCGCCAGCGGCATCCACCACGCGGCTGCCATCGACGCGGCGAAGCAGGCCGTCACCACGCCCGCGTAGATCCATGCTTGAGTCTTGCTCGCGCTTTGAGACTTACTTGCCAACCAGTTTCTCGATCTCCTGGACTTCCCTGGGCAGCGCGCCGCTCAAATTCTTGGCGCCGTTCGGTGTCACCAGCAGCGTGTCCTCGATCCGCACGCCGATGTTCTCCTCGGGAATGTAGACGCCCGGTTCGATGGTGATCACCATGCCGGCTTCGAGCGGCACATTGTTATCGCTCAGGTCGTGCACGTCCAGGCCGACATGATGCGTCAGCCCGTGCGTGAAGTACTTGCCTAGAGCATCGCCGTTCGCGTCCTTGCCGTGCGTGTTGATGTAGTCGTAGGCTATGCGGTAAAGATTCTCGCGGATGCGCACTCCCGGTTTCACCGCCGCGATCGCGGCCTTTTGCGCGCCCAGCACGATCTCGTAAATCTCCCGCTGGCGCGGCGTGAATTTACCCGACACCGGAACCGTGCGCGTCACGTCGGTGGCGTAATCCGAGCACTCCGCGCCCACGTCCATCAGCACCACTTCGCCCGCATCGGCGCGGCGCTTGTTGGAGGAATAATGCAGGATCGTGCTATTGGGACCGCTCCCCACGATGGGCATGTAGGCGCTGCGCTCGCAGCCCCGCTCGAAGTACACGTTGGTCATGACCGCCGCGATTTGGTACTCGTATTGGCCCGCGTGCAGCTTCTTCCAGGCTTCCAGATGCGCGGCCACGGTGACGTCGCTGGCGTGCTCGATCAGCGCTATCTCGGCCGGCGACTTGATCATGCGCAGCCGGCCCAGCGCCTTTTCCGCGTCGCCGCTGTCGTGAAACACCGCCAGCGCCCTCAGCTTCTGGGCATCCCGGTCGCCGGGCAGCGTGTAGATCCGGTTCGAAGTTTCCATCAGCCGCAGAAACTGCGACTCCAGCGCCGCCTTCGGCAAAACCTTCGCGAAGCCGGTTTTCTCTACGGCATCGGCATCCTCAGCGCCCAGTTTGCGGCCCGTGTAGAGTTCCTGGTGCGTGTCGCGCGGCGGTACGAAGAAAATCTCTTCCTTGGGTGTGAGCATGATCACCGCGCCCGGCTCGCGCCACCCCGACAGATACAGGAAGCTCGATTCCTGAAAAAAACCGGCGTGCAAGTCGTCGGATTCAACCGCCCCGAACAGCACCATCACGCCGTCCAAAGTCTTGCGCAGATCCGCCCGGCGCTTCTGATACTCCTGGCGCGGGATGCCTTGCGCGTACAGAGATGAAACGCACAGCGACAGGCTGAGAATCCACCGCATGTCACGAGTATATCGTTCGGGAGGTTTGGTCGGGCCGCGCCGTAGACTCAACGCCCCATCGCCGGCGTCACTCGCCGCTTGGTCGCCTGTTCGAACGCGTAGCCCAGTTCGATCAACCGCGCCTCGCTGCACGCCATCCCCGTAAAGCTCACGCCGAACGGCTGGGGCTTGGCCCCGAACCCCTCCGCAAACCCAGGCATGGGGGCATTGGGAACCATCCCAAACGGCACGATCACCGTCGGATATCCGGGCTTGGCCGCAATCGCCGCCCCGTTCGCCCCCGGGAACAGCAGCGCGTCCAAGTTCCCCGCCTTCATCGCGGCATCGATGCCCTGTGTCCCCGCCAGCGCGATATCTTTGCTCCGATCCGCGAGGTAACGCGCGCGGTCGGACTCCACGTCCATTTCATCGGAAATATCCAGCAGCGACTGCCCAAACCGGATCGCGCCGGCCTTGGCGTGCCGCAGGTTCCACTCCCGCAGTTCCGCCAGCGTCTTCACGGGAGCCGACGGCCCCAGAGTCGCCAGCCACTTATTGAAGTCCCGTTTCATCCCGTACTTCAACACCACCGAGCAATCCGTGTCCTGCCCCTTGCCCGAGTTCGCGCCCGAGCACTGGTCCCACCGTAGGAAGCTCGACCCCGGGTCGTTAGCGGTCACGCTAGGAACCTCCACCGGATCCACCACCACCGCGCCCGCCCGCTTCAAAACCCCGATAGCCTCGGTCATCACCTGGGTCTGTTCGGGATTCAACCCGCCGCGAGCATTCTTGGTCCCCGGAACCATCGCCCGGTCATAGAAAAACGCGCGCGGTATGCCGATCCGCGCACCCTTCAGCCCGTCCGTTTTCAGATGCGGCGCATAATCCCGCACCGGCGGACACTTCGTCGTGGCCGGGTCGTTGGGGTCCACCGCGGCTCCTTCGAGGGCGCCGAGCAAAATCGCCGCGTCGGTCACGCTCCGGGCCATCGGCCCAGCCGTGTCCTGATCCGCGCTGATCGGAATCACGCCGTAGCGGCTCACGCGCCCCACGGTGGGCTTGATCCCCGCCAGCATGTTCTGATTCGATGGGCTCAGAATCGAACCCGACGTCTCCGTACCCACGTTGGCGGCCCAAAAACTCATGGCCGTCCCCGCGCCCGAACTTGACCCGCCCGTCCCCATCACCGGCCTCCCGTCGCCGGTGCCCTCGCGCGGATCGCTCCGCGGATCGTAAGGATTGAACGCGAATCCGCGCACGGCGTTGTAATTTCCAGGCATCGGCGTAGGCGCACCCGCCACCCAGTTGGCCAGTTCCGTCATGGTGGTCTTGACGATGATCACCGCGCCGGTCTCACGCAGATTCTTTAGCAAAGTGGCATCGTACGGTGGCATGTATCCGATGAACGCCAGAGCCCCGCCAGTAGTGACGATATCGTGCGTCAGCACGTTGTCCTTCACCGCGATGGGAATGCCGTGGAGCGGCCCGCGCACCCGGCCCGCCGCGCGCTCGCGATCCCGCTCACCGGCTTCCTCCAGCGCCCGCGAATTCACCGTGAGCACCGCATGAAGCTGGTCTTCGTAGAGGCCGATCCGCACCAGGTACTGCGTCACCAACTCGCGTGAAGTGACCCGGCCCGCCCGCAGCGCGGCCTGCATTTGTGGAATCGTGGCCTCGACCACGGAAAACGCGCCTGGTTGACTGCGGGTGGCAGGTTGGGTGTGGGCGAAGGGTGCCGCCGCTATTCCAGCAACCACGCAGGCCAGCAGCGGCCCGCGCGTCCGCCTCACCGCAGCAGCCCCAACCGGTCCAGCGGCCAATAAACGAAAACCGCCTTGCCGTAGATGTACCGCCGCGGCACCAGACCCCAACTCCGGCTATCGTTCGACGAGCTGCGATGATCCCCCAGCACGAAGAACTCGTCCCGCGGAACCACCCGCCGCAGCATGGACATGTGGTCGCGATACTCCTCCGGCACATACGGCTCGCTCAACGCCCGGCCGTTCACCAGGACGTTGCCATCCACCACTTCCACGGTATCGCCGGGCACGCCGATCACGCGTTTGATATAGGACTTGCTGGTGTCACCTGGAAACCAGAACACCACCGTGTCCCCGCGCCCGATGTCCGCCAAGCCAAAGCGGTACACGAACTTGTTGATGAAGATCCGCTCCTGGTCCACGATGGACGGCATCATGCTGGTGCCTTCCACTTTCACCGGCTGGTACAGGAACAGGATCACCATCACGGCGATCATCACGCTCATCGACAGATCGCGCAGCCAATACAAAGTCGACCGCGCCGCCGAAGACGGTTCCGGCGCAACGGACGCGGGCAAGGGCGGAGGAAGATCCGGAGGAATCTGGGGGCCCATAACATTTACTATAGACGGACGGCCGCCCAAAAGGGTGGCGGGCGCAGCGCCAAGACCCGATGCGGTTCGACCGGCCCACCGGCGGCCCCAGCACCAACGTCGTCACCTTCGGCCTGGGGTTCTAGGCTTCACAGCTTCCCCAAGAACCTCCGATGCACGCTGCGGTCGGCGGCCAGCTCCGGATGAAAGGTCGTCACCGTGTGCCGCCCCTGCTCCACCCACACCGGATCTCCACGATGCATCGCCAACACTCGTGCCTCCGCTCCCACGCGCCGGATAATGGGCGCGCGAATGAACACCGCCTCCATCTCGCCCCCCGCGTAGGCCAGCCGCGCGATGTGGCTGTCCACCTGCCGGCCATAAGCGTTGCGCTCCACGTCGATATCCATCAGACCCAGGCTGGCCTGCGCCGGATGGGACACGTCCCGCGCCAGCAGGATGGCCCCCGCGCACGTGCCGTAAATCGGCTTCGTCGCCCCGAAGCTGCGGATCGGTTCGAGCAGGTTCTCCTCCCCCAGCAGCTTCATCATGGTCGTGCTCTCGCCCCCCGGGATGATCAACCCGTCGCAGGTCTCCAGTTGTGCCGCCGACCGGACCTCGACGGCGCGCACCCCCTCGCCCGCACCCGCGGCTTCTTCCAGCGCCTTGCGATGCGCCTCGAAGTCTCCCTGCAGCGCCAGAACCCCGACAGTCTTCAAAACGCCCTCCTATTCGAATTGTAAAGGTGCTGCCTACAGCCGCGGCAGTAGAATCCGCACCCCTCCGCGCGCCGTCCCATGAAATGCGAGGAGGTTCATGCACATCCACCTGCGCATTCACCACTGGGTCCTATGGTGGTTCTATGTAGGCATCGTGTGCGGTGTCATCGCGATGGTCAACATCTTCACTCGGGACCTGACCCGATTGCAGGATCACATCATTCTTCTGGTCGGGATCATCTTCTGGGCTCTGGGAGGCGTCGTGTCCTGGGCCTCCGAAGGCATCCAGCACGGTCAATCGCCGCCGGCCGGGAGTTTGCAAAAGCGCGGGCCTGCGCGGCCTGGTGTATAATCCGCTCATGCAACGCAGAGATTTTGTCACCGCCCTGTCCGCGGCTGGTCTGTCGGCCGCCGTCACCTCGACGCGTTTGATGGCCGCTCCGGAAGGCGCCAAAGGCCGCCTGAAGCAGTCCGTGATGCGGACCAATTTCGATCCCAAGATGCCCTTCGACGACATGTGCCGCGAGGCCGCCCGCATCGGCTACGTGGGCATGGATCTGATCGGCCCCAACGATTGGCCGACGCTCAAGAAGTACGGCCTGATGCCCACCATGGGCAACACCGGCGGCGTCACCTTTGAAGACGGCATCATCCGCAAGGAGCTGCACGACAAGCTGGAACCAGGCGTGCGCGCCTCGCTCGACCAGTGCGCTGCGGGCGGCTGCCCCAGCATGATCATGGTGGGCGGCCAGCGCAAAGGCATGTCCTATGAAGAAGGCGCCGACAATGCCGTCGCGTTTTTCAACCGCGTCAAGGGCCACGCCGAGGACAAGGGCGTCAACATCTGCATCGAAATCATGAACGACAAGTTCAAGGACAATACCATCGGCCGCTGGGACCAGATCTGCAATCACGTCGATTGGGCCGTGGGCGTGGTCAAGCGCGTGAACTCGCCGCGCGTCAAAATTCTGTTCGATATTTACCACGTGCAGACCATGGATGGCGACGTGGCGCGCCACATTACGGAAAACATCCAGTGGATCGGCCACTTCCACACCGGCGGCGTGCCCGGCCGGCATGAGCTCGACGACACTCAGGAACTAAACTACCGCTTCATCGCCAAGACCATCGCCGATCTGGGATTCACCGGCTATATCGCCCACGAGTATCGCCCGTCTCCAGGCAAAGATCCGGTGAAGGATCTGGAGCAAGCGTTTCAGATCCTGACCGTGTAAGGCTACGCTTGCGGCTCCAGGATTCCGGTTTGTTTCCATCGAGCAATGCGATGGAAATGGTGCTGAAAATAGTAGGTGTTGAAGAAGAAGGTCATGGCGCCGCTCAGTCGCAGGCCGATGGGCTCGACGGTGTTGTAGTAGTTCAACAGCGAAGTCCGCATTTTGAAATACGCGATCACGTAGCAGACCACCGACGCCAACAACCCCAGCAATCCTAGGCTGACTCCGGCCGCCGTGCCACCGTCTGATTGGAGCGCCGCCGCAACACCAAAGCCAACCCCAACGGAAACAAACGCCAAAACCAGCGACACGATGAACAGCTTGCGCGCGGGATTCGAAGGGTCGATCCGCTTAACGAAACTGGCCTGAATGAACATCCAGATTATAGAGAACAGGGGAACAATATAGCCCAAGACGAGCACCAGCGCCCAATGCATGCCCGGCGGGACCAGCGCGCCTTGCATGCCGGCCGCCTGATAGGCCATCGGTTGGGCGGGCATCGGCTGACCCGGCGTCGGCTGACCCTGCATCGGTTGACCAGGATAGGGCTGATACGGCAGCGCCTGTGCCGGCGGAGGCGGTGGCGGCGGAAATTGTGCCGGAGGCGCCGCAATGGGCTGCGGAATATACGGCGAATTTTGCTGAAAAGGCTGCGCTGGAGCGCCAAATTGGCTGGGTTGGGGCGGTGGAGCGGGCTGAAACGGCTGGTTCACGGTCGTTGCGGCCGGGTCCGGTTGGCCGGCAAAGGGTTGCGCTGCGACGGGCTGGGCTGAAAAAGGCTGGGCGGTGGCCGGCTGCGCATGAAAGTCCCGCATCTGTCCAGTCGGAACGGCGGCAGTGGGCGCCACCATGGGCTGTTGCGGAGCCGGTTGTTGCGGAGCGGGTTGGGGCGCCGCCGGCTGCTGCGCCGGCTGTGGCTGCGGATCGGGACTCTGCCATTCCGGTGTGGGCGGGGTGCGCATCACGGGCATCATCCGTGTGGGCGCTAAAGGCTGCGGCGCGGGCGGCGGAGGAAGCTCGGGAGTCTGGGGGGCCGGAATCACGTCGAACGCCGGGCCCCAGTTGGGCAGGCCGTCGGTCCAGGCCAGGTCGCTCGCGACCAGCTTGCCGTCCGCCATCATGCGCTGGACGTCATCGAGGGAGTAGGGGCCTACCTTTTGATTGTTACGAGCGATCCAATATGCCACGTGTCTTCCAATGTGCGCACGGACTTGCGCCGGTGCGCTCCCTTTTCAATGCGCACCGCACGGCTGCGCCCGGTGCGGTGTGTTCAGTATACACGTGAAACGCCCGCGCCGCGAAACGCGCAGGCGCCAGATCGTGGCGTGAAGCTGCTCCCGGAATTTGCCGCGCTGTTACCTCTTAGGAATCGCGCTGGCGCCAAGGGAACACGAGCAACCCGAGAAACTTCACCTAGTACTTTCGGTAGGTACCTTTGGGGCATTCCCCTTACTTGGTACAGGGGCGAGAATCTTAGTATGAGACAGCAGTGCCCCGAATGCCGTTCTACGACAAATGCCCAAGCCAGGCGCTGTCCTGCTTGCGCGTGCCAGTTAGCCGGCGTTCCGCCGAGGATGATTCACAAGGCTACTTGGAAAGGCCGCTTAGCTGCCGTCTGCTGTGGGCTGGTGGCCGCGGTGATCATGCAATCGCTGCGGGGTTAAAGCGAGTTAAGGTGTATTTCGGGTGGTTCAGCTTAGGAAGCGCTGGGGGCGTCCCCGGTCCGGTGTAATATGGCATCCGTCGCCTTGGCGCGTTTCGCCGGCCGCGGCTTGGGCTTGCCCCACAACTGCATTAGAAACAGCCTGGCGCCGCTGGCCGCTCCAGGCACAGGATCGCCGCACACATAGCACTTAGTATCCGTTTTTGTCAGGATGCTAAAGCAAGAATCGCAGCGGGCCATAACCTATTAAAAACCGCCCCACCCCGCCTGTCCATGGAACCCGTGTACCGTTGTCGCGATGGCCCCTTGGTTTCGAAGCTTGAGTGGTTCCCCTGAGGGCGGTCTCCGGCGCCTCCCTGGATTCCGCTTCAGGTGTTCTATTTACCCTTGGCGTTCGGATTCGGAGGCGCGATCGTGGCGCCATCCCAATGTTCGTCGGCCTTGCCGCCCACGAATCGCCACATGTCGAACCAGGTGGTCGAGTACATCTTAGTAGGATCGCGCGGGTCGGCGTACTTGCGGGGCGTGACCACGATGACGTAGTCGCCTTCGGCCACCACCTGAACGATTTCGGTTTTCATCTTGTCCGGGATGGACGTGGGCTTGCGGGTGGCGGAGAAAAAAGCGACCACCCCGGCGCGTC
Source organism: Bryobacteraceae bacterium (assembly GCA_035604115.1). GTDB lineage: Bacteria > Acidobacteriota > Terriglobia > Bryobacterales > Bryobacteraceae > Palsa-187. The sequence continues at coordinate 7,077 of DATNJC010000069.1, read as the reverse complement.
CCGATTTCACGTTGGGGTTGTGCTGGATGTAGCGTTCGGTGAGCCACTTGTCGGCTTCATCCCAGTGGTTGGCTTCGAGCAGGTCGCGCATGATGTGGAGAGCGGCCTGTTTATTGACGTTGAGCTTCTTGTCTTTGCTGGTGAACAGCGACTCGGGGTTGGGAACGCCGACGACGGGTTCCTGCGCGAACATGGGCGCGGAAAGCGCGAGCAGCAGCCCGGTTCCAATCAGGCCAGGGAGGGCGTGGGTCATTTTCATTCTTACATGGTTAACCAACAGCGCGGAGTGTGTCAATGTTCGATCGCTCTACCGCAGAGCAGCCAGCGCCGGGGCGGAAAGCATACCCTTCACGTTGTACTCGATGGGCACAATCCGATACCGATAGATCATTCCATGTAAGCCCACCACGTAGCCGCGATCGCGCGCCGGCAAGCTCGAGGAATATATTTCCGTGGGGAAGTGGATTTCGGCCGTATTCCAGCGCTTTCCGCCGTCGGAAGTGTAAACGATCCGAGTACCGCGAGCGACCCACCCCGTTTCGTGGTCGGCAAACCGGACGCGTCCCCGCAGCGGAACCACCGTGCCCCGCCAGGTCTGTCCGCCATCGGAGCTGGCAAAGACCGAACTGGAAGCGCGCACGAACCCGGTGTTCGCGTCGGTGAAAAAGACGCCGCCGAAGTCGCCGGCGCTGGCATTGGGCACGAATCGGGAAATGCTCCAGGTCATTCCGCCGTCCTCGGTCTTGGCGATGGCCGAAGCGTCGTTGGGAAGATTTTCGGTGGTGGCATAGCCGATTTGCGGCGTCGGGAAATGGATGCTTTGGAAACCGCACGAGACCTGGCGCGTCAGTCCCTGGACCTCGACCTGGGTGCGGCAGGCGTAGACCTGGGTCCAAGTGCGTCCTCCATCCTGGCTGCGAAAGATCTTGTCTCCATCCATATAAAACCCGATTTGTGGGGTAGTGAACACGAAGGCCGCATCCGGCGCAAACGTGGAAACGGATTCCCAAGTCTCGCCGTCGGTGGTGCGCAGCAGGGAGCCGCCGCCGAACTGGGTGGCCCACCCGTGCTTGGCGTCGAGGAAGAAAAGCTGCTCGAACGCGCGCGTGCCGGAGTGCGGATCGCCGGCCTGGACGTCCCAATGCTGGCCGCCGTCGGCGGTGTGCAGGATGATTCCGCCCTCGCCGGCTTCGGAGCGCGTGAGTCCCGCGACCCAGCCGACATCGGGGCTCACGAAGAACACATCCCGGAGCTCGGAATCCTGCGGATAGTTCACCGGTTCAAAGATGGCTTTGAATTTGGGTTGCGCGGCGGGGGCCGCAGCGCCGGCCGCAACTCCGGCCTTCGGCTGAGCCTCCTTTTTCGTCGGGGTTTGCGCCGCGGCGGCGCCGGCGATCAGAACACTTAACGTGACGAGCGTGATCCATCGATTCATCGGCTCCTCCTGTTTGCGGAAACTCAACTGGGGTGCAGCGAATTCGAAGCTCTGGCGGGCTCAGTATAGCGCATAAGTTCGTAGCGATCGGATCAGTTTTCAGCGGGCCGTTGGGCCGACTCGAACATGAAGAAGGAGACCGGAACTTTCTGTGGTTCCAGGCGCAGGCCGAGTTGTTCCTGCAGAGCGGTCACCAGACTTGGGCCCGTGGATTCGTCCCAAGCCAGGTTGAAATCGTAGTCGCCGGCCAAGTTCGTCTGGTCGACGATGGGGCCGGGACCGATTTGCGAGAGCAGTCCGGCGAGCAGCGGCATCGAATACTTGCGGGCCGTGAGCGAGACGGGTTGGCCGGGGAGGGGCTTGAACGCCGCGCCGAACGAGGTCGTGACTTCGTCGCCCTGGGCTTCCGTGAGTTTGGGCCGTTTTTTTCCGACGACCAAGGCAAACCCGGGCAGGTCCTTGTTCTCGCGGTGGAAGCGGAGTTTGAAGCGGTCGAACAGCAGAGTTTGCAGCATACCGAGGAGCTGCTGTTCGGTGGCCGTGGCGGGATCCTCGGCCTTGGCTTGCACGGTGAAGCGCTCGGAACCGGCGATGACCCAGTCGGGCGCGTCCTTGATCCGGTTCATCGGCACGCCATAGGCGACGCCGATCAGATGACTCAGCCGGCCGTCGGTGATCACACAGCGGCCCAGCGGCGGCGCGGCAGTCGATTCACGAGGACTGTAATGGGAGTCGATCCCATGGCAGCCTCCGCGGACGCCGTTAGGGCCTACGGCCACCCGCACCGAGGCGACTTCGAACGCGGGAGGGGCCGAGGCCGTTTGTGGTTGGGCTCGCAGATGCGGCGCGCACAGGAAGGCTAACACAAATCCGGCGGCGCTGAGCACATGAGCGAACGGCCGAACGAACGATAGTCGTTTCATGGAGGCCTCCAACTGTCTGCCAGCATAGTCGATGACGAGGAAGTAATCTACCTCCATGAGCGTGCGCGGGCTCGGTCTCCTAAAGAACACAGCCCCGGCTGCCGATCCACTCTGCGCGGCCGAATACGACTAGCTACGGTTCCATGGCTTCCCGCAAACGCATCTTCATTTCCCTGGTTCTGGCGGTCGCCGCTGGAGTGACCGCGTTTTTCCTCGTTCCGAAGCCGTTAATGGAGCTGTCGCGGCCGGAGCTGATCGACGAGGTGCGGCTCGGCTACGTTCACGAAGTGGTCATGATTGACGACGAGGATGTCCTCACGGGGTTCAGCATCCGGCGGGGCCCCTTTCGCGTGAATTTGCAGCGTGGCGACACCAGCCTGATCCAGCAATTGAGCGCGGCCGGCGTTACGGTGAAGCACGAAAACTCGCCCACAGGTGACATTTAGTCCGCCCCCGTCTGGGGCGCTCCGGGCGGCGTTGGGCAACGCCGGCGCGCATCGTCGCTGTCCAGAAAGGATCCCGTCAAAGCTAGGTCGTGAAGCCCTGTGCTATCCTGAGTTAGTCCGACTTGACCAAGCAAGCGGGGACGTAGTTCAGTTGGTTAGAACGCCGGCCTGTCACGTCGGAGGTCGCGGGTTCGAGCCCCGTCGTCCCCGCCATTCCTTGCGACGTTCCTTAAGTGACTCCCTACCTGCCGGTATAGCCGCTCGGACAGCCCCCACTGAAATGAGGTAAACTATCGTGCAATCCCTTGTTTACAGGAGGCCCAGCATGGTAGAGTACCTCACCCGCCGCGAATCCCTGAAGCGCGGCCTGACCGCGACCGGCATATTGGCGCTGATTCCGGAGTGGTCCCTCCCGGCGCTAGCCCAGGGCGACACTGATGTTCCCTTCACCGATATGCCGAAGAATTACAATCCGGCCACGCCGGGCGCGGCGACCCGCCAGCTCGACATCCGGAAGCTCGACGGCATGCTCACGCCCAAGGATCAGTTCTTCACCACCCAGCACTTCACCAAACCCGAAATCGATGCGGCTGCCTACCGGTTGAAGTTCACCGGCATGGTTCACAAGCCCACCGAATTCACTCTGGCCGATCTGAAGGCCATGAAATCGGTAGAGCTGATCAACGGCTTCGAGTGTTCCGGCAACAGCGCCCGCGCGATGGAGGGTCTGTCCTCATGTGGCCGCTTCACCGGTGTCCGCTTGAGCTCCGTGCTGAAGCAACTCGGAGTCGATTCTAAAGCCCGGGAAGTGGTCTTCTTCGGCTACGATCGCGGACCGCTCGACATCGCCTTCCGCCAGCAGACTTACAAGCTGGAACAACAGTTCGGCCGAAGCATCACTCTGGAACACGCCATGAAGCCCGAGCCGCTCATCGCCTACGCGCTCAATGGCGATCCGCTCACGCAAAATCAGGGCTTCCCGGTGCGGCTCATCATGCCGGGCTGGTACGGCGTGGCGAACGTGAAATGGCTCTCTGAAGTCCATCTGCAAGAGGAGCGTTTCCTCGGGAACTATCAAGCCCGCTGGTACCGGACGCTGCGCGGAGTCGGCGGCACAGGTGAAGATGCCGATCCCCAAACCCAGTGGGTGGAAAACGAAGTCACGCACATGCAACTGAAATCGGTGATTGCGCGAGTGCGGAAGACCGGCGCATCGCACACCGTTCTAGGGTTTGTGTTGAACGACGGCACCCCGCTCAAGTCGGTGGAAGTGCAGATCGATAACGGCCCATGGCAGAAGGCGGAGATGGACCACGCCAACACTCAGTTTTCCTGGAAGCTGTTCTCCTACAAGTGGGAGGGCGCCACGCCGGGAGAACACACGCTGGTGTCGCGCGCCACCGATGCCAACGGCGTGGTGCAGGCGACGGCCGCCGATCTGAAGCGCAAGAAGACCTTCCTGGAAGACAACGCGCAGTTTCCTCGCAAGGTGATGATCGCCTAGTTTGCGTGATCAGTCGGCTGGCGGTTACAGTTCCTGAAGCGCGGGCTCGATCTCTCCGGCCCCACTCCGCAGTTTCCCCGCACGCTTAGCGCGCCGCGCCTCTGGACTCAGGACGCGGTTCCACCACATGATGACGCCCGTGATGAACAGCAGCACCGGCGCGAATCCCAGCAGGGTCCAAATCAATTTGACCGGCCATCCGCCGAAGTTGCCGAAGTGAATGTAATACAGCCACTGGATGACTTTGTCGCCGGTCGATAATCGCGGTGGTGCGCGTCTGCGCCGCGGCGGAGGCGGCGTCGCGTCGGTAGCGGGCGGATCGGCAACCTGCACGAAGCGAGCCGGGCTCCTGGGTTCGATCCCGGGTTCCACCACCGCCGGCGGAGCGGTTTCAAAAGAGACGGGCCGGTACCGCTCCAGCGGCAGGAATTGGTGCACGAACACCTGCACGGGCGTCGGAAACACCAGGTAGATCCCCGTCATGCTCCACAGAAACACGAACCCGAAAGTCCAGAATCCCACCGCGGTATGCAAGTCCCAGTTGATGCGCTTCCAACTGGAGCGCCAGCCGATCTTGAGGTTCCTCCGCCAACTATCGATGCCCGGCCACCACAGCACCGCGCCGGTCACGCACAACAGCGTCAGGATAATCGATCCGACGCCGTTGACGATGCGCCCGGTGGGCCCGGCCAGCAGGTTGACGTGGAGGTCTCCCATCCACGCCAGCACCTTGATCGACACCGGCGTCGCCGACCCCATGTCCTGGCCCGTATAAGGATCGAACAGGCGCTGCTTGCGGCTGCCCTTGCGGTCAAGCCACACTTCGACACTCTGGTCGGCGCGCTTGCCCTCCCAGATGTAGCTGAGCGACCAGTCGGGCCAAGCGCGATGGATGGCCTCGCGCATCTGCTGCTGGTTGAGACGGGGCCCCGCAATCGCGACGGTGCGCGGCCCGGTGGGAGCCGCCGTATAAACCTCGTTGCGAAACACGATGGCGCTGCCGCTGACGCTGACGGCCAAGACATAGAGCCCCACGGCGATCCCCGTCCACAGATGGATCTGAAACACCGCCCGCCGCAGCCAGACGTTCTGCGGCCGGCGTTTCCATCGTTCCCAGACGTGTTCCCAACGGTGTTCGGCGCCAGTCATTCTTACGAAGTATATTACGGTTGGCGAAGGAATGCGCGCCCAACGCTCGCGAGGTGGTCAGGGCCTTAGAGAAAGCCGGGCACCGAGCCCCACCGGTCAGATGATCTCCGTCCATGAAACGGCGCGCAGCGACATGTCGGCAGCGGTGGCAATACGAAGCTTATCCTCCGGGGTGAGCGCGTCAGAGACGGCGTTGTTGGAATTCGCCGGATCGAGCAGCCGGGCGCTTGGAAAATCGTTTGCGAGGAATTGGAACCGCTCACTTAAAGCTCCGCGAGTATTCCGCAAAATCGATGGCCGGCGCGGCGCCCATTTGTTGGAGCCGGCAGATCAAACGCAGCATGAAAAAGATAAGCGCCTCCTCGGGCTGACTGAAGTGGATGGCGCTTTCCGTCTCGAAAAGCGTGCCTTCCGGAAAGGCTGGCTCTCGAACGCGCCCTGTCTCAGGACGCAACCCAGGTCCAGCCGCTCCTCCGGCAGCAGCTCGCCGAGCAGGGGAGGCATCCGCTCCGCCAAGTGCACCCAACTCGCGTCCAGGCTCAGGACCCCGGCAAGAATGGGCGCAGGCTGCCTCGGAGGATACACCGAACCCGCGGAAAGCAGCGGCGCCGAGGTCCGCCGGAGTCGCCGCACCGATGCGGCTTTTTGTCCCGCGTCCACCACCGCCAGGGGGCCCAGAGTCTGTTTGATTTCGAAGACTGCATAAACGCTCTCGGCAGGAATGTACGGTTGCGAAGCGTCCGGAAACAATAATGGAGAATAGAAGCGGTCATAGATAGCCAGGTCGATCTGTCGGCTGCGGTACCCATCGGCGTCGATAATGAAAGCGCTCGTCGCCCGGTATCGCTCCGGCAGGAAGCGGTTCAACAAATCGATCCACCGCCGCTCCGTCGCGGCCCCGCACGCCGTCGGATGCCGCAGCACCGTGTTCGCGGCCAGATCCGCCAGCATTTGCTCCTGCACCCGCAGAAAAACTTGGTGCAGATCGATACGGTCCTCGGCACGATACTCGCTCATAGGAAACTCGTGGGTGCTCCCACGTTCACAATACGCGTACGCGCGGCTCTCCAGCCGGCCTTCAGTGCGCAAGCCGTTGGTTCGCTTGCGGAATATCGGTGCCTGACCGGCGTGACCGGCTGAATCCAGAACCCCGTGGGGCAGCCATTCTTGGCTGCCGCCGCCCTTCAGGCGGCGTCCGCTAAAACCACCAACATTCGGCAACTATACAGAGATAGGAACTCCAGCGTGACTCAGAAACAGCCCAAAGCGTACAAACACTATCGCTGGATCATCGCCGACTCCCGCTGGCTCGGCGGCAAACCCGCGATTCGCGGCACCCGCCTTTCGGTCGCGCAAATCCTGGAGTGCCTCGGCGCAGGCATGACCCTCGAAGACATCAACGAAAGCTTCGGCGGCGGTGTGCCTCCGGAAGCCATAACCGAAGTCTTGGAGTTTCAACACTCGTTAGTTGATCCCGTGGACCTAGTACTTACTTGCAGAAATAACAGTTAAGATGTAGAATCGGGCATGGCCCGATCATTGAACGCCGGGATACGACTGACGGAGCAGGAAGAGGCGGTGTTGCGAAGTTGGACACGCAAGAGCAGTTCCCAGCAGCGC